>CAMDMZ010000003.1 GCA_945902805.1 Propionivibrio dicarboxylicus | reverse complement strand
ATCGCCGACAGCCTGAATAGCCGGCCTCGCGCTACCCATGACTTCAACACGCCTTTTGCGGTATTCAAAATGATGCTTGCCCAGATTCATCAACCCCCAGTTCCAATTCACTAACCAAGGTCTGTTGCGCTTGGGATTTGAAACCGCCTGGTGAAATGTTCAGCCCCACCATGGAGAGCGAGGTAGAAATTTACCTTTTCAAACCGACTTTCCAGTTCAAGGTCATTGGAACTATTGAGGCTCGTGGAATGGCAGAGGGCGACTTGATTGATCTTCTGACCTTTTCCAACCCAACCGAGAAGAAGGATATGGACTTAGCAACTCGGGCACTACGGCGAGAAGCCGCAAGTATTGGGGCTCATGGAGTCATTGTTCTGAAGCAAGGACAGGTGCGAGTAAGTTCCAGCGCCACCGAGCGACGCATTGTTGGTGCAGCCATCCGCAATTTGGACATGGGAACAACCCAGGACGATGGTACGGAGAAGTACATTGTTGTAGAAGGGGGCTATTGCAATGAGAATTCCGACTGTGTTCGCGGCCTGTCCTGCAACAATCACATGTGCGTTTGGCCGGCTGGCTTCAAGAGGCCAACGTCTGCGCGCTAACCCATCATTCCATCGGACTTGGGCAAAAAGCCGTGCAGTGCTGTGAATTTAGACATTAGCTCTCTCAAAATGGCTGAGGAAACCCATAACCGCCTCGCTCTCGCAAAGGGGCAGCTGGATACGGCTCTAGACCTATTTCTTGACCAAAAGAACTACTCATCGACCATTACCCTGGCTGGAGCTGCTGAAGAGATATTTGGTCGTACCCTTTTACTTGCTGGACATAAGTCCGCGCTGGAAAGCTCGTATGAATCAATGGCCGAGTTTCATGCCATGCTTCACGGCACCGAATTGAATAGGAAGGGTTATGTCACGAAGGAAAATTTCGCCAGAGATGCCCTGAAACATCTTCAGAACGACAAAGGGCCAACTATTACCATTGACCTTGAGGAAGCCGCGTGCTGGATGCTAGTCAGGGCAATCCAGAACGGAAAAAAGCTGAATTTTGAGTTTGAGCGATTCCAAAATTTCGATAGTTGGTTTTATGAAAACATCGTTGGCATATAGGTCCAATTCAACGTTGAAGGTCAGCTTACCCAGCTTGACTACTTCGGCTTCAGGGTCGATAGCGACCACAAACGATTCGCAACGTCGGTGTTTTGTGCAATTGACTAGCGACTAGCGGGTAATCACGCCAGCGGCTGGAACAGCACGTCGAGATCGGCGGCGCTGAGCAAATGGCCGCTGTCTTTCGCGCCAGCACTTTTCTTGCGCATCAGTTGGTCGGCAAGGCCGCGTTTGCGATCTTGCAGGGCGAGGATCTTTTCTTCCACTGTGCCTTGTGTCATCAGTTTGTAAACAAACACCGGTTTGTCCTGCCCCATGCGATGGGCGCGTGCGGTGGCCTGCTCTTCGACGGCCGGATTCCACCACGGGTCGTAATGGATCACGGTGTCGGCAGCAGTCAGGTTGAGTCCCGTACCGCCGGCTTTAAGGCTTATCAGGAACAGCGGCACGCGACCTTCCTGAAACTCGGCGATCTGCTCGGCGCGATCCACTGTCTGTCCGGTTAGTTTGCTGAAGCGAATATCGAGCTTGGCCAATTCCGGTTCGATCAGCTCGAACATCGAGGTGAATTGCGAGAAGAGCAATATGCGACGTCCCTCGTCGATCAGTTCTTCCAGCATTTCCATCAGTGCGATGAGCTTGGCGGACTTTGCCGCGCCTGACTTCACCAGCGCAACGGCCGAGGGCAATTTGACCAGTCGCGGGTCACAGCAGACCTGACGCAGTTTCAGCAGGGCATCGAGAATCATGATCTGGCTACGGCCGATGCCTTGCTCGACCAGCGCGGTGCGCAGTTTCTTGTCAAAGGCGATGCGCAGCGATTCGTATAGATCGCGCTGACCGCCTTCGATTTCGATCCAGCGCACGATCTCGGTGCGTGGCGGCAGGTCGGTGAGCACGTCCTCCTTGGTCCGGCGCAGCAGGAAGGGCCGCACCCGGTCGGCGAGTCGTGTGCGGGCATCGTCGTCGTCAAACTTCTCAATTGGCGTGCGGAAAGTTTTGACGAAACGTTTCTGGTCCCCGAGAAAGCCGCGCATGAGAAAGTCGAACTGCGCCCACAGCTCACCCAGATGGTTTTCCAGCGGCGTGCCGGTCAGCGATAAACGATGACGCGCCCGCAACTGCCGCGCGACCTGATGCGACTGCGCCTTGGGGTTCTTGATGAACTGCGCTTCGTCCATGATCAACAGGTGATATTCACGCGCCAGCAAGGTTTCGCGGTCACGCACCAGCAGCGGGTAGGTGGTGAGCACTAGATCGGCGGTATCGATTTCGTCCATGTACTCCCGACGGTCGGCGCCATGCAGCACCAGCACCTTCAGCTCGGGCGTGAAGCGCGCGGTTTCCTGGCGCCAGTTGGACATCAGGCTGGTCGTTGCCACCACCAGGCTGGGGCGATCGGCGCGGCCGGAGACTTTTTCCAGATGCAGGTGGGCCAGCGTCTGCACCGTCTTGCCCAAGCCCATATCGTCGGCCAGGATGCCGGCCAGGTTGAATTCGCGCAGGAACTGTAGCCAGTTCAAACCGGCTTGCTGGTAGGGGCGCAGCGAGGCGGTGAAGCCCGGCGCCGGCAGGTGTTCGGCAATGCCGGAAAAGTCTTGCAAGCGCTGCGCCAGCCGCCGCACGGCCTCGCTGCCCAGCCATTGTGTGCTGCCGTCGTCGAGCCCGGACAGCAAGCCGGCGTGAAAGCCCGAGAGCCTTGGTCGGTCCGGATCGATCAATTCCAGCAGCGGAAGCAACCAGGCTTTCAGGCGCCCGGCCGGTACCGGTAGCACCCGTTTGTCATCCAGGGCGACGGGGTAGGCTTGCTCGTCGCCCAGTTCGCGCAGGTGGTCGAGCAGTGTCGGCTGTTGTTTGATGAGGCGCAACAACGGCGGTACCAGACTGATCTTTTCGCCATGGATGATGACGCCGAGTTCCAGATCAAACCATTGACAGCTGCTGCCGACTTCGTCGACCTCGACGAACCAGTCTTCGGCGATCTCGACGCCATAGGGAAAGTCATCATCGATGACAACGTGCACGCCATGCGCCTTCAGGCGCGGCACGCCTTCGCTGAGGAAGGGCATCCAGTCGACGGCATTGCTGCGTAGCGGCATCAGGCAGGAATCATCTGAATCGACGCGCAGATAATTTCCCAGCCGCTCGACAAACGGCGCCATGCCTTCGGCTTTCAGGAGTGACCGAACGCGGGATTCACTGGCCAGGTCACGTTGCCAGGTCACCAGCTTGCCGGCGATAAGACTATGTGTGATCGAATCCGACGTATCTTCGTCACACACATGCAGCTCGAGTGGGTAGTCGAAGTGCAGCTCGGCAGCCGGGTACTCGTCGATCATCGAGGCCACGGCGTGATGCCGAAAGCGCGCGAGACGGAGCACCACGCGTGCCACCGGGCGGCCGGGCTGGAGCACTTCGGGCACTTTAGGCAAGGGTAGGGCAACGCCGCTGCGCTGGCCGATAGCAGCGAGTTTGGCGCGCACCTTGAGCGCATCAGTGTTATTCAAGGGGGGCGCCTGCAGCAAGTGCGTGAGGGCGGCGACAGGCAACTCCGTTTGCAACTCGCCGCATTCGAAGCTCGCGGTGTCTACAAAGGCCGGTGGCTGGGTAGCGATCAGGTGCAGGCTGGGCTGGTCCTGCACAGCAAGTCGCTGCCGGCCCTGGCTATCGACCGTCCAACTGAGCTGCAGCGGCCGCAACGCGCCCACGGCCAACGGGCGACTCAGTTGCTTGGCGAGGTACAAGCGGCCGGTGGCGAGCGCGGCGTTGAGCAGCAGGGCGCCAGCTTCGCCTTCCAGTAATGGTGCGGTCGGGTGTTGCGTTTGCTGCAGCCCGAGGTAGAGGCGCAGCGGCAATACATCGGCGTCGTCCACCAAGCTATGGCGTGAGCGCGGATAGCACAGGTCGGTAGGCTGCGGATGCCATGGAACAGGCTTGCCGCGCATTCCGGAACTCAAGACGGGGCATTGCACGATAGCGAGGCGCGTCTCCGGTTCGGTGTGCAGCAGATAGAGCAGTTGGGCCGACAGTAAGTTACGCGGCTCGTTGAGCACTTCCCACGTCGTCAAATCACGTTCCAGCGATTCCAGCCAGTTGACCGGCGCGGGCGGAGGTGCGAGTGTGGGTGCGGTGGCCGGTCTGGGCGCAGTCTTCGTGGTGCGCGGACCGGCCCGGAATGCTGGCCAGGGTGGTGGTTCGGGTGCCAAACTGGCACTCAGCATTCGCGCCAGCGATGTGGGGGCGGTTTGCGGCGGGTGAATCGTTTCGTCAGTGGCCTCGGTCGCCGTCTCGTTGCCGCGACCGAAGGCTACCAGCACCGCAACCACATGCTCGCATTCGCTGGCCAGCGGGCACGAACACATGCTGAACAGGTTCGATACCGCGCCGCTGTCGTCCAGATCAAGCCGGATATCGACTTCGCGCACGAGTTGCTTGCCTTCCTTGACTCGCGCACCGATGAAAATATCTTCGTCGCTGCGATCATCACGGACGATTTTCACCGCCCCTGCGCCAGCAAGGGCGCGTCCAGCGCGGACCGTGCCGGCGTCGAAAAATGCGGCGAGTTGCCCGAGTAATGCCAGGCTGTTGAAATGACTCATGGGAATTATGTGCTGGGGTGGAGCAGTTCCGGCACAACGTGCAGCGAGGAGTTGTCCAGCGTCAGCCACAGATCGCCATCCTGGCGGGTGCATTGAATCTGCATGTTGCGCTGGGCGGCGGCGGCGAGCGCTTGCGTGGATTCGGGAACCAGATTGATAACCGTGAGCTTAGTTTGTTGTTTAAGGGCCGATTGATTCTGCTGCCACCACATATCAGCCACGCGTCCGCCATAGGTCACCACGGTGACCCGGTCCGAACGACCACAGGCGCGGCGGACGCGCTTTTCATCGGGCAGGCCGACGTCGATCCAGAGCTGGATAGCGCCGGTCAGGTCTTTCTGCCACAGATCCGGTTCGTCGTCCGCCGCGAGCCCCTTGCCGAAAACCAGGCTATCGCTGGCCTGAAGGATGAAAGCGAGCAGGCGCACCATCATGCGTTCGTCGGTCTCCGAGGGATGACGGGCGATGGTCAGAGCATGTGCGCCGTAGTAGTTCCGATCGAGATCGGTAATGTTCAACTCGGCTTTGAAGATGGTGGATTTAAGTGCCACAAGAAGGAACCAGGAATCGTTAGGAAGACTTGAGCCGTTGCGCGTAAAGCTTGCGCAACTTGGCCGCTTTGGGCGCCGCCACGGCCTGGCAGTAGGGCTGGTAGGGATTGGTGGCGAGGTAGTTCTGGTGGTAATCCTCGGCCGGCCAAAAAGTCGGCGCTGGCAGGACGGCGGTGACGATAGGATCGGACCAGGTTTTGGCCGCGTTTAGCTCGGCGATCAAGGCATGAGCAATATTTTCCTGCTCGGTTGAGTGGGTAAAGATCACCGAACGATATTGCGTGCCGCTGTCATTGCCCTGGCGATTGAGCGTGGTTGGATCGTGAATGGCAAAGAAGGCTTCGAGTAGCGTGCGGTAGTCGATCTGCGCCGGATCGAATTGGACTTCCACAACTTCGGCATGACCGGTGCGGCCAGTGCAAATGGCGCGGTAATCCGGGTTCTGTGTCGCGCCACCGGCGTATCCGGAGATGCAACGGGCAACGCCTTGCAACTGCTTTAGCGCGCCTTCAACGCACCAGAAGCAACCGCCGCCCAGAGTGGCAATTTCAAGGTTCATTTTTTTCTCCCGCAGCGTAAGGCAATTGGCCAGACGATGGTTTTTGGCGCCAGCGGATCGCCCCAAAGCGGTTCAAGATTGGTCATGTTCCTGCAGGCGGCGCAGAACCAGCGGGAAGGCGCCCGAAAGCACCAGCGCGATCGCTGAAACGATCAAGGCCCAACCGGCCATGTCGTCGTTAAACAGGGGGTGCGTGCCGTGCAGCAGACCCGCCAGCGCGGCCATGCCGGCGAGCAGGCAGAGTACGCCGAGGGCAGTTAGAACCAGGAAAGTGATGGGCCAATGTCGCATGGCCGGCATGATACCGCCGTCTCACCGGCACCGACTTTTTGCATTCACGGCGTGCTGCTGCAAAGTCGAACGCAATCGCGGCCGGCTTCTTTGGCACGGTACATGGCATCGTCCGCGTTCTTGATCAAACTAAGTGCGTCGGTCCCATCGTCGGGATAGACGGCCACTCCGATGCAACACGAAATCGAGAGTTCTTGCCCGCTTACGATGAAGGGCTGATGTACGGCTCGGTGGAGTTTTTCGGCGATAGCGAGGATGGCGTCGGTATCACTGAGTTCAGCCAACAAGACCACGAACTCGTCACCCCCGAGGCGTCCCACTGTGTCCGCCGCGCGAACGCAATCCTGTAGTTGTCGGGCTACTTGGCGTAGAGCCTGGTCACCCACGTCATGACCAAACGTGTCGTTGATGGGTTTGAAATGGTCGAGATCAATGAAGACCATGGCGAAGCGCCCATGCTGACGGTTGGCACGGGCCAGTTCCCGATTGAGGCGGTCGTTGAACAGGGCGCGATTGGGCAGACCGGTCAATGGGTCGTGCTGCGCAATATGTCGCAATTCTTCGGTCATCGCTTCTGCGAGGCGCAACGCGCGGTCGCGTCCGGTGACCATCAGCCAGGTCAGCCAGGCCAGCAAGAGACCTAAAACTGTCCCAGCAACGGCGGTTACTGTTTCCATGCCACGGCCATAGCGAGCTTCAAAAATATCGTGTGTGCTCAACGCCAGGGTCCAGGTATGGTTAGCCACGACCATGTATTCGTTGGCGCTAATGGCGGCCCGGTGCGACGGCTCACCGCTGGCGGTCGCGCCATCGGAGCGGTAGAGTAAGGACGCCTCGTCGGCATCGGTGCCGTCATACATGGCAAGAACCAGCCCGGGCGACTGGTTGCCATACAAACTGGCCATGAAGTCGCTCATGTGGAAGGCCGCATAGACCCATCCGATCAACTGGGCATGACGCTCTTCGACGCTGTCGCGCGGTTTGTCACGGGCATAGATCGGTAGGTACATGATGAAACCGGGCGGGGCAACGGATTCGGTGTCTACTTTCAATTTGACCTTGCCAGAAATCGCCGCCGTGCCGGAATCGCGTGCTTTTTCGAGGGCAAGCCGGCGCACCGGATCGGCCCAGACGTCGCCGCCCGGCGGCATGCGATTGCGTCCCACATAGGGTTCTCGCTGGACGATGGGAGCATAGACCTCCCGCAGTCCATCAGGATCAATGGCGTAATTCGGAAAGCCGGCGGCGCGCATGGCCGCCACGTGCGCGCTCTTGCGCGGTGCGGGAACCCATTCCACGACACCTATCGCCTGGATGCCGGAAAAGTTGGCATCGAGTTGCAGGGTGTCGACATAATCGTGCATTGCCGCACGATTTCTAAATTGGGTGGTGGCAAACAGCGACTGCACTCCGCGCAACATTTGCTCGTAGCCCTGGACGCGCTGTTCAACGCGGCTGACGGTTTCGCGCAAGGCGAAGTCAAACTGTGAGCGCAAAGCCTTGCGCGTGGTTTCACGTTCATGGTTCCAAGTGAACCAGGTGCCACCCAGTGTCACTGCGAGAATGAGCCACGGTAGCAGGGCCAGGACAACGCGTGTTGCCGCGTTGCTGATCAGGGAGCCATTCATGAGAATCAGAAATTCGTCAGGGCAGTCGCTAGCTCGGGATTGAAATACTTCTCAAAAATGCGGCGCATGGTCCCGTCGGCACGCATGCCATTGACGATGGCGCGCCATTGCTCCTGCTGCGCGACGGACAGCGCTTTCTTCGACATGATCAAACCATGGGGTACGGAAGGATCATTGAACTCGATAATGGTGCTCATTTCACGAATCTTCTTTTCTTCCAGCGCCGGGAAATCAAAGGGTTCGATGATCATTCCGTGAATTCGGCCAGCCATCAGCGTCTGGTACAGCGGCGCAAGCCCTCCGGCCTGGCTGACGCGATTGCCATTCTGCAGCGTGTCGACCAGGCGGTTGGCCGATTCGCTATATCTGAAGCTGCGGATAACACCGAGCTGAAGTGCATCGTTTTTCTCGAAACCGGACAAATTGCGGACGCCGGAATCGTTGCGCACCAGCAAGTAGTACTTGTTGCTGAAGTACCAGGCAAAACCGGCAAATTTGTCGCGCTCGGCATTGGCAATGCCGGACAGGCTGAAATCCAGCGCACCGGATTCGATGAGCTGCCAGATCCGCGCTCGCGGCATCAGGCTCACCGTCACCTTGCACCCGCTACGACGGATGAGCTCATCCGCCACATCCTTGTCGATCCCGGCATTTGTCTCTGCCGAGTAGAGCAGGCCGTGATCGTGAAAGGCCAGGGTGTAGGTACGCGAACAGTCAGGTGTCGCGCCGTTGGCCGAACCAAATTGGCCGAGTAGGACCAGCAGCGCAAAAAGCAATCGGGTAGACATGGGTTTCCTTGCCAAGGTTGGTTATCGAATCATCCCACGTCGTCGACAATTTGTCGAAAATGTTTACCGGCCGGGCGCGGGTTCTGGTCTGCTGTTTTGACGGAGCACGAATCGCGCTACGGGAACTAACGTTATCATCGCCGCTGTTACACACTGATTGTCGAGGTACATCATGTTGGCGAACCTGGCGCACAAGCAGAGCATGAACTGGACCTGGAGCGATTACCAGACCTTGCCCGAGAGTGAGCGCTGGGAAATTATTAACGGCGAGGCGTTTGCGATGTCGCCGGCACCGTCTACCTCGCATCAGGGCGTTGCGCTGCGTTTCGCCGCGCGCTTGGAACGCGCACTGGCTGGTAAAGCCTGCACGCCTTTCGTCGCCCCGACCGACGTGCGGTTTTCGGAAACCGATGTCGTTCAACCGGACATCCTGGTGGTATGCGATCCCCGCAAGATTACGCCGGCATGTATCGACGGCGTGCCCGATCTGGTCGTGGAAGTTCTCTCACCGGGGACGGCGACGCGCGATTTGCGCGAGAAAAAGGCGCTCTACGCCCGGTTTGGCGTCAAGGAATACCTGATTGTCGATCCGCTTGAGCACTACGCGATGCGCTTCGTGCTGGAAGGTCAAGCCTATGACGCCGGGACGGCCTTCGGGGGCGACGAGATGCTGGTCCTGGGGACCTTCGAGGGCATCGAGATTCCGCTTTGGGAAGTCTTTGCGCTGCCGGTTCCGGGCAGCGTGCCAGCCGCAGAGCGGCCGGAGCGGTAGGCAATGGTCTGACGCCGTCTCGCTAGCACCGACTTTTTACGTCTTCTTTTCGCGCCGGTCGATCACGCGCCGAGCCTTGCCCGTCGAGCGTTCGACGCCACCGGTGTCCATGATCCGGACGCGGGTGGTGATACCGACCAGCCCTTTAATGTGATGCTGCAACTCCTTGGCCACCACCTCACGCCCGGTGGCGGCAAGCGCTGCCAGATCCGGCTTGAGCTCTACCTGGACCGCCATTTCGTCCAAGTGCCCTGTGCGTGTGATTTCGAGCTGATAGTGTGGTGACAGTTGCGGCATTTTCAATACCAGTTCGCCGATCTGGGAGGGGAAGACATTGACGCCACGAATGATCAGCATGTCGTCGGTACGGCCGGTGATCTTGCCCAGGCGGCGGAAGCTGCGCGCGGTGGGCGGCAGCAGGCGGGCGAGGTCGCGGGTGCGGTAACGCACCATCGGCAGCGCTTCCTTGGTCAGGGAGGTGAACACCAGCTCGCCTTCCTCGCCATCGGGTAGCACGACGCCAGTGACCGGGTCGATGATTTCGGGGTAGAAGTGATCTTCCCAGATGGTCGGGCCGCCGCGCGATTCGATACATTCGGCGGCGACTCCCGGGCCGATGAGTTCTGACAGGCCGTAGAGATCCATGGCCTGGATACCGAGCCGGGTCTCCAGTTCGCGACGGGTTTCTTCGCCCCACGGTTCGCCGCCGAACATGCCGCGCTTGAGGCTGGTGCTACGCGGATCGATGCCCTGGCGCTCGAATTCGTCGACGATATTGAGCACGTAGGATGGCGTGCCGATGATCATCGTCGCCTTGAAGTCCTGGATCAACTGGACCTGACGCGCGGTTTGGCCACCACTGATCGGCACCACCGTGCAGCCGAGGCGTTCGGCGCCGTAATGCACCCCGAGGCCGCCGGTGAACAGGCCATAGCCGTGGGTGACATGAACAATATCCGAGCGCGAACCGCCGGCCGCGCGGATCGAGCGCGCCATCAAGCCGGCCCAGGTATCGATATCGTTTTGCGTGTAGCCCACCACCGTCGGTTTGCCGGTTGTGCCCGATGAGGCATGCAGACGCACGATGTCATCCATGGGCACCGCAAACATGCCGTAGGGGTAGGTGGTGCGCAGATCTTCCTTGGTGGTGAAGGGGAAATGGGCGAAGTCGCCAAGCTCTCGCAGATCGTCGGGATGAACACCGGCATCGGCGAATTTCTGTCGCATGTGCGGCACTCGCTCGTAGGCGAGTTTTACTGTGGCGCGCAGGCGTGACAGTTGAAGCGCCGCGATTTCCTCGCGACTGGCGATTTCGACCGGTTCAAGCTCGCTGGCGAGCGGGCGGTCGAACGACATGGTGTTTCCTCCGGGGGTCCTAGTACACCCTCTCAATGATAAGGGCAATTCCCTGGCCGACGCCGATGCACATGGTGCACAAGGCGTAGCGTCCGCCATTGCGCTGCAGTTGGTAGAGGGCCGTGGTGACGAGACGGGCGCCACTCATCCCGAGCGGGTGGCCGATGGCGATCGCGCCACCGTTGGGATTGAGGCGCGGATCATCGTCGGCCAGGCCGAGATCACGGGTGACTGCCAACGCTTGGGCGGCGAATGCTTCGTTCAATTCGATGACGTCCATTTGCTGGAGCGTGAGACCGGTTTGTGCCAGGAGCTTTTTGACCGCCGGGGCAGGACCAAAACCCATGATGCGCGGCGCCACGCCTGCCGTTGCCATGCCTACGATGCGCGCCATGGGCGTCAGCGAATGAATCCGGGCGGCGTCCGCCGAGGCGATGAGCAGGGCGCAGGCAGCATCGTTCACACCGCTGGCATTGCCGGCGGTGACGGTTAGGTCGGGACCGTTGATGCCTTTTAGTTTGCCGAGTTGCTCCAGCGTGGTTTCGGGCCGGGGATGTTCGTCGGTATCGAAAAGTATCGGCTCGCCTTTCTTTTGCGGGATCAGTACCGGGATGATCTCGTCGCGGAAATAGCCGGCGGCATTGGCGGCCGCCCACTTTTGCTGTGAGCGGAAGGCAAACAAATCCTGATCGCAGCGCCCGATTTTGAATTCGCTCGCCACGTTATCGGCGGTTTCCGGCATCGAATCGACACCATACTGGGCCTTGATCAGTGGGTTGATGAAACGCCAACCGATGGTGGTATCGAAAATCGCTGTGCTGCGCGAAAAAGCGGATTCGGCCTTGGGCATCACGAACGGTGCACGACTCATGCTTTCGACGCCACCGGCGATCATCAGTGAGGTTTCGCCAGACTTGATGGCGCGCGCGGCGGTGCCGATGGCGTCCATCCCGGAGCCGCACAAGCGATTCAGCGTGGTTCCGGGTACTTCTGCCGGCAGGCCGGCCAGTAAGGTGGCAATGTGGGCGACATTGCGATTGTCCTCACCAGCCTGGTTGGCGCAACCGTAGATCGCATCATCGACGGCCGACCAGTCCAGATTCGGATGGCGTTCGAGCAAGGCTTTGAGCGGTAGGGCGGCAAGGTCGTCAGTACGGATAGATGACAGGCTGCCGCCATAGCGCCCGATCGGCGTGCGCACCGCGTCGCAGATATAGGCGTCAATCATGGAATGAGGGTTTCGCTGGCGTCGAAAAAGTGGCCCTTGATGCGGGACGAACGACCGCGAAAGACGGCGATCAGCTTGTCATCTTGATTTGTCACGTCGATATCGTAAACGCCGCTGCGACCGCCCTGGTGGCGGGCCTGACCAACCGCAGTGAGTACATCCCCGAGGTGGGCCGGGGCGACAAAATTGATGTCGACGCCGGCGGCCACGGCGCGATGGTTGTAACCGTTGCAAGCGTAGGCAAAGGTCGAGTCGGCAACGGCGAAAATAAAACCGCCGTGACAGTTGCCGTGACCATTGACCATGTCCTGGCGCACGGTCATCCGTAGCTCGGCGCGACCTGCGCTGATGCTGATTATCTCGATGCCAAGCCCCCGCGCGGCATGGTCATCGGGCCACATGATGTCGGCGCAGCGTTGCGCGATCTGGTCAGGAGTGAGCGACATCATTCCCCCGTGAAACTCGGGCTGCGCTTGGCCATGAACGCCGCCACACCTTCGCGGTAATCGTGGCTGCCCCCCAGTTCGCGCTGAAAGTCGCGTTCCATATCCAGTTGCTGCGCCAGGGTGTTGCCACTGCTGGCATAGATGGCTTGTTTGGTGCGGGCGAGTCCACGGGTGGGTGCGGTACTGAAGTGAAGGGCCAGTTTGCCGACCTCGGCAACCAGTTGCTCGTCATTCACGCATTTCCAGATGAGCCCCCAATCAGCGGCCTGTTGCGCCGGGAGCTTGTCGCCGAGCAGCGCCAGTCCCATGGCCCGGGCGGTGCCGATTTGGCGCGGTATCGACCAGGTACCGCCAGCATCGGGCACCAGGCCGAGTTTGCAAAACGCCTGGATGAACGAGGCAGAGCGGGCCGCAATCACAATGTCGCAGGCAAGTGCGATGTTGGCCCCGGCTCCGGCAGCGACTCCATTGACCGCACAAATCACAGGCATCGGGAGGGCGCGCAGGGCGAGGACCAGCGGCCGGTAAAGCGTTTCGATGGTATGTCCGAGGTCAACCGGCGTCGCGCCATCGGACATATTGCGATCCGCTAAGTCCTGGCCGGCACAGAAACCCCGACCGGCGCCAGTCAGTACCAGCACGCGCGCTTTTGCGGCGGCGGTCCGGGCGATGGCATCACGTAGTTCGGCGTGCATCGCCTCGTTGAAGCTGTTCAGCTTGTCTGGGCGGTTAAGAGTAATACGGGCGATGCCGGCGGTCAGATCGAACAGAATGTATTGGTAGCCTATGGCTTCGGTTTCGTTCATGGCTGTACATCAGGCAGGTACGGTCAGGCCGAGGCGTTTGGCAGAAGCCGTCATCTCGACTTTCCAGTCGGCCAGCATGGTGGCATTGTCGCGACGGCGCAGGCCGTACTGTAAGTACTTGGCCGCGTGATCCGATTCAACACGACCGAAGGTTGCTAGAACTCGCGGATACCAATAGTCGACCGCGAACTGGGCGCCGGCGACGCTGCCGCAGCGGGAGATGGCTTGCTTGGTGCCGGCTTCGCCGAGTGCCGTGTGCTCGCGTTCGCGCGGCAGGATTTTTGCGATTTCAGCTGCCAACGGAGCATAGGAACAATGCTCCATTTCGGCCAGCTGAATGGCAGTCGCGCTGCCCATCAGCATGTTGAACACCACCGCGTCGTCCCAGCCTTCGAGCGGATAATGAAAGACATTCAAACGCTTGTCACCGCCCATGCGTCGGGTACCGAGGTCGATGTCGCGGTCAAGGCGGGCGTCCCACGCGTGCGAACGCACATAGAGTTCACAATTGACGCCAAAGGGCTCGAGTAGTTTCAGCACCATTTCGGCGTGCACGTACTTTTCGGCCACGATCTTGGCGGCGACGATCCGTTCGCGCAATCCGGGGCCGCGATTGATAAAGGGACAAAAGCCAGCCGCGCCCGCCAGCTCGGAATCGGCGAACACCACCATCAACCGCATCAGTTCGCTACGATAGCCGGTTGGCAACCCGGTGCCGGCGATCAGCTTTTCCCCGGCAGCGATGCGGGCGATCAGATCCTTTTCCTGTTTCTGCATGAATGGCTCCAAAGGCGCGATAGCTCAGCGGGGCGATATCAAAACGCGCAAGCGCACGCAAAGTAGAGATACATTACTCTATATATAAAATATACAAATTTAACCGTTTTTATTATGACACATTAGGTGCTCTGTGCTTACAATGAAAGCGTATCACATTTGTTGTTCTCCAAATATTCTCCAATGCTCATCACCGTCGCCAAGCTAACGTAGGAAATTCAGTCGCATGGCCAACATTTTGATTATTGTCGGTACCGAATCGGGCAATGCCCAGATGTGCGCTGACCATCTTGCGAATAATTTGCCGCGCCTGGGCCACGCGATCGAAATCGCCGGTGATGCCGATGCTGGCTGTGTCGAACTCGCTGGCCGCGAGATCGTGCTGGTCTGCACATCAACGCACGGCGACGGCGAATTGCCGGATAACCTGATTCCCCTCGCGGAGCGTCTGCGCCGGGATTCACCAGATCTTGGAGCGATGCGGTATGGAGTCATTGCGCTGGGTGACCAGACCTATAGTTCGACCTTCTGCAAGGCCGGCAAAGATATGGATGCCTTGTTGGCGGTATGCGGTGCCCAGAAAGTCGGCGAGCGTCTCGAGATCGACGCCTGTACCCAGCCCTTGCCCGATGAAGATGCACTAAATTGGGCACAGGAATGGGTTACGCTGCTGTAGCCGTTGTTGTTATTGCCACCGTTGGCAGTTGGCGCTATCCGGAGAACGTCCATGTCGCACCCTCTGTTTGAAAAACATAAGGAAACCCTCACCAAGGCTGTTGCGGCGATCGAGGCGCGTGGGTACTGGAGTCCCTACCCGGAGAATCCGCGCGCTTATGGTGAGCATGCTACCGAAGACGGGCGGGCCGCTTTTGAAGCCTACCGTAATGCCCAGTTTTACCTTGATCAGCCGGGAATGATCGATCGGGTGGGGGCCGAGATTTCGCCCTATGGACTGCCGCTCAATATCACGTATCCACGTTGTCACCCGGACGCCTTGATTGCTGCCGCGAAAGCTGCGATGCCGAACTGGATCAAGGCCGGTCCCGATGTCAGGGCTGGTGTTTGCCTCGAAATTCTTGCCCGGTTGAACGCTTGCAGTATGGAAATGGCGCACGCCGTGATGCACACCACGGGGCAGGCCTTGATGATGGCTTTCCAGGCTGCGGGGCCGCACGCCCAGGATCGCGGTTTGGAGGCGGTGGCCTACGCCTGGCGTGAGATGAAACACGTCCCGGAGAGTGCGATCTGGGAAAAGCCGCAGGGCAAGAATCCGCCATTGAGAATGGAAAAGCGCTTCACGATCATGCCGCGCGGCGTGGCGTTGAATATTGCCTGTTCCACCTTTCCGACCTGGAATAGCTACCCGGGTTTATTTGCCAGTTTGGTGACCGGCAATCCGGTCATCGTCAAGGCGCATCCAGCGGTGATTCTGCCTTTGGCGATAGCGGTAGCGGTCGCGCGCAAGGTGCTCAAGGAAGCGGGTTTCGATGCCAATCTGGTCAGTTTGCTGGTCGACGAAGCGGCGTCGCCTGTAGCCAAGGAAGTCGCGACCCAGCCCGATATCCGCCTGATCGACTATACCGGTGGACCGGCATTCGGTAACTGGCTGGAGAAGAACGCTCAGCAAGCGGCGGTGTTTACCGAAAAAGCCGGTGTCAATTGCATCGTGATCGATTCGATCGACGACTACAAGGGCATGCTGCGCAACCTGGCATTCACGCTGTCGCTGTACTCGGGGCAGATGTGTACGACGCCGCAGACAATGTTTGTTTCGTCGGAAGGGGTTGCGACTCCGGAGGGGGTTGTTTCTGCCGAGCAGTTCGGCAAGGATCTGGCGTTCGCGGTCAGCAAGTTTCTGGAAGATCCAGCGCGTGCGGTTGAAGTTCTGGGGGCGATTCAATCCACCGCGACTGAGGCCCGGATTGAACGGGCGCGTGAACTCGGCACCGTATTGCGTGATTCGTCCGCGATCGAGCATCCGCACTGGCCAGGAGCTTGCGTCCACACCCCGCTTTTGCTTAAGGTGGCCCTTAGCGATGAGCGCGCTTACATGGAGGAGCATTTCGGCCCGATTGCCTTTGTGGTCGAGGCGCCGTCGACGTCGGCGAGCTTGGCGACCGCCGAGCGTGTGATCCGCGAACAGGGTGCCATTACCTTTTCGGTTTACACGACCAACCCCGGGGTGCTGCAGATGGCCGAAGAGGCTTCCTTGCGCGCTGGCGTCGCGCTCTCGATCAATTTGACCAGCGGTGTTTTTGTCAATCAGTCGTCCGGGTTCTCGGATTTTCACGCCACCGGTGCCAATCCGGCCGCCAACGCCTGCTTGACTGACAGCGCTTTCGTCGCTGGGCGCTTTTTCGTTGTCCAAAGCCGTCGACACATTTGAGGTACTTATGAGTCAGGTCCGCGTCTATTCGATCGATGGCATTACGCCGGTGGTTCACCCGACGGCTTATGTTCATCCGTCAGCCGTGTTGATTGGCGATGTGATTATCGGCGCCGGTGTCTACATCGGCCCGAGTGCCAGTCTGCGCGGCGATTTCGGTCGCCTGGTGGTCAACCCCGGAGCGAATGTGCAGGATTGCTGCGTCATGCACGGCTTTCCGGGAACCGATACGGTAGTGGAGGAAGATGGCCACATCGGCCATGGCGCGGTGCTACATGGATGTATTGTTCGCCGCAATGCCCTGGTCGGAATGAATGCCGTGGTGATGGACAATGCCGTGATCGGCGAGTCGGCCATCATCGCCGCGCAGGCTTTTGTCAAAGCCGGCATGGAGGTGCCCTCACGTATGCTGGTGGCCGGCGTTCCGGCCAAGGTGGTGCGTGAATTGACCGAGCAGGAAATGAACTGGAAGATCGAGGGAACGCAGATTTATCAGGAGCTCAATCGGCGCTCCCGTACCAGCATGGTGGAGACCGTCGCCTTGAGCGAAGTGGAACCCGATCGCCGGCGGCTGGAAATGCCCGATATCAAGTCACTGAACGACGTCAAACGCGGTCGATAAAGGCGTTTCAAAGCGCATCAAGCGGAAGCATGTAGCCATAATGTGATATTATGGACAGCTAATTTCGGCGATAGAGCAAAAGCGATTTGTCGCCGTTTTCTTGCGCCATTTTCTCGATTGCCAGGCTGCCTTCACCATGCCGCTTCCCCAAGCTACTGCCACACGTCAGCGCATTCATTTGCGCCAGATCAGTCTCGAAGGTTGGCAACGGGATGACGGTCACTGGGATATTGAGGCGCGCCTGATCGACACCAAGGATCACGATTACAACCTAGCTTCGGGTTTGCGCCGACAGGGTGATCCGGTCCATGACCTTTGGGTTCGTGTCACGATTGATCACCGGATGACTATCCTCGATGCGGCCGCATGTTCCGATTCGGTGCCCTATCCGGGCAGCTGTGACACGATTGGCCCGGCCTACCGTCAACTCATTGGCTTGAATCTGATGCAGGGATTTCGTCGCGCCACGGCAGAGCTTTTTGAATCCGTGCGTGGTTGCTCGCATTTGACCGAATTGGTGAATCTGCTGCCGACCACGGCGATCCAAACCTTTGCCAGCCTGGTGAATGAAACCGATGCGCCCGGTCCCGGCCAAAAACCATTTCAGCTTGACCAATGCCATGCCCTGGAAACATCTACGGAGACTGTCCAGCGTTATTACCCGCGCTGGTATCGGCAATCACAACAGACCGGCACCTGAATTTCCGGGAAGCTGGCGCGCAATTACTTGCACTCGTAACGCACTCTTAAACGCACCATCAATCAACAAGGAAGACGCATGAAAATCCACGAATATCAGGGCAAGGAACTCCTGAAAAAGTTCGGCGTGACGGTTCCGCGCGGCATTCCCTGCTTCTCCGTCGACGAGGCGGTCAAGGCAGCGGAAACTCTGGGCGGCAAGGTTTGGGTGGTGAAGGCCCAGATTCACGCAGGCGGTCGCGGCAAGGGCGGTGGCGTTAAAGTCGCCAAGTCGCTGGACGAGGTTCGTACCTACGCTGGCCAGATTCTCGGCATGCAGTTGAAGACGCACCAGACCGGCCCCGAGGGCCAGAAGGTGAATCGTCTGCTGGTTGAAGAAGGCGCCGACATAAAGAAGGAATACTACGTCGCTGCGCTGACCGACCGCGCCACGCAGAAGGTCGCCATCATGGCTTCTTCCGAAGGCGGCATGGACATCGAGGAAGTGGCCCACGCCACGCCAGAGAAAATCATCAAGGTTTTCGTCGATCCTGCTGCCGGCTTGACCGACGCGCAGGCGACCGAACTGGCCAACGGCATCGGCGTTCCCGCCGGTTCGCTGGCCCAGGCGGTGGATACGCTGAAGAAGCTCTACACCTGCTACATGGAAACCGATGCCAGCTTGGCCGAAATCAACCCGCTGATCCTGGAAGGCAATGGCAACATCAAGGCAATCGACGCCAAGTTCAATTTTGACGCGAACGCACTCTATCGTCACCCGGAAATCGTGGCTTATCGCGATCTGGATGAAGAAGACGCGGACGAAATCGAAGCCTCCAAGTTTGATCTGGCTTACATCAGCCTTGATGGCAACATCGGTTGTTTGGTGAACGGTGCCGGTCTGGCCATGGCGACCATGGACACGATCAAGCTGTTCGGTGCCGAGCCGGCCAACTTCCTCGACGTCGGCGGCGGAGCCACGACCGAGAAGGTGACCGAAGCCTTCAAGATCATGCTCAAGAACACCAAGGTCAAGGGCATTCTGGTCAATATCTTCGGCGGCATCATGAAGTGCGACACCATCGCCAACGGCGTGGTGACGGCAGCCCGCGAAACCCATCTGGCCGTGCCGCTGGTGGTTCGCATGAAGGGCACCAACGAAGATCTGGGCAAGAAGATTCTTGCTGAATCGGGTCTGCCGATCATTACCGCTGACTCCATGGCCGAGGCCGCGACGAAAATTGTCGCCACCGTCAAGTAAGGAACCGCTATGTCCATCTACATTAATAAAGACACCAAGGTCATCACCCAGGGCATTACCGGCAAAACCGGTCAGTTCCACACCGAGAAGTGCCAGGAATACGCTAACGGCAAGAACTGTTTCGTCGCCGGCGTGAACCCGAAGAAAGCCGGCGAGTCCATCTTCAATATCCCGATCTTCGGCTCGGTCAAGGAAGCCGCCAAGCAAACTGGCGCCACCGTTTCCGTCATCTACGTGCCGCCCGCCGGCGCTGCCGATGCGATCTGGGAAGCGGTCGAAGCCGATCTCGACCTCGCTATCTGCATCACCGAAGGCATCCCAGTCCGCGACATGCTGGTGGTGCGCAACAAGATGAAGGCGAAGGAAGCTGCCGGCGGCAAGAAGACCCTGCTGCTCGGCCCCAACTGCCCCGGCCTGATCACGCCCGAAGAAATCAAGATTGGCATCATGCCTGGCCATATCCACCGTAAAGGTCGCATCGGCGTGGTGTCGCGTTCCGGCACCCTGACCTATGAAGCTGTGGCGCAGTTGACCGAAATCGGTCTCGGCCAGTCGTCAGCCGTCGGTATCGGTGGTGACCCGATCAACGGTCTCAAGCACATCGACGTGATGAAGGCCTTCAACGACGATCCCGATACCGATGCCGTGATCATGATCGGCGAAATCGGTGGTCCCGACGAAGCCGAAGCCGCGATCTGGTGTAAGGCCAACATGAAGAAGCCGATCGTCGGTTTCATCGCGGGTGTCACCGCTCCGGCCGGCAAGCGCATGGGCCACGCCGGTGCGTTGATTTCCGGCGGTGCAGATACGGCAGATGCCAAGCTCGCCATCATGGAAGAGTGCGGCTTCACCGTGACACGTAACCCGTCGGAAATGGCCAAGCTGCTCAAAGCCCTGCTGTAAAAAGTCGGCGCTGATGAAGCTACTGCGCTACAGGGCGGTCGAGCAAAGAACGCTCTCCTCGCCGTAGCGGATGGCGAGACGGCGCCGAACACGTAAAAAGCCGCATCGGTTGTCTTCGGTGCGGCTTTTTTGCATTTGTAAGGCCATTTGTCATGAAACTGATTGACTGACTTGATGCTTGACTGTAAGAATTGGAGGTATCACCCTGTTTTTATGATACCTTGTGCTTAATTTCCGGCTAATCAGCGAGCTCAGCAACGGTAGCGACGATGAAGAAACTCGATTTCTGGAAGAGTGACTGGTTCTTTGGACTGCTGGTCAGCATGGCTGTGCTGGCCTCGTCACACGGTGATTTGTTGAATAGTCTGGAGCGTAAGGCTTACGATTTGGGCGTGAACGCGACGTCACGCGTGCCGACCGACAAAATTGCGGTGATTGCCATCGACAAGGCGAGTCTCGACAACATTGGCCGCTGGCCGTGGTCACGCGAAATCATGGCGGATATGGTCGATCAACTTGCCGCTGCGCAAGCCAAGGTCATTGCGACCACCGTGTTTTATTCCGAACCGCAGATGGACGCGGGTCTGGGCTACATCAACCGCATGATCGAGCGTTGTGGCGTTGTCACCCCGCAGCGTCGTGCCGAGTTGCTAGCGACTGCTGCTGTCACCACGACGACGCCGGCAACCGATGCGGTTCCCGCCGCACTTCCCGTGGTCGAAATACCGCCGTCCTCTTGCCCCGATATCGAGGCCTTGTTGATCGACGCCGAGCAGCGTCTCAATACCGATCGTCGTTTGGCCGAGGCGTTTGCCAAGGCCGGCAATGTCATTTTGCCGATGCAATTTCAGGTGGGCAAGCCGCTTGGTCGTCCGGATGGTGAGCTTCCTCTTTTCATTCAAGCCAATGCGGTAAAAGTCGGCGCTGGCGATACGGCGCTGATCTCAACCCGTGGCCTGGATGCCGGAGTGATCGAGCCTCTCGGTCAGGTGGCAGTCGGCATCGGGCATGTCACGCCCGTGTTGGATTTTGATGGTGCAACCCGCACCGAGGCCTTGGTGTTGTCGCATTTTGACCAGGCCTACCCGTCGCTTTCATTGTTGGCAGCGGCACAGAGCTTGAATCTCAAACCCAGCGACATCAAGGTGACTCCGGGTCAAGCGGTAACGCTGGGCAAGCTGAGGATTGGTGTCGATGAAAGTTCGCGCATGCTGACCTTTTTCTATAAGGATCGTGAACTTGGGAAGTCCGTTTTCCCGGTTGACTCCTTTTTTGACGTCAAGAGCGGCAAGGTTCCCTATGCCAAGTATCGCGACAAGGTGGTCCTGATTGGCCCGACGGCGGCCGGGCTGGGGAATTCGTTTGTCACTCCGGTCAATCCATCCATGCCCTCGGTGTTGATGGAGGCTCACGCCATATCGAGTCTGCTTTCAGAGCATTTCTTTGTTGCCCCGGCTTGGGGTGTCTGGGTTGAACTGGGCGTATTCCTGCTGGTGGCGCTTTACCTGATCTTGTTGCTGCCACGGATCAAGGCGGGTGTGGCGGCGGCGATCACCTTCGTTTTGTTGCTGCTGATCTTGGGCAGTCATTTTGTCCTGATGACCACGCAATTGCTGTGGTTGCAGATGATGCTGCCGGCGACGCTGTTGCTGGTCGGCCATCTGTTGCTGACCACCAAGCGCTTTCTGGTGTCCGAACGTGGCAAGGAACAGTCGGATGCGGAATCGGCCGAATCCAACCGTATGTTGGGCCTGGCTTTCCAAGGACAGGGCCAATTGGACATGGCCTTCGACAAGTTCCGCAAGTGTCCGCTGGACGTGCCGCTGATGGAGAACATGTACAACCTGGCGCTGGATTTCGAGCGCAAACGCCAGTTCAACAAGGCTGAAGCCGTTTTCCATTACATGTTCGATTTCGACCCATCCTTCCGCGATTTGAAAACCCGTCTTGATCGCGCGCGCCAGCTTTCGGAAACCGTGATCCTGGGCGGCGGCGGTGGTCGAACCAATGCCAGCCTGCTGGATGCCTCGGGAAATGTTGAAAAGCCGATGCTTGGCCGTTACCAGATCGAGAAGGAGCTGGGCAAAGGCGCGATGGGCGTGGTTTACATGGGGCGTGACCCGAAGATCAATCGCATTGTCGCCATCAAGACCATGGCCTTGTCGCAGGAGTTCGAGGCCGATGAACTGGTGGAAGTCAAGGAGCGCTTCTTCCGCGAAGCCGAGACAGCCGGACGCCTCAACCATCCGCACATTGTCACCATGTTTGATGCCGGTGAGGAACATGATCTGGCCTTTATCGCCATGGAGTTCCTGAAAGGCAAGGATCTGGTGCCCTTCACCAAAGCGGCCAATCTGTTGCCGCTGCCCAAGGTGATGAGCATCATTGCCCGCGTTGCCGAGGCACTTTCGTATGCGCATGAAAATCATGTCGTGCACCGCGATATCAAGCCCGCCAATGTGATGTACGAGCCAGAATCCGATCAGGTCAAGGTGACTGATTTCGGTATCGCCCGCATTACCGACTCGTCGCGGACCAAGACCGGGATGGTGCTCGGCACGCCGAGCTACATGTCGCCCGAGCAACTGGCCGGCAAGAAGATCGATGGCCGCTCGGATCTCTTCTCGCTGGGCGTCACCCTGTACCAGATGTCGTGTGGCAAACTGCCGTTCGAGGGTGAGTCGATGGCGCAGTTGATGTTCCGTATTGCCAACGAAGCGCATCCGGATATTCGCGGCATAAATCCTGCGCTGCCGGCGTGTCTCGTGGCCATTGTTAACAAGGCAATGAGCAAAACGCTGGATGCCCGCTACCAGACCGGGGCAGAGATGGCGCGTGATTTACGAGCGTGCATGGCAATCGTTGGGCAGGGACCGGGCGCTGGCGTCAGTCCCGACATCAATCTCTAAAGGAAACGGCATGGACCTCTCGGCAATACTTGAAATCGTCGCCAAGACCGATCGGGGCGTGGCACGGTCGCACAACGAGGATGCCGTGTTGGCCAACAACGCCCTCGGCTTGGTGGTGCTGGCAGATGGCATGGGCGGCTACAACGCCGGCGAAGTGGCCAGCGGAATGGCTACAGCCATTCTCGGCACCGCGCTCGAAAAACGATTTACCGAAACGGCGCCGGAGACGCTAGAGGCAGATGGCCGGTTTCATGCGCACACCGTGCTAGCCGAGGAGATTGCAAAGTCCAATACCGCCATCTACGAGGCCGCGCAAAACCAGTCGCAATATGCCGGTATGGGTACGACTCTCGTTGCCGGCGTGTTCTTCGACAATCGACTGACGGTGGCACATATCGGCGATTCACGCCTGTACCGGCTTCGTGGCGGCGATTTTCAGCAGGTCACCCGCGATCATTCGCTGCTGCAAGAGCAGATTGATGCCGGGCTGATTTCCAAAGAGCAGGCGCGTCATTCGCAAAACAAGAATTTGGTGACGCGTGCGCTGGGGGTCGATCCGGCGGTCGAGGCCGAGATCCAGACCTATGCCGTCGTCCCTGGCGACATTTATCTTTTGTGTTCCGACGGTCTCAACGACATGGTTGAGGATGATGAAATCGGGATGACCGTCGGGATGCTCGCCGCCAACATCGGTTTGTGTGCTGAACAATTGATTCAGATGGCAAATGACAATGGTGGCCGCGACAACATTTCGGTCATTCTGGTAAAGATACGGGCTGATTTTTCAGTGCCGCGCGGCTGGTGGGTGCGGTTTCTGTCCTGGTTCAAATGAAGCAGTCTTGAGGAAAGACGACGATGGCAAAGCTAATTCTCAGCATGGATGGTCTGGCGCTCAATGAAACCGTTCTGACCAAAGAGCGGACAACGATAGGACGCAAGCCGCACAACGATATCCAGATTGATAACCTGGCGATTTCGGGTGAGCACGCGGTGGTCATCACCATCCTCAACGATTCCTTTCTTGAGGATCTGGGCAGTACGAATGGCACCTTTGTCAATGGCCAATCGATCAAGAAGCATTTTCTGCAGAACAACGATACGATTGAGCTCGGAAAATATCGACTGAAATACATCAATGAGGTGACGCAGCAGACGAGTCCGGCGGATTTCGAAAAGACCATGATCCTGCGTCCGGGCGCGATGTCTGCCGCTGCTGAGCCGGTTGTGACGTCGACGCCGGCGCCCATGGCTACCGCTTCCCCATCTCCGGCACCAGCACCCATGCCAACTCCCGCTGCACCACAGCAACGGACTGCACCTGCCGCAGCGGCAGCGGCAGCGCCATCGCTGCCGCTCGGGGTGATTCAGATTCTTTCTGGCGGGAATGCTGGGCGGGAACTCGAATTGACCAAGACCTTGACCACCTTGGGCAAGCCTGCTGTGCAGGTTGCCGTCATCGCCCGCCGGCCTCACGGCTACTTCATTACGCACGTCGAGGGAGCCCACCTCCCTATCGTCAACGGCAAGGCGCTTGATACCCAAGCGCACCCTTTGAGTGATCACGACATCATTGAGTTGGCTGGCGTCAAGATGGAGTTTTTCCTCAAAAACTGATGGTCGCCAAGAGACACTCCAGGAGCCTGCGGTGACACGGAATCTTAAGCGTTATTTCATCGGTTTGATGGTTCTGTTGGTCTTGCTTGGCCATTCCGTTGGCCAGTATTCGATTCCCTTCATCAACCAGTTGGATTCGATCATCTATGACGCCAAGGTCCGGTTGACGATGCCGCAGACCGTCGATGAGCGGATTGTCATCCTCGATATCGATGAAAAATCGCTTGCCGAACAAGGCCGCTGGCCTTGGGGCCGCGACAAGATGGCGGCATTGATGGATAAGTTGTTTGCCCATTACGGTGCGCGGCTGGTTGGGTTTGACGTGGTTTTTGCCGAGCCAGACAGGAGCTCAGGCCTCTACTCACTGGAGACATTGGCTCAACGCGAGTTTCGCAACATTCCCGGTTTCCAGTCGGCGCTGCGGGAAATGCGCCCCAAGCTTGACTATGACGCTCGCTTTGCAGCCGCCATGAAGGGGCGCCCGGTCATTCTTGGCTACTACATGTCAAGCGCTCTTGAAGGCGGGCGGAATGCCGGCGTGCTGCCAGCACCGACTTTTCCGGCCGGGTCGTTCAGCCAAGGTTTTACCAAAGTCACTACATGGAGTACCTACGGCGCCAATCTTGAGGTGTTTCAGAACGCGGCGGCCGGAGCCGGGCATTTCAACCCGATCATCGAGTTTGACGGCGTCGTTCGTCGAACTCCCATGATCGCCGAGTACGACGGGCAGTTTTACGAATCGCTTTCGCTCGCCATGGTGCGTGCCCTTCTCGGATTTCCTCCGATTGAAGCCGGCTATGATGATCTCGGCGGTGACGGCACCACGGAGTGGCTGGATCTCAAGAACGCGCAGGGCGCTGCTTTGCGCATTCCGGTCGACCAAAACCTGGCTACGCTGATTCCCTATCGCGGTACGCAAGGCAGTTTTCCTTACTACTCGCTGACCGACGTCCTCAATGGCCGCGTTCCGCAAGAAAAACTGGCCGGACGCGTCGTCTTGGTGGGTACCACCGCCCCGGGTCTGAAGGACTTGCGTTCGACACCGGTGGATTCTGCATTTCCCGGAGTCGAAGTTCATGCCAATCTTATCTCCGGCATGCTGGATGACGTGATCAAGCATCAGCCAAATTATGTCTATGGAACCAACATTGCGTTGCTTCTTCTTGCCGGCATTATCATGGTACTGATGTTGCCGCGACTATCGCCACTCAAGGCGACCCTGGTAGCGATCGCGGTTCTACTAGTGCTACTCGCCATTAATTTTGTGTTTTGGAAGGAGATCAATGTTGATCTGGCGCTGGCCAGTGCACTAATTGCGGTGACTCTCCTTTTTGCCCTCAACATGTCGTGGGGCTATTTCGTCGAATCGCGCAGCAAGCGCTTGTTTACCGAGTTGTTTGGCCAATACGTCCCCCCCGAGTTGGTCGACGAGATGGCGGCCAATCCCGAAGGCTATTCGATGGGTGGCCGCAAAGCGGAGCTGACGGTGCTGTTTTCGGATATTCGCGGTTTCACGACCATTTCCGAAAGTCTGCAGCCGGATCAGTTGGCTGCTCTGATGAATGAATATCTTGGTGCGATGACACTGGTTGTGCGCAAGCATCGTGGCACGCTCGATAAATATATCGGCGACGCCATCATGGCATTCTGGGGTGCCCCCGTCGCCGACGAAGAGCACGCGCGCAACGCTGTTATCACCGCGCTGGAAATGCAGGAAGAATTACTCAAGCTGAACCATACCCTGACGGCCAAAGGCTGGCCAGCGTTGAAGATTGGTGTCGGTATCAATACCGGCCCGATGACGGTCGGTGACATGGGATCGCGGGTGCGCAAAGCCTATACCGTGATGGGCGATGCGGTGAATCTGGGCTCACGTCTGGAGGGAATTACCAAGCAGTATGGGGTCGGCATCATCGTTGGTGAAGAGACACGTTCGCTGTTAGCCGCGACCTTTGTTTTCCGCGAACTGGATCGGGTGCGCGTCAAAGGAAAAGCGGAACCCGTCGGTATTTATGAGCCGCTGGGTGAGACCGAGAAGGTGGCTGCAGATGAGCTTATCGAACTCAAGTTCTGGGATCAGGCGCTGCACTACTACCGTACCCAGGCGTGGGATCAGGCTGAGCTAAGTCTGGCCAATCTCACCAAAATCCATCCGCGCTATCTTTACGAACTGTACGCCAAGCGCATCCAGCATTTGCGTGCAGAACCTCCCGGCAGCGACTGGGAAGGTGTCACTGTCTTTGAGACCAAATAGGTCAGCGATGAAGATCCGAGTGTTGGGGTGTAGTGGTGGAATCGGCGGACGTCATTTGCGTACCACGTCGTTTCTGATCGATCACGACATTCTGATTGATGCCGGGACCGGCGTCGGTGATCTGGCAATTGCCGAGCTCTCCCAAATTGATCACGTGTTTATCACTCATTCGCATCTTGACCACACCGCGTGCCTGCCTTTTATTGTGGATACGGTGGGGGAGATGCGCAATCGGCCGCTGACCGTCCATGCGTCGGCGGCAACTCTGGAAATCCTGCGCGCACATTTGTTCAACTGGGCCACGTGGCCCGACTTCTCAGAAATTCCGTCTGCCGAAAGCCCGTTCATGGTGTTTTCAACCATCAGTGTCGGCGAGGCGGTCATCATTGATGGCCGAAAAATCGTCCCTTTGCCCGCCGACCATACCGTTCCGGCCGTGGCGTTTCAGATCGACTCCGGCCGGACCAGTCTGGTTTTCTCTGGCGATACCGGTCCCTGCCCCGAGTTATGGCAGGCCGTCAATCAAATCGGCAATCTCAAGTATCTGATTGTTGAGTGTGCGTTTTCCGATCGCGAAAAGAAGCTCGCCTTGATGTCAAAACACCTTTGCCCATCACTTCTTATGGAGGAACTGGCGCAATTGCAGCGTGATGCTGAAGTGTTCATTACGCACCTAAAGCCTGGGCAAATCGAACTGACGATGCAGGAGATCGAAGACTGCGTCGGCGAGTTTCGTCCGCGCATGTTGCAGAACAACCAGTTGTTCGAGCTATGACGATCACCGCTACCGAACACGATCTACCCTTGCTGAAGCGCTTGCAGCCGATTGGCGCGTTAAGCGACGCTAGCCTGCGCGGTTTGTTGCCGTTGTCCGTTAAAGCGTCGTTTGTCCGCGGCAGTGATCCCGTATCTGCCAACGAATGGGCCGGTCGCGTGGTTTATCTCGCACGCGGTGAGTTGAAAGTCGATGTCGTGGATGGCCCGTCGAACGTCCTGGTTGGTGGTAGTGGGCACGCCCTAGACCCGATTTCACGCAGAGCCGCACGACCGCGGTCATCGCGCGCAATTACCGATACCGAGCTCATTGGTTTTCCAGAAGAACCCTTGGATGTTCTGGTGACATGGAATCAACTCGCCGGACCTGCGGCGGTACAAGATGCACCTGATTGGCACCAAATGTCGGGTATGTTTGCTGTCCAGAATCTGACTCAGGGCGCGTTTTCATCCTTACCGGCCGCTAGTATTGCGCCGCTGCTCGATCGTTTTGTCCGCCTGGCGGTGAAGCGCGGGGACGTCATTCTTCAGCAGGGCGATGAAGGCAGCCACTACTATTTGATAGAACGCGGACGTTGCAAAGTGACCCGGCAGGTTGCCGGCGATGCGGTTGAACTGGCCGAGCTTACAGAAGGCCAGGCGTTTGGCGAAGAAGCGTTGCTCGCCGATACACGACGCAACGCGACGGTGACGATGAAGACCGATGGCGTGCTGCTGCGGTTGGCCAAAAGTGATTTCATTACCTTGTTGCGCGAGCCTTTGTTGCATCGTTTGCAGGCGAACGAGGCGCGTCAGCAAGTGCTCGCGGGGGCAATCTGGATCGATGTGCGTTTTCCGGCTGAATTCCGCCAGGATGGCTTGCCCGGTGCCATCAATATTCCGCTCAACGAAATACGTCAGGCCGCCTCAAGCCTTGATGCGGAGAAGAAATACATTGTCTATTGCCAGTCGGGACGGCGAAGTTCGGCGGCGGCTTTCTTGCTCTCGCAACGAGGAATCCAGGCGGCTTTGCTCGAGAATGGCCTGAACGCGATGACCGGAGTTACGGAGATTTCAGTATGAGTGCAATACCCACGACGGCAAATGATCCCGGGCTCAGCGATGTAGGCAGTCGGTTGGCGTTCTTCAAGAACTTGCAGACGGTGACCAACAAGATTCACGCGACGGCGAATGTCGACGAAATCATGCTGGAGCTTTCAGCTGACATCTGCAATCTCTTTAACTCAGATCGCCTGACGATTTATGCAGTTGGTGAAGACAAGGCCTCGATCGTCTCCAAGGTCAAGACCGGGCTGAATTCATTCAAGGATCTGCGTCTGCCGATCGCTGACCAGAGTATCGCTGGCCATGTCGCCTTGTCGAGAAAAGTGGTCAACATTCGTGATGTGTACGATGAAGTCGAGTTGAAGGCGATCAATCCTTCGCTGCGCTTCTTGCAGGAAGTGGATAAGCGCACCGGGTATCGCACCAAGCAAATGCTGGTGGCGCCGATCGTTGATGGGCCGACGGACGAATTAGTCGGCGTGGTCCAGATCATCAACAACAAGGGCGGAGTGCCATTTTCGACCGTCGCCGAGGAGGGCGTGAAGGGGCTTTGTGAAACGCTCGCCATTGCCCTGGCGCAGCGCACCAAGCAACAGCATGTCGTCAAATCGAAATATGACTATTTGGTCCTCGATGCAGTGATTTCAGCGCAGGAACTCGAACTGGCGACCCGCACTGCGCGGCGCAAGAATATCGATGTCGAAGAGGTGCTGCTGACCGAATATCAGCTTAAGCAGGCGGCCCTCGGTGCGGCCCTCTCAAAGTTTTTCGCCGTTCCCTATGAGTCGTTCAAAGGCGACCGAATCAAGCCCATCGATTTGCTGAAGAATCTCAAACGCGACTACCTCGAGCAGAACATGTGGGCACCGGTTGAAGAAACCTCGACCGGAATACTCGTGGTGTGCCTCGACCCGGAACAGGTGAAGGGTTCGCGGGTCGTCAATAATATTTTCCCGCGCAGTAAATTGACCTTTGGTGTCACTACGATCAGGGAATTTCGGCAAACGCTTGACCTCCTTTTTGGTGGTGGCGGCAGTTCCGAAGCCTTTGCGGACGATTCCTATGTCGGCGATTTATTGTCGAACATGGATCAAGAAGAGTTTGATAACGATGGCAATTCGGATGACGTATCGGCGGCTTCCGAAAATGAGCTGGTCAAGCTGGTCAATAAGATCATCATCGATGCCTTCCAGCAAGGTGTGTCGGATATTCACGTCGAACCCGGGCTAGGCAAAGACAAGGTCCTGATCCGTTTCCGCAAAGATGGTTCCTTGAAGAAATACATTGAAGTCCCGGCCAGCTACCGCAACGCAATGGTCGCCCGCCTCAAGATCATGTGTGATCTCGATATTGCCGAGCGACGCAAACCCCAGGACGGCAAGATCAAGTTCAAGAAATTTGGCCCATTGGATATTGAGTTGCGGGTGGCTACGCTACCGACGACCGGTGGCGTCGAGGATGTAGTGATGCGTATTCTGGCTGCCGGCGAGCCGATTCCACTCGACAAGCTGGGGGTGTTGCCGCGCAATCTGGCCCGATTGAAAGAGGCGATTTCCAAACCCTATGGCTTGTTCTTCGTCTGCGGCCCGACCGGTTCCGGTAAAACGACTACGCTGCACTCCGTGTTGAAATATCTGAACACCGAAGACACCAAAATCTGGACCGCCGAAGATCCGGTGGAAATTACCCAGAAGGGACTTCGGCAGTGTCAGGTCAATAAGAAGGTCATCGATTTCGCCACGATCATGAAGGCCTTCTTGCGGGCCGACCCGGATATCATCATGGTTGGCGAAATGCGTGACGCGGAAACGACGGGAATCGGCATCGAGGCCTCGCTGACCGGCCACCTCGTATTCGCCACATTACACACCAATAGTGCACCCGAATCCATCATTCGCTTGCTCGATATGGGCATGGACCCATTCAACTTCTCGGATGCCTTGCTCGGCATTCTGGCCCAACGTCTGGCTAAGCGCCTGTGTAAGTGCCGCGAAGAGTACGTGCCGGATGCCGACGAGTCGCGCCTATTCATGGTCGAGTATTGCAGCGAACTGATCAACACAAAACCCTTCCTTGATGATCACGATAAGGCCATGGCGCAAACCAAGGCCCGCTTGCTGGCCGATTACGGCAAGGATGGTCACTTCGTTTTTTATCGCGCCAAGGGCTGCGACGCGTGCGGTAACAGCGGTTACAAAGGACGCGTTGGTTTGCATGAGCTGATGATCGGCACGGATGCCACGAAAAAATTGATCCAGGAACACGCCCGAGTAGCTCAGTTGGTGGCGCAAGCGCTTGAGGATGGCATGCTGACCCTGAAAATGGATGGCCTTGAAAAGGCCCTGCAGGGCATTACCGACCTCAAACAAGTGCGCGCCGTGTGTATCAAATAAAGCGGCCGCAGGTTCTACATCGGCACTCAGCAGGAGATTAAGTATGGAACTCTCTCAAGACCTGTTCGCCCGATTAGAGCAACTGAACCAGATCGGTGCCTCGCTCTCCAAGGAGCGAGACATCAATCGTCTGCTCGAGAGCATCCTCGTTGCCGCGAAAAAAATCACTAACGCCGACGGTGGAACGCTGTACCGAATGACCGAGGATGGCACGGCACTGCGGTTCGAGATTCTGCGCACTGATTCGCTCAATATTGCCATGGGTGGCACCACCGGCGTAGCGATCAGCTTCCCGAATCTGTCGCTCCATGACGACGAAGGCAAGGCCAATGATGCGATGGTCGCAGCGTATACCGCGATCCACGACAAAACCGTCAATATCGTCGATGCCTATACCGAAGAAGGTTTCGATTTTTCCGGCACGCGCATGTTTGACCAGCGTACTGGCTATCGTTCGCAGTCTTTCCTGACGGTGCCGATGAAAAATCATGAAAACGAAATTATCGGCGTACTCCAGTTACTGAATGCCCAGGATAGAGCGACCGGCGCCGTGGTTCCGTTTTCCGCAGCCGACCAAAGTCTGGCCGAGTCCCTCGCCTCGCAGGCCGCCATTGCGCTCACCAATCGACAGTTGATCAGCCAACTCGAAGAGCTCTTTGAAGCCTTCATCAATCTGATCAACCTGGCCATTGATGAGAAGTCACCCTATACCGGGGGGCATTGTCAGCGCGTTCCAGCATTGACCATGATGCTGGCTGAAGCCGTCGAAGAAATTGCGGAAGGCCCCCTCGCGGCGTTCCACATGACCGAGAAAGATCGTTACGAGCTCAAGATCGCCGGCCTATTGCACGATTGCGGCAAGGTCACGACCCCCGTGCATGTGGTCGATAAAGCCACCAAGCTGCAGACCATCTATGATCGCATCGGCTTGGTCGATACGCGCTTTGAGGTGTTGAAGCGCGACGCGCACATTGCCGCCCTGCAACGTCAGTTGGCGCTACGCGATAAGAAAGATGCCGAAGCAGAAGCGTTCGCCTGGAAGGATTACTATGAGCACGTCCGGCTATTGGAGAGCGAACGTGACTTCCTGCGCAAATCCAATGTCGGTGGCGAGTTGATGAGCGAGCAGGACCAGCAGCGGGTGCGTGACATCGGGCTGGGGCATAAGTGGCGCAATGTCGAGGGTGTCGAGACAGATTTTCTGTCGACGGAAGAAGTGGAGAACCTGACTATACGCGCCGGCACCCTGACGCAGCGCGAGCGCGAGGTCATCAATCACCATATTGTGGCGACCATCAGGATGCTGGAACAACTGCCGTGGCCGACGCATCTGAAGAGTGTTCCCGAGTACGCAGGCGGACACCATGAACGCATGGATGGAAAAGGCTATCCGAAAGGCCTCAACCGCGACCAGATGTCGCTGCAGGCGCGCATGATGGGGATAGCCGATATTTTCGAGGCGCTGACCGCCCGCGATCGACCGTACAAGCAGGGCATGAAACTCTCACAGGCGATGAGCATCATGCTCAACTTCAAGAAGAACGGGCATATTGACCCGGATTTGTTCGATGTGTTTGTTAAACAGGGCGTCTATCGTCGCTACGCCGAGCAGTTTCTCGATCCGGTGCAGATTGATGAGGTGAGTCCGGCGTCGTTGGGGTGACGAATAAGTCGGTGCTGGCGGGACGGCGGTGTTTGATCGCCCGTTGGCATTCTGGGGGTGGAATTTGCGGATCGTGTCAAAAGTTTCACGGAAACACCTGGGTTGGAAGTTCGTCCCTTCAATGGGTGTGCAATGGGTATCATTACTCAGGCTCCACGACGTATGGGGCGGTTGGACGTGCTTCAGTTGGCTTCGTCGATCCAGCGTGCAAGTCGTCGCCGGATGCGGGATAGGCGTACGTCGTCAATGGCACCGATATTGCCAGCCAGCAGCGCGCCTTCCAGCACGGCAAGGCGCGACAGACGCAGGACGCTCGGTGCTTTCAGGCCGCTAGCACCGAAATCGGGATCGGACGGGAGCAGGATTTCGTCAAAGCCGGCTTCTGCTTGTTCGATTTTGGATGACACCATGCACACGAGCCAATCGTCAAAGCGCGAAGCTTGACGCAGCATTAGGACAGGCCGCAACTTGGTTCCGGAAAGATCGGTGTAGGGAAACGGGGTGAGAACGATCTGCCCCGCGCGCTTCATTGCCAATGTTCCCGCAGGTCGGTTGTCGTGTAGGTAACAGGATCGTCTTCAATCCCGCGTAGCGCTTGGGCCATCGCCATGCCGGCGAATTCATCATCCGTCCATGTGCCGCGCGGATGAGTTTTTGCCTTCATGTCGCGGGATGAGAGAAACTCGACGAAGTCGAAAACCTCGGCCTGCTTGTTCGGCGGCAAAGCTTGCAGTCGTTCGATCAGTTCGGCGTAACCCATGTTGTGCTCCTTGGCATCGCGATTGCGGATTGGCTGACGTTGCATTGTGCCACCAGCGATGTGCAGAATCAAAATTCGATACTCGGCGCTGGCGGGACGGCGGAATCAGCAATTGAAACATTCCCCGGCCTGATGCAGCGCGCGGACGATGCGCTCCGAGGCGGCATTCCAGTGGCAGAAGCCGGCGATAGACACGGTTTTTAGCCGAACAACTTTCCTGATTCTGGCGCCACTACCTTGCGCGGTCGTCCCGATTTCCCCGGCACCACCCGCCGTCCCAGCGCCGCCCCGATCTGCTCGGCGAACGAGGCACTGCCCAGCGCGAAATTACCCTGCGTAGCGCGGCGGATTTCATCGACCAATCCCGGCTCCAGTTCGTAACGGAACAACTCGCGGTAGGCCGTCTGCCGGCTCGCCGCATCGGTGCCCAACCCCGCGAACACCTCGTGCGGCGTCACCAGCGGGTTTTCCTCCCCTTGCGCGTTGGCCCGATAGCTCGACCAGCGATAGTCCGCCGGATGCTCCACCATCACCGCCCGCACCGGATTGAGCTCGATATAGCGCTGGCACGCCAGCAGATACGCATCCGCCTGTGTTGGGCAAGAGCGGAAGCGCCCCTCCCACAGCGTGCCGCTGCGCCGATAGGTGCGGTTCACATATTGCACGTAACGCTGCCCCAGCGCCTTCATCATCTCGCCGGGTGCCCCGCTGCGATCCGCCGACACCAGCAAATGCACATGGTTGGTCATCAGCGCATAGGCGTGGATGCGACAACCTGTCTTGGCCGCATAATCGAGCAGCCAGTCGAGATAGAAGCGGTAATCCTCATCGGCGAAAAAGCACGCCTGACGGTTGTTACCGCGCTGGATCAGGTGCAGCGGGACATTCGGCAAGGCAAGGCGGGGACGGCGGGGCATGAAAGCGAGTCAGTCAGTAGCACCGAATCATCGTAGAGTGTCTCCGGGGCGATATCGATTCCGCCGGGCCAGACGACGGTCCCGTAATCCACACGCGCACGCTCGAAAGCCGCAGGTGACGCGATCCGATTCCACGGCTTCATGGCAAGTAAAGGGCGCGCGTCAAAGCGGCGCCGTTCGCCGTTTTGATAGTCGAGTTCAAGATGAAAGTCAGAACAGGGCCGTACCGCAACGATATCGAGCAGCATGAGCGACCTTACTGAAGGGGTGCGATGCGAAAAGGATCTTCGCCATTGACTGCCAGATCCCAATCCACAAAAAGCTCCTCCTTGTGGATTTCGATCCAAGCATGAACCATCTTGAGTTGCTTCGGCGGCAACTCACCGTCGAGTACCGCACCATCGCTAATGGCGACGGCAGCCTCCTGCCCCTGATACCGCACACGAATATGTGGCCGGTGGTGACGACGGTTGTCGCGAAAGTCATCAGCACCAGGATTCCGTAGAACATACTGATGGTAGGCATTGCGACCTCGCTTACGTCAGAATTTCAGACAGGTCGCACTTTACCATGTATCGGAAAACCGTGGTCTGTCCCCTATTTCTTCCATTTCTTCTTTAGCGTCGTTGGGGTGACAAATAAGTCGGTGCTGGCGGGACGGCAGTAAAAGTGACTTAACGCCGCATGTAGGTGACGTTTTTTGTCAGTCCTAGGGGCGTTAGGTTGAAGTTACCCGCACCAGGCAAGGAGTTTGAAGATGGCCCAGAGCTTGCTTTAACAAACTTAGCGGCACTCGTCGCACTTTCAAAAGGAGAGTTTCATGAAAACGGTGCAAAAGGGCTTTACCCTCATTGAGCTGATGATTGTTGTGGCCATCATTGGTATTTTGGCTGCCATCGCCATTCCAGCCTTCTCCGATTACCGGGCCAAGGCCAATGATTCGACAGCTAATGCGGATGCCAAAAACATGATTACCGTCATGGCATCGAATCAACTTTAAGGCGCGCGTAGCTTAAAATTAATTAGGAGAACTCTTATGAAAAAACAGATTTCATTGTTGGCTGCTGTACTGGCGACGACTACGTTGGTTGCTTCTACTGCCTATGCCGAAACGGGCACAATTGGTACGGGCGCCACGATTAACGTTATTGCAACCAGTGGTGGTGCCGCTGCTACGGCCCCTGATATGGGATGTATTGTTCTTTCCAGTAATGTGAAGGTCGGAACTTCTGCCAACGTTTTTGGTGGCTTTGAATGTCGTGCAGCGACAGCGACAGCGCCAGCAGCCATTGCTGTGGGTACATGTCATAAAACCGGCATGGTAAAGGCCAAGACTTATACTTGCACTGGTGCAGGTTTGCCCGTCGCAGGTTGTACTGCTGCGGGCGCGCCGGCAGCAGGGGTCACCTTTACTGGCGCTTCATATTACGTGGCTGCGACGACCGGTGGTTCAGTTGCAGCGGCTGCCTTGGAAGCGCCTTGTGCCGCTGCTGCGACAGTTGTTGCAAAAGTCACAACGTACCTCAACGCAGCGCTGGCCGCACCGTAACGCAATAATTTTGAGATCCCTGTTGGTTGGATTTTTCTGGGGGGGCTTTGCCTCCCCACTTGTTTGAGCGTTGATCGAATGCGTAACTGCAATATTCGTAATGTTGGATTGGGAATCCATGAAACCTGATCTATTGCTAAGTTTCAAGATCGCATGGCGTGCTCGATTTGGCGCAACAGCCGTCTATTTCTGCGTAATCCTCGTTGCAGTTTCTATTCTCGCCGCACAATTTAGTGCGCGGCAGTTGGCCACTGTTTCGCTTGACGTGGGGCTTTCTGTAATTCGCCTTGGTTTGCCTGTCTTGGTCGTGCTTCTGATACAAGAGTTGCTTACCCGCGAATTTGACCGCAAGCTGTACTTGACTTCACTTAGCTACCCCCGGCCGCGGTATCAATGGTTGTTGGGAAGGGTGTTGGCTATCTGCCTGATGCTGTTTGGGTTGATCGTCATCATGGCGGCTTTGCTTTCGGTTGTGGTCAGCTATGTCGGCGGTACTTTTGCGCAGGCGACACCGGTTTCGTTGGGGTTGCCTTTCCTAGTGACCCTCGCTTTGGTATTTCTTGATATTCTTGTGTGCGTCGCAATGGCTACTTTTCTTGCGGTAGTCGCAACCACGCCTAGCTTTGTGTTGATCGGCACCCTAGGCTTTTTAGTGATTGCCCGCAGTTATATGCCCGTCGTGCAGATGTTGATTGATAACCAGAACCTTGTCACCAAACTTGCTGATCCTGAGGTGTACACGGGGTCACTCAACGCGCTCAGCTATGTGTTTCCGGATCTCGGGACATTAGATGTGCGTATGTTGGCGCTATACGGCAAGTGGGAGTTTCTTCCTGATAACTTTGGCTTGCTAGTCATTTCTGTGATGATATATGTGGTGGCACTATTGTCACTAGCCGTGTGGCGTCTGAATCGGCGCGTCCTTAGCTGATTCAGCTAATGAAACTGACAGTCAGTTCACGGGTTTCGTGCGTCGTCGTCGTTGTTGCGGCACTGATGTTCTTTGGGATCGCATGGTTCCGTGGTGGCCCGCCGCCGCTTGGCCCAGAGAGTGCTCCCGATGTGGTTTTACCGGCTCCCGTTCAGGTTGCGTTATATTTTGGAGACCGATTTCTCGCAGCGAATATTGAGTCAATCAGGGCGGCAGCTTCTGGGATGCCGCTTGAAGGAACTGAGTTCAGTTATCGACTACGTACTCACCATGTCGTATCAAGGCTCAATCCATGCCATGAGGACAACTACTGGATAGGCAACGCCGCGCTAAGTTGGGGTGGTTCCGCCGATGAGGGATTCGAACTACTGGGGCGGGCAGTACAGTGCCGCTTTTGGGACGAACTGCCGCCATTCCTGTACGGATTTAATCAGCAATTTTTCCGTCGTGACGCCAAATTGGCGCGTCAGGCCATTGAGCTGGCGGCCGAGCGATCAACGGAGAATGCAGCCGGATTTCGCAATATCGCGATCATGCTGACCGTGAATGCGACAAAAGATGCCCACATGGCGCTAAGTATGCTGCGTCTGGAGCGCGATGGTGCGCGCGATCCGAAATTGCGCGAGATGCTGGATAAGCGCGTTATCCGGATTGAAGGTTTGGTCAGCTTGCGTGAGGCGCAGAAGAGCTATGAGGAACGCCTCGGGAAAAAACTTGAGCGACCGGATCAATTGCTGAAAGAGGGAATACTGGTTTCTTTTCCCGACGATCCACTCCGGCTCGGGTTCCAATTTCGCGATGGTGAGTTTCACTTGAGGCAAGCCAAGATCCTTGGATTAAATTGAAAACCGAGAGAGATAACAGATGACTGTGGCACTCGAGTTCAAATCCGTTAGCAAGACATTTTCCCGACGGGGTCTTTCCGTTCAAGCATTGAAAAATGTTTCACTGGATGTCACCGAAGGCGAGGTATTTGGTTTTATCGGTCCCAATGGTGCCGGCAAGTCAACGACGATCAAGATCATGCTCGACGTGATCAATGAGTATGAAGGTGAAGTTTCGCTCTTTGGCATCTCCGCACGGGAGGCAGTTGCCCGTAAGACGGTCGCTTATGTGCCTGAGTCGCCGGCACTCTATGAGCAGTTCACACCTCTTGAAATCCTTAAGGCGGGCCTCTCTATGTACGGAATTCGCCGTACCGATGCCGAGTCGTGGTGTATCGGCTGGCTGGAGCGTTTTTCCATCGCACATGCGGCCAAACGCCGCATCAGGGATCTCTCCAAGGGAACCGTTCAGCGAGTTGCCTTGGCACACGCGATGGCCGTCGAACCGCGCCTGCTAATTCTTGACGAGCCGTTGTCAGGGCTGGACCCGATTGGTCGTCGTGAGGTGGTGGACATCCTCGCCAATTATCGTCATCAGGGTGGCACGATCTTTCTCACCTCGCATGTCCTACATGATGTCGAGCGTTTGGCCGACCGCTTCGGCTTGATCCACAAGGGTGAACTGCGTGCGGTGCGGGCACCGAGCGAACTGGTCGGCGAGGACGAGCGTGTGTTGGTGCGTAGCCAGGGTGCGACGCCGGTGGCCGGGATGAGCCCCGAACCGGGCGGGCGCTGGATGCTGGAGGTTGCGCGGCCTGAGTTATGGTATTTGCTGCGGACGTTGGAAGCGGCAGGTCATGTAATCGTTGAAATCAAGCCGAGTTTGTCGCTGGAGACGGCGTTCATGCACGTGGTGAAGGGCGACTGAAACTGTGGTTTTAACGGCTCCGGATTTCAGAAATACCTTTTGCCGCGCTAACGCCGGCCCGGATTGCGCCCTCCAAGGTTGCCGGGTAATCACCAGCAACGGCATCGCCAGCCAGCCATAGGCCGTTGCCCAATTTGCCCGACGGACGCTGTAGATTAGGTCGCGCAGAAAACGTGGCGCGTTTTTCGGTGATGGTGGTCACGGCGATGGGCGCCGTATCCGTCCCGGCGACGCGGCGCACTTCCTGATCGATCAAGTGTTCCAGGTCTTCCGTCGCGAGCTGTAAATGTCGTCCCCGGGCGCTGATGACGGCAGCAATCAAGCCATGTTGCCCGCAGCTCTGGCCGCGATCAAAGAGCCATTGTGCGGTGCCTTCGGCCAGACCCTGCATGGGCGAAGGCAGACGAAAGTTCGACGGATATTGCAGGTAGGTGGTGACGATGGGTTGCCATTCCATTTCGGCGGTTTGGAGCGCGTCTCCGGCCAGAAGGCTGCTGGCATGCTGAGGTGCGACGGCAACAATGACTTGATCATACGGACCTTCCGCATCGGCATACCAGCAATTCCCTTCGCGACGCAAGGCACCGATCCGCTGGCCGCGTCGCACAGTGCCGTGGTGTTCCATGACAAACCTCGCGGCCGGCTCAGGAAAGAGCGACGATAGATCGACTCGCGGCAGTAGCAAATCACTCGCCTCGCGCTTTCCACCCAGGCTATCGCGCAGCACATTGGCCAGAATCTGCGCCGAGGCGTCGGCAACCGGCGTATTCAGAGCCGCGATACACAGCGGTTCCCATAAAAGTCGGCGCTGGCGGGACGGCGTTTGGTTGTTGTCCAGCCATTGTTGAACCGTTACATCGGGCTCGATGCGGTAATTGTTGCGCTGTAGCGTCAGCATCAGGCGCACGGCGGACAATTTCTCACGCCAGTCGATACCGCGTGCGGTGAGCAGGGCGGCTAAGGTATGGAATGGGGCCGGCAGTTTTGGTGCTGTCAGCAGGAATTCGCCAGGAAACTCAAGGCGTAGAGGCATGCGCAGCAGCAGTTTGTCCGGGTCGGCGCCCACTTTTCGCATCAGGCGCAGAGTCTCGCTGTAGGCACCGATCAGGATGTGCTGACCGTTGTCGATCGTGAGTCCGTTCCACTGAACCGCTCTGGCGCGGCCACCGAGCGTGCGTGAGGCTTCAAAAACGTCTATGGCGATTCCCGCATCAGAGAGTTCAACGGCAGCGGCCAATCCGGCCCAGCCGGCACCGATGACAGCGACGCGCGACGTGGTAGTCAATTCTGCAACCAGGTCTTGCCCGCCAGCCAGATCTTGCGCAGGGGCGTCAGGGACACGCGTTGATCCAGAACGCGACAGCCATCGCGGACGATTTCATTCAAGGTCGTGCGATAGATGGCGGCCATGATGAGGCCAGCCCGTTGCGACTTGCGATCGGCAGCAGGAAGCTGGGCGAAGGCCTGGTCATATAACTGCTGGGCGCGTTCGATCTGAAACTCCATGAGGCACTGAAAATTTTCTGAGTAGCGGGCTTGCAGCAAGTCAGTTTCACTGACGGTAAAGCGGGCCAGTTCGTCTTGGGGCAGGTAAATGCGCCCGCGTCGGGCATCTTCGCCGACATCGCGGATGATGTTGGTGAGCTGAAACGCGAGCCCAAGATCATGGGCGTACTTCAGCGTACGGCGGTCGGTATAGCCGAAAATCTCGGCCGCGAGCAGGCCGACGACGCTGGCGACGCGGTAGCAGTAGAGATGCAGAGCCTTGAAGTCGGCGTATCGGGCCTGATGCAGATCCATCTCCATGCCATCGATAATTTCGAGCAGTTGCTCTTGCGGCAAGGAGAATCGTTCCAGCGATTTGGCTAGTGCTTGGGTGACTGGATGGCTTGGACGGGCGGCGAAAAGCGCGGCCACTTCGGTGCGCCACCAGGCAAGCTTGGTCTGGGCCAGATTCGGGTCGGGGCATTCGTCGACCACGTCATCGACTTCGCGACAAAATGCGTAGAGCGCGGCGATGGCCTGCCGCCGCACAGGTTCGAGGAACAGAAAGCTGTAGTAGAAGCTCGAGCCGCTCGCCGCCGCTTTTTGCTGGCAGTAGTCGTCGGGATTCATGACGGACGCACCAGCGCGTGCCAGAGGATGCCGGGCCAGTCGCTGGCCTTGAGTGTTGGACGACGGATGAAAACGTCATAATCAACCGCTTCGATCTTGTCCAGAATGCGCAATCCACCAGCGACAATCGCGCGAATTTCGAGCCCGATGCGTCCGGGCAAGCGCCAGCCGAGCGGAGCGCCCGCGAGCATCAAGGTGCGGGCACGGTCGACCTGGAAACGCATCAGTGCCACAAAGTCGGTGTGACCGAAGGGAATCCCCTTTTCGGGACTGGCGGTACGGCGCAGGATGCTGTCGTCTGGGATGTTGAAGCCTTGCATCTCGTCTTGCGGCAAATAGATCCGGCCGTTGGCGCCCTTTTGGGCATCGATGCCCACGTCCTGCCAATGATTGATCAACTGTAGCGCCGAGCAGATGGCGTCCGAATCCTTCAGGTTTTGTTCGCTCGCCTGGCCAAACAAGTGCAACAGCAAACGCCCGACCGGGTTGGCTGAACGCCGACAGTAATCCATGAGTTCAGTGACGTTGACGTAGCGGTCTTTGCGCACATCCTGTTCGAAGGCATCCAGAAGGTCACGGAACAGCGTGAGCGGGAGTTCAAACTGTGCGATGACGGGCTGCAAGGCAAGAAAAATCGGGTGCGTAGCGGGAAGGCCGGCTTCGATTTTGTCCAGTTGATCGCGGTAAGCATTCAGGAGAGCGAGCCTTTCGCCGGGCGGGACATCGCCTTCGTCGGCAAAATCGTCAGCCGTGCGGGCAAAATGGTAGATCGCTGCCACCGGAGCACGCAGCGGTTTCGGCAGCAAAATCGAGGCAACCGGGAAGTTTTCGTAATGATCGACAGCGGTCATGACTAGAAGTATAGGGGCCGCGTAGATCTGTAGGGGCGATGAGCGACGAAAGAGGGTAAAATGCCGGGCTCGCTGTAAATCGGGTGCGATGGCTCTGATTTCAGTGGCGTGGCCCAGGTGGCGAAATTGGTAGACGCAGCAGGTTTAGGTCCTGCCGCCGAAAGGTGTGGGGGTTCGAGTCCCTTCCTGGGCACCACGTAAACGGTTGGATTCGAAGGGGTTAATTTGGCTGGCACTCCCGACTTTCGGAGGTGGTGGCGTTTTGGTCAATTTTTGAAAGACGAATAGCAAAATGACGGATATCGTGACGACGGAACAGGAAGTGGCCGCTGGCGCAGTTGGTGCTCTTGGTACCCCGGGTGCCGTGGGTGCCCTTGGCGCTTTGGAGCGCCGGATCGACATGACGGTGGCGCTTGCCGAGATCGACAAGGACGTCGATCAGCGCCTCAAACACATGTCGCGAACCGTCAAAATGGCTGGTTTTCGTCCGGGCAAAGTGCCATTGAAAATGGTTGCTCAGCAATATGGCCATCAGGCCCGTTCCGAGGCCATCGGCGCGGCGGTTGAGCGTGCGTTTGGCGAGCAGGTGCGGGCACAGAATCTGCGCGTTGCTGGCTATCCGCGAATCGAGCCGTCGGGGCTTGCCGCTGAGGGGCAACTGGGCTTTTCGGCCGTCTTCGAGGTCTATCCCGATATCGTTCCTGCGGATGTAGCCGGTCAGTCGATTGAGAAGGTCACCTTGACCGTTGGCGAAGCCGAAATTCAGCAGACACTCGATGTACTGCGCAAGCAGCGCACCACGTATGTCGATGCGGGTCGTCCGTCGCAAAAGGAAGATCGTCTGGTTATCGATTTCACCGGTCGCAAGGGTGGCGAAGAGTTTGCAGGTGGCAAAGCCACGGATTACACGGTCATGGTCGGCGGCGGAATGATGTTGCCCGATTTCGAGACTCAGCTGGATGGCGTGAAGCCAGGCGATACCAAAACCTTTGATGTCACGTTTCCGGCGGATTATCATGCGGCGGATCTCGCCGGCCAGGCCGTGCAGTTCGATATGACGGTTAAAAAGGTCGAGGCACCGATGCTTCCCGAGGTCGATGCCGAATTTGCCAAAGCCCTCGGTATTACCGATGGCGATTTGGTCAAGATGCACGATGAAGTTCGCTCCAACCTCGAGCGAGAAGTGAAGAAGCGTCTGCAGGCCCGCGTCAAGAATCAGGTAATGGAAGCGCTTTTGACGGTCAATCCGATCGACGTACCGAAAGCCCTTGTCGAGGCCGAGTCGCAGCAGATGGCCGACGCCTCGCGTAAAGACCTTGAGTCGCGCGGTATGAATGTAAAGAGTATTCCGGTAGAAGCGTCCTGGTTCACCGATCAGGCGACGCGCCGCGTCAAGCTTGGTCTGTTGCTTGCTGAAGTCGTAAAGACTAAGGATCTGCATGCCAAGCCGGAGCAGGTTCGTGCCATTGTGGATGATTTTGCCGCCACTTTTGAAGATCCAAAGGAAGTTGTGCGCTGGTATTACTCGCAGCCGCAACGCTTGGCCGAGGCGGAAGCACTGGCCCTGGAAAATAACGTGGTTGAGTGGGTGCTGGCCTCCGCTCAGGTGACCGAAAAGCCAATTGGTTTTGACGAGCTGATGGGTAATGAGGCATGATTCTGTCGTCAATGACTACACGGGATCACTCCATGCAATACGGTGCGCAAGATACGCAGGCTCTGGGATTGGTACCCATGGTCATCGAAACCAGTGGCCGTGGCGAGCGGGCGTATGACATCTACTCGCGCTTGTTGCGCGAGCGTGTGGTCTTTCTGGTCGGGCCAGTGAATGATATAACCGCCAACGTGGTGGTGGCGCAATTGCTGTTCCTGGAATCGGAAAACCCCGACAAGGATATTTTCTTCTACATCAACTCCCCCGGTGGATCGGTGACGGCCGGAATGGCCATCTACGACACCATGCAGTTCATCAAGCCGAATGTGTCCACGCTGTGCATCGGGCAAGCCGCCAGTATGGGCGCCTTCCTCTTGGCGGCTGGCGAGAAGGGCAAGCGTTTCTGCCTGCCAAATTCTCGCGTCATGATTCATCAGCCGATGGGCGGTTTTCAAGGGCAAGCCTCGGATATCGAGATCCATGCCAAGGAAATCCTCTATCTAAAGCAGAAGCTTAATGAAATGCTTGCCCACCATACCGGTCAGCCGATCGAGCGTATTGAGCGTGATACCGATCGCGATAATTTTCTCTCTGCAGAAGCGGCGGTAGAGTACGGTCTGGTTGACAAAGTATTGACCAGTCGCACCGAGGCTGCGGCGGCCTGAGTGGTCCCTGAGTGGTTCATTAGGCACTGAGATACGGAGATAGCAATGGCGGAAAAGAAGTCGAGCAGCGAAAAACTCTTGTACTGCTCCTTCTGCGGCAAGAGTCAGCACGAGGTGAAAAAGCTGATTGCTGGGCCGTCGGTATTCATTTGTGATGAATGCATAGAGCTATGCAACGACATCATTCGCGACGAGGTCAGCACTGAAGTTGTCGCTAAATCCGGGAGCGATCTCCCAGCACCGACCGAGATTCGCGCAACGCTGGATCAATATGTGATTGGTCAGGACGCGGCGAAGAAAATTCTTTCGGTCGCTGTCTATAACCATTACAAGCGGATTCGCTATCAAGAGCGTGGCGGCGACGACGTCGAGCTTTCCAAGAGCAATATTCTGCTGATTGGCCCGACGGGATCAGGCAAAACACTCCTTGCGCAGACATTGGCACGACTGCTCAATGTGCCGTTCGTTATGGCCGATGCGACGACACTGACCGAGGCCGGGTATGTCGGCGAGGACGTCGAAAATATCATCCAGAAGCTGCTGCAGAAATGTGACCACGAGGTCGAGAAAGCGCAGCAGGGAATTGTTTATATTGATGAAATTGACAAGATTTCGCGCAAGTCGGACAACCCATCGATTACCCGTGACGTTTCGGGCGAGGGCGTTCAACAGGCACTCCTGAAGCTGATCGAGGGAACCGTGGCGAGCATTCCGCCACAAGGGGGCCGCAAGCATCCCAATCAGGACTTCATTCAGGTTGACACGACGAACATCCTTTTTGTCTGTGGCGGTGCGTTTGCCGGTCTGGAAAAGGTAATCCGCAATCGCTCGGAAAAAGGCGGCATCGGCTTCGGTGCCGAGGTCAAGAGTCGGGATGCTGAGAGCACTGCCGATACCCTGAAGAACGTCGAGCCGGAGGATTTGATCAAATTTGGCCTGATTCCGGAACTGATAGGCCGTCTTCCTGTGATTGCGACCCTGCAGGAGCTGGATGAAGAGGCTCTCGTCCAGATCCTGATCGAACCCAAGAACGCGCTGGTCAAGCAGTATCAGAAGTTGTTCTCGATGGAGAATGTCGAACTCGAGATTCGTCCTTCGGCACTTCAGGCAATTGCTCGCAAGGCCGTCAAGCGCAAAACCGGAGCACGCGGTTTGCGGTCGATCCTTGAGTCGGTGTTGCTCGATACCATGTACGAATTGCCGATAGCGCAAGGTGTGGTCAAGGTCGTCGTCGATGAGAGTACGATTGAAGGCGGCGTGCCGCTGATGATCTACGCGGATCAGCCCAAGGTTTCCGGCTCGAACTAGGTGTTTAGCTCCGCAGTGGTGATCTACCCTGCGGTTCATTGCGGCGCTTGATTATCTGTTCGGCCGTCCCCATGTGACAGCCTGATTGCAAACCAAAAGGACGCTGTGATGTCTGGCGAAGCCACCCCCGAAGAGATCCAAACCCTCCCCCTGTTGCCGTTGCGCGATGTGGTGGTTTTCCCTCATATGGTGATCCCACTTTTTGTGGGCCGGCCAAAATCGATCAAGGCGCTTGAAAGTGCCATGGACGCTGGCAAGAGCATCCTCCTCGTGGCGCAAAAGTCGGCCGCGAAGGATGAGCCTTCCGTCGAAGACATGTACGGTATTGGCTGCGTTGCCAATATTTTGCAGATGCTCAAATTGCCGGACGGAACCGTCAAGGTTCTCGTCGAAGGTGTCCAGCGTGCCACCGTCCTGCGGATTGAGGATCAGAAATCCCTGTTTGTTGCAGATATTCGTTTGATCGAGATACAGGAAGGTACCGGCAGCGAAAGCGAGGCCATGCGCCGTACGGTTCTTGCACAATTTGATCAGTACGTAAAACTGAACAAGAAGATTCCTCCGGAGATACTGACCTCTCTAGGTGGTATTGAGGAGGCCGGGCGCCTGGCCGATACCATCGCCGCGCATCTGCCGCTCAAGTTGGAACAGAAACAGGAAATCCTCGAGATCTTTGTCGTCTCAGAACGCCTGGAGAAACTACTTGGTCAATTGGAATCTGAACTCGATATCCTGCAGGTTGAAAAGCGCATCCGTGGCCGCGTAAAGCGTCAGATGGAAAAGAGCCAGCGCGAGTATTACCTGAATGAACAGGTCAAGGCCATCCAGAAAGAACTCGGCGAGGGTGAAGAGGGCGCCGATATCGAAGAGATGGAAAAGAAGATCAAGGCCGCAGGCATGAGCAAGGAGGCACTGACCAAGGTCAATGCCGAAATGAAAAAGCTCAAGCTGATGTCACCGATGTCGGCTGAGGCGACCGTGGTGCGGAATTTCATCGAGACGGTGGTCAATCTTCCCTGGCGCAAAAAATCACGAGTCAGTAAAGATCTGTCAGCGGCCGAAAAGATTCTCGATAGGGATCACTACGGTCTCGATAAGGTCAAGGAGCGGATCGTCGAGTATCTCGCCGTGCAGCAGCGGGTGGAGAAGGTTAAGGCTCCGATCCTGTGTCTGGTTGGGCCGCCCGGCGTTGGCAAGACGTCGCTGGGACAATCGATTGCAAAAGCCACGAATCGAAAGTTCATCCGCATGGCGCTTGGCGGAGTGCGCGATGAGGCCGAAATTCGGGGACATCGTCGTACTTATATTGGCTCGATGCCCGGCAAGATTCTGCAGAACATGACCAAAGCCGGGGTCAAGAATCCACTCTTCCTGCTCGATGAAGTGGATAAGATGGGCCAGGATTTCCGCGGGGATCCGTCATCCGCTTTGCTTGAAGTGCTTGATCCCGAGCAGAACCATACGTTCCAGGATCATTACATCGAGGTCGATTTCGATCTTTCGGATGTTATGTTTGTCGCTACGGCAAACAGTATGAATATTCCGCCGGCCCTGCTTGACCGCCTCGAAGTAATTCGTCTTTCTGGTTATACCGAAGACGAAAAAGTGAATATTGCCTTGCGTTACTTGCTGCCGAAGCAGCTAAAAAACAATGGCATCAAGAGTGACGAGCTGTCAGTGACCGAGGATGCCTTGCGTGACATCGTCCGTTATTACACCCGCGAGGCCGGCGTGCGCGCGCTTGAACGCGATATTTCCAAGATCTGCCGCAAGGTGGTCAAGTCTTTGGTGATGAAGACGCGCAAAAACAAGATGGTGGTGAATGCCAAGAACCTCGACAAGTTTCTGGGTGTCCGTCGCTACAGCTTTGGTATAGCGGAAAAAGAGAATCAGGTGGGCCAGGTGACTGGTTTGGCCTGGACCGAAGTCGGTGGTGAGTTGTTGACCATCGAGGCGGTGGCGCTGCCGGGTAAAGGCAAGACCATGACCACCGGCAAACTTGGCGAAGTTATGCAGGAGTCGATACAAGCTGCCTTGTCGGTGGTGAGAAAGCGCAGCAAGCAATTGGGTATAGCTGAAGATTTCTACCAGAAGAGCGATCTTCATATCCATTTGCCAGAGGGCGCGACGCCGAAAGACGGCCCCTCTGCCGGTATCGCGATTACCGTTGCTCTAGTTTCCGTATTGACTGGTATTCCGGTTCGCGCGGATGTTGCCATGACGGGTGAAATTACTCTGCGCGGCGAAGTCTTGCCGATTGGGGGCTTGAAGGAAAAGTTACTCGCGGCCGTCCGCGGTGGCATACGGGTTGCCTTGATTCCGGAAGAAAACGTCAAGGATCTTGTCGAAATTCCAGACAACATCAAAAACACGCTTGAGATTATTCCAGTGAAGTGGATTGATCGGGTTCTTGAGCTTGCACTCGAACGCATGCCCATGCCAAAACCTGAAGCAGATATCGGAACCGTGGTGGCCGTTGTCGCGACCGAGGCATCTGGCGTACCGAATGCGGCGACTACCGTGGTGACTCACTGAGAAGCTGATAGAATGCGGCCTCGCTACTCGTTGAAAAACGACTAGTGAGCCGGGAGGAAATCAGGGTGCTTAGCTCAGTTGGTAGAGCGTCGCCCTTACAAGGCGAATGTCGGCGGTTCGAACCCGTCAGCACCCACCACCTGATTGTAAGTGTTTGATCCGGAACCCTTAAAACGTCGCTCCCTACGAAAGCAACGTTGGATAAATCCAACGTTCCTTTTATCGATGTTTTAAGGAGTTTCAAATGCCATATTCTGCCCCTTCGACCAAGGCGTTCGCCGACCTTGCGTGCTTTGTCGCCCTGAATCGAGCCGGTCGCGATCCTGCCTTTTTATCCCGGGCGCAATTCTGGATCGATCAATTCGGCGACCAGGACATAACCACCATTACCGGTGAGCAAGTCGAGGATGCTTTCATGATCTTGCGCCAAAAACGCAAGATGAAAGTCATCCCCAATTGGTCCGGCGACCAGGCGCAATTGGTCGAGACCGATCAACCTCTCGCGACCAGCACCTTGAATCGAAGCCTGTCGACCCTCGGCGGTATCTTTCGCGAATTGCGTGAAATGGGTTTGTTGCGCCGTTCTCATGTTTCCCCGTTGCGCGGGTTCGGACGGTTGAAAGAAACCGGCGGCAAAACGATCACCGTCGCCGCCGATGACGTTCAACGCCTGGTTGCCGCCTCTCGCCTATCCCGGAACCCCAAACTTGCGGCATGGGTCGCTTTTGCCGCTCAGAGCGGATGGCGGCGCGGTAACATTGAGTCCCTGACATGGGGTCAACTCGATCTCGACAACGGGTTCGCCGATACCGAACGCACCAAAAACGGAACGGCGCATCGTATCCCCTTGCTCCCTTGGGTAATCGTCGAACTGAAACGGATCAAAGCAAAGGACGTCGAAGGCGGCGACCTCGTTTTCGGTCCGACCAACATTACCAAATCGTTCAAAGCGGCGTTACGCCTTGCCGGGTTGCCTGAGTCTTGGACCCTTCATAGCTTGCGCCATGTTGCCGCCTCGATCCTCAGTCAGTCCGGGGCAAACGTTCAAACTGTTATGGCGGCGCTGAATCACAAAACGCCGTCAATGGCGTTGCACTATTCGCACCTCAACACCGATTCGGTTCGGGATAGTCTAAAAAGGGCGTGGCGATGAAACCAAAAAGCAAAGCTCAAACGATCAACCAGGCAAAGAAAGCAATTGCCCGGGCAAACTTGGCATTACTGCCAAGTCGCCCCGGACCGGCGTCGTTCTGGATACCCGACGACGCAACGGAAAGGGAGATCGACACCCTTCAACGCGTAGCCGTTGCGGAAAACAATCTCGCGTGGACGCTTGCCCGGCGCAATGCTGAAAACGAGGTCGCCGCCCTTGCTGGCGAAGGTCGAAGTCTCGGCGGAAAAACCACGGCGGAACTTAACAAAGAAGCGGCGACCAGGGTTTCAAATGATCTCAAACCCTGGTTTGATCGCGTTATCGCCGAGCGAAACGGTCATATTCCCGGATGGACCGTTTTGCTGAATCAGGTTCGCAAAATCCTAGCTGTCGACTGCCCGGAACTGCTGGAAAAAGCGACCAAAGATCGAGCGGTCAACTACAAGCAAGCGTTAACTAACAAATCTGTCTGAAGTGCTAGCTCAACGGACGGATATGTTTGTTTTCAATGACTTAACAACCATTTGCCCTGATATTCTCCAACCATCACCGATCCGGTGATGAATCTTTCGGAGTTCAAATGTCATGAGTAAAAAGTTAAAGCATTTTGATTTGCAGCTGGTCCGTTGGGCCGATGGTACTTTTCATCTCTACACCACCGTTACCCTCCCTGGTTGGGATGAACCGGAGACTGTAAACATCCCTTTGGACGACGATGCTCTATATCGGCTGTATCGGTTTATTAAGTTCATGACCGATGACATCCGAGGCGAGTATAGTCGTTCGGTACACTGGACCGGGGCAATCGACCAAATCGAAGTCTGACCAGACAAACCGCCGAAAGGCGGTTTTTTATTGCCTTGAAACAAATCTGTCTGAAGTGCTAGCTCAACGGACGGATATGTTTGTTTTCAATTACTTAACAACCATTTGCCCTGATATTCTCGACCTAGCTCGTAGGGAGCGACGTTTTAACTTTTGGAGAATAGCGCAATGGATGAAACCTTAAACCGACTTCGCCGCAAACCGGATTATTACCAACACGACGCCCCGCCTTGGGTTCGCAAGATTTGGGAAAAACCCGAATCGTTTGAATGGTTCCTCAAAAACAACCGGCAAGCCCTGACCGAATCAGGCGCGTTGATTCGGATCGGTCGCGACTACTTTATCGATACCGGGTTGTTCCCTGACGTCGCCGCTCGCTTGCTTGGTATTGCCGAGACCGCCTCGGCCTAAAACTCAACTTTTCATGGAGTGCATGAGTCATGAGTGCAAAAATCAAAACCGTCCGCCGCAACGCTATCGCGGCGACTATCCGTTACAACTCGACCGGGGATATCACTGGTATTTCGGCGGGAGGCTTCGGGGAAGGTAAAGCCCTCGACGATCTGCTCGCCGTGGCATACCTCATCGCGAGCGGCGCACCTGCCCCCGACGACGTGCAAATTGAGGAGCGCGAAGTCACCGAATCCCCAAGCGAGGCGAGCAAGGATGTCGATTAAATTCATCGATGCCGGTTCAGGCTATTGGGGCGACGACGATCCGTTCCGCGGTCGCGTTATCGTTCCGCGGCACATATCCGGGGCGACGGTAGCGAACGCTTCGGCGTTTCGCGCCGCCGAACTGATGAAAGCGCGTCGCCGCGACGTTGATCTATTCCGACCGCCCGGGATCATCTTCGATTCCCGTTTGCTTACCGCCTTCGATGAGGTCGAAGGGATACCGCGCATCGACCCCGATCGATGCCTCGTCGCGCCGATTGGAACGGCGACAATTCTTACCCTCGACGATTGCTATGGTCGCGAATTTTGCGATTGTGACGTTGAGGCGTTTTTGCCAAACCCGTTCGCCCCCGTCGAGCTCGATATCGCAATCGAGGGATGGCATCGGGCGCAATGGCGCAAGGGCGACCCGGGGCGCTTTTATAGCGACGTTTTGCGCGTCGTTTATCACCACGTCGCCGCGGATGATTCGACGACCGGGAAGCTGCGCGCCCCCCGGGATACGATCGCCCCGATCCTCGACTTTTGGCGCGTCACCTTCCCCGCGGCGTCGCCGCAAAACCGCCCGAGTTTGCCGTCGAGATCGATCGGCGAGATCGGCAAAATCGAACGATGGATCGGGTCATATCTCGTCGCCGCCGATTGCGGCTATTGCGATGAGTGACCATGCCAGAATTCCGCCGTCTTACCTCAAGACGGCGCTCGCTTGCGCGATGGCGGTCATCTGGAACGAAACCGTCGAGGATCGATCCGGGCGCGCCGCCATGATCGGCACGGTGCTCCATGATGAATTTGAGCGCGTGGCATTGGGCGGCGACCCTTCGCTCACCCCGAACGCGGTAATCGAGCTCGACGTGCTCGATTGCGGTCAAGCCCGGGCGCAAACGCTCCTCGACCGTGCGATCGTCGCCTTGCGCGCCCTCGAGGAGCGTTACCAGATCGGCGAACGATGGCATGAGGTTCGCGTCGATCCGGGCGCAGCGATCGGGCGTTCCGACTTTTGGGGAACGAGCGATTACATCGGCATCAGTGGCGACGGATCGACGCTCGTCGTCGGCGATGCGAAGTTTGGCAAGATCAAGATCGACCCGCGGCTCAATGAACAACTCCTCGCTTACGCCTCGGGCGCGTTGCGTTTTATCGATCAAGGCGTCGCCGTGGGGATCGAGACGATCGCGATCGCCATCATCCAACCGACCGCGCCCGGGATCGGGCTTGTCGTTTGGGAAACCGACCGGCAAATGGTCGCCGACTTCCTTGAGCATTGCCGCGAACGCCTCGCTTTGACCGATCTCGACGAGCCGCCCGTCGAGCCGAGCGCGACCGCTTGCCAATGGTGCAAAGGGCGCTATGAATGCCCGTCGCGCGCTATTTGACGAATCCCCTATTTGGTCAAACAGGGTCGAAAAATAATAGCGGCGCGAGTTAAAGAATCCCTATCGCCCTCTCATATCGAGGGGGTCGGCGAAAGCCGAAACTGTCATAAAGGTTCGATAGTCATGAGTGCAAACTCTTACAAAACCGCAAAAAAGCCCATCGCCTCGGCGATCTCGGAAGCAACCCTCAAACGCGAAATCGCCGTGCATGGCGTGGTCGCGTATCCGACCGTCACCGAGCCCGATCCCGAAACCGGGAAATACTCGACCCTGCTCATCATTCCGCGCAACGAACCGACGCTCGAAACCCTGCTCGAGCTCATCGGCGACCATGCGGAAGCCTTGACCGGGAGCCGCACACTCGGGGCGAAGTATCACAACCCGATCCGCGACGCCGATGAGCGCAAGCCAAACGGCGAGCTCGTTTTCAAGCATGCCGGATTCCGCGGCGATAACGTCGTCGTCCGTTTGAAATCCGGGTTCGCGCCGAAGTGCTTTTACGGTGCGAATAAAACGCCGTGCGACCCGGGCGAGATCAAGGGCGGCGACGAATGTCTCGTCGGAATTCAAGCCTTTCACTTCAACAATCAAAGCGCCGGGGTCGCCCTGTCGCTCTCGGCGATCCTGTTGATCGGCAAGACCGAGCACGTCATCGAAAAAGGGCAGGGCGGCGGCACGTCGTTCGATTCGCTCGATCTGTCGGGCGTCAAGTTTAGAACCGCCGACGCGACGTTCGGGGCGGAGGCTTGATCGTGTTCGCGAAGGCTTAATTCGGCGCAACGCAACATCACCCCGGCGACCGCTTGCGGCGTCGGGGTTTTTTTCATTCTTAAGGGTCGATCATGGAAACCTTACAACGCGCGCCATTGCGCGAACGCGAACAACTTTACCGATGGCAACAAGCCGCCGTCATAGCCGCGGCAAGCGAGCCGCACCTTATCGCCGCCGCCCCGGGCTCGGGCAAGACGCCGACGGCGCTCACCATCGTCGCCGACGGCATCGCCGCGGGGCGCTTTGCGCGCGCCTTACTCGTCGCGCCCCGGGCGATCCTCGATACCGTTTGGCCTATCGAGGCGAACGAATGGGCGCACACGCAACATATTAGATTTGACGAAGCGCACCGCATGACCGGGAACGATCGGTCACACCTTTGGTTTGAGGGAAAGGGGCATATCGTCACCGTGACGCCCGACGTCTTGCCGCGCTTCGTCGAGGAAGTCGCCGCTCGGGGAATCCTGCCCGTCGAGGCGATTGTCGTCGATGAGTCGCAGGGCTTTCGCAACGCCGATGCCGTGCGGACAAAAGCCCTTCACGCACTCGCGGCGCTTTGCCGCGGGAATATCCTTTTGCTGTCGGGCTCGCCGCGTCCGAATTCGGCGATCGACCTATGGTCGCCCGGGCGCATCGTCTCGCGCGGCGGCGACTTTTGGGATCAATCATTCCCGCGGTGGCGAGCGCGACATTTCGACAAAGTGACCGCGTTCGGATGGAAGCCGAAACCCGGGGCGACGAAACGCATCGAGGATGAGATCGCGCGCCATGCGATATCGATCCGCCTCGAGGATGCCGTCGATCTGCCCCCGGCGCTTTACTCGACCGCGCCGTTCGATCACGGCGAGGATGTTGCGGGGCTCATCGAGGAATTCATGCGGGAGCGCACCGTCGAGATCGGCGGCGTCACGATCAACGGCGGCGACGATGGTGCTTACCTTGGCAAGTTGCATCAATTGACGAATGGGTTTGTCTATCTCGATGAGCGCGGCACATTCGCCAAACTCACCGACGCGCGCCTCGACGCCCTCGAGGAAGTGCTCGAGGGCATATCGTCGCCGGTCATGATCCCGATTCGCTACAAGGCGGAACTTGCCATGATCGTCGAGCGTTTCCCGTGGGCGATCGCCTTCGTCGGCGCAACACCTGACGAGGAGCGGCGACGCATCGTTCGCGATTGGAATCTCGACAAAATCCCGATGCTGGTCGTCTCGCCGCAAGCGATGCGGCACGGTTTGAACTTACAGCACGGCGCGGCGCAAACGATCATTTGGTTCGCGAACTCTTGGTCGAGCGAATCCTTTACCCAAACGAACGCGCGCCTTATCCGCTCGGGTCAAGCGCGCCGCGTTTCCGTCATTCAACTCGTCGCAAATCAAGGGATCGACCGCGCGATCCTCGGCGTGCTCGCCCGGAAGCAATCGGGCGAGGCGGCGCTGATTGCGGCGCTCGACGTCATGAGGAGGAAATAATGCCAACCATTTTCGATATTGAAGTCGCGCCTAACCTGTCGATCGTCGGATTGCTCGACGCCGAGACGAAGCAAAGCGAACAGATCGTCATCGACGCCCCGATCGAACCCGAGGTCGCCGCGCGTTTGCGCGACCGCCTCAATCACGGCGACGAATTGATCGGATTCAATTCGGCGGGATACGATACTTTCATCCTCGACGCGATCCTCAAGGGCGCACCGCCCGAGCTCGTTTATAAGCTATCGAAAGCTATCGTCGAAGGTGACGCCCCCGCATGGAAAACGGCGCGCGGGTTCGGGTTCGGCAAGTCGGGATTCAACGAGCTCGACCTGTTCAACATTCTCAGCAAGCGCGCGAAATTGAAAGCGTTTGAGGCGCGACTCGGGATGGATCGCGTCGAATGCTTGCCGTTCGATCCCGACGCGCCGATCACCGCGGACGATCTGCCGAAGGTGCAAACCTACCTCGAACACGACCTTGCGGCGACCGAGTTTCTATGGCGCGAGCTCGCCGACGATATCGCTACGCGGCACGAACTTGAAACTATGTTCGATCTCCCGGGTTTAATGGGCAAATCCCCGGCGCGTGCCGCCGAGACGGTGCTCGTTGCGGAATACTGCAAGGCGAGCGGCGACGAAGCCGCCGACGTCAAGGCGCGTGCGAAACGGTTTTGGAATTGCGACGTCGAATTCGGGCTCCCCGAATGGTTGCACGTCGGGCTCGCATCGTCGCCGGTCGCTGCGTCGATCGTTGCCGAGATCGAGGGAACGATATTCCCGATCCGCGACGGCGAACGCGGCAAGCCGTCGCGCACATGGCCTCGGCAGATCACCGTCGGCGGGATCGATTGCAATTTCGGGCTCGGCGGCTTGCATTCGCGCGATCGAGCCGGGCGTATCGCGCACGCTCTCGATATCGACGTTTCATCCTATTACCCCGCGTTGCTGCTCAAACCCGGAATGTCGCCGCAACATCTCGACCCGGGTATTTTCCGCCCGACCTTTGCGCGCATGATCGAGCAACGCCTCGACGCGAAGCGCAACGGTCGCACGCGCGAAGCGGCGGCATTGAAAGTCGTCGTCAATTCGACGTTCGGCATGGGCAACGATCGCTATTCGGCACTGTTTTCGCCGCTAACCTTTTTGCGGATCACGATCGCGGGGCAACTGATCCTCATCGCCGCCGCCGAAAAGATCGCCGGGAATCGGGCGGCGACCAGTGCCGCGACATTTGCCTCGACCCAAACCCCGACCGTCACCGCTCCCGCGATCATTCATCCGATCACCATTCCCGAACGCATGACCGAGGAACGGATACGCGCGGCGGTCGCGAAAGGCAACGCACCGCCCGATTACGGCGTCGCCTTGTTCTATGTTCGCGAGCGGGAAAAGGTGCAAAAGGCGCGCGAGGCGAATCTCCCCGCACCGCTAACCGACGACCCGGTAATTCGCGATCATCGGTTTTGCTGCAACCGCCGCGAGGATGATCGATTGACCCGTTCGCTCGCGCGGCATCACCGCGACCCGCACGACGGCACGCGGTTCGATTATCTCGGCGTCGCCCTCGGGCGCCTGACGAATACCGAATCGTTTTTCGAGGCGCTTACCGCGGCGAACGCTTGGCCGGGCGAACGTTTCGACCCCGAGCTCATCGCAACGACGCTCGAGGCGGCGAAGGCACGCGGCGCAAAATCGACCGCCGCTTACCGTGTTCCCGTGGTTCGCAAATGGATCGAGATCGCCGGAGCAAAGGAGCACACGCGATCGATCCCCTTCGGCGCGCTTACCCTGTTGCGCGCGGTCGAGGAACGTTTGCGTAAAGCGGCAACCATGCGCGCCGCCGTCGGCGTGCTCGCTGACGTGACCGGATTCGGCGACTTCTTTGCGAGCCAAGTCGCGATCGATCTGCGATGGATGACATTCGGCTCGCAATGGGCGGATCGCGACACATGGGCGCACGCTGGGCCGGGCGCGATGAAGGGTTTGCAACTGCTCTATCGGCGCGGATTGACCGACGATCCCGTTCCGCAACCGTGGGCGCTTGCCCGAATGCTCGAACTGCAATCAATCATCGCCGGGGAACTTGGGATCGAACTGATCCTAACGGACGTTCAAAACGCCGCAGGATGCGAACTATCGAAATATATCCGGGGATGGCTCGGCGAACCGATGAAACGAACCTATCAATACAAGGGGCAATCATGACTCACGAACAGACATTCATCGCTTCAATGAATACCGACGGCATGCTAATCGCCATTGCACCGGGAGACGAGGAGCGCGTCGCCGCCGCGATCAAATCGATCGAAGATGATTTCGGGCTCGAATTCGAGACGACAAAGGTCGAGCATTACCGGCGACTCAACGTCAACACGTATCAGGCGATTCTCGCGAACGGCAAGGTCAAGGGAAAAGGCTCGCTCAATCCGGAGCGCAACCTCGAATCGAACCCGAACCGCCTCATCGTGCCGCAAGCGATCCTCGAATCTGATCGGGCGGGAACGCCGATCGAACAAACGGTCGCCGACGCGATCGCGCGCGGCGACATGGGGGCGTTTTGTACCGTGGCGACAACGAACGGGACGCACCTTGTCGGCGGCGTCGATATGGGCAACGTAATGCGCGTCTATTACTCGACCGACGCCGCCGCGCCCGAAATCACGATCCCGCCGACGGGAAAAGCCCCGGCGAAACGAGTGCACAAAGGGTGCAAGCCGATCGTCGATATCTCGACGGGCATTCCTGACGATCTCGACGTCGATCGCTACCTTGACGAAATCCGCACCATTCTCGACAAGACGGCGACGCCTATTATTTCGGGCGCATCGATTGATGGCGGCTATCATGAAATCCAGAGGGCTACAACGGCGAAAAAGGCGTCGGAGGATGCCGAACCCTCACCCGCCCCGAAAAAAGCGCGTGGCGAGGCTGTAAACGCCGGTAAACCCCCTTCCTGCAATCGTGACGCGCTCGAGGTTATCTTCGGCGACGCTTTGCCCGAGGCTTACGTCGTCGGCTCCCGCGTGCAAGATCAATGGGGCGGCGGCGCGATGCGCTACAACGCGAAGGCGGTCGAGGGCGATTGCCGTGGCGTCGCGACTTACGCCTCGATCTCGACCCATGCGCCCGACGCCGATGGCGTATATCACCGCTCGAGCTACAACGTGACGGCGACTTATGGCTTCCTGTTCGATGACGTCGGAACGAAGGTCGGCGATCCGCGGGAACGCGGTTTCGGCGAACCGACAATGATCCTCGAGTCGTCGCCGGGCAACCGGCAGTTTTTCTACCGTCTCGCCGAACCCTTGACCGAATCGGCGCAAGCGCAAGCGATTATCGACGCGTCGATCGAACAGGGATTCAACGAGCCCGGATCGGGCGGACTGAATAGAGTTTTCCGCTTGCCGTTTGGCGCAAACGTCAAGGCGAAGCATTTGGAAGCCTTCGGCGACGAGGGTTTTCCGGTGCGGCTCGAATATTGGAAACCGGATAACAAATATTCACCCGACGAGCTCGCCGCATGGCTCGGGATCGAAAATCTCGAGGAAGCGGCGAAGGCGATCGACCTCCGCGGCGAGCTCGTCGGCGGCGACGCCGTGGCGCATCCTGTCGCCCGGGCGTTCGATGAGCTCGGCACGTTGCGAAAGCGGCGCGCGTCGGGATGGGTCGAGGTGCAATGCCCGAACTATCTCGCGCATACCGACCAGATCGACGACGACGGCGCGGGAATATTCATCGAGGCGACCGGCGATTGGAAGTTTCGTTGCCATCATGGATCATGCGCCGAGTTTCGTTCGCTTTCCGTTTGGCAATGGCTCAAGGAAAAGGGTTTCGACGTGCCGCCGCCGACGATGCCCGGAACGTCGTTCGCAGGGTTCGACCTTGAGGCGATCTATCGGGCGCGCGGCGAACGATTCGAGGGCGGCGTCGTCATCGACAACGCGACCGGCGAGGTATTCGACCCAAAGTCGCGGGGCGATCGACAAATGGTCGCCGCCCCGCGAATGACATTTATCGAAAACGCATTCGATGAGACTCCCGCGGCGGATTGGGTCATCGAAGGATTTATCGACGAGGGCGTTTGGGCGGTCGCCGGTCGGCACGGTATCGGCAAATCGACGAACCTCGCCCCGCTCGTTTTATGCGTTGCGGGATTGGCAACTTTTAACGACGGGAGGATTCACACCCGTTACCCTCGCCCCGTGATTTACGTCACCGAAGCAGAAGGGCAAATTCGCCGCTCGATCCGGGCGCAACTGATCCACCGCGGCATCGATCCGAAAGCGGCGAACGACTCGATCAAGGTCGCCCCGGCGCGCCGTTTGCCGGTCGCGCAACTGGTCGCCGAGGTCGTTCGCTTGATTGAGGCATTGCCGCCCCATAACGAACCGCCCCTGATCGTTTTTGACACCCATGCCGCCTCGTTCGAGATCGAAAGCGAAAACGACAACGCGCAGCAATCGCGGGTTTTGGCGGCGCTCAAGGTTGAGCTTTACGAAAAACGCCTTTGCTCGGTTTGGGTTATCGGTCACGTTAGCAAAGCGGCGGCGGCGACCGGGGACAACTTTTCGTTCCGCGGTGCGGGAGCGATGGAAGGCGACGCGAACGGAACGGCGTTTTTCCGGGTCGATAAGGATTTACCCGACTTGCGGATCATGCAAACAGAGAAAATCCGCAACGACCGCGATTATCAGGAAATCGCATTTCGCAACGTCGCAACGATCGTCGAAAACCGCCCGAACCGTCACGGCGACATTGTTGAGCAACGATCGATCGTCGTCGAGCCTGAAATCCTCACCGCGGAAGATCGCGAGGAAGCGGCGGCGGTCATCAAGGCGAGCAATGCCGACCGGCAGATCGAGGAAGGCGTCGCCGCTTATGAGGCACATTTCCGCGAACTACACCCGGACGCGCTCGGCGTGATGGTCAAGCTAGGCGACGCAAAGAAGGTCGCCGTCGATCTTGGGGATTATGCCGATGCTGCGCTATACCCGATCGCGAGTTTCAAGAGCACGCCCAAGGGCGTCACCGTCGGGGCAAACCGCGAAACCGCAACCCTTACCCGCAAACGGTTCATTGAGCAACGCTGCACCCCGCTCGGCAACGATTGGGCGGTTTATCAATTCCACAACTCACAAGAGGCGCAATCATGAAAGAAACAAGTGTTCCCCAATCAATCGCGCAAGTCGCAACCCTCGGCGTATGGCATCACGACCCCTACACCCTAGATCGATTCGCGCACCATCTCAACAATTGGCGGAGGCAAGATATCGCCGAAGGATCGAGCGCGATCATCGCGCTCCCCAATTCTAAAAACTTCGGCGACGAATCGGACGTCGCTATCGGGCTCGATCGCGAAAGCTGGCGCGCCCTCATCAACGACGGCGCAATTCCTGATTTCATGTTGAGCGGCGATAAAGCATGGGTTAATGAATATTTTTGCGTAAGCCTCGCGCAAATGTGCGGAGAATTTCAAAAGGCGTGGGAGGAACACAAGGCACGGATCGAAACATTGCGAGGCACGCCGCACGGCACGCTCCCGAAAGCAAAGACCGTCGCCGCGAAGAAACGAGATGGTGCATTTTCAAAATAATGCACCATCTCGGCAAAATCTTCGCAAACCCGCATGGTTGAGCGGAAAAGATGGTGCATTCGTTAAAAATGCACCAATGCACCATCTCACCGCGGCAATGCGAAATCCCCATCGTCGGGGAGAGAGAAACTTTGTTTCTCTCCCCCTCGATGGTCGATTGAGGAGATGGTGCATTTTCTCGTTTTCCTTAGGGAATGCACCATCTCCTCCCCCCCTAAAAACGAGCGGCGACCTACTGCTCAAACCGCCTCGGCGACCCTGTTTGACGAAACCGCTATTTGACGGGCATCGCCTCGGGTCGATTATTCGCGATCGCCTCCGCGACCAATACTTCAAACCGTTCGACGATAAATGGCTCGTTTTTACCGATGGGCAATAAGTCGCCGCTCAAAGCCGAACTGGGCATGGCGTCAATCATGACCAGTTCGGCAACAAATCGCCGCAAACGCCCAATTGGTGCGGGTTTGAATTGGTCATGGTGCGGATATGACCGGATGACCGGTTCGCTTCGCAACCCAAACGAGAACAGCGGCAGTCGTCGCAGGGAGAGAGATTTCAATCTCTCTCCCTGCGCGCCGCTTTCGAGGGTCAAAAGTATTGGTCATCCGGTCATCCTCCCTTAAGGCATGACCAATTAACTTTGCTCGAAAACGACCGGCGACCGGCGACCTACTGAGCAAAGCGCCCCGCCTCGGCGACCCTGTTTCACGATCTCGTAACAAACTCGCGGCGACCTACTGCTCAAACTGCCTCGGCGACCCTGTTTGACGAAACCGCTATTTGGCGAAATAGCGCCTTCACCAAATAGCGAAACGCCTTTCATCATTCAATCATGCAACCGATGAGCCCAAAGGCGCAACGTCTCGAACTGTATCGCTCCCCGCGATGGAAGCTCGCGCGTCGCGCCTTCCTCAAGGCTCACCCCTATTGCGCGCATTGTGGCAAGGCGGCGAACACCGTCGATCATGCTGCCGGTCATTCGGGCGATTGGCTTTCTCGCTTTTGGGATGCGAGCCGGTGGGTGGCTATGTGCCATTCGTGCCACTCGCGCAAGACGCTCCTCGTCGATGCGCGCCTCGACGGATCGAATACCCGACGTTATCGCTCGGGTTTTCTTGGGGCAAGGGTGGCGTCGAGCGATGGGGAGGGGGGGCGTTTGGCAAATCCGGGTCGATCGGGCGCAAGCGCGCCTATGGGCTCGAAACATATTCCGAAGCCGGATTCGTTAATACCCCTTGACTCTGCTCAAGCATTGGCGGCGCGTCTAAAGGCGCGTTTTGACCTAGATCAATCGAAAGGCGATCAATCATGACCAAGATCAAAGGCGAGCGCGGCGCGCTCACATTGGCGGCGACCTCGATCAAACCCCGGGCGGTCAAAATGCCCGAGTCGATTCATCCGAATTTGAAACCTGAATTCGACACATTGATCCGCGGCTTTCAAAAGTCGGGCATCTATAAGCCCGAATTGCTCCCGACGATCGAATCATATTTTCATGCGGTGCATCTTGCCCGGGAAGCGGCGCGCGCAATCAACGAATTCGGCGCTTTCACCGCAACCGGCGAACAGGCTCCCGCGGCGCTCGTGCTCGGGAAGGCGGTTCGATTGGTCGCCGCGCAAGCCTCGGCGCTCGGGATAACCAAACACGCGCGCGACTCGATCGCCGCCTCGAAGCCAAGCGGCGACCATGAGGCAACCGTCGAGGCGTCGCCGTGGCATCAGGCGTTAAAAGGCGCGTCGGCATGACGTTCGCCCGTCCGATCGACACTCCCCGCAATCCGCAATGGTTCGAGGCGACGACCGCCCTCGACCTAATCCCGGCGACGAGCGATCCCGCGGGGCGCGGCGAACTGATGGCGAGCGTCGTCGGGCAATTCCTCCTCACGCAAGGCGAATTCGCGGGGCGGCGACTTCATGAAGTCATGTTGCCGTGGCAACGCGATTATTTGCGCTACCTGTTCGGAAATACCGACGCGCAAGGTAATCGCCGCGTGCGGCGCGCCTTCCTCAAAGTTGGCAAGGGTTCGAGCAAATCGACCATGACCGCGGCGATCGCGCTCGGCTTCCTGATGGATTGCGTCGCCCGGGGCGTCGGTTATCGCGGCTTGATTATCGTCATGAGCCCGTCGATCGCGACCTCGAACATCGTTTTCGGTCACGTCGAGCAAGCGATTCTCAATGACCCGCATATCCGCGACCAATTCCGCTCGAAGGCGGTCAATCGCACGATCACGCACGTCGCGAGCGGCATCGATATCGCCGTTCGCGTCGCCTCGCTCGAACAGGCAGTCGGCTTGCGCCCGTTGCTTTGCATTTATGACGAACTGCACCTGATGGCACTCGAATGCCGTCAGGCGAACCAAGTCATCGACCAGTTACGCCGCGGACAAGCGAACGCCGGGGTCGAGGCGCTCGAGATCGCAATTACAACCGCGCCCCCGGCGACGGCGAGCGGCATCTATACCCAAACCCTCGAGCTTGCGCGCAAGGTGCGCGACGGCGAGATCGACGACCCGTCGTTTTTCCCGGTCATATTCGAGCCGCCGCTCAAACAATATCCCGAGATCGACCTCAGCAATTCGTCGAATTGGTTTTGGGGAATGCCAAGCCTCAAGCGCACCCCGGGCGACGTCGGCACGATGCTCGCTGATGAAATGGTGCGGGAATACCGCGAAGCGATCCGCGGCGACGATCCGCACGCCCTCGCGCTTTTCCTGTCGCAACGTCTCGGCATCGAACCCGCCGATCGCAAGAATGTCGGCGACCTCGTGTTTCAAGAGCGATGGGGCGAGTTCGAGGCTTGCCCGAGGCTCCCGCCCTCCGACGTGCAATTCCTCGTTTGTGCGTTCGACCCGGGCGGCGTTTCCGATCCGTTCGCGGTCGCCCTTTGTTGGAAGGATGCCGCGGGGCGCATTTGCTTTTCGGTCAAACAGCATTTGACGCAACTCGGCTATGACCGCGCGGGGGCGGCGCTCAAGTCGGTTTACGACAAGGCGCGCGCCGAAGGCGAGCTCGTCATACATGAAACCGCCGTGGCGATGACCGGCGTCATCTTTCAAGACGCGAACGATCTGCGAAACCGTCACGGCTTCGCGACGCTCGTTTTCGGCGGCGACGCCTTCGGCTCGGCGGGATTCGTGCCGAGCTTTCGGCAAGCGGTCGCCGGGGAGTTCGCCGAAGTCAAACAGGGATGGACGCTCACCGCGGCGCTCGCCGATCTCGAGGCATACGCCGCCGACCGGCGCATCTGTCGCGTGCCGTCGCCGCTCCTCGCGTTCAACGTGGCGAACCTGCTCGTCGAGGATGCGGGGAACGGTCGCCGCTTTAGCAAGCGCGACGCCGCGGGATCGGGAACGGGCGAACTCAAGATCGATGGAATTATGGCGGCGCTTTCGGCGCTCGCCCTTCATGCAACAAAGGAGCACACGCTTTTCGACGTCGCCGCGATGATCGGATGACGTCACAACCCGCCGAGCGCCGTCGCGCCCCGGCAACTTTCAGTCGAAAGGAAGCAAATGATGCAAACGGTTCATTCAGCAATAAGGCAAAGCGAATTTAAGCTCAAGGCGGCGATATCGCTCGTCGATTCGCGCGTGCTATTGGTCAAGGTCGCGCGCTCCCCGTCGCATAGCGCGAGCACAGGGGATATTTTGGCGCAAATGCTCGACGAGCGCGATGCGTGCAAGCATTCCGGCGACGTTTTCCGCGCCGCGAGCGCGATTAAATCGGAAATGTTCAAGTCGCGCGACGCGGCGCGAACGATCCTCGCCGACGCGCATAAGACGGCGACGGCATGGCTCGACCTCGCCGATCATCTTGAAGGGCGCGGCGCGATGCCTGTCGCCCTGCCCGAGCATTTTCAAACGCTCGCGCGCAAGATGCTTGCGGGAATCCGGGCGGGAGCAATCCCGAACCCGAGCGACGAAATCCGCCGCCATGCCTCGCACGCATTGAGCGCGCTCGCCAATGCTACCGACAAGCATAAACACCTCGGCGACACCGCGGCGATCGCCTTGCATAGCAACATCGGCGAGCTTTATCGCCAATGCGCCGAGAATCCCGCGTTCGATGACCGCTCGCGCCGACTCCTTTCTTATGTCGCCGGGAAAAAAGACGCGGCGCGCGACGCTCGCCGCGCTCGCTTCATTGAAACGAAACGCCGCATCAGGATGGAGGGCTTGAAATGAGCACGATCGAACACCTCGAAGAACGCATCAATTCGCTTCGCTTTGAACTTAACGCGATGCACGGCGGCGGTCATAACTCCCCGGGATGGCACGATATCGAAGCCGCGGAAAAGCGTATCGGCAAAACGCTCGACGTCAAATTGTCGTCGCTGGAAATCACGATTGCCGACAACGCTCGCCGGACAAAGGCACTCGCCGACGCGCTCGACGGTTTCGTGAAGATGTTTCCCGGCGCAGTCAATAAAGCCGCGTTCGACCTCGATAAAAAGATGACAGAGGCAATCGTCGAGCAAATCGTCGAAATTGAAAAAACGACGAACAACAAGATCGACGGGAGCCTCGGCACGATCGCCCGGGAAGCGGCGACGATGAAAGGGCTCATCGCGCAGGAAGCGTGCGACGCGCGCGATATTTTGACCGCGGCGGCGTATACGTTCGCCCACAATCAGGAGCAATAACCATGACCGATATCGCAAAGCAATTCGACAAAACCCTACAAGCAACGATCCTCGAAGTCGGAGGTATTCAGTCGATGAAAACGGCGATGAGCAACGAGCTCGCCAATCTCATCAAGGCTCATCAACCGCACGTCCCCGATGTTATTTGCATTTCGACCGCGTGCGATCTGATCGAAAGTCGCGTCACCGAGACGCTCAAAATCAGCGGCGTCGCCCCGACTCTATTCGCAAAGGCGCTCATTGCGTCCGCGCCGCTTCAGCATGAGATCGTCGACGGATGTTTCGACTCATTCCTAAAAATGGGCGCATATATCCTTCGGCGAAAACGTCAGGCGCAAGAACAGGAACTCAACATCGCACGCAGCGGCAAGGCGAACCCGAATCCGCAACTTTTGAGCGGTGACTTCCCATGAACCGCGACCTCTTGCTGCACGAACTCTGTCACGGTCTCGCTAACATAGATCGTGGCTGTCCATTGGTGACGATAAAGTGGGACGATGATATGGAAGCCGCTGTCACCGTCCCTCAATGGCCCAATACCGCGACGCAGGACGACGTATTCATCGGTTTGCTTGCGGGTCGACTTCATTTAGATGGCGTCACGAACACTGACGACGAGTTCATGCTGCGGCAGTTGCCCCAAAAAGAAGTCGACCGTCTATGGTCTGTCGTCGTTGAGCGGATCAAACCTAAGATCGAAGCCGTTCCCGAAGAAGTGCTAGACGACATGCTCGACGCCTTCAATCGCGGTGAATGGATTCAACTTTCGCCGGAGATGCTCCATTGACCCGGAAAACGTTCAACGATCTGCGAAAAGGCGATCCGCTGTTCAACCGCAGCGGCAAACCATGCGGCACCGTCGTCCACGTTCAAGACGGGGCAGTTTTCCTAGACCTTGGATTCAAAACGCCGACGACAATTCGCGGCGAAATCATGGAAAAGTCCATGGCGCGCCTCGGAACGATGGACGTTTTTTGTAACAAGGATCGAGGGGCGGCGAGGGCGTTTATAGAGGACAAATCGCACAAATGACCATCGACCCCGAACTCGCCGCTCAACAACGGCAACAACTTCGCCGCGCGTGGCATAACGCGCGGCAAGCGACCGACAAAACTCGACCCTCGAAACTGCGCGCCGCGCGCAAGCTCGCGGCGACCATGAGCCCGGAAAATATCACGCTCTCGATCGGCGTCGCCGGGGCGCGCGAACTCGACGAGGTGCGATTATGAGAATGCGCCCGGGTAAAGACGTGCGCGATTCTGTCGCCCTTGCGAAGCTCGTCGCCGCCGACGAGAAACAGCTCGCCCGGGAACTCGCCGAGCGCATCCTCAAGCAACAACTCGAACGCGAGCAACGGGCGAAAGATGCGGCGCGCAACCGTTGAGGCACAAATCGAAAAGGTAAAGCGGGAGCTTGACGCAATCGAGCGGCGACGTGATGACATATCGACGCGCCGCCTTCGCGACGAACTCGCGCAACTTAACCGGGAGCTCGACCAGATCGAGCGAGAGGTCGATCGCGATGGCGTATAACATGACCCTCGACCAGGTCGCCGCCGAACTCGGCGGCGTCACCCGGGAGCGCGTGCGGCAGATCGAAGCGAAGGCGATCGACAAGCTCCGACGCGAATTCGAGAAACGTGGCATCGACCGTGCCGAGGTTCGCAAGATGCTCGGCGAAGCGGCGAAGCGCGAATCCCTTTGGGAAACTTTGGCGCGATAACCGCGCATCAAACCCTCGGCGACGCCGATCGCCGATCAACGATTTGGGATCGTTTAATTCAGTCAAGTAGTGACGAACTCCGAAGAACTTCGATATACTTCGAAGCTCGTGGGGAAGCGACCAAACTCGTATCCGACCCTTACAAGGCGAATGTCGGCGGTTCGAGCCCGTCAGCACCCACCACTGAATTTCTGTCCCGATTCATATTTTCAAAGGCGAACCCGGGTTCGCCTTTTTCGCATCATGGGTGCCGCCAATGTTTGACGCCGTTCGCAACAATAAGAAAGTTGCCCAAATTATTCTTGCCATGATTACGCTTCCGTTTGCGTTCTTTGGCATCGAGTCCTACGTACGAAACGCCGGCACGACTCAGGATTTGGCGTCGGTTGGGGATAACAAGATATCGATGCAGGAATTCCAGGGCGCGCTGCGCGAGCAAGAAGACCGGATGCGCCAACAGTTGGGCGGGAAACTGGATCCGGCGATGTTTGATACGCCGGCTATGCGTCGCGCCGTGCTGGAATCACTAATCAACCAGCGGTTGCTGGCCTTGCAATCAAACAAGAACCATATGACTCTTGGCGATGCGGACCTCGCCCGTTTCATCGCGACGGTTCCCGCTTTGCAGGAAAATGGCAAATTTTCGCCCGAACGCTATGCCGCATTAGTGGCTTCCCAGGGCTTGAGCAAAGAGGCATTCGAGCAGCGCTTGCGCTACGACTTGGCCATGCAGCAAGTGGCGCAGCCGGTGGGTGAAGCCTCGATCGCCGGTAAGGCACCTGCTGCGCGCTGGGCTCTGGCACAACTTGAGCAGCGCGATGTGGCCGAAGTAAAGCTGTTGCCTGAAACTTATGCGACCAAGGTCACCATTACTGATGAGGCGGTTGCCAAGTACTACGAAGCTAATCGTCCGCTATTTGAACTTCCTGAACAGGTTCGAGTTGAGTATTTGACCCTGAGCAGGGATGCAATGCTGGCTCAGGTCGCCGTTACCGATGATGAAATCAAGGCGCGTTATGCCGCAAAGGCCGATACTTTCAAGGAAGCCGAGTCGCGTCGTGCAAGCCATATCCTGATAACGGTGGCCAAGACGGCATCGGATGCAGAGATAAAGACTGCCCAGGCCAAAGCCCAAGACGTATTGGCGATGGTCAAGAAATCGCCCAATGAGTTTGCGCGTCTGGCCAAGGAGTTTTCCCAAGACCCTGGTTCTGCGGCTAAGGGGGGCGATCTCGATTGGTTTGGACGCGGGATGATGGTCAAGGCGTTCGAAGACACCGTGTTTTCGCTCAAGGAAGGCGAGTTGTCGGACGTAGTGAAATCCGACTTTGGTTTGCACATTATTCGTTTGACCGGTATTCGCCCAGAAAAAATCAGGCCGTTGGTCGAAGTGAAACCGCAGATTCAAGCTGAACTTCAGCAGGAACATGCCACCCGCAAATTCTCTGAGGCGGTCGAGAGCTTTGGAAATATGGTCTACGAGCAAGCTGACAGCCTCCAGCCGGCTGCGGACAAATGGAAGCTGACGGTGAAAAATTCGGAATGGTTAAGCAAAGGAGCAAGGCTTCCGGCCCCGTTTGACAATGCCAAACTCGCAGGAGCCGTTTTCTCACAGGATGCAGTCACCCATAAGCGCAATACCGAAGCGGTTGAGGTGGCAACCAATACGTTGGTTGCCGCACGCGTCGCTGAACACCGTCCGGCCAGTTTGCAGCCATTGGATACCGTCAAAGAGTCAATTCGCAAACGGCTCATGACGGAAGAGGCGACCAAGCTAGCGCAAAAGGAGGGTGAGGAAACGCTTGCCCGCTTAAACAAGGGTGAGGATGTCAAGTTGGCATGGGGGCCGGTACGAAGCGTCTTGCGGGCGGCCCCGGCCGGGTTTGCACCGGATGCTGCGCGTGCCGTCTTCAAGACCGATGCGGCAAAGCTGCCGGCCTATGCGGGTGCAAGCGTCCCTGCGGGTGGCTATGCCTTGTATCGCATTGCCGGAGTGAAGCCAGCGGCGGAGGATGATCCGCGCGCCGCTTCACTGAATCAGCAATACGCACGCCTTGTCGCGGAAGAGGAATTCACCGCCTGGATCAGCGGGTTGCGTCAGCGCTATCCTGTCAAGGTTAACAGCGCTGCGCTGGAGAAGAAGTAAGAATTTTCCGGGACTTGCAGCTGGAATAAAAAAGCCGGACGATGAGGCATCGACCGGCTTTTTTCGTTTTTGCGGACAACTTTCAGGCCGGCAAAGGATCCGCGTTTCCAAGTGCGGTGGTATTCATGCCGCCATCAACGTACATAATCTCACCGGTAACTCCGCTCGCCAGATCAGACAACAAGAATGCAGCGGCATTGCCGACTTCCTCGATGGTCACGTTGCGACGTAGCGGGGCATGGTGAGAGTTGTACGATAGCAGCTTGCCGAAGTTGCCAATGCCTGACGCAGCCAGAGTCTTGATCGGTCCGGCGGATAAGGCGTTGGCGCGGATTCCCTGCGGCCCAAGGCAGAACGCGAGATAGCGGGTTGCCGCTTCCAGACTGGCTTTGGCGACGCCCATAGTGTTGTAGTTGGGCATCGTGCGCTCGGCACCGAGATAGGTCAAGGCCAGCACTGCGGCATTCTTGCCATTCAGCAGCAGTGGCCGTGCCGCCTTGACCAGAGCGGGATAACTGTACGATGAGACCTCGTGCGCAATGCGGAACGACTCGCGCGAAAGGCCGTCGAGAAAATCGCCTTCAATCGAGGAACTCGGTGCAAATGCGATGGAATGAACCAGCCCTTCGAGTCCATTCCACTGCTTGCCGATATCAGCAAATAACTGTTCGATCTGAGCATCTTCGGCCACATCGCATGGAAAGATCGATGTCGAGCCAAACTCCTCTGCAAATTTCGTGATTCGATCCTTGAACCGTTCATTCTGGTAGGTGAACGCCAGCGTCGCCCCTTCGCGATGGCACGCTTTGGCGATGCCGTAGGCGATCGAACGATTTGAAAGAAGTCCCGTGATAAGGATTCGCTTACCGGACAAAAAGCCCATCGCGCTATCTCCTGCTGAGTCGAAAAATGGTTGAAAACCCGCGGCTGCGAAATTCTCGTAGTTCTGCAGCGGATTATAGCCAATGCCCCTTTTGATACGGGTTTTGTTGCCAGCGGCGTGAATGCGTAGAAATCGGGCGGCATGTTGAACGACCAGTTGGCTGAGTTTGCTCAGGAGCTACAATGATGTTTTGCGTGATATCAAAGAGAAGAGCAACACGATGAAAAAATATTTGCCAGTACTGGTCATGACGCTTTGTCTCAATCAGGCGGTGTTCGCCGGCTATCCCGAGGGGCTTGCCGCGTCTAATGCGGGCGACTATTCAAAGGCGCTGCTGGAATGGAGCGCCGCCGCCGAGATCGGCAACATGGATGCCCAGTTGGGCTTGGCGGGCATGTATCAGCAGGGGCGCGGGGTAGCGTTGGACGACACCGACGCGGCATTCTGGTACCGCAAAGCGGCGGATCAGGGCAGCGTCGCCGCGCAAACTGAATTGGGTTTGCGCTATTTGAGCGGCAAGGGGGTCTGGCAAAGCCATCTTTTTGCTGCCCATTGGCTCGGCTTGGCTGCAGAACAGGGTAATGCCACGGCACAAGCCAGTCTTGGGCAGTTGTATGAGACGGGCCGTGGTGTCATGCTGGATCATATCAAAGCGGCCAGTTGGTATCAGAAGGCCGCCAATCAAGGCAACCCGGCGGCGCAGTCGGCGTTGGCCGCCGCCTATGCGAACGGACGCGGTGTTACGCAAGACCTCAAACTTGCGGCGGAGTGGTATCGCAAGGCGGCAGAGCAAGGGGATCTGACGGCGCAGGCGCGTTTAGGGTCAATGTACGCGTCGGGCACCGGGGTGCCGCGAGATTATGCGCAGGCCGGCGAGTGGTCCAGAAAGGCCGCTGAACGTGGATATGCCGACGCGCAATCCTTGCTGGCGGTCCTTTTTTACAACGGCGAGGGTGTCGCCAAGGACTTCAAACAAGCCTTCAACTGGGCCTCGAAAGCGGCTGCCCAGGGCAATATCGAAGCGTCTGCGACGCTGGGTTTGCTCTACTACCGGGGCAATGGAACCGAACAGAATTTTGGTGCGGCGGCGACCGCCTTCCGTAAAGCGGCAGACCAGGGACACACGGCCTCGCAAAACTATCTCGGCTCAATGTACGAGAAGGGCGAAGGCGTGACGCAGAGTTACCGCAATGCACTGGCGCTGTATCGTTTGGCGGCAGAGAAAGGCTATCCCGGCGCTTTGTACAACCTGGGGGTTGCCTTCCAGGTCGGCACCGGCATTCGCCGCGATGTCACGCTAGCCTATAGCTTGTTCAATATCGCCGCAGCAACGGGACATGAGCCGGCCAAGAAGAAGCGTAACGAGCTACTTGAGCAGCTTTCCAGTCGCGAGCTCGATGAAGGCCAGGTGATTTCGACGCAATGGAAGGTCGGTACGCCGCTGCCCTTGGTCACGATGACCGGTCGGCGCTATTGAAGTTAGGCTAAAAAGTCGGTGCTGGCGGTACGGCGCTTTCCTGACGAGAATCGGGAACTGCCTCCAGAAACGGGAGAGCCCAGGGTTTGTGGGCGACGATATCGTCACGGCTCAGGCCGTTTAGCTCATAGGGAAACACCAGCCAACTTTCTGTGGCGTGGATGTAATAGTCGGGCTCGCGGCTGACCAACCGATGGCCGGGCTTGTAATAGACGGTGGCGACGCGCACGTCGGCGGGCATGTTGCGCTTGACCTTGCTTTCAAGTCGAGCGAGCACGGCCGCTATATTGCGGCCGGTGCTAAAGACGTCGTCGACTAACAGCAGCGTGTCGTCACGGTTCATGGTCTCGATCAGATATTGCAGCCCATGCACGCGGATTTCTTCCGGGCGATCGAAACGTTCAAGGTAATCGTGCATGCCGCGATAGGAGGTGCGAATCGCGATATGGTCAGTCTTGAGCCCCAGGTATTGCAGACATTCCTGCACATAGATGCCGATCGTCGACCCTCCACGCCAGATGCCGACGATGATGCTGGGCCGAAAACCGCTTTCGAATATGGCCACCGCAAGGCGATAGGCATCTTCGATCAAGGATTCTTCCTCAACGAAGCGCTTTTTAGAAGTTTCCGGTCGTTTCATTTTGTCGTGTGGGCGATGAGTCCGCCTATCATACTGTGCATCGCTGCCCCCCAATTGACCCACGATGTCCGAAAAAATCTACCTCAAAGCACAGGACTTGCTGGAAGATTCTTTCCGGCTCGGGGCCATGATTCTGGCCAGTGGCTTTCGGCCCAGCATCATCGTCGCACTGTGGCGGGGTGGTGCACCGATCGGTATCGCGGTACAGGAATTACTGGCCTATGCAAACATCGACACCGATCACATTGCGATTCGTACCTCGTCCTATCAGGGGGTCGATGGCCGTGCTTCCGAGGTCAAGGTGCACGACATGAGCTACCTGATCAAGACGGTGCGCTATGAAGATCGGTTGTTGATCGTCGATGACGTTTTCGACACCGGCTTGACTATCGATGGCGTGATCAAGCAGCTCCGTGAACGCACCCGCCTCAATACGCCACATGACATTCGTGTTGCCGTGCCCTACTACAAACCGGCCCGGAGCCGGACGGATCGCATTCCTGACTACTTCATTCACGAAACCATGAGCTGGTTGAAATACCCGCATTCGCTGGAAGGGTTGTCACCTGATGAAGTACGCCAGCACCGACCCAGGCTTTACGACATCATCAAGGCGCACTTGCCGACCAGTTAGTCGGTCAAAGTGCAGCGTTCAGCCGAGCTCTTTCGGGATAGGGAAGATCACGTTTTCTGCCACACCTTCAAGCGTGATGACCCTACCGGAACCAAGCGCTGACAGTTTCTCAATAACGCCGTTCACCAGTATCTCCGGAGCCGAGGCGCCTGCACTGACGCCGACCGAATTGACACCCGCAATGAGCGCGACATCGATCTGTGTGGCGTCATCGACCAGTTGCGCGCGTACGCCAAGATGGTCGGCGACCTCCTTGAGCCGGTTCGAGTTAGAGCTGTTCTTCGAGCCCACCACGAAAACGACGTCAACCTTGCTGGCAAGATGTTTGACGGCGTCCTGACGGTTTTGCGTGGCGTAGCAAATATCGTCCTTTTTCGGCCCGACAATAGCCGGGAAACGGATCTTGAGCGCCGCGACAATCTTGCTCGCATCATCGACCGACAGAGTGGTCTGGGTGACATAGGCGAGCTTCGGGGCGCTATCCGCCGTCCCGCCAGCACCGACTTTTAGCGCCGCTACATCGTCGGCGTTTTCCACGAGGTACATGCCGCCATCGGTCTGGCCCATGGTGCCTTCGACTTCCGGATGGCCTTTGTGGCCGATCATGACGATTTCGTAGCCTTGCTTGCGCAGGCGCGCAACTTCGAGATGGACCTTGGTCACCAGCGGGCAGGTGGCATCGAATACCGTGAGTCCGCGCTTTTCGGCGGCGATACGTACCGATTGCGGCACGCCGTGGGCGCTGAAGATCAACGTGGCACCATCGGGAACGTCATCCAGCTCTTCGATGAAGATGGCACCCTTGGCCTTGAGATCGTCGACCACGTAGCGGTTGTGCACCACTTCGTGACGCACATAAATCGGACGGCCGAATTTTTCCAGCGCGCGCTCGACAATGGCTATCGCGCGTTCGACACCGGCGCAGAAGCCGCGCGGGTTGGCGAGCAGGATGTCCATCACATGATGCCCAGGACTTCGACTTCAAAGCGGATCGATTTTCCGGCCAGTGGATGATTGAAGTCGACCAGTACCGTGTCGCTGTCGAGTTCGCGCACCATGCCGGTGAATTTGTCGCCGGCCGGTGACGAAAATTCGATCATGCTGTGCAGATCGGGCGTGGAACTCGGTGGCAGATCGCCGATGCTGACGCGCTGCACAAGCTGCGGATTGTGTGCACCGAAAGCCTGGTGCGGTTCGAGTAGAAATACATGGCGTTCGCCGGGTGTGATACCGATCAAGCATTGCTCCAGTGGTGGAGCCAGTTCCCCCGTGCCAAGTTGCATTGTCGCCGGGCCGGTGCCGAAGGTGCTGACCAATTCCACATCGTCGCTGTTGGCTACGCGATAGTGCAGGGCAATGTAGCTGTCGGGCTGGACAGTGTCACTCATGAGGATTCCTTGGGGTGGCGGAACTGCTGCAGCAGCATAAGGCCGACACCGATGGTAATGGCCGAATCGGCGACGTTGAAGGCCGGCCAGTGGTAGCCGGCGACATGGAAATCCAGGAAATCGATCACGGCGTCAAAACGCAAACGATCGATCACGTTGCCCAGCGCACCGCCGAGAATCAGCGACAAAGCGGCCGGCAATAATCGCTCGCTCGCATGCTGGCGCAGCATGGTGACAAGCCAGCCCGAGATGACCAACGCCAGGCCGACGAAGAACCATTTCTGCCAACCGCCGGCGCTCGACAGGAAACTGAACGCCGCCCCCGCATTAAATACCAGGACGAGATTGAAGAAATCCGTCACCGCGCGGTGCTCGTGCAAATAAAAACTGCCTAGCACCGACAGCTTGGTGATCTGGTCGATAACGATGACGATACCGGCCAGCAGCAACCAGCGCATCATCGCTTGGGTTTGCTCAAGCAAAATGGCGCGCCTCGCCGGTGCCGAAAAGGTTGGATGTGCAGCGGCCGCAGAGTTCGGGGTGCGCCGCATCGTGGCCGACATCGTCGCGCCAATGCCAACAACGGGCGCACTTGACGTGGGCTGTCGGTGTGACGATGATTTGTTCGTCTTCGATGGTCGCGACCTGGCTTAATGTAGCCTTCGAGCAGATCAGAATGAAGCGCAGGTCGTCGCCCAGTGTGGCGAGCAAATCGTACTTGTCGCCACAGGCACGGATCTCCACTTCGGCTTGCAGTGAGGAGCCGATCTTGCCAGCCTCGCGCAGCGCTTCCATGGCTTTGGTGACCTCGGCACGGACATCACGCAAGCCCGACCACCGTCCCGCCAGCGCCGACTCTTCAGCCAGCGCGGGCAATTCGTGCCAGGTGGCGAGCATGACGCTCTCGCCTTGCCGGGTGGTCGCCCAGATTTCTTCGGCGGTGAAGGAGAGCACCGGGGCCATCAGACGCGTGACAGTTTGCAGGATGTGCCACAAGGCGCTTTGCGCGGCACGCCGCGGGATCGAGTCGACCGCCGTGGTGTAGAGGCGATCCTTGAGGATGTCGAGGTAGAAGGCGCCGAGATCTTCCGAGCAGAAGCTCATCAGACCCTGGATCACCTTGTGGAACTCGAAGCGTTCGTAGTCGGCGGTGCACTGGGCATGCAGCTTTCGCGTCAGTGCCAGCGCGTAGCGATCGGCCTCCAGCCATTGGCCGACCGGGACCATTTGTGTCGCCGGGTCGAAATCGGCGGTGTTGGCCAGCAGGAAGCGCAGTGTGTTGCGCAGGCGGCGATAGACCTCGACCACACGGGCGAGGATTTCCTTGGAGATCGACAGCTCACCCGAATAGTCGGTGGTGGCAACCCACAGGCGCAGAATTTCGGCGCCGAGGGTGTCGGAGACTTCCTGCGGGGCGACCACATTGCCCTTGGACTTGGACATTTTCATGCCCTTGCCATCGACCACGAAGCCGTGCGTTAGCAGGCTCTTGTACGGTGCGCGGCCGTCGATGGCGGCGCCGGTCAGCAGCGAGGAGTGGAACCAGCCGCGATGCTGGTCAGATCCTTCGAGATAGAGATCGGCCGGGTAGGTCGATTCGGCCGCGTGCGAACCGCGCAAGACGGTGCGGTGTGTGGTGCCGGAATCGAACCAGACATCGAGCGTATCGCGCATCTTGTCGTAACTGTCTGTGTCATCGCCGAGCAACTCCCTGGCGTCGAGACTGAACCAGCCTTCGATGCCTTGCTGTTCGACACGCTGGGCAGCCGCTTCGATCAATTCGAGCGTGCGCGGGTGCGGCTCGCCGGTTTCCTTATGCAGGAAAAACGGAATCGGCACGCCCCAGTTGCGCTGGCGCGAGACGCACCAGTCCGGGCGGTTGGCAATCATCGAATGCAGCCGGGCCTGGCCCCAATCGGGGTAGAACTTGGTCGCTTCGACAGCGGCGAGTGCGGCATCGCGCAGAGTCGGTTTGTCGGCACCCTCGCGCCGCTCCATGCCGACGAACCATTGCGTGGTGGCGCGGTAGATGATCGGTGTTTTGTGGCGCCAGCAATGCATGTAGCTGTGCACGATCTCGCTGGCGCAAAACAGGCTGCCAACTTCGGCCAGCTTCTCGATGATCAGCGGATTGGCCTTCCAGACGTTCATGCCGCCGAAGAACGGCAGCGTCGTGGCAAATACGCCGTCGCCCTGCACCGGGGTAAGGATTTCGTCGTTGTGCATACCGTGCTTGCGGCAGGAATCGAAGTCTTCCAGGCCGTAAGCGGGGGCGCTGTGCACGATGCCGGTGCCGGCATCTAGCGTGACGTATTCGCCGAGATACACCGGCGAGATGCGATCGTAGAAGGGATGACGGAACTTGACCAGCGACAATGCCGTGCCCTGGCAAGCGCCGAGTACCATACCGGTGAGCTTGTAGCGCTCCAGCGCCGTCGCGCGCAGTTCGGCGGCGAGGATCAGGCAGCCGCGTTCGGTTTGCACCAGCTCATAGGTGAAGTCCGGGTGCATGTTGAGCGCCTGGTTGGACGGAATCGTCCACGGTGTGGTGGTCCAGATTACCGTGTAGCAATCGCCGGCGGGTAGCGCGCTGATGCCAAAGGCATGGGCGATACGCTCGCGCTCGGTCTCGTCGAGACGGAACCCGACATCGATCGCCGCTGACTTCTTGTCTTGATACTCGACCTCGGCTTCAGCCAATGCCGAGCGGCAGTCAAAACACCAATTGACCGGTTTCAGGCCCTTGAACAGATAGCCGCGCTTGTAGAGCTCGCCGACCGAGCGGATCTCGTCGGCTTCATTGCGGAAAGCCATCGTCAGGTAAGGATTGTCCCAGTCGCCGAGTACGCCAAGGCGAATGAAATCTTTCTTTTGGCGTTCGACTTGTTCGGTGGCGTAGCTGCGACAGAGTTCGCGTGCCTTGTCGGAAGGCAGGTGCTTGCCGTGCGCCTTTTCGATCTGGTGCTCGATGGGCAGGCCGTGGCAGTCCCAGCCCGGCACGTAGGGCGCGTCAAAGCCGGCCAGGGTCTTGGAGCGGACGATGATGTCCTTCAGGATCTTGTTCACCGCGTGGCCGATGTGAATATCGCCATTGGCATAGGGTGGGCCGTCGTGCAGGACGAAGCGCGGACGGCCTTTGGCGACCTCGCGAATACGCTGATAGCGCCGCTGCTCCAGCCATTGCGCGACCCAGCCCGGTTCGCGTTTGGCCAGATCACCCCGCATCGGGAAGGGCGTGTCTGGCATATTCAGCGTTTTACGATAGTCGGTCTTTTTTTCGGCTTCAGCCATGGTTCCTGCCACTTTCAAAGTTGGCTCTCAGCGTAGCCTCGAACGTTCGCGACATCGCGGGCGATCTGGGCCGTGAGTGCATCGAGTGAATCGTATTTTTCTTCGTCACGCAGTTTGTGCAGAAAGTTTACCGTCACATGAGCGCCATAGATATCGCGATCGAAATCCAGCAGATGGACTTCCAGCACGGGCTTGAGGCCATCGGCCAAGGTTGGTCGCACGCCAAGGCTTGCGGCACCGGGCAGCGGTTTGTCGCCGAGCCCTGAAACAGTGACGGCAAAGACGCCGGTCAGTGGCAGGCGCTTGCGCTTGATGGCGATGTTGGCAGTGGGGAAACCCAGCGTGCGTCCAATCTTGTCGCCATGGACCACGCGCCCGGCAATGCCGTAGGACCAGCCGAGTAGACGGTTGGCGTGTTCGATATCGCCATCGGCCAGTGCATCGCGGACGGCGGAACTGGAGACGCGCTCACCGTGAAGGTCAATCGTGTGCATAGCCTCGACCGAGAAGCCGTATTTGGCGCCAGCTTTTTCCAAGGCCGCAAAATCGCCCGAGCGGCCTTTGCCGAAGCGAAAATCGTCGCCGATCAATAAATGGCGCGTGGACAATCCCCGGATCAGGATTTGTTCAATGAAGTCATCGGCCGACAAATTGGCTAGCTGTCGATTGAAGCGGCACATATACACGCGATCGACACCGCAGGATTCCAGAAGATTCAATTTTTCCCGCAAGCTCGATAGGCGTGCCGGGGCTTGGTCCGGCGCGAAGAGCTCACGCGGGTGCGGCTCGAAGCTCAGTACCGTCGCCGGTAACGAGACCTCGCGCGCCTTGGCCGTGAGACGGGAAAGCAGGGCGCGATGACCATGGTGCACGCCATCGAAATTGCCGATGGTGAGTACCGTGGATGTCGTCGCCTGGGGCGGCACGCCGCGAAAAAACAACATGGAGTTTGGGTAGCCCGAAAAAGGGGCGGATCAACTGCGGAAAGCCGCGAATTGTAGCAGCGACAGGGGCTTACAAGGATGCCAGGCGCGATTTGGCGAGCGGCGGGTTCTTGGCGAAATAGCGTTTGATGCCGCGCATGATGGCATCGGCGAGTTGATCCTGATACGCGTCATCGTTGAGGCGCTGCTCTTCCTCGGGATTGGAGATAAACGCGGTCTCGACCAGGATGGACGGAATATCGGGGGCTTTCAGCACGGCAAAGCCCGCTTGTTCCACCTGCGCCTTGTGCAAGGTGTTGATGCGGCCGAGTTCGCCAAGCACGGCGCTGCCGAGCTTGAGGCTGTCATTGATGGTCGCAGTCTGCGAAAGATCGAGTAGGGTGCGGGCGAGATACGGATCCTTGACGCCGAGATTGACGCCGCCGATCAGGTCGGCATCGTTTTCCTTCTTCGCCAGCCAGCGCGCCGCTGATGAAGTGGCGCCGTTCTCGGAAAGTACGAAGACGCTGGAGCCACGCGCGGTGCTTTTGATGAAGGCGTCGGCATGGACCGAGACGAACAAATCGGCCTGCACGCGGCGAGCTTTGGCGACACGTTGTTGCAAGGGAATGAAAAAGTCGCCATCGCGGGTGAGTACCGAGCGCATATTCGGCTGCGCGTCGATCTTCGCTTTGAGGCGGCGGGCCACTTCAAGGGTGACATTCTTTTCGTAACTGCCACCATGCCCTACTGCGCCGGGATCTTCGCCGCCGTGACCGGGGTCGAGCACGATGGTGACCATGCGATCAATTTGCGGCGGGTCGGTTGGTTTTCTGGGCACATCCGGGGTGGTTGCGCGGTTTGGCCGATCGTCCAGCCGAATCTCGTTTTCGGACTTTAGCTTGCGTTCGTTGGGTTGCTCGAGCAAGGCCATCAGCGGATCGATTTCCTGCACCGGATACAGATCCAGCACCAGGCGATGGCCGTATTCGCCGATCGGCTTGAGTGCAAAAACCTGTGGCTTGATCTCGGCCTTGAGGTCGATCACGAGGCGGACCACGCCCGGACGGTTGCGCCCGGCGCGGATCAGCTTGATATAAGGATCGGAATCGAGAATCTTCGAGGGCAGACTTTGCAGCACAGCATTGAATTCGATGCCTTCCAGATCAACTACCAGACGATGCGGGTCCTTGACCAGCAGGTGGGTGTATTTGACGTCCTGGTTTTGCTCCAGGGTGATCCGCGTGTAGTCGGCAGCCGGCCAGACGCGCACCGCGAGAATCGACGGCAGGCTCTTCGCCGTCTCGCCAGCGCCGACTTTTTGGACCGCCGTGACCGCGAGCGTCAGACTGGCGGCAGCGTACTTGAGAAACTCACGCCGGCGATGCATGTCTGTCCTCGTTCGGTGAAGCCATCGAGTTCAGCAAGGCGCCCGGCACCGCTGAGATGTAGAACGATGCGCAGGTCGGGCGCGACCAGATAAGGCTCTGCTTTGTCCGGCCATTCGACCAGGCAGACGCCCGCTGTGCTTCCCTGTTTGGCAAAGTATTCATCCAGACCCGCATCGAGATACTCTTCCGGCTGATTGAACCGATAGAAATCAAAGTGATAGAAGTATATTCCAGAAACTGGATGAACTTCAACCAGCGTGTAGGTTGGGCTCTTGACCGGACCAGTTTCGCCGGCGGCGCGAAGCAGTCCGCGCACCAGTGTGGTTTTTCCGGCGCCGAGGTCACCTTCGAGCCAGATCACGCAGCCGGGCGTGACGACCGTGGCCAACCGGCGACCCAGATTCAGGGTCGCGGCTTCATCGGCAAGGGGCAGCGTAAGATGGTTGTCATGCATGATTTGAAAGAAAAAATTCGCACCTGGGGGCAGGCGCTGGGTTTCGATGCCATTGGTTTTGCCGTCGCGACACCGCTGGTCGCTGAAGCGGGTTTGCATGCGTGGCTGACCGCCGGCTACCACGGCGAGATGGATTATATGGCTGCCCATGGCAGCAAACGGGCGCGGCCGGCCGAGTTGGTCCCTGGAACGCGCTGCGTGATCACCGCACGCATGAACTATCGTCCCGCCAGCGTAGACGTGGCTAATGCTCTTGCCGACCCCGAACGTGCGGCGATATCGAGCTACGCCTTGGGTCGCGATTATCACAAGCTGCTACGCGCGCGTTTGCAGCAACTCGCCGACTCGATCAAGAAAGAAGTGGCCGATGTCGGCTATCGCGTCTTTACGGATTCCGCACCGGTGATGGAGGTTGAATGGGCGCAGCAAAGCGGCCTTGGCTGGCGCGGCAAACACACCTTGTTGCTGCAGCGTGACGCCGGCTCCTATTTTTTCCTCGGCGAAATCTTTACGACGCTGGAGTTGCCTCCGGATACCCCCGTGACCGATCATTGCGGCAGTTGCACCGCGTGCCTTGTGAGTTGCCCGACACAGGCCTTTGTCGCGCCGTATCAACTTGATGCCCGACGTTGTATTTCGTATCTCACGATTGAACTTAAAGAGGCCATCCCGGAGGAGCTGCGGCCTTTGCTGGGCAATCGCATCTACGGTTGCGATGATTGCCAAACGGCATGCCCCTGGAATCGTTTTGCGCCGGAAACTGCGGAGATCGATTTTCAGCCGCGCCAGGGATTGGATACGGCGCGGTTGATCGATCTGTTTACATGGACCGAGGCCGAGTTCAATCAGCGGTTACAAGGTTCGCCGATCCGGCGTATCGGCCATGAGCGCTGGCTGCGCAATATTGCCGTGGCGCTGGGCAATGCGCCGTGCAGCGAGTCAATCCAGCGCGCATTGCAACACCATGCCGATCATCCATCGGCATTGGTGCGCGAACATGTGGCGTGTGCCTTGTCCCGTCACGCGGAGCCAGCGGCTACGGGCCGTGCGGGGTCGGAACACCATTCGCTCCAGGAGCCTGGATAGAGCTTGGAGCCGGGTAGTCCAGCTAATTCCATCGCCAGCAGATTGTGGCAGGCCGTCACTCCCGAACCGCACTGTTGCACGACGGTGGTGGGGTCACGAGATCCCAGTAGTTCCACGAGTTCAGCGCGCAGTTCGTCGGCTGGTTTGAAGTAGCAGCCCGAGTCATCGAGGTTGTCAAAATAGAAGCGATTGATTGCGCCGGGAATATGTCCGGCGACCGGGTCCAGAGTTTCGTTCTGGCCGGCGAAGCGTTCTTCGCTGCGTGCATCGATAAGCAATAGCGCGTCGGTGTCGAGCGCGGCGACGATAGGCTCTGTTGCCATGGTCAGATCAATGCGCGGGCGCGGAGTGAAGCTGGCGGGTGCGACAGTGGGTACCGTGTTGTCCAGACCGCGTTTGCTGCGGCGCCAACCGGGCAGTCCACCGTTAAGCAGCGCCACCTTGTCATGTCCCAGCCAGCGCAAGAGCCACCATAAGCGTGCGGCAAATATTCCACCCTCGTTGTCATAGGCGACCACTTGGGTATCGTCGCCCACGCCGCAGGCGCTCATGCGGGCCGCAAAATCCTCGATCGAGGGTAGCGGGTGGCGGCCGTTACGACCATTCGTGGCGCCGGACATGTCGCGATCGAGATGCAGATGAAAGGCGCCGGGAATGTGCTCCTTGGCATAGGCGCGCGGGCCGTAATCGGTATCAGACAGATCGTGACGGCAGTCGAAAATTCGCCACTCCGGATGGGCGGCGAGGTCGTCGACGCTGACCAGGAGCGTGCTCATTGCTCGCTTTCCTCAATCCAGGTGCGGGCTTCGGTTTCGTCGCCAAACACGCGCAGATCCGCGCTGACAAACAGTTGTTGCAACCAGGCGCTCCAAGCCAGCCACTGGCTGTCGGTGACGACCGCGATGCGATCAAAGTCGCTACCATGCTCGCGCGAGAAGCGTACTTCCTCCCACGCCATGTCGACAGTGAAGCCAATCATCTCGCGCAGATCAAACAGCAAGCGGACTGGTCCGGTGAACTTGGTCTTGTAGAGCACCAGTTCTTCAAATTCCTTGAAGTCGGCAAGCGTGAATTCACCCAGCACATTGACGGTGACGAGGTTTTCTTTGTGGTCGATGGCGATCATGTGGGTATCCTTGCTGCGTGAGTTCTGTCAGTTCGTTTGGTTCAATAGCCAATTGAGAGCTTAGCGCAAACCGGCATCGCGCAGCGTGTCATCGCAACCGATGTTTTGGCTCAGAACGTGTTTTGAAAGTTACTGCGCGGCCGAATTGCGGCGTTGCGCGGTGCTCGGAATCCTCATGTACTCAAGTACATTCCGGTTCCTGTGCTCCGTGCGCCTTGCTCTTCGGCCTGCTCGCTACACTTTCAAAACACGTTCTCAGGGAAGATGCAAAAAACAAAGGGCTCGCCAAGCGAGCCCTTTGTAGAAAAGCCGAAACGCCTTAGCGTAACGCTTACTTTTTCTTGGCCTTCTTGCCGGCGACGGCAGTCTTGAAGCCCGAACCGGCGGAGAACTTCGGCACCGTGGTGGCCGCAATCTTCAGGGCGGCGCCGGTCTTCGGGTTCTTTCCTGTGCGGGCCGCACGCTTGGACGACTTGAAGGTGCCGAAACCGATGAGGGTCACGGTATCGCCTGCGGCGACAGTCTTCACTACGGCGGCCATCAGACCGTCAAGAGCCAAACCCGCTTTAGCTTTGCTGATATCAGCAGCAGTGGCGACGATTTCGATCAGTTCTGCTTTATTCATTCAGTGAATCCTCCATTATCACGGGCACCCCGCCCGACCGAGGTGGATTCTAAACCGCATTTCACCTGTGTTTGCAAGGACTTTATGCAATTCGGGCTCAAGCCGACATCCCGCTTGTGGTGATGATGCCTCCGCCCAGGCACACGCGAGACTCATAGAGCACTGCGGACTGCCCGGGCGTTACTGACCATTGCGGTGCAGCGAATTCGATTGTGCAGGCCGCTGCGTCGATACGCTCGACCTGACACGCGGCATCCGGTTGCCGGTAGCGTGTCTTCGCCGCGTAAACCCAATGCGTATGCGGAGCTTGCCCGGAAATCCACGATAGATCAGCGGCTTGGAGTGTGTTCCCAAACAGGGATGGATGGTCGTGACCCTGCACGACCCAAAGGATGTTACGCACCATATCCTTTGCCGCAACGAACCAGGGTTCTTCTGGTGCACCGCGCACGCCACCAATGCCAAGGCCCTCTCGCTGGCCGAGCGTGTAGTACATCAGACCCTCGTGCTGGCCAATGACGCGGTCACTGTCGAGAATGCGAATTTCACCCGGCTGGCGTGGCAGGTAACGGGCCAGAAATTCCCTGAACGGTCGTTCGCCAATGAAGCAAATTCCGGTCGAATCCTTGCGGGCGTGGTTGGGCAAACCGGCTTCAGCGGCGATTTTCCGCACCTCGCGCTTGTAGAGATGGCCCACCGGAAAGAGAGTTCGCGACAACTGCGCCTGATTCAAGCGGTAAAGAAAATAACTTTGGTCCTTGTTGCCATCCTCGCCGCGCAATAGCTGCCACTCGGCCCCGGCGCTGCCGTGGAATTCACGCACCTGGGCGTAATGGCCAGTGGCGATCTTGTCCGCGCCCAGAGTGACAGCGTGGTCAAGGAAGGCCTTGAATTTAACTTCCGAGTTGCACAATACGTCCGGGTTCGGCGTGCGTCCGGCCTGGTATTCGCGCAGGAATTCGGCAAAAACACGATCGCGGTACTCGGCCGAGAAGTTCACGACGTCCAGTTCGATCCCGATCGCATCCGCCGCTGCTGCCGCTGCAATCAGATCCTCCCGCGACGAACAGAAATCTTCCGTGTCGTCGTCTTCCCAGTTCTTCATGAACAGACCGCTGACCTCATGGCCGGCGCGCTTGATCAGCAAGGCAGCCACTGCCGAATCGACACCGCCGGAGAGGCCGACAATGATTTTTTGCTTAGTCATAGTGGCGAATTAGATCCAGCGGAAAGCGTCGGCCACTGAGCCAATCCTCGACGCATTGCAACACCAGCGGGCTGCGATGGCGCTCGGGGCAAGCGGCAAGTTCGCCCGGTGTCATCCAGACGGTGCGCAGAATGCCGTCGTCGAGCGGACGATCCGCTTCGTGGCTGCCCAGCTCGCCGGCGAAGGCGAAACGTAAATAGGTGATGTCGCGCTGCGGGCGACGCCATTGATAAACGCCCACCAGCAGGTGCGGATGAAAATGCCAGGCGGTCTCTTCGAGCGCTTCGCGGGCGCACGCGGTGACCAGCGATTCGCCTTCGTCGAGATGGCCGGCGGGCTGGTTGAGGCGAATGCCGGCTTCGGTTTCCTCTTCGACTAGAAGGAACTTTCCTTCGCGCTCGATCAGCGCGGCAACGGTGGTATTGGGTTTCCAGATGCGATCTTTCGGGCTCATGCAGCTATTCTAGCCGTTGCGGCAATCGGCTAGAATCCCAACTTTCATCCATTTTGCTGGAGAACTCCGATGTCCATGGCCGATCGTGATGGTTTTATCTGGTATGACGGCAAATTGGTGCCGTGGCGCGATGCCACCACCCACGTCCTGACCCACTCGTTGCACTACGGATTGTCGGTGTTTGAGGGTGTCCGGGCCTACAAGACGGTTTCTGGTACCGCAATTTTCCGCCTCAAAGAGCATACGGATCGCCTGTTCAATTCGGCGCACATCTACATGATGAAGATTCCGTACAGCAAGGAACAGGTGATGGATGCGCAATGCGAAGTGGTGCGCGCCAACAATCTCGATTCCTGCTACCTGCGTCCGATTGCCTTCTACGGTTCGGAAAAGATGGGCGTATCACCGCGAGGAGCTGCTGTGCATGTCGCAATCGCGGCCTGGCCGTGGGGCGCGTATCTCGGCGAAGAGGGCATGGAGAAGGGTATCCGCGTCAAAACTTCGAGTTATTCCCGTGCGCACGTGAATTCCATCATGCCGCGCGCCAAAGTGGGCGCGACCTACGCCAACTCGATCCTGGCCAATATGGAAGCGATCAACGATGGCTACGATGAGGCGCTATTGCTCGACACCGAAGGTTTTGTCGCCGAGGGTGCGGGCGAGAATCTGTTCATCGTCAAGGATGGCGTGATCTACGAACCGGAAATCGCCGCCGCGCTGTCCGGCATCACGCGTGCGTCGGTGCATGTGCTGGCCAAGGAACTCGGCTTTGAAGTGCGCTCGCGGCGCATGACGCGGGACGACATCTATATCGCCGATGAAGCATTCTTCACCGGCACGGCAGCGGAAGTGACGCCGATTCGCGAACTTGACAACCGCCAGATCGGCGCCGGTCATCGTGGCCCGATCACTCAGAAAATCCAGAGCCTGTTCTTCGACGTGGTGAATGGCAAGGTTCCCGCCCACGCCGACTGGCTGACAGCAGTTTAAGGACGATCATGAGCGTACTCGACGAAACTACCAAGGATGTCGCGGTGACCGCGCACGATCTGCCTCTGCATTGCCCGCGTCCCGGTGCCCCACTGTGGGCGCGGCATCCACGGGTCTTCCTCGATTTGCTGAAGAGTGACAATGACGCAGCGGCTTGCCCGTATTGCGGCACGGTCTATCGCTTTACCGGCGAGAAGCCAAAGGGCCATCATTGAGCCTTAGATTGAGCTTGGTGGCCTGGTGAAGGTTCTCGTCGTCGCTCCGTCCTGGATCGGCGACACGATCATGATGCAACCCATGCTCACGCTGCTTAAGCAGCGTGAGCCGGGTCTGCATATCGACGTGCTGGCGCCCGGTTGGTCGGCACCGCTGCTCGATCGCATGGCCGAGGTTGACGGCGTCATCACCAATCCGTTCGCTCACGGCCAGTTGCGTGTGATGTCCCGGCATTCATTGGGTCGCGACTTGGCGCAAAGTGGCTACCAGCGCTGCTACGTGATGCCGAATTCATGGAAATCGGCGCTCGTTCCTTTTTTTGCCGAGATCCCGCATCGTATCGGCTACCAGGGAGAAGCCCGCTGGTGGCTGCTGAATGAACGGCACCGCCTGGACAAGCAGGAATATCCGCGCCTGGTGCAACGCTATGCGGCCCTGGCGGGCCCTTTGCCGGCCGAGTTGCCGCGTCCGCAACTGAACTCGACGCTCGAACAACAACAAGCCGCCCGTGCAGCACTGGGGTTGCCGCTGCACGGCGTCCCCATCATTTTTTGCCCCGGTGCCGAGTACGGCCCGGCCAAGCGCTGGCCGGCCACGCACTTTGCCACGCTCGCCCGCCGTCTCGCCAGCACCGACTTTCCGGTGTGGATTCTTGGTTCGGCCAAGGACGCAGCGATCGGTGGTGTGATCACCAAGCTGGCCGGCGGTGCGGCAATCAATCTGTGTGGCCGCACCACGCTGGAACAGGTGATCGATCTGATTGCCAGTGCGATCCTTGTCGTCAGCAACGACTCTGGCCTGATGCATGTCGCGGCGGCGCTCGATCGGCCACTGGTGGCGCTGTACGGCTCGACCGATCCGGGCTATACGCCGCCACTTTCTCCTCATGCCAAGATTCTCAGCCGGCGACTGGATTGCAGCCCCTGCTTCAAGCGCGAATGTCCGCTCGGCCACTTCGCCTGTTTAAATGAACTGCAGCCCGAGCAGGTCCTGGCGGCGATCGAAACGGTGTCATGAGCGGCAAGCAGATCTTCACCACACCGCAGGATGTCGAGAACGCGTTTTACGAAGCGTTGGAGCGGGCCGATCTGGACGCCATGATGCTGGTCTGGTCCGAGGATGACGACATTGTCTGCCTGCATCCTGGCGGTCCGCGGCTGGTCGGCTACCGCGTGGTGCGCGATGCCTGGCGACGCATTTTCGAAGGTGGCCCGCGTTTGCAGGTACGTATCGCGCAACAAAGCGTGGTGGTGACGCCGTTCGCTGTCCTGCATAGCGTGATCGAGCACATCAGCATCCGCGATCGCGAAGGCGGTACCGCGCCGGTGGCGGCGACCAATCTGTATGTGCGTGGTGCCCTGGGCTGGCGCATGGTGGCGCATCATGGCTCGGTGGTGCCGCCTGATTCATTGCTTGAGACGCCCAAGATTTTCCATTGAACGTGGCGTTGATCGCACCGCCTTATCGCGCGCCGCACTGGCTGCCGGGCGCGCATGCGCAGACGATCTGGCCGCTGGCCATCAAGGGCACCATGCCTGCCTATCGGCGCGAGCGCTGGGACACCTCCGACGGTGATTTCATTGATCTCGATTGGGTTGGCAGTCCGGTAGCGCCGGCCTGCGTGGTCTTGTTTCATGGCCTCGAAGGCAGTTCGCGCAGCCACTATGCGCGCAGCTTGATGCGTGCGGTCGAGGCACACGGCTGGTGCGGCGTGGTGGTGCATTTTCGGGGCTGTTCGGGCGAGCCGAATCGTCTGGCGCGCGCCTATCACTCCGGTGATTCGGCCGAGATCGACTGGGTCTTGCGGCGTCTCGCAGCCCATGTTTCGGCGCCGATCTTTGTCGCCGGCGTTTCGCTGGGAGGGAACGCTCTGCTCAAATGGCTAGGCGAGCAGGGTACCGCGGCGGCGTCAGTGGTGCGCGCTGCGGCGGCCATCTGTGCGCCAATCGATTTGGCCGCAGCAAATGTGTCCCTGACGCGGGGTTTCAACCGCATCTACGCGCGGCATTTCTTGCGTAGCCTGATCCCGACAGCGCTGGCCAAGCATCAGCGTTTTCCGGGTCTGTTTGATCCCGCCAGGGCACGGGTAGCACGCAGCCTGGGTGAATTCGACGATGCGGTGACCGCACCGCTGCACGGCTTTGCCGGGGCTGACGATTACTACGCGCGCAGCAGCGCCAAGCAGTTCCTCGGCGAAATTCGTTTACCAACCCTGCTCCTGCACGCGGCGAACGATCCCTTTTTGCCCCTTGACGCCCTGCCGCCGCGCACCGCCATCGCGACTGCGGTCGAGCTGGAAATCGTGGCCCAGGGCGGACACGTTGGCTTTGTCAGCGCTGGCATGCCCGGGCATCTGGAGTGGCTGCCGCAGCGACTCCTACATTTTTTCGAGACCCTTCTGCGATAATTCAGACGCCCTTCTTCAGGCGACTACTTCAGGCCAATATCATGACGCAACTCGCTCCCGAGATTTTCAAAGCCTATGACATCCGCGGTATCGTCCGCACTACATTGACTGCCGATACCGTGCGCCTGATTGGCCAGGCACTGGGCAGCGAAGCGGTCGCCCAGGGCATCAAGACCATCGCTGTCGGGCGCGACGGCCGCTTGTCGGGTGCGGAGCTGGCGGGCGCCTTGGCCAAGGGCATAACGGCGACCGGCGTTGATGTCATCGATATCGGTTGTGTGCCCACGCCGCTGTCCTATTTCGCCGCTTATGAATTGGGTACCGAGAGTTGTGTGTCGGTTACCGGCAGCCACAATCCGCCCGAATACAACGGCCTAAAAATGGTGTTGGGCGGGCAAACGCTCTACGGCGACATGATTCAGGCGCTGCGCCGCCGTATCACCAGCGCCGACTTTTCCAAGGGCAAAGGCAAGCTGCGCCGGGCCGATGTCGTGCCAGCTTATCTTGAGCGTATCGTCAGCGACGTCAAGCTGGCGCGGCCGCTGAAAATCGTGGTCGATTGCGGCAACGGTGTTGCGGGCGGTATTGCTCCAGAACTGTTCCGCCGCATGGGCTGTGAGGTGATCGAACTGTTTTGCGAGGTCGATGGCCATTTCCCCAATCACCATCCTGATCCGTCAAAGCCGGAAAATCTGGTCGATCTGCAGCGCGCGCTGAAAGAGACCGATGCTGAAATCGGCTTGGCTTTCGACGGCGATGGTGATCGTCTCGGCGTGGTAACCAAAGACGGCGAAATCATCTACCCGGATCGCCAGTTGATGCTGTTCGCCGCCGATGTGCTGAGCCGCAACCCCGGCGCGCAGATCATCTATGACGTGAAGTGCTCGCGTTGGGTCGCCGAATCTGTCCGCTTCCAGGGCGGCCAGCCGCTGATGTGGAACACCGGCCATGCCCTGATCAAGACCAAACTCAAGGAAACTGGTGCGCCGCTGGCGGGCGAGATGAGCGGCCACATGTTCTTCAAGGAACGCTGGTTCGGTTTCGACGACGGCCTGTATGCCGGCGCCCGCCTGCTGGAAATCGTCTCGCGCTGGAAAGACGTGAGCTGGCCGCTGAAGCATCTGCCCAACGCCATTTCAACGCCTGAGCTGAACATCAAGATGCAGGAAGGCGAGCCGCACACCTTGGTTGAAAAGCTGCAGCAGCAGGGACGCAAATTGTTGCCCGGCGCCCGAGAGCTCAATACCATCGATGGCGTGCGTGCCGAATATGCCGATGGTTTCGGCTTGGCGCGTGCCTCCAACACCACGCCGGTAATCGTGCTGCGCTTCGAGGCTGACAACGCCCGCGCGCTGAAGCGCATCCAGACCGAGTTTCGCCGCGCCTTGCAAAGCGTCTGGCCCGGTTTGAAGGTCGATTTTTGATGGGTCAGCCCTATTCCGGCGAAGAAATTTTCATCGGCCGCCAGCCGATCCTCAACCGCAATCATGAATTGTTTGCCTACGAGCTGTTGTTTCGCAGCGGCAGCAAGCAGAATTCCGCCAACGTGCAGGATGATCTGGCGGCCACCGCCAACGTGATCAGCCACGCCTTTGCCGATCTTGGCGTCGAGCAGGCCTTGGGGCCGTACAAGGGCTTCATCAATTGCGACGAAGCGATCCTGCTGTCCGATATTCCGGAAATTTTGCCGTCGGACAAGATCGTGCTCGAAGTGCTGGAGACGGTCGAGGTCACGCCAGAGATCGTCGAGCGCTGTGCCGAGCTTAAGGCGCGCGGTTTTACCCTGGCGCTGGATGACTTCGTCAATTACGAAGAAAAGTGGAAGCCGTTGCTTGAGTTGGTCGAAATCGTCAAGGTCGACCTCATGCCGCTGGCACCGCAAGCCTTGCTCGATACCACGCGCGCCTTGCAGCGCTGGCCGCTGCAATTGCTGGCCGAGAAAGTGGATTCGCGCGCGATGGCTGACCATTGCCACACACTCGGTTACCACCTGTTCCAAGGCTATTACTTCGCCAAACCGACCATCGTCGCCGGTAAAAAGTTGGGGCATTCGCAACTCGCTCTGGTGCGTCTGCTCGGCATGGTGATGGAAGATGCCGAAACCGGCGATCTTGAAGGCGTGCTCAAGCAGGAGCCGGGCCTGACCATGAACCTGATGCGGCTGACCAATTCGGTCGCCAGCGGTGTGCGCACCAAGGTCACCTCGATGCGGCATGCGATCACGGTACTGGGCCGACGCCAGTTGCAGCGCTGGCTGCAATTGTTGCTTTACACCAATCCGCAGGGCGGCAGTGGCGTCAGTCCGCTGCTGCAACTCGCCGCCACGCGCGGTCGCCTGATGGAGCTGCTGGGCGGCAAACTGCATCCGGGCAAACGTGATTTTGAAGATCAAGCCTTCATGACCGGCATCATGTCATTGATGCCGACGCTGATGAGCGTTCCGCTGGACGAGATCCTGCGCGGGATCAGCATCGCCGCGCCAGTGAAAGACGCACTGGAGCAACACGCTGGCGAGCTTGGTTTGATGCTGAAACTGACCGAAGCGCTGGAACTCGGCGATGCGGCGGCATGCCACGATTTGGTCGAACTGCTGGTCGGCATGGATTCCACCAGCGTCAATGCTTGCCTGACGCAGGCGCTGGCGTGGGCCAGCAATATCGGCAAAGAGAATAGCTGAGTAGGCACTTCCAGTTCGCGCTTGCCGTTCGTGATTGGTCCTGAAGTTTGACGCTCAAATAATCATTATCGGCAGTGTGGTCATCTTTGGCCCCCGCGCCGCGTTAATCGTGGTGGTCGCGGTTTTTCTCCGATTTACCGAGCGTTACTCGAAAGGGAATCATCATGGTGAAATCACTCATCGCCATCGTCGCGTTGTCCGTCATCACGGCAGGTTCGGTCCAAGCCAGCAGCCGTTCCAAGGAATTCACCGCTGCTCCTGCGACTACCGCAGGCCCTGCCGCCAAGGGGGGCGCGAATGGAGTAAATATTCAAGGCAATACAACCCTCAAAGCCAGTCAGGAGAATTCCGCCGCGATTGCTATCGGTGACGGCAACACGGCCAAGAACGCCACCGGCGCCATTCGTGGTGGCACGACGATCAAAGGCAACACGAATATCAATGCCAAGTCGAAAAATACGGCGGCGATTGCCATCGGCAAGAACAATTCGGCATCCAATCAGGCCGGCGTGATTGGCGGCAACTGAGGAAGGAATTGCCATCGGTTAAGCGGCGAAGGCGCAAAACCGTTCTTTACGAACGTTCTGCGCCGTTCCGCCAGCACCGACTTTTTAGAGCTTGGCTTCGACCCAGCCGCTGACAGAAGCCAGCGCTGCCGGCACTTTTGCCGGCTCTGTTCCACCCGCCATCGCCATATCCGGACGACCGCCGCCCTTGCCGCCGATTTGCTGGGCGACAAAGTTCACCAGATCGCCAGCTTTTAGTTTGCTGGTTAGATCAGACGTTACACCAGCGGCGAGCGCGACTTTGCCGTCGGCACTGCTAGCCAGCACGATGGCGGCGCTTTTCAACTTGCCCTTGAGCTTGTCCATGGTTTCGCGCAGGGCGTTGGCATCGGCGCCTTCGAGGGTTGCCGCGAGGACCTTGACGCCTTTTACTTCCACGGCCTGCGATGCCAGATCGTCGCCTTGCGACGATGCCAGTTTGCCCTTCAGCGCAGCCAACTCGCGTTCTAGTTTCTTGACCTGATCCAGCACGGCAGCCACACGGGCCGGGACTTCCAGCGGTAAGACCTTCAGTGTGCCTGCAACGCCGCCCAGCGCGGTTTCCATGCCCTGCATATAGCTCAGCGCCCGATCGCCACAAACCGCTTCGACCCGGCGCACGCCAGCGGCAACGCCGCCTTCGGCGAAGATGCTGAAGAGGCCGATGTCGCCGGTGCGCTGGACATGGGTACCGCCACAAAGTTCGCGCGACGAACCGATGTCGAGCACGCGGACGCTGTCGCCGTACTTTTCGCCGAACAGCATCATGGCGCCAAGCTTCTGCGCTTCTTCGATCGGCAGCACGCGAGTTTCGCACGCTACGTTGGCGAGGATTTCGGCATTGACGATGTTCTCAACGCGGCGGATTTCCTCGTTGGTCATCGGTTGCGTATGGACGAAATCGAAGCGGGTCTTGTCCGGATCGACCTGAGAACCTTTTTGTTGCACATGCTCGCCGAGGACTTCGCGCAGCGCCTTGTGCATCAGGTGCGTTGCCGAATGGTGACGCATAGTGCGGGCGCGAGCCAGCGTATCGACTTTCGCCGTCACGCCATTACCGACTTTTAGCGTGCCGGTCTTGACCACGCCGTGGTGGCCGAATACCGCTGCCTGGATTTTCTGTGTGTCTTCGACGGCAAAGATGCCGTGCGAGGAACGCAGTTCGCCGAGGTCGCCGACCTGGCCGCCGGATTCGGCATAGAACGGCGTGTTGTCGAGCACGACGACGCCCATTTCGCCTTCGGCCAGTTCATTGACCGGCGTGCCATCTTTGTAAAGTGCCAGCACGTTGCCCTGCGCTTCAAGGCCGATAAAACCGTGGAAAGTGGTTTCCGGGCCGGCGTAATCGAGATTCGCGGCCATCTTGAACTTGCCGGCGGCGCGGGCCTGCTCTTTTTGGCGCGTCATTGCGGCATCGAAGGCAGCACTATCGACGCGAACCTGGCGCTCGCGGCAGATGTCGGCGGTGAGGTCGAGCGGGAAGCCATAGGTGTCGTGCAGCTTGAAGGCGGTTTCGCCGTTGAATACGTCGGTGCCTGTTTTCGCCATCGCGTCGAGTTCGGCTTCGAGCATGGCCATGCCGTGTTCGATGGTGGAGAAGAAGCGATCTTCTTCCTGCTTGAGGATATCCGTTACGCGCTTTTCGTTGGCGATCAGTTCCGGATAGGCGCTACCCATTTCCGCAACCAGATCCGGCACCATCTTGTGGAAGAAGGCGGCGCGAGCGCCCAGCTTGTAGCCGTGACGAATGGCGCGGCGAATGATGCGGCGCAGAACAAAGCCGCGTCCTTCGTTGCCGGGAATCACACCGTCGGCAAGCAGGAAGGAGCAGGCACGGATGTGGTCGGCCAGCACTTTCAGCGAAGGGCTGTCCATGTCGGCGCTGGACGTTTCACGCGCTGCCGCAGCGATCAGCGCCTGGAACAGGTCGATTTCGTAATTGGCATGCACATGTTGCAATACCGCCGAAACGCGCTCCAGGCCCATTCCGGTATCCACCGAGGGCTTGGGCAGCGGATGCATGACGCCGGCCTCGTCGCGGTTGAACTGCATGAAGACGTTGTTCCAGATCTCGATGTAACGGTCGCCGTCTTCGTCGGGCGATCCGGGCGGGCCGCCCCAGATGTGTTCGCCGTGGTCGTAGAAGATCTCGGTGCAGGGACCGCAGGGGCCGGTGTCGCCCATCATCCAGAAGTTGTCGGAGGCGTAGCGGGCGCCCTTGTTGTCGCCGATGCGGATAGTGCGCTCGGGCGGAACGCCGATTTCCTTGGTCCAGATGTCGTAGGCCTCGTCGTCTTCGGCATAGACGGTGACCCAGAGCTTGTCCTTGGGCAACTTGTACACATCGACCAGCAGTTCCCAGGCGTATTTGATGGCGTCACGTTTGAAGTAGTCGCCAAAACTGAAATTGCCCAGCATTTCAAAGAAGGTGTGGTGGCGCGCGGTGTAGCCAACGTTTTCAAGGTCGTTGTGCTTGCCGCCGGCACGCACGCATTTCTGCGAGGTGGTGGCGCGGTTGTAGCTGCGCTTGTCGAAACCGAGGAAGACATCCTTGAACTGGTTCATCCCGGCGTTGGTAAACAGCAGGGTTGGGTCGTCATGCGGCACCAGCGAGCTGGAGGCGACGATCTGATGCCCCTTAGAGGCAAAGAAGTCGAGGAAGGCCTGGCGGATTTCTGCGCTTGTCATGGGATGAACGGAAACGATGCGGAAGCCGTCATTTTACGCGAAGCTCCACGTTAAACGGCCATGAAAAAGCCCGCAATAAGCGGGCCGGGATGGGGTTGGAAGGTGAGGTCTATCCGCGTCGGGCGGGGCGATCACGCTTGCCGTCATGGTTCATGTCGCGCTGGCCGTCGTGCTTTTGCTTGGCGATTTGGCGACTTTGAACATTTTCGGCATGTTGCAGGCGCGCACGTTCTTGTTTTGTCACCACGCCATCGGCCTTGGCTTTGTCTTCCAGACGCTGCACGTGCTCTTGCCCCTTTTCAAGCCGGGCGGCTTCTTTTGGCGTCAATTGTCCAGATTGCACGCCCTGGTTGATGCGCTGTTCTTGATTAGCCTGACGCTGATCAAGGCGAGGCGTAGCGGGGCCTTCGGCCAGTGCAGAGAGGCTGGTGAGCAGGGCGATGCTGGCGACAACTGCGATCTTCTTCATTTACACGTCTCCTTGGGTGTTGGGTGCTGGGTTATGGGTTATCCCATGCGGTCATTAACGCGCAATTTTGTCAGTGGTTGAATTGCCAACTGCAAGCATTTGTTTCGGAATTTACATTTCGTTGACTGACCATAAATCGGGTCGGTCGGTGAATACCGCGTGGCAGCCGAGGGCAAAGAGTCGATCGCCTTCTTGCCGTCGATTGACGGTGTAGCAGGCCCAGGGCGTTCCCTTGAGGGCAGCGGCGTTTTTCGCAGTCACGGCATTGGCCGCCAAATGGACGGCCTTGGCATCGAGCGCTTGCATGTGCGTTTGCCAGTCATCCGGTAAGGATTCGAGCAACATGGCGCACGGGAGATTGGTCGCCGCCTGCTGCGCGGCCGTGAGTGCGAGCGTGGAAAAAGAGGAGACGATGCCGTGGCCGTTCCAGTTCTCGGCCAGCCAGCGACCGACAATTGCCCCGGTTGTGCTCTCATGACCGGCGGCCGGCTTGATCTCGATATTGGTCCACAAACCGAGTTCTTTGCATGCGGCCATGGCTTCGGAAAAAGTCGGTGCTGGCGAGACGGCGTATGCGCGGTGATGCGGTCCGCCAGCATCAAACTGGCGAATCGCAGCGGCCGTTAGTTCGGCGACACGACCGTGGCCCGTCGTGGTGCGTTCCAGGGTTTCATCGTGGATCAGCAGCGGGATGCCGTCAGCCGAGAGCATGACATCGAACTCGACGCCACGACAGCCAAGGCGCGCTGCAATCCGCAAGCCTTCGAGCGAGTTTTCCGGAGCCAGCGCACCGCCACAGCGGTGGGCGATGATGCGGGGATAAAATGATGTCATTCAGCGTGGCTTGATCAACGGGGCGCCGAGGGCATTGGCGCGTTGCACAGTACGATCAAGCGCTTCTTTTGCGGGGCGATCACCGGTCCACATTGGCTGCACTTCCTCGCCCAGAATGGCGCGGAGCTTTTCACGTGCCGCGCCACTGCGCGGGCGGGCGCTGTTTTTGGACGGGATCGCCAGGCGCCGTTGGGCGGCATCGAGCAACTCTGCGGGAAAGGCCTGGGCCTCGCGCAACGCAATGATGGCGCCGGCACTCATCGGCAGATAGGTCGTACTGCGTACCCATTCGCGCTGAACCGAAGGCTGCAACAGGAAGCGCATGAACTTGGCTGCCAAGCGGAGTTCATCTTTTTTCATGCCAGCCAGTGCCCACAGGCTGGCACCATCGGGCAAGATTTCACTTGGCTTGGCACCATAGACGTCATCGTAGTAGGGCAACGCCAGAATCGCGACATCCAGTCGGCGCTCCAATGCTTCGGCATACAAGGACGAATCGCCGGTCAGCATCGCGCACTCGCCGGATAGAAAGCGGGCATCACCTTCGCGTCCGCCGCCCGAGTAATGAAAGTAGTGGCTCTTTTGCCAACTCGCGAGCAGCGCCAGATGCTTGATATTGACCATGCTATTGACCAGCAGCTTCTCCGTCGTGCGGCTGCGCAGAGTAATCGGCTGGTTGTGCTGCGAGGCGAGGTTTTCGAGATGCACCCAGGAAAAATCAGAGCTGGTGAGAGGACACTGGACGCCACTATCGTAGAGTTTTCCGGCCATCGCTTGCAGGTCGAGCCAGGTTCGTGGAATTTGATCAGGATCGGCACCGGCCTTCTGCAACATATCGCGATTGAGGTAGAGCACCGGTAGGCTCAACGCCAACGGGAGCGCCTGCAAGCGGCCCGCAGCATCATCAATAGCGTCTCTGATTTGCGGAAGAACATCCTGTGCATCAAGTTTTTCGCCACCCGATTTCATCAGTTCATGCAAAGGTACAAACCGTGGCAGAGTGTCAAAGAATTCGCGACTGTCCGACGTGTCGAGCAGCGCTAATTGCGGCAATACCCGACGATCCTCGGGTGCCGGCAACGATTGCAGCCGCACCATGCCTTTTCCCTTTTGTTCGTCGTTGAAACGCACGACCAGGGTTCCCAGCACGTTCAATGCCGTCCCTTCCAGCTTGTGCCGCAAGAGCAATTGTTGTGCTTGGGCGAACGACGAGCCCAGTAAGAATGTTAGTAACAGGAATCGGATCATAGTTGTGAGCGGGGGCGGGGAAGGCAGCAATGGCGCAGTTTATACACGACTCGACCTGCGGGACTTTGGTAGGATAGGTGGCAAAATTGTCCCAGCGGCCGTTCTTCTGCCTTGCGCAACAACTTCAAGCTGTGCAGAAGCAATTGGCGCCGCTATAATCGTCTCCCTTCAGTCCGCTGCTGTAGCTCAGTTGGTAGAGCAACTGATTCGTAATCAGTAGGTCACCAGTTCGATTCCGGTCAGCAGCACCAGTAATACCAAGGCCCGCAGCGATGCGGGCCTTCTTCTTTCAGGCGTTGCACTGTTCAAGGCTCCCTCTAAAGGCTCCCTGCGATGGCAAGAACCTCGAGACCCTACCTACCTGCTGCTGTCATCAACGAAAACCTCCCGAGCGAGCAGAATCCCTTTCTCACGCCAGCGCAGGCCGCCACAATCCTTGGCCTCTCTACGAAATGGCTTGCCGCTGCTCGTGAAGGACGAAAGGGTTTTGAAGGACCTCCTTACATCAAGCTGGGGGAAGGTCGAACTGCCCCCGTGCGGTACAAACTTGGTTCCCTCCAGCAATGGCTCAACCGATTCGAAGAGATTGTCAATAACGCAGGTGCTAAGCCAAGCGGGTACTCAAGCTTCTCGGATTTTTCTGCCACGGGGCTCGCGGAAGACAAGTGGTTGTTCGCTCTTGATCCCGACAGTATGCAGTGCCAAGAGTTTTTTGATGCCGTTCGATCCGGTCGATTCACGGACAAAAGTGAACTTCGCTGGGTGACACACCATCATGCTATTGAGGGCCGACTGATCTCAAAGCAGATTCAACTTGATTACGATACCTACAAAGCCCTTGTTCAGCGTGGAGATGGAGACCTGTCTATCGGCCTTCAGCTTTTGGTACAAGCGTTTCAGCAGCCCTGCTGATTTGTTTCATCAATTTCAATCACCACAACAACCAACCCAACGAGGCCCCGCTCAAGCGGGGCCTTTTGTTTCTGGCAGTGGAAAGAAAAATTCGCGAAGTAATTCACAAAGTTGTTGACATCAGATTAGTAAGTGTGCTTGTATATAAAAAGGCACTTGGGCGGGGTTCCCACATAGCACCCACCAAGAACGACACACACATACTGGCCGAGTGGGAGGCAATTGATTCTGTAATGGACCGGCTATAGCGCTCTGCCCGCGCTGAAATGCACGTCATCCTCGCGACATCTGTCGCGATGACACGCATTTGGAGGTTGGTCATGAAACCCAGCTTTAATTGGATCTGTTGCGACGACTATCACGTTGCGATGGAAGCGCTCGCTGCGGCCCCTGATGTCAATGATTTGACATTTTCTGACGATGATCCGGCTCGGGCCGAACAGATCTTCAAACGTCTATCGACCCGACTTCGAGAAGATCGGGATGTTGCACGCCTTGCGATCGAGAAGGATCCCGGTTCCTTTCGATTTTGTGCTGCATTGAAGGATGACCTTGATTTTGCGAAGTACGCAATCGAAAAAGGATTGTCGAACATCGAGCATTGTTCCGAACGACTGAAAGACAACCTCGAGTTCGCGACGTGGGCGATAGAACGACACCCGCTCTACATCCAGCATTTATCGGACCGATTGAAAGATGACGTTGAGTTTGCGAGGTTTGCTGTTGGTACAAGTCCATCGCATCTTAAACAATGCTCCTATCGCCTGAAAGGCGACCCGTTCCTCAATGCGCTCAGCGAGCTTGGCAATGCGGCGCGTAACAGCCATACAGTTCTCCCATCATTGTTCGCTTCTGATGAATTGAGAAATGCATATGCCATCGCGACGATTACGTGCGGATTTGCATACAACCACGAGTTCCGCATGGTGTTTGATCGGTCATACCAAGAAATCAGGGCGCAGAGGTATCCGGACCCGGTGCAATTGGAATTGAAATTTGAAGCTGAAAGGAATGTCCATGGCAAAGAAGGATATTGATTCGCGCCTCAGTGAAATCGCAGAGCGGGAAACTGCACTTAAAGCTGAACGCAAGCTGCTTCTTTCCCAAAAGTCCACTTCGGATCGCAAGGCGGACGCGCGTCGAAAAATCATTTTGGGTGGAATCGTTCTGTCTGATGAGAAGTTGAAGCCGCTTGTGCTGGCAACGCTAGACGCCAAGCTCACCAAGGCGTCGGATCGCGCGTTGTTCTGGCTTCCTGAGCGCGGAACGACAGCGCCGACGGTGCCAGCAGCGGAAGCGAAGCCAGCGCGTCCGACGTTGTTCGGAAGCGAGGATGGGAAATCCTGATTTTCGTGGGAAAGAACATCCATTTTCCCCCGGAGGGCGCACTTACCGGTGTCCCTTGCGGGCAAACCGTGCGATCAGGCTCCGCCCGATACCCCGGAAGACAAAAACGGAAACGCGACCATGGCCATATTTCATATGAACGTTGAGACGAAGACGAAGTCACGCGGCCAGTCCGCCGCCGCGTCCGTCTCTTATATCGCGAGGGTTGGAAAGTACAAGCGCGGTGACGAGCTTGTGCACTTGCAGTCCGGAAATATGCCATCGTGGGGACGCACTGTTCGACATGCATCCTGTTCCCCACGACGCTCCGATGCGGCGGAGGCGTATTGGGCGGCCGCTGATTTGTACGAGCGTTCGAACGCGAGGCTTTGCAAGGAAGTGGAGTGTTCCCTGCCTCGCGAATTGACGCTGGAGCAATCAGTGGCGGCCGTGCAGGAGTTCGTCTTTTATGTGACGGGTGACGTCGATGGGGGAGCCTTGCCGTTCACGTTCGGCGTGCACAGGGGCAAGGGAAAAAATCCGCATGCGCATCTTATGGTCTCCGAAAGGGTGAACGACGGAATTGCCAGATCGCCTGGCTCCTGGTTTCGACGTGCGGGTCCCGATGGCGGTGCGCGGAAAACCGAAAAACTAAAAGGCGCCGACTGGTTGCTTGGCGTGAGGAAGTTGTGGGCGGATGTTTGCAACACGCATTTGAAAATGCACGGACACGAAGCGCGAATCGACCACAGAAGTTTTGTCGATCAAGGGATTGAAGGAATCCCCGGCGAGCACATCGGTGTTGCCGGGGTGGCAGTTCAAAGGAAACGACGCAAAGCGAAGCGGCTTGGCGAACAGGTTGAATCGGCACCCGATCGGATCATGCGGCACAAGAAATTGAAAAAAGCAAAAACCCGTGTTGCCGAAATCGAGCAGGAGCTGGAAGACCTGGAAAGCGAAAAAGCCAAGATCACCGGAACAGGGACGGGGACGGGAACGGGGGAGGTGAAGTGATGGTCGCTTTTGACGTTGAAAAGGGCGGGGCGGCGGGGCGCGGGGGCATGCACTCCAGGAAGACGGGCTCATCGTCTTCCCCTGAGGATTTCCTCCGCTACATCGCCGCGGTTCGTCCGGATCGTGTCCGGCCCATGAGCGTTTTGTTTGATCTCCAGGATCGCCGTAAAACAGGCTGGCCTGTTCAAGGAAAAGATGGTGTTGATCCTGGTTTGGTTGACTGGAAAAAGCTTTATGAGCTGCAAGCGAAACGACCGGGGGATGGATCACGGGAACAGATTTTTGTGGTGCCCTTGAGCGCTCACGTTCATCACATTCTGGTCGACGATGTCAGCGCTGAAAAGTTGCAGGCGATGAATATGGGTGGGTTCTGTCCGGCCGTCGTTATTGAATCGTCAGTAGGGAATTTTCAGGTTGTGTTGAACGTGCGCCACTTGTCGAATGATCCGGTAATCAACCGCGAGATTGAGAACTTCCTGACCCACCGCCTGAACTGGAGGAATGTCTCGTTTTACGAAGAGACGTTGGCGCGTCTGTTGGTGGATGGAGCGTCCGATCGTGCAATCGGAACAGCTCGGCAACACCTCCAGCATGCCTTGGATTTTGGTGGCGGCATGGGGTTGGGGGATCCGCATCTTTATGGGTCCAAACATCCGCATCGGATGCCAGGCATGTTCAATCAAAAGACGAAGCACATCCTGCCTGATGGGTCGTATCCCCTTGTGACATTGGTGGAAGCCGATGGGGGATTTTGTCCGGTCGCGACGGTACTGGCGGAGGATGGTCTGCGGCACGAACAAGAGCGTTTTGAGCGACGGAAACGGCACGACGCCCGTATCGAATCAAGGTCGCGTTCGTACGGTCCGAAGACCGACATACAGGCTCACGAACGCGCCCCGGCCGTGCCATCCCTGGCGGCGGTTTGGGAAGCGCATCGGCGCCACGTGTTGCGCATCCAGCCGGGTGTAAATGAATACCAGATTGACATCATGATCGCTCAGCGTTTACGCGCAACTGGCCATTTTGTGGCCGAGATTGAGTCAGCCGTGGCGGGCTGCTCGACAGCAAAGTACACGAACGGATCGTATCCAAGGCGCGTGGCCGACAAGGCTTTGAATGCAGAGTCTGACTTGGCGCTGGTCGGAACCGCGAAATACCACGGCGCGTGGCGTGAGCTTGAAGTACGTGCCGTGAAAAAGTTGGAGCGTGAGATGGCCCGACAGAAGAGGGTCGATGTCTACAAAGCAGATACCGTTTCTAACCCATCTATGTGTTAGCCAGCTAAAGAATTGAAGGAGATTTAATGTACGAGAACATTCTTGACGAAGTGGTGGCCAAACATGTGGCTGACTGCACTGAAATTCGCGAACGCTGCCTCCCGTTCGGAAAACGGATTGCCCACATCAGTGCGAGCGTCAAGCGAGCGAAGCGAGGTTTCGTTGCTCGCGCATTGGCCGAATATGCTGATTCATTGTCACTTGATGTTACACCGACAGTCGCTCAGCACTGTATGAAGCGGGTTTTGGGGAGAGGCGTGGACGGACGTGCGCTTCTGGAAATGTTCGCCATACCCGGTAGAACAGCAGCCCAAAAGAGTGCTGTATCTGCCAATGATCTGGTTGATTTTGAGCAGTCCATCGAGCCAACACTGCGGAATATCCACGGTCGCCTCGCGGCAGCGCGGATGGGGGATCGTCTGGTGTTGTATCTGGTCGAGCGGGGACGCATCAATCCAAAAATTATCGGCGATGAAGCGATTGAAAAGGCATACGTCATGGCGGGCATGCTGGCGTCTCAGGGAGCCGAGCATTGGTCGGCGGAAGATCGAAGGATCTTCCGGGACATTTTGCGGGGGATAAGGGCTCAACTCATGGCCGATGCGTTGAATGGCGGATTTTCTGAGGAAGAAACTGCTGAGCATGCGTCTGTAATTGAAGACATTGACATTATGGACGCGTTCTAAAGCATCTATGTGTTGGATAGGGATAATTCTTTGATAGCGAGGTTAATATGGGAAAACGTGATTTTGAAGATTCAGCGGAATGGGCATTCGATGCGGACGGGAATCCATACGTTCCTTATCAACGCAAGCCCCATGAGTGGAAAGTCCTGGAAATCGCCAAACTGTTCCAGAAGGAGCCGCCGGCGCTGGACTTCGTGATTTCCGGTCTCCTGGTCGGCACGGTCGGGAGCATCGTGGCGCCCGGTTCCGTGGGGAAATCCTTTTTTGCGTTGCAGACGGCCATCGCCGTCGCATCGGCCTCGCAATCCTTCGATCTGCTGAGGTTGGGAGAAGTGAAAAAGGGCCGCGTTTTGGTGCTTGCCGCCGAGGACCCGGAACAGGTGATATGGCATCGCATGCATGCGATTGGCCGGCATTTGCCGGAAAGTGTACGCAAGGATGTCATCGAAAACATGGTGATTGTTCCTTGCCTCGGTGACGGCATCGACATCACTGACCCGCGCTGGGAAGAGGACCTCCGACAGCTATTCGAACGCACGAAGCCGCGCTTGGTGTTTATTGACACGCTAACCAGGGTGCATAGTAAAGATGAAAACGCGGCCATGGACGCAAAGGAAATCATGCAGATCCTGGAGGCGTTGGCCAATGAATTTGGGTGTGCAGTCGTTTTCCTGCATCACGTCAGCAAGGCTGCGGCCCTGGGCGGACTGGTTGAGTTGCAACAAGCTGCGCGCGGATCAAGTGTGTTCGTTGACAACTCGAGGTGGCAGAGCTTCCTGGCGGTCATGTCGTCCGAGGAAGCCAAAGTGGCCGGGATCTCGGACACTGATCGGCGCCGGTATGTACGCTGGAACACCCCGAAACAAAATTACGGACCGCCGAGGCCCGACCAGTGGTTTGTTCGTGGAGAAGGCGGAATCCTGATGGCAAAGGGAGCGGAGCACATCAACGTCGATGAAAAACCCGCCAAGAGCTCAGGAAAGCGCAAGAAGATGGTGTATTGATGAAAAATGTTTCCTCCTTTGCAAAGATTGATCCAGCGCATGTTCTTGATGGTCTTTTCGTTCCCAAGGTGGCGCAGGGTCAGGCGCTGTATGGCGTTGAGGGGGCGTTCGATAATGGCACCGTGCGATTCCAGGGCGTGCAGTTGGGCGTCGAGCATCAATCGGTCTTGCTGGCTATTGCGGCCAGAACAGGGCGCGACGGCGCAAAAGGTGTTGTGGCACATGGCACGTCGAGCGACCTGATGGCTCGCCAATGGAGCCTACTGGAAGTCAGCGGACCTCTTGCAGAAGAGGATGTTTCCCTAGTGGAATGCACGGCGTATGCGCTCCTGATAGATGCCGGGATGGGGGACAGCACCGGGAATTACAAAAACTTGCTGCGACTGCTGGAGCAACTGGGGAGTGTCGTGATGTATCGGTCACGTACCGAGACTGGGCACACGACGGGCGGCCTTACCCATTTGCTCTCATTTCAACATGTAGACGACCGCCTGATCGTGACATTGAACTATCGTCTGACCCATGCGATTTTCGGGGGCCAAAATATCCGGGTTTCGCTGCATGAGCGCCACAACCTTCGTAATCCGGTGGCGAAGATCCTGCACACCTGGTTGTCGGCTTACGTCCGTGAAGGAAGAAGCTTGATGGCGGGGCATGGGGCGAAGCTGGATACGCTGGCCCGCCATGTTTGGGGTAATCGTCCGGCGACGAGCGACGGCGTGGTGCGCAATCGGCGCATGCTTCTGCGTGCCGGACTGGAGGAGATCGCCGATGCGCGAGGACTTGATGGAGAGCGTGCATGGTCCTACACCATCGCGGGAAAAAAAGTTCAAGTAAACCGCTCGAAACCATTGGGCTGCGTCGGTGACGACCTGACGCCGGGTGATGTGGCTGAACGCTTGGCCTACGATCCAGCCGATCCGGATCTGGATGAACCAAGAATGAACTGAAAGGCATTATCAGATCTGGTTATGACTGGTAGATCAAGTACCGGAAACTACTGTCGATTATGATTGTCTTATTATTTGCCATCGCACGACAGAACCAAGTTCCAGTCCAATCAAAATATACCGCCCACCGGCTTCACGTCGTCAATGGGCCTACTACATCTTGAAGCCAGTATCACGCAGAACATCGACCAGTTGTACGGTCCTGATGTTGCGGTCGTCGCAGACGTTCGGAATTTTCGGCGCAGCGTCCTGCTTGGCGCGAGTCTCGTACGTAACCACCGGGAGATTGTTGGCCTCGGCCGTCGCTACGACGAGCGGATCAGCTCCTGATTTCGTTGAGTGGGGCTTCATGAAGCCGGGATAGGTGTTCACGATCTCAGCGAATACCTCCATAACCTTCCTGTCGGGGTCCAGAAAGAACGTCGGCCGAACATTGACCCAAGCGTGTAAATCGTCCTTCTGGCGCTCCAACTCATGCAGGACATCGACGGGTGCCACAATAACCCCAGTTGCAATAAGCCGATCAAGTGTTTCCCAAACCGGTCCGAAAATATCGGGAGGATACAAACGAACCCAAGGCTCAATGAGTGCGCTTGTATCAAAACACCATCTCATGCCACCACCTCACCGTATAGCGCTTCGCGGATCTTCGGGAGGTGATCGAGCTTTGCATTCAGGATGCGCGAGAGTTCAGTTCCGGTAATGGTGCTTGCACGGTAAGCGTCAATAGCCAGTCGCGTGAGGTATTGCCCGTTACTGAGCAGAACACGCCGGTAATAAGGAACCATCACGGGATCCCCCGACTGACGCTCACGTTGCACCGCATACTCGTGCTCAAAATGCTCTCTCATCATGCGGTAGTGGGCTTGGGGCGTTTTGCTGAAGATGAGCAGACGGCGCAACATTACCTCGCTGCTCGCCCAAAAATATCGGCGCATGTCCTTCAACTGCTCAACAGTCCATGCTGTATCACTTTCCGCCTGAATTACATCGTCGCGCGACAGGAGTTCATTCTCGGGTACCAGCATCGCCCCGGCAACGTGATTGCAATACTGTTCGATAGCATCGCTATCGCGGCTCCGTGGAGCATCCTCTTGTAGATCACATAAGCCACCTTCATTGCGGGCGAGATGCGTCAATTCATGCAGCAAAGTAAAAACTCGTCCGAGAGGGCTGTCACTACTGTTGAGGATGATAACTGGCAGAGGGAAGGTCGCAATCGAGCAGCCTCGCATCTCGCTCATTGGGACACCACTGAGTTGAACGACGAGCACCCCAAGAGATTCCACCGCAGAACGCCAGCCGCTTAAGGCTTCGTAGACAGATGTCCATTTGGTACGAACGCGCATCGTGACAGATAGCCGTTCGAGCAACAGCCCTGCTGCATCCTCAGGAGAAATGTCAGACGGAAAGGCAAGATCCCATGCGGGAGGCTGTTCCTCCAATTGTGCGAAGATGTCCAAGGCGGCGTCACGCTTTGCTTCGGCCTCACGAATTCCATTGGCAAGCGCCGAACTCATCACGTTTTCGGTGGTCAGTTCAATCCTGCGAAAATCGACAGGTGGCCTACGGGGAGCTTTCGGGATCTCATCAAGAAAAAAGACACCAATGGATCGCCGATATATTTTGGCCAGAGTTCGAAGCTGATTGAGAGTTGGAACGCGTGCCCCCTCTTCCCACTCACGCAGCCGATCCTCGGTTTGGCCAGCACTTTTCGCGGCCGTCACCCGGTCCATATGAGATTGTCTGCGCGCCCACTCGAGCAACGCAGGTTTTACGAGTCCTTTAAGATCAGGTCCAGCCATGATTCGAAAGAGGATACCTTACAGGACCGACTTCGCGGTGTTGGAAATAGAATCAAATGTTTCACTGCATTCTTGTACCGATTTCTTTATCGAATGACCCAATATCTCCACATGAAGCACAAGCATTGAACGGTCAGCATAGAGAAATACTGGGGTTGTCTCAGCCTGGAAATCGTATTTCCACCATCCAGCGTCACGGTTTCACCGGTAGTCCGTCACGGTTTCACCGGTAGTTTCAGGCAAAACGTCACGGTTTCACCGGTAGTTGCTCCACACCCTCCCACGCAGCCATGCGGGTTTCCGGCCGCCCCCGTCTACGAAGGTTCTAATAAAAGAACCTTCTAATGGGCGCGGCACGGCCGCCGCCCCAGATTGGGCGTCGTCCGGCCTTGATGGGCGAGATGGAAAGTTGGATGACGGCGTATGTCGACGTCGCAGGGGCACGGTACGAAAACCGTCCGTGCCCAGTGCACGCCCCCGCCGCCCCGCCGCCCCCGTTTCAAAGTCAAAAGCGGGGGCCTTCGGCCCAGTCCATCGCGAAGCGATGGACCTTGCCCCAAATCGGCCGAGACAGCATGGCAACGCCATTACTCAAGCAAACCTTTTGCCGGTGCGGGTGAACCTTGGGGGTCAGCGAGTGGTCAATCGGCGATCCACGGCGACGCCAGCGGGTGTTTTGGGGGTTGTTGGAGTGCTCGCAACCATGATGCAATGGCCGCAGGGGTCAATGCGCCGCAAATACGCCGTCATTGATGCGCTCATAATGTAAGCTTTCGCCCTTGCGCCCGGCGGCGCCACAACGAAAACAAGAACCTTCATGGCCATCAAGAAATCCGACCTGTATTCCTCCCTCTGGGCCTCCTGCGACGAACTGCGCGGCGGCATGGATGCCAGCCAGTACAAGGACTACGTCCTGTTCATGCTGTTCATCAAGTACATCAGCGACAAATACGGCGACAGCGACGATTTTGCGCCCCCGGTCACGATTCCGCAGGGGGCCAGTTTCCAAGCCATGGTCGCACTGAAGGGCAAGAGCGACATCGGCGACAAGATCAATACGCAGATCATCCAGCCGCTGATCGACGCCAATTCCCGGCTGGCCCGCAGCGACTTTCCCGACTTCAACGACCCCAACAAGCTCGGCGAAGGCCAGGCCATGGTCGATCGGCTGACCAACCTGGTCGGCATCTTCCAGAAGCCCGAGCTGGATTTTTCGAAAAATCGCGCCGAAAACGACGACATCCTCGGCGATGCCTACGAGTACCTGATGCGGCATTTCGCCAGCGAATCGGGGAAGAGCAAGGGCCAGTTCTACACCCCGTCCGAGGTGAGCCGCGTCATCGCCCGGGTGATCGGCATCGCGCCTACCAACACCAAGGCATCGACGACCGCCTATGACCCCACCTGCGGTTCCGGTTCGCTGCTGCTGAAAGTGGCGGCGCAGGCCGGCAAGCACATCACCCTGGAAGGCCAGGAAAAAGATGTGACCACGGCCGGCCTGGCGCGCATGAACATGATCCTGCACGACTTCCCGACCGCCAACATCCTCTCCGGCAACACCCTGGCCGCGCCCAAGTTCAAGGACGGCGAGAGCCTGCGCACCTATGATTACGTGGTCGCCAATCAACCGTTTTCCGACAAGACCTGGAGCACCGGGCTGACGCCCGCCACCGATCCCTACCAGCGCTTTGCCTGGGGCGTGCCGCCGACCAAACAGGGCGACTACGCCTACCTGCTGCACATCATCCGGTCGATGAAGTCGACCGGCAAGGCCGGCTGCATCCTGCCGCATGGCGTGCTGTTCCGTGGCAATGCCGAGGCGGTGATACGGGAAAAACTCGTCCGCTCCGGCATCCTGAAGGGCATCATCGGCCTGCCCGCCAACCTGTTTTACGGCACCGGCATCCCTGCCTGCATCCTGGTGCTGGACAAGGAGAATGCCACTACGCGCCGAGGAATCTTCATGATCGACGCCAGCAAGGGCTTCATCAAGGACGGCAACAAGAACCGTCTGCGCGAACAGGACATCCACCGCATCGTCGACACCTTCACCAAGCAGGTCGACATCCCGCGCTACGCCCGCATGGTGCCGTTCGACGAGATCGCCGACCCGAAAAACGATTTCAACCTCAACCTGCCTCGCTACATCGACAGCACGGAACCGGAAGACGTGCAGGACATCGACGGCCACCTGCGCGGCGGCATTCCCGCACGCGACCTGGAAGCCCTCGACGCCTACTGGCAAGTGTTGCCCGGCGTGCGTGCGCTGTTGTTCGAGCCGCTGGATGCAACCGGGCGCCCGGGCTACGCCCGTCTCAAGCTCGCCCTGGCCGAGGTCAAGAGCGCGATCTTCGGTCACACCGAATTCACCGCCTTCAATCAATCGGCCACGCGCCGCTTTGCCGATTGGCGCAAGGCCAACACGCCGCGCCTGACCGGTTTCGGCAAGGAGGGCCACCCCAAGGCGCTGATCGAGGCCATCGCCGAATCCCTGCTCGACACCTTCAAGCCGGCCCCGCTGCTCGACGCTTACGACATCTACCAGCACCTGATGGACTACTGGGCCGAAACCATGCAGGACGACGCCTACCTGATCGTCGCCGATGGCTGGGTCGCCAGGCCCGCGCGCATCGTCGAGACCGACAAAAAGGGCAAGCGCAAGGACAAGGGTTGGGCCTGCGATCTGATCCCCAAGCCGCTCATCGTCGCCCGTTATTTCGCCAAGGAACAGGCGGCACTGGAAGCCAGGCAGGCCGAGCTGGAAGCCGCCAGCGCCAGCCTGGCCGAACTGGAAGAGGAACACGGCGGTGAAGAGGGATTCCTCGGCGCGCTCGACAAGATCGCCAAGGCCGAGGTCAATGCCCGCCTGAAGGAAATCAAGGGCGACAAAGAGGCGAAGGAAGAAGCCGCCATACTCAAGCACTGGCTGGAGCTGTCCGAAAACGAAACGGCCCTCAAGCGTGCCGTGAAGGAGCAGGAGATCGCGCTCGACACGCTGGCCTACGAGAAATATCCCCAACTCAGCGAGACCGAGATCAAGACCCTGGTGGTGGACGACAAATGGATGGCACGCCTATCTGCCGCCGTGCAGGGAGAGCTGGATCGCGTCTCGCAAACCCTCACCGGCCGCATCCGCGAACTGGCCGAACGCTACGCCACGCCGCTGCCGCAGCTCACCGACGAGGTGGAGACGCTTTCCGCCCGAGTGGGCGAGCACCTCAAGAAGATGGGGTTCCGGCCATGAGCCTGTCGCGCACTAACGCCGTCCTGCCAGCGCCGACTTTTGTGGGGGCGGCATGGAAGTGAGGCCGGGGTACAAGCTGACTGAGGTGGGGGTTGTTCCCGAGAATTGGGAGTGCCAGAAGCTTGAAGCATATTTTTCGTTGATCTCATACGGATTCACGAACCCAATGCCTGCCGTCGAGCATGGCGTCTACATGGTGACTGCCGCAGATATTAACGAGGGCCGTATTCAACTCGAAACGGCACGCAGAACTTCGGAAGCCGCATATCGGACGCTTCTCACGGCAAAGAGCAAGCCGAAAAAGAACGACATTCTTCTGACGAAGGATGGCTCCCTTGGGCGTCTTGCGTTGGTCGGGGATGAGACGATTTGCATCAATCAATCGGTTGCCGTGATTCGCCCAAATGAGAAGGTCGAGCCGAACTTCCTGAAACTACTGCTGGAAAGTCCACGCTACCAACGACGGATGCTTGAAGATGCGGGGGGCTCTACGATCAAGCACATCTACATCACCATTGTGAATCTGATGATCGTTGGGCTACCAGCGAATCGGGACGAACAACGCGCCATCGCGGCGGCATTGAGCGATGTCGATGCCCTGCTGGACGGGCTGGATCGGCTCATCGCCAAGAAGCGCGACCTCAAACAGGCCACCATGCAGCAACTCCTCACTGGCAAAACACGTTTGCCGGGGTTTGTCGGGGAGTGGGCGGTAAAGATGCTCGGTGACATCGGCTCAACATATGGCGGATTGACTGGAAAGACCAAGACGGACTTCGGCGAGGGTTCAGCTCACTACGTCACCTTCATGAACGTCATGACCAATGTTGTGATCGACTGCACCACATTTGAACGCGTTCAAGTTTCGCCAACGGAGCCGCAAAATAGGGTCATGAAGGGGGATTTGCTGTTCAATGGCTCTTCAGAAACACCGGAAGAAGTCGCCATGTGCGCGCTGCTCACACTCGATGTTCCAAACCTCTTCTTGAATAGTTTCTGCTTCGGATTTCGATTTAACAGTTGGGCCGAAGCTGACGGGCTTTTCTTGGCCTACTACCTCAGAAACAAGGAGGGTCGGGAACTAATGAAATCACTTGCCCAAGGCTCGACACGTTACAACCTATCCAAGGTTGCTTTGCTAAAGTCGGTCATTCGGTTGCCTAACCTCCCCGAACAAACCGCCATCGCTGCCGTCCTCTCCGACATGGACGCTGAATTGACGGCGCTGGTGGGACGGCGCGACAAGACGCGCGCGCTCAAGCAGGGCATGATGCAGGAGCTGCTGACCGGGAGAATTCGCCTCGTATGAGTAACGTGCCTATGACTGAAAGCGCGCTGATTCTCGACATCCGGCAAATGATCGACAACGCCCGCCAACGGGCGGCGATGGCTGTCAATGCCGAGTTGAGCGGACTGTACTGGCAAGTGGGGCAACGCCTCCATCGCGAAATCCTCGGCAGCCGGCGCGCCGGGTATGGCGAGGAGATTGTCTCCACGCTGTCGAGACAATTGACCGCCGACTACGGACGTGGCTTTTCGGCCAAGAACCTGCGACACATGGTGCGCTTTGCCCAGGCGTTTCCCGATGAGGCGATTGTCTCCACGCTGCGGAGACAATTGAGCTGGTCGCACCTCAAGGCGCTGATCTACCTCGACGATCCGCTGAAACGCGATTTCTACGTCGAGTTGTGCCGGCTGGAAGGCTGGTCGTCGCGCCAGTTACAGGAGCGCATGCAGTCCTTGCTGTTCGAGCGCTCGGCGCTGTCGAAAAAACCGGACGAGACCATCCGCCATGATCTCGACGTGTTGCGACAGGAGCAGCGTCCTTCGCCTGAAGTGTTGCTGAAAGACCCCTACCTGCTCGATTTTCTTGGCCTCAACGACCGCTATCTGGAAAAAGACCTGGAAGATGCCATCCTGCGCGAGATCGAGCAGTTCCTGTTGGAGCTGGGCGCGGGCTTTACCTTCATGGCGCGGCAGAAGCGGGTGCAGATCGACAATGACGATTTCTACATTGACCTGCTGTTCTACAACCGCAAGCTGCGCCGGTTGGTGGCGGTGGATCTCAAGGTCGGCGACTTCCGCGCCGAGTACAAGGGCCAGATGGAGCTGTATCTGCGCTGGCTGGCGAAGTACGAACAGGAGGCCGACGAAAACCCGCCGCTCGGCATCATCCTGTGCACCGGCAAGAAGCAGGAGCAGATCGAACTGCTGGAACTGGACAAGAGCGGTATCCACGTCGCCGAATACCTGACCGTGCTGCCATCGCGCGAGGCATTGCAGGCCAAGCTGCATCACTCGATCGAGAAGGCCAGGCTGCGGTTGCTGGAAGAGAAGGGCGAAGAGTGAGCAGTGCAAGCGAATCGGTGTACTTCATCGGCTGGGATGTTGGCGGGTGGAACTGCGACAGAAACGGCAAGAGCCGCGACGCCATTGTGATTCTCGATGCCGCCCGGGCCATTGTCGGCAAGCCGTGGCGCGGCAACTTGCGGTCGACCATCAATTCGGCGGCAAATTCGGAAGCGTTTGTCGCCGAATTGTTTGCGCTTTGCGGTGCGCAAGCGAAGGCCGGTGAAATACCGGCCACGCTCGCCATCGACACGCCGCTGGGCTTTTCGCAGGAATTCGCCCGGCTGGTCACTGGCCTACAAGCCGTCGTGGAGCTGGGAAGCTCCGACACCAATCCCTACCTGTTCCGGCAGACCGAGCGGCGGCTGTTCGAGCATGGCCTGAAGCCGCTGTCTGCCATCAAGGACATGATCGGCAGCCAGTCCACCAAGGGCATGCACGTTCTCGCCAGGTTCGCGCCTACGGCGGTGTGCTGCGGCGTTTGGCAGGGTGGCTGCCTGACCGCCATCGAAGCTTATCCATCTGCCTGCAAGAATTCGCCCACCGTTCGGGCCCTACAAGCGCCTTTCGGAAATCTGGCGCATGACGATCTGGACGACGCGCTGACCTGTGCATTGATCGCCTGGCTGTTTGCGGCACATCCCGAGACGTTGGCACCGCCACCAGTATCCATCCCGCAGGCCGAGGGCTGGATATGGGTGTCGAAAGATACGCTGGATAATTCATCATCACCTCAGGGAAAAACGGAGCGAGTATGAAAATTTCCACCATCCTCGACCACATCGACAGCGGCCACATGGCCTTGCCAGAGTTCCAGCGAGGCTATGTCTGGAACCGGGACCAGGTGCGTGGCCTGTTCGATTCGCTTTACCGCCGCCATCCTGTGGGAGGCTTGTTGGTCTGGGCCACCGAATCAATGACCGCAACTCATCGAGGAGACGGGCCGCTGGCGGACGGCATCGTAAAGTTGCTGCTCGACGGCCAGCAGCGCATGACCTCACTCTACGGTGTCGCGCGTGGCAAGCCGCCGAAGTTTTTCGATGGTAACGCCCAAGCATTCACCGGCCTGCGCTTCAATCTGGACACGGAAACCTTCGAGTTCTATCAGCCGGTGAAGATGAAGGACGAACCGCTCTGGATCGACGTGACCGAGTTGATGAAGAACGGACAGGCTGGCCACGAGAAGTTGGTGGAAGCCCTTGCGGAGCATCCGGGCATCGGCACCAAGGCGGTGAAGTATTCGGGTCGCATTTCGCGCATCTTGGGCATTCTCGAAATCGAGTTACATACCGAGGAGGTCACCGGCACGGACAAGTCCCTTGACGTGGTGGTGGACATCTTTAACAAGGTGAACAGTGGCGGCACTAAGCTCTCCAAGGGCGATCTGGCACTGGCGAAAATTTGCGCCGAGTGGCCCGAGGGCCGCGATACGATGAAGGCCAAGCTCAAGCAATGGGCCAAGGCGGACTATCACTTCAATCTCGATTGGCTGCTGCGCTCCGTGAACACGGTGCTGACCGGCGAGGCGAAATTCCAGTTTCTACATGAGAAGAATGCGTCGGAGGTGCAGGACGCACTCACGCGGGCAACCAAGCACATCGACACCAGCCTCAACCTGATTGGCGGCCGCCTGGGGCTGGATCACGATCAGGTGTTCTTCGGTCGCTTCGGTGTGCCGGTAATGGCACGGTATCTGGACCTGCGACAGGCGCAGAAGCTTGGTCCCATGGACGAGAAAACCCGCGATAAGCTGCTGTTCTGGTATGTGCAGGCGGCCATGTGGGGGCGTTTCTCGGGATCGACGGAATCCTTTATCGACAAGGATCTCGAAGCGCTCGTCGGCGACGACGGTGGCCTCGACAAGCTCCTGGAGCAGTTGCGGCTTTGGCATGGCGGACTACGCGCCGAGCCGGGGCACTTCACCGGCTGGAGCCTGGGTGCGCGCTTCTACCCCGTACTGTATCTGCTGACCCGCATGGGCGAGGCCAGGGACTGGGGTACCGGGCTGCCACTCAAAGCAAGTCTGCTCGGCAAGATGAGCAGCCTGGAAGTGCACCACATTTTCCCCAAGGCCCAACTCTACAAACGCAAGCATGCCCGGCCGGAAGTGAATGCCCTGGCCAACTTCTGTTTTCTGACCAAGGACACCAACCTCATTATCAGCGACCGGCTGCCGGAGGATTACTTTCCAGAAGTTGAGCAGGCCCATCCTGGGGCGCTGGCATCCCAATGGATACCGGGCGACCCGGCGCTCTGGAAGGTCGAACGATTCCGCGACTTCCTCGAGGCCCGCAAGGTGCTCTTGGCGGAGGAGTTGAACCGGCGCATGGAATCATTGCTGCATGGTGACCTTCACTGGCTTGCCGGCACGGCGGCCGTGACGGCAACTCCCCCGGTTACCGTGGGGGGCATCAGCTCCGAACAGGAGGAGGCCGAACTGGTGGCATTGAACGACTGGGTGGAAGCGCAGGGTTTGCCGCGCGGCATACTCACCTACGACTTTGCCGATCCGCAGTCGGGTCAGCAGATTGCGGTATTTGACCTGGTTTGGCCAACCGGCATCCAGGAAGAGCTAAGCCAGCCGGTAGCCGTGTTGCTGAATGAGGATGCGGCGACCCTTACCATGGCCAGCCAGGCGGGATTCCGTTGCTTCACCGATGGCGAATCGTTCCGGCGCTACGTTGTCTCGGAAGTATTGGGCGGGAACAATAATGCCTGAACAACCCCGCTCCGAACGCAAGACGCAGAACCGTGTCATCGATCTGTTTACCAACAAGCAGAGACCGGACTGGCTTGGCTACCGTTACCTCGGCGAATGGGGCAAGCGCGAGAACAACCGGCCCATCGAAACGGAGATCCTGCGCACCAACCTGGCGGGGCGCGGCTATTCCGCCGCCCACATCGCCGCCGCCTTGCAGAAGCTGGAAACCGCTGCCGACACGACCGGCATCACGCTCTACCAAGCCAACCTCCGGACATACCAGCTGCTGCGGTACGGGGTTCAGGTCCAGGTCGCTGCCGGCCAGGCGCATGAGACGGTGCATCTGATCGACTGGGAGCATCCCGAGAACAACGACTTTGCCCTCGCCGAGGAGGTGACGCTCAAGGGCGGATTCGAGCGCCGGCCGGACATCGTGCTCTACATCAACGGCATCGCCATCGCGGTGCTGGAACTCAAGCGTAGCTCGGTGGAGGTGGCCGACGGAGTGCGCCAACTCATCACCAATCAGGAAGAGATTTTCAACAAGGGCTTTTTCAGCACGGTGCAACTGGTGCTGGCCGGGAGCGATTCGCAAGGGCTGCGTTACGGCACCACCGGCACGCCGGAACAGTTTTTCGTCGAATGGAAGGTTGAGGCAAAAGTCGGCGCTGGCGGGACGGCAAAGGCATCCGAGGCGGGCGCGCTGCTTGACCGTCCTCTGGCGGCCTTGTGCAATCCGGAGCGGCTGCTCGACCTGATGCGCAACTTCATCCTCTTCGATGCCGGCCAGAAAAAGGTACCGCGCCAGCATCAGTTCCATGGCGTGAAGGCGGCGCAGACGCGCATCGCCCTACGCGAGGGCGGCGTGATCTGGCACACGCAAGGGAGCGGCAAGAGCATCCTCATGGTGCTGATCGCCAAGTGGCTGCTCGAGCACGACCCCGAGGCGCGCATCCTGATCATCACCGACCGCGACGAGCTGGACAAGCAGATCGTCGGGGTGATGCGGAACGCCGGCGTGATCGGCGAGGATTCGCCTTCGCCGCGCATCACCTCACGGGCGGATTTCGTGAGCAAGCTCGGGGCGACCACGCCACGGCTGTTGTGCGCGCTGATCCACAAGTTCGACGTGGCCGACCTGCAAGGCCGGGCGCCGCAGGTCACCGGCCGCTTTTACGTGTTCGTCGACGAGTGCCACCGCACCCAGGGCGGCGACATGAACCGGCAAATGAAGCGCTGGCTGGAAGGGGCGATCTTCATCGGCTTCACCGGCACGCCGCTGTTGCGCCGCGACCGACAGATGACGCGGGACGTGTTCGGCACCTACATCCACACCTACAAGTTCCACGAAGCGGTGGCCGACAAGGTGGTGCTCGACCTCAAGTACGAGGCGCGCGACGTGCCGCAGCGGCTGACCTCGCAGGCCGCCATCGACAAGTGGTTCGAGCAGAAAACCAAGAACCTCAACAATTTCCAGAAGGCGGTGCTGCGCCGCCGCTGGGCGACCATGGAAGAGCTGATGAGTTCCGGCGAGCGCAAGCAGCGCATCATCGCCAACATCATCGACGACTTCAGCCTGAAGCCGCGCCTGAACAACAATCGCGGCACGGCCATCCTGGTGGCGGCATCGATCTACGATGCCTGCCACTATTTCCGGTTGTTCCAGAACACCATCTTCGGCCCTTACTGCGGGATCATCACTTCGTACGAGCCGAACCACAATGCCATCTCGCGCGAGCCGACCAACAGCGACGAGCGCTACAAGTTCGACACCTATACGCAGTACGTCCTCAAGGACTTCCCGACCACCGAAAAATACGAGACGGAAATCAAGCGCCGCTTTATCGAGGAGCCGGCGAACCTGAAGCTGCTGATCGTGGTGAGCAAGCTGCTCACCGGTTTTGACGCGCCGAGCTGCACCTACATCTACCTCGACAACGAGCTGCGCGATCACAACTTGTTCCAGGCCATCTGCCGCACCAACCGGCTGGACGGCGACGACAAGGATTACGGCCACATCGTCGATTTCAAGGAACTCTTCGGCGATGTGCAGCAGGCCATTGCCGTGTACAGCTCGGATGAACTGGACATCGACCAGGGCAATGGCGGCGACAATAACGTGCAGATCAAGAACTGGCTGACGGAAGGCCGCAAGCAGTTGGAGGACACGCGCCAGGCGCTGAAATATTTGTGCGAGCCGGTGGAACAGCCCGGCGAGGTGGAGCAGTTCCTGCGTTATTTCTGCGGCGATGCGGCTGATCCCACCTCGCTCAACACGACCGAACCCTTGCGGGTTTCGTTTTACAAGGCGGTTGCCTTGTTTGCCCGCGCCTTTGCCGACATCGCCCAGAACCTAATCGAGGCAGGGTATACGGAAGCCGAAGCCGCCGCCTTGCAAAAGGAAGTGGAGTTTTTCACCGAGATTCGCGCCGCAATCAAGAAACACTCCGGCGAGGAACTGGACATCAAGCCGTACGAGGCGGACATGCGCCACCTCATCAACACCTACATCCAGGCGGATCCCGCCGCGGATCTGGGCGAGCTGGGCGAGATGTCGCTGACCGAGCTGATCATCGAAACCGGCATCCACGACGCCATCGCCAGGAAGCTCAACGCCAAAGGCAAGTTGTCAAAGAACGCGATCGCCGAGGGCATCATCAACAACGTCCGCAAGACCATCATCCGCGATCAGCTTACCGATCCGCGCTTTTACGCGCAGATGTCAAAGCTGCTCGACGACCTGATCAAACAAAGCCGGGCGGATACGGCGGCCTACGAGGCGTTCTTGCGCAATGCCGAGGCGCTGGTCAAACGCCTGGCGGAAAAGCAGCCGGAGGCAGGTGTTCCGGCGGTGTTGCACGGCAAGCACGAGGCCACGGTGATCTTCAACAACCTGGACGCGATCCCGGCAACGGAATTTCGCTACCCCACGGCCGAGGAAGACCGGGCCGCCCTGGCCTTGCGCATCGATCTGGCCGTCCGCGAGCAGGCGCCGGCCGGCTGGTATGGCGACCAGGCGCGCGAAGCGCAGGTGCTGAACGCCCTGTTCCCGTTGCTCGACCGCGACCGCGACGCCACGCGCGCCCTCTTCGAAATCATCAAGAACCAGCAGGGCTACCAGTGACGGAAACCATTCGGCTGGGTGACCTCCGGATCACCGTCACCCGCAAGGCGGTGAAGAATGTTCATCTGTCCGTGCATCCGCCGGCCGGACAAGTCACCTTGGTGGCGCCCACCGGCACCCGACTGGAGGTGGCCCGCGCCTACGCCATTTCAAAACTCGGGTGGATTCGCACCCAGCAGGCCAAACTGATCGGCCAGGCGCGGGAAACACCGCGCCAGTTCATCGAGCGAGAAAGCCATTATTTGTGGGGGCGTCGTTATCTGCTGTCGGTGGTCGAACGGGATGCAAAACCCGGCGTGACGCTGGACCACCGGCGCATCACCCTGGCGGTGCGCCCGGGGAGCACGGTCGAACAGCGGGAAGCGATCATGGGCGAATGGCACCGTACCTTGCTGCACCAGGTCGTTCCACCCCTAATCGATAAATGGCAAGCGAAGCTGGGTGTCCAGGTCACCGGGTATTTTCTTCAGCGCATGAAAACCAAATGGGGCGGTTGCAATCACCGGGCGGGCAACATCCGGCTCAACACCGAGTTGGTGAAAAAGCCGCGCGACCTGCTGGAGTATGTCGTCGTCCATGAAATGCTGCACCTGATCGAGCCGACGCACAACGAGCGCTTCGTCGCGCTCCTGGAGCAGCATTACCCCAGCTGGCGGGAAGCGCGGGCGGAACTCAATGAACTGCCGCTGACGGCGCAAGTCTGGTCCGTGAAATAGGGCTGCGCAGGAACATGCCCCACGGAAGGGGCATAGGTTGATTGCCTATCGTTCAATCATGCACATGTTGCTGCATCTGCCCAACCCGCTGTTGACAAGAATTATTTTCAATCTACGTAATAATCATTTGAATCAGTGTGTTACATGATGTTAAAGTCAGTGTATCAACTCCTCGAAAGGCTGACATCATGAGCACATCACCCATACTTCTCGGCGATCTGACATTTCGCAGGGCGCAGTCCATGGCGCAGAAGTACAAATGCACCATCGACGAGCAGATCAAAAATGAGGCATTTCGCAGGTTTGCTCAGTGGTACATGGATTTTCCCGAGCCCAACCTAAAAGGCTCTTTGCGAATTTTGCGCGGAGGTCTCGCAAACCCCCTTGAAAGGGATGACCTGAAGGACGTTCTGCGTCTGAAGCTCGTGGATGACGTCGAAGCGTTTCTTGATACTCCAATGCATGACTGGCGGACAATCCGCAAAATCGAAGCAAGCCTTGGGTTTTTTGGCGCGCTTGCACTCGAGCTTGAGCGTACAGATCGTGATTCCGATCAGGGTACTTTTCAGAGCAGCATGGAAGTTTTGCCCGAAGAAATGCTGTACGGGAAAGTACCGTATGAACCGTAGTCGGTTTGAAGGAAATCCTAAATTCCTCCTCACTTTCTTCTTGACAATCAGTCAAGCATATGTCATAATGCGCTGATGAGTTGGAGTTCCCTTTCTCTTCCGCCACAAATGGCCACCCCTCTTGGCCTTGCACCTCTGCGTCTGATACGCCTGGTCGCCGCCTGAGCGACGACAGGGCTTTCTCCGTTCCCCCTGTTCATCCTAGCTCCGGCGGTTGCTTGCCTCTGGAATTTCTCCTGATTTGGGGTTTTCCAGGTTAGTTGAGTCGGACGGACCCGCGTTTCAGAGTAGGGGGACAACATGTCCATTGTTGAAATTGTCGATCGTGTATCGACGGTGATGAAAGTGGTCGGCGCTCTGTTGTTGGGCATCTCTGTTGTACCCGTATTTGCGTTCTCGGCACTGCTGGCTGGATGTTCATTTTCAGCACTGACTGCACTTCGCGTTGGTGATCACGGTGGTCTGGCTGTTAACATTTCGTTTGCAATCGCAAACGGTCTCGGTCTCGCGCGGACCTTCGGTCTATTCGGATAAAGTAGATAGCGATGTGCATTGATCATTGACAAGCACTTGCATTCCGGGCATTGTCCAAGTTGTTCCATTCATTGTTTTCCCGGTCTTCCTTGACCGGTTCAGAGGGTGTTCTGATTGTGATCCGCTCCGCGTTGATATGACCAGTTCCTGGTAGCAACAACGCGCGATAGAAGCTCCTGCACGGCGGGGGCTTGCGTTGATCATCTGGCGCTTCCGGGCGCCTCCCACACAAATCAAAACAAATTCACCGCGCTTGCGTTGCGTTTTGTCGCGCGCGTGCGTCGGACCCTCATGAAATCGAAAAAGAAAGGAAACGCACCATGACGCTTCCGACTGACAAAGACATTGACGAAAGCCTCGAAGAATTTGCGAGCTTGCCGCGGAAAGACATGATCGCGCAGATCCGCGAAATGCTGCACGGGCCGCTCGGCGAGGTGCCCGACCTCACGGGCGAAGGAACCGGCGGTGAAGAGACGCCCGGACGCTGGGAGCCGGAACTGGATGATCTATTTCCGGAAACCACGGGGGAGGAGGTTCCGCCCAAGGACCCGGTTGTTATTCGCGGTCCCATGGCGCTCCTGGTCACGCAAGGCCCCAATGAACCATCGGGCGCGTTCATCCGGCGCGCTCAGGCTGGTGTTGCCGCGCACTGGCGCGTGTCATCCAGCATTGTTTGGTACGTCATCGTCCGTTCGCTGCGGAGGACGTGCCATGAGGTGTATCTCATTCACCCCGACATGCGCGATCTGATCAAGGATCCCAATGGCGATCAAGCCAAGGTGTTGGCCCAGCTTTTGTTCAAAATCGGACCACGAGGGCTTTTGAAAACAATGCGGAAAAATCCCTGGCTTGCAACGACACCGCCACAGCGCGCGACCCCACGTCATATGGCCGACCGGCCGCAACTGCTGCCGCATTTGAGCGTTCCCATGGGCCTGTTCGACATGCTGCTGCATGGCCCAGCGCGCCTGGCTGACAAGCTTGACGAGGTGTATCCGCAAAATGGGGGAGAAACAACGACCGTCGACGCGTTGTTGGAGGGAACCGCGGAACCCGATGGAGAGGAAGAGCCTGTCATGGGCAAACCGAAAGCGTTGAGGCCAGCGGGGCCGACGATGGACATCTTCAAGGTGTCCGATGTGAGTGACGCGCTGGATCGGTTGAGTGAAGCGAACGGTGAGGTCCGGTCACGCTTGCAGCCAGCGTTGCAAAGGATGCGTGAGCGCGGGCCGACGCGCCGGCTTGTCCCCGCGCCTGATCCGGCGGCACTCAACGTGTTGTTGAATGACTACCCGAATTTTCGCGACGTGACCCGGCACGTGCAGCGTTGCGTAGCGTTGTCACGCTTGTATGACGGCCCCGTTGCCATCGGCAACATCTTGCTGGCAGGTCCGCCCGGCGTCGGCAAGACCCATTACGCGCACGCGCTGGCCGAAGCGCTGGGTGTGTCCAGCACGTGCATCCCCATGGCCACGACGAGTGCCAGCTTTGTCCTCGCCGGATCCTCCCCGACGTGGGGCGGCGGCAAAATCGGACGCGTTGCCGGCGCGCTGATGAACAATGACCATGCAAACGCCATGCTGATTGTCGACGAGATCGACAAAGGCGGCGGGGACCCCAGGTATTCGAGTGAGAACGCCTTGCTTGGGCTGCTGGAACAGGTAACCGCCAGGAGTTTCGAAGACGAATGGCTGTCGACGGTTCCCCTCGACGCTTCGCGCGTGAATTGGGTCGCAACCGCGAACGACTTGAGTGCGATTTCTGAGCCGATTCGCTCGCGCCTCGTGACCTTCAACATTTCCTTGGACGTCCAGCAGTCGCGTCAAATCGCCGCGTCGATGTACAGGACCATGATGCGGGAAGAGCCTTACGGCGTGTTTTTCGAGCCGACGCTTCGCGACGACGTCCTGGCCACATTGCAAGCGATGACCCCGCGTGCAATGCGCCAGGCCATCACCAGCGCCCTGGGCCGCGCCAGTTTGCGGCCTGCTCCCGTCGGCGAACTTCGCCGTATCACCATCGACGACCTGGCCAGCGCCGACCACGAACCGCCACGCCGTTCCATCGGCTTTTGTGCCTGAAGAAAGGGATGACCATGAAATTGGAAAATCAAGCGGCTTTTCACAACTCGTGCAGGAACATGGCGAGCTGGTTGCTGATCCTTGTGGGGATGCCACGGACGCTTCCCAGGGACGAAGGCGAAAGCCGGCTGGTGCAGCTTGTGGGTATGCCGATGGGCGCCCAGCATGTTTTCACCACGTGGGCAAACGAGCATCACCCCGCCGCGATTATGGCGGCCAGAGATGACGACGGAATGCTGCGCTCGGTCAGTGAAAATTTGTATCACATGTGGTTGACGAGCCTTTTTGTTTCCACCGGAGGAGAAGAAGCGTGACGATCACAATTCCTGATTCGAACGTCTTCATGGTCCTTGGAATTTCAAAAGAAGGCCACGGTCACGTCGCGGTTGTCGTTGGTGCGGAAGATGCAAAGCGCGCTTGCCACGCATACCAGCAATCGCACCCAGGCTGTTCCCCCATTTCCTGGCCGTCGCTGGACGACTTGAAAAGGTCCGTCGTCGCCATGGAAATGTCCGTGGCCAAAGGGCGCAACGAGTTTTGCCCGGTCATCATCGCCGGCGGCGCGGAGGTTCCCCCCGACGCGACGGATTCCGGTTCAATGCCTTGCCCGGTGTCGGTTGTTCGGATTCTTGAAGAGATTCGCGCTTCACTGGATGAGCATGGCTTCGGTGATCCGTTTGCCAATGATGGCGCCGCGTTCGAATCACATGCGTTTGTTGTGCGCGCTATGCGTTGGGGTCTTGGTGCGCCAGGAATGTTCCAATGGCGGGACCTGCGCGTGACCTGGTACAAACACTTGCACCGCGAAACGACGATCAATCGGATCCCGTCAAAAAGCGAATTAAGGGACATGCGTGAGTGCCTGGCGGTGATTGAACTGGAAGCCATGGCGAAAGCGAAATTGGTATGAACGACATCATCACATCCGCGGTTGTGCCGGAGCACCAGCGTGTCGAAATTACCGCGGCGCTGTTTGGCTCCCGGTTTCCGTTCCAGATTGAACCGGCGATCTTCGACTTTGCACGCGATCTCTCCGAAGACTACGGTGGCGGAAGCTGGGAATTCTTCGCCCTGTCCAACGGCGGATTCTTCATGTGTCCGCGGGCACCGAACCGGTTTCATGCGGAAAGCCCGAATCAAAACACCGCGACCATGTCCAGCGAAGCGTTCGGCATCGCCGTGTGCCTGTTCGCCTACAGCAATTTATCATTTTCTTCCGACCTGGCGTTATCCGAAACGGTGTCTGAAGCGTTTCATCGTTTGCGGGGTTTCGCTTTGGACCACGCCAACGCCGCCGACATTCTGCGAATCATCGATTGACAACATCATGGCAACCACCCTTTCCTTTGATCGCCACCTTTCCGAATCCCAACGCATCAACAATGCGGTACGGCACCTTGGCACGCCCGAAAGCATCGAGCGGATGAAAACGGAGGCCGCAAAGCGCGCGGAGCAGCTGGCCCTCGATGACCTCGTTGAGGGTGTTTGTTTTGCCAAAATTCCGTGGGGCAACGGGAACCGGCATTTTCTCTGGTGCGCGTTGATCACCAGTGAGCATTTTGATGGCGGTGGAATGTACGGCGCCGCCAGGACCACCATGGCGGTGGTGGAGTATTTCGAAAAACCTGAAACGGCGCCGCAAGAACGGAGCAAGGCCTTTAAGCCGGTCGATCGCGCGATGTTTGCACAAGCGGAAATTTTCGAAGGTGAGGATTCCCTGGTTCTTTTCCAGCACGTGTTTGCCGATCATCCGAACATGCTGGAACGAAGCGCCATGCACTCCTACGACGTTCTCATGCGCTTGCGCGCCGTGGAAGCCTTTCAGCGTCATCCCCTTGTCCCTGGTGACGATGTCGGGCTTCACCGCCTCATCAAACATCTCGAAGACCGCCGTGCGACGATGCGCAAGACGACCCCATCGGGCTTGACCGTCGGCCTTGATTTTGGCGAACCGATGTTGGATTGACCATGATCTATTTTTGCGGCGATATTCATGGAGATTTTCGACACCTGCATCAACTGGTGCATGCCTCGCCACGTCCCGATGCCGTCATTCTTTTGGGTGACATCGAGGCCGACAAGCGCCCACTCCTTTGTGAGATCGAATCGTTGCTCAAAGTGGACGTTGATGTGCGCTTCATCTTTGGCAATCATGACAGTGACAAACGCAAGGCTTGGGACCACCTCGAATCGGCGATGCACCTGAACTTCCACGGCAAGGTCGTCGAGATCGACGGCAAGAGAATCGCCGGCCTCGGGGGAATTTTTCGGAGCGAGATCTGGTATCCACCCGAAGCGCCAAAATTCCAGAGCTACGCAGAGTATTGCCAGAAAATCGAAGACAAGCGCCCGATCCGGTTGCGCAAGCGCGAAGCACGTGAAGCGTCGTTGCGTCACTGGGAACACACGCCTGGCGCCAACGCGGCCATGATCGATGAAATCCGTTATGGCAAGGAACTGCGTCACAAGTCGTCAATTTTCTGGGACACCTACGAGGCGTTGTGGGATCAGCAGGCGGACATCCTGGTTGTGCATGAAGCCCCGTCATGCCATCCCCATGGTTTTGAAGCCATCGATCTTCTGGCACAAAACATGGGGGTGAAATCGCTTTTTCACGGCCACCACCACGACCGGTTGGATTATTCAGCCTGCAAGCTGGGCTTCGAAGCTTACGGGGTGGGCTTGCGCGGGATTACAAGCGACAGCGGCGTGATCGTCAAAGCCGGCGAACTGGACCACGCGCGCAGCGATCGTTGCGGCTCATGAACCCAGCTCCCTGATCGGTTCCCCGTCCCATAACTCAAGCGAACGCGAAAAACACGCGCGCACCCGATCACGCATCTCGATCGCGTGCCTGAACGCCCGTCGCATCGCCAGGGCGTCCCACGGGGCGGCGTCATGTCTCATCAGGTGGTCGAAAACTCGCAACATCCCGACGGCGTCAAGGCCATCCAGGTCGATCGTGTCGCCGATGCCGTAGCCGCGGCGCTCCAAAACATGCCGGATGTTCTTGGGTTCCACGGGATGTGTTCCCGCGTCGAGCATGTGTTGCGGAAGGATGGTCCGTCGGGAGATGCACGGCACGGTGTCGCGCTTGCCATGCAACGGGTCGTCGACGATGCCTCGCAAGGTTCTGGCCGATTCCCACTCCATCAGCGCGTGTGTTTCATTCCGGGGCAAGCCGTCAGCGCGCGGTGTATGGCGAACGGTTGAGCCGATGCACCAAACGCGATGGACGCTGAACGAAATCTGGAGGAAGTGAGCGCGGTTACCCAAATCCACCTGGCCCAGCAACACCCGTTCGCGCTCCTGTTTGTCCAGGATGTCGCGAACACAAACGGGATCAGAAAGTTTGTGGCCGATCCTGCGGAAAACGGATTCCCAAAAATCGGCATCGGGACGCGCGGCGTCGAGAGACGATGTGTTCTTCATGTTCACAAGCTCTCTGGATTTCAGCCCAGAGCTCATGATGAAATTGGCGACTGTATGTACGTTATAGTAATCGAGGAACCAGCATGAACGATACAACCGATGCATGCGCCTTCATATCATTGACTGTAGGAGAAGGCGTGCTTCCTTTGCCGTTGCACCAACCGCTTCCAGCTTTCCATCTTTCGATTCGATTGAGGCAATAAACTGCTCCCGTTCTTTGTGGATGCGGATCACCGTTCCCTTTTCTGATGATTCTGGCTCGGGTTTGTTGACTCCTACCTCGACAAGGATTCTGTCTTCAAGATCTTGGTAAAGGGGGCGTAATCGCGACAGGCGCTGGTGTATGTAGTGTTTTGATGCGGTTGAAGACGGGGAATGATTCAGTGCTCTATCAACAGTCAGTGCGGACACTTTCCCTGATTCCTCGAAAAGCGTCCCGAATGTTCGTCTGAGGTCGTGAGGAGAAAATGGGACGCCAGAAGTCTTCACAACAGTTGCTATCGCCCTCTTTGGTTCCTTGACGTGATAGAGGCAACCATCCTTACTTGGTCGAGTTGCATTAAAAACGTAATCTGAACGAACTTTTTTGTTTTCAGTATGACGGCGTTCGAGAATAGATCGCGCGAACGATCCAAAAGGAATGATGTGAATACGATTGTTTTTTGTGTCGGTAAATGTCACGGTTCCATCGTCGAAGTCCACGCTTGACCATGGTAGGGACAGTAGTTCCGTCCGGCGCCCACCAAAAAGCAATGAGAGGATGAGGTAGTCGGCAATAGTAACCGAGTCCTTTGAGTGTCCAGATGTCTTCAAACGGAGTTGTTCAACTGCTTTCCACCACTTTTTCAGCTGTGCCTCTGTACCTGCGACTGTCCGAATTCTTGCTTCTACGTTTGACCAGTCAGGCTGAAGTATGTTGAACTTTTGGAACGGGTTGGCGACTACCCATTCGCGAATAGTTAAGGCATGATTTATGGCTGCGCGAAGCCAACTAAACGTTAACCCGGCTTGCGTTTTTCCACCTGAAGATCCTTTTTTTCCAGCTGCCACAAGCCTTTTATACTCAGTTACAAGCGCAGCGGCGCTCAAATCCAAAATAGGGGTAGTCCATATAAAACCTGATTCCAATCGCTTCTTTGCGGCTTCCCTGTCCTCGACCGTTCTTTTTGCGCTCTCTGGCATCTTGGCAATTTGATACTCCTGAAATGCCAGTGCAACGGTAACGGTTCGCTTTGCATGCGCAAGTTCAGTGGCAACCTTCCGGCTCCTTTTTTCCTCGATGGGGTTTTTCCCTTGAACAAACTCAAACAGCTTGTCCTTTGCAAGTGCAATCGCTCTTTCCATCGTGATACCGGGGAACGGTCCAAGTGCCACCCGAACAGGGTCCTTTCCGATCTTTTTTTGCGCAATCCAAGTCTTCGCGCCGGACGCATACACTCGCAAACCCAAGCCGAGCATGCGATGATCTATCGACCGTATAATGTAATCACCAGATTCGGGCGGCTTAGCGGCAGCGGCAATAGCCATCGTCAGCTTTGTAACGTGCTTGGTTCTGGGTGACATGCGCTTGGCCATCCCAGCATTTTACCGAGGAAAGTCCCATAAGGCTCCTTATAGGCTCCCCGAAGTGGAGGGTTAATGAGAAATATTGGGGATAGTTGAGGCAAGCGGATTTGCTGTATGCTTCCTATAATAGGTTGTAATTTATAGGGATTTATTTGAATTTATTGGTGTTTGTTTGGCCGTGGCTTTATTATTCGTAATCAGTAGGTCACCAGTTCGATTCCGGTCAGCAGCACCATAGATTCAAGCAAAAAGCCAATCCTTCGGGGTTGGCTTTTTGCTTACTGGCACACTGACGGCACAGTGTGGGCAAATAATCAGCAACACAATCCCCTGGTGACTCCTTGACTGATTTTTGGAGGAGAGGGAAGTGCGTGCGCAGTTGCGCAGCGGTAGAGCGTCGTTGTGTCTCAGCTCAGCTTGCTGCATTGAGCGGATATTCTCTATATCATTGAATATATACATATATATAGAAACGTCAAGGACTTGGCTTGCGTCAGCAAGCTATGCGTTACATGCTCAACATGACAAATCCTGCGCTTGCAATCGCTTCATGAAGCACTTAGTATTACTTCACGCTACTTAGGATTCCCGCTATGGAAACGCCTCTGCTACGCCTAGTATCAATTAAGCTCGAACAAGCTGAGCATGATCGGCTCAAGTTCCTGGCCGACGCCCGTCATCGTAAACCGCACTTCCTCATGAAGGAGGCGATCAAGCAGTATCTGGATCGGGAAGAGGCACGCGAGTCCTTCAAGCAGGAAGCCCGTGCTTCATGGCAAGAGTATCAAGAGACCGGCCAGCATCTGACAGGTCAAGAAGTGACTCAGTGGCTTGAAACGTGGGGAACAGACCAAGAGAAAGCGGCACCGGTTTGTCACGACTGATCGTCACGCCAGGTGCAGCGCGTGGGTTGGATCGTTGCCGTGAGTTCCTGGCGCTGAAAAGTCCTGCCGCCAGTCGGCGCGCTGCACAGGCAATCATCAGGCAGTTTGATGTGCTGACCACTCAGCCGGGGATCGGACGTCCGCTTGAAGATGAACCCGGACTGCGAGAGTTGATCGTGTCGTTTGGTGATTCAGGCTATGTCGCGCTATACCGATACGACCAGCAATCGGACGCAGTATTCATCCTGGCCTTCAGACACCAGAGGGAAGCTGGGTACTAGTAGTCAGTCAAGCAACTGTTGATGGATAAAGTCGATGAAGCTTGCGGCGAGCATCGCGAATTGTGAAACGCCAGTTGATGGGTTGGCATTTAGCATTGCGCTCGGCGATATTGGCATGGATGCGCCGTCGCAGATTGGCTTCGTCGGGAACGCGGCCGGCCAAGCAGGTGCGTGCCAGAACGGAGAATTCCATTTCGGCCATGTTGAGCCAGCTGCCGTGTTTCGGCGTGTAGTGGAATTTCAGTTTTCTGGCGATGGCACGAGCCTCTTCGGGCGGGAACGCCTCGTAGAGGGAAGCCATCTTGTGAGTATTGAGGTTGTCCAGCACGACCCGAACGACGTCGGCATCCGGGTACATCTCGGCGATATGCTTCATGGTCTGGGCAAACTCGATCTTGGTCCGCCGCTCGGTGACCAGCACCTTGCGCAACCCGAGCTTGGGCTCACTGATCATCATCAGATCGCGTACGCCATTGCGCTTGTACTCGACGTCAAAGTATTCTGTCCGACCGGGAGTCGCCCGGATTCGCTCACGCACCTCGGCAATCAACTGCTTGGGGCTTTCGTCGAAACACACCATCGGTCGTTTTGCGTCGTAAGGCTCTTCGTACAGGTCCAACACATCTTCCATCGCGGCTACGTAGTCGGCACTGACCTCGGGGATGCACCACATTTGCCGTTGCCACGGCTTGAGGTCGTTTTTTTCAGCGTCTGCCGTACCGCTTCGTGGCTATACGATTCGGCAAAGCCCAATTCAACCACCTTGTCGGCCAGCAATCGCAAGGTCCAGTGGTCGTGTCCCTCCGGCGCTTCGCTGCACGCCACCGCTATTACGTGGGCGCACTGCCGTTCATCCAACTTTGGCTTTGCTCCCGGCCACGGCCCTTCGTTCAGAGCACCCTCCAATCCTTCTTCGACAAACCGACGCCTCACCCGACCGACCGTCGCATATCCGACGTTCACTGCCGCCGCCACTTCCTCATCCGTCATGCCTTCGTCTGCCTTGAGTAGAACGCGGGCACGCGCCAAAGTCCTTGCACCACGTTTGCCCTTGCTGATCAGGCCCAATAGATGCTCACGCTCTTCCACCGTCAAATCCACACGCCACTTGATCTGCATCTCAGCCTCCCGCCACGAAAGGCTCCAGCGTATGACTCCTTGCCATTCACCACCCCGCAGAATCGCATCAGTTTCCCCTATCAATTCTTCGATGACTGACTACTAGGTCTTACTTTGGGCTTGTTGTTGGTTGTTTGCAGTAATTTCAGTGCGTAGGGCTCTATGCGACAGAGAGCACGAATAAACCCCAAGTCAGCAATGCCATCAAACGCGCTGTTTATTTGACTTCTCAAGACGTTGGAACGAATTGTTGTGTCGGGTGCGGCGCCGTCCTGCCAGCGCCGACTTTTTGTGCAGCACTCACTCAGGCGATACCGGGATTGCCGGCCATCCCGATCAACTTGGGTTGGTTCAACTTGCGCGGTGTAATCGTTTTCTTGTCACGCAGGTAGCGCGCGACGACGTCCCACACCGGTTCGCCCGTGACGCCTTCACCGACCGGCGCCCAGCCGGCGACCTTGTATTTTTTGCTGGCATCCAGCGGCTTGCCTTTTAGGCGCATGTCCTGGATGCGGTTGCCGATGTTGCTGTTGGGGTCGCAGGTGTACTCCAGCCCGCCGACGCGGACCATATCGCCGCCCTGCTGATAGTAGGGATCGGGATTGAACAGATTATCGCCAACATCTTCGAGGATAGTCTTGATCTGCTCGCCACTCATTTCGGTCAGCGTGGATTGCGGGTAGGTGATCGCGGTCTGGTCCATCAGGTGATCGAAGGTGATGGCTTGGCCGGGCAGAATCGTGGTGCCCCAACGGAAACCAGGCGAGAAGCCGATGTCGGCACCTTGCACTTCCATGATGGCATCCAGAATGAGTTGGTCCCAACTGCCGTTGAAGTTACCACGGCGGTAGAGCAGGCCTTCGGAGACCGCGAGTTTCTCGTTGAGTTTGCCAAGGTAGGGTGCGCGTACCTTGTCGATCAACGCCGCCATTTCAGCATCGGCCGGCAGCAGGTTGGCGAATACCGGTAGCAGTTTGTAGCGAAAATCGCTGATCTTGCCGTTCTTGACATCGAAATCGAGCACGCCGAGGAATTTGCCATTGGAGCCGGCATTCGTGACGAGGGTAATGCCTCCTTTGTTCGGCACCTTGACCGGTTGCGGTACACCATCGTGAGTGTGGCCGCCGAGGATGGCGTCGATACCGCTGACACGGCTCGCCATCTTGAGGTCCACGTCCATGCCATTGTGTGACAGGACGACGACGACCTGCGCGCCTTTGGCTCTGGCCTCGTCGACCGTTTTCTGCATGTTTTCGTCCTGGATACCAAAGGTCCAGTCGGGCACCATCCAGCGCGGATTGGCGATGGGCGTGTAGGGGAAAGCCTGGCCGATGACGGCGACTTTGACACCGTTCATTTCCTTCATCGAATACGGGGCGAAGACCGAATCGCCGAAGTCGGTGGTTTTGACGTTCTGGGCGACGAAGTCGATCTTGCCTTTGAAGTCCTTCTCGACGATTTCCATCACGCGCTTATCGCCGAGGGTGAACTCCCAATGGCCGGCCATGATATCTACGCCGAGCATTTTGCAGGCATCGACCATGTCCTGGCCTTTGGTCCACAGTGCCGTGGCGGAACCCTGCCAAGTATCACCGCCATCGAGCAGGAGCGAGCCGGGGCGGCTGGCACGGATACGTTTGACGAGCGTTGAAAGATGGGCGAAACCACCGACCTTGCCGTACGTTTTTGCCGCTTCGACGAAATCAAGGTAGGTGAAGGCGTGGGCTTCGCTGCCGCTCGGCTTGATGCCGTAGGCTTTGAGCAGGTGTTCACCCACCAGGTGCGGTACCTTTCCAAAGGCGCCGCCGATGCCAAGATTGACAGTTGGCTCACGGAAATAGATCGGCAGTAGTTGGGCATGGCTGTCAGTCATGTGCATCAAGTGCACGTTGCCGAATTTCGGCAGTTCATACAGCGCATCACCCTTGCCAGCGGCAAGGACGTTAGGTGCATCCAGGGCAAAGCCGGCGGCTGATGCGGCGGCCAGGATTTGCAGAAATTCGCGGCGGTTCATTGATGACATGAAGACTCCTTGGAATGAAAAAAAGCCTGACCGAAGTCAGGCTTTTCCAAATGAAAATGAATCACTTATTAGTCGGAGAGGCGGGGTCAAGGAGCAGGGCGACCAGATCCTTGATCTGCTTTTCGGTCAAGGCGCCGGATTGGCCAAAGCGCGGCATATCCGAACAGGCATTAAATGCCTTGGCGTTTGAAATCTTGGAGTAGACATACTTCTGGATCTCTGGCGAATTGCCGCGCAACTTGCCAAAGCTCTTGAGCGTAGGCCCAATCGTGCCATAGGACAACTCCTGTGGCGAGATCTGGTGGCAGTTGTAACAGTTGCCTCCGTTGGGAATGCCGGCCTTGTCGCTCCAGGTCATGCCGCGACCACTCTGCGCCAGCGATTCTCCGGCTTTCCAGTCCCCCATCAACTTACCATCGGCGGGAAATTTCACCGTGGCAAGTTGATCTGCCTCGATTTGCTTCGCCATGTATTCGGGTGGATGATTGCCGGTACGGTTGCAGATTGCCTGCAAACCATCCTGGACCAGCCGGTCTTCGCCAGCGATACCTTTGGCCTGGAAATCACGCTTCATGGCTTCGACAGCACGAGCGCGAGCGACCGGACTGACTTCGTCGGCCGGGCCGGCATGCGCGACAGAGGCCAGAATCAATGGGAAAGCGGCGAACAGTGCGAACATTTTTTTCATTGTCTTCTCCTCCTCTCAGCGCTTGAGCGCCGGGCCCTTGTACTCGGCGCCGGTGGCCATGACGGCCATGTAAGTGATCATTGCATTGACCGATTCCGATAAATACTTCGGTTCGGGCATGCGCTGCTGACGGAAGCAGTCGTTGATGCGCCATTGCATGGTGTGCACTTGACTGGTCGAGACGCGGTAAGCGGGCCAACCGGGATACGCACGGCGGTTGTCGGCGGCCTTGGTAAGGTTGGGCAGGTCCTGCAAGCGGATACGCTTGTCGTCAGTGCCATGGCAGGTAGCGCACGAGAAATCGTAGGGGCCGGCACGCACATGAAACATGGCCTGACCGAGTTCAAACGCTTCTTTTTCCTTCGGATGCGCGGTTGGCGGAGCGATTTTTGCGCCTTTGGCCTGAGTCACAACGTAGGTGACCAAGTCTTCCATTTCGGAAGGCTTGTCGGCGCTGCCAAACGGGCGTTTGCGGACGTCAGCTTCGCTGAAGCCTTGCAGAGTCATCATGCAGTGGACGATGCGCGACTCGATGTCCATCACGCGGTCGGCATCGGCGAAGTAGCGCGGGGTCTGGGCGTAGGCACCTTTGATTACACCGGCACCGAGGCCGAGGTCGCATTGTTCAAGCGAGACGTTCTTTGGCCCGCGTGCCTGTTTCCAGAGAATTTCACCGCGCGCTTCGTAGAGTTCGGCAGGATTGTCGTCGCCGAGCATTTCGCGGTATTTTTCGATTCCGGCCGTGGTTTCGTCTTTTGCCGCGACGGCAGGTGCTGGCGCAGCAGCAGCAGGCTTGGCGGCCTTCGGTGCCTTGGCGGGTTTTGTGGCTTGCGCCGAGGCTATCGAGCTGAATGCCAGCGCGAAAATGGCGAGTGTCGCCGGAAGTTGCTTCATGGTCTCTCCTCAGGAGTTCGGGCTGGCCGATCTTACTGTCGGCCGGTCCCGATGTTGCTTTGGTTATAACGCGCTCAGGCGATGACGGCTTCGTCGCTACGCTTCTCACCTTTGTTGTCGACCCAGGTCACCACGACCTTGTCGCCGGCTTTGGCACCCTTGACCTTGAAACCGAAGACGGGATTGCGCGACACCGAGCCGCCAATCTGGCCGTCGACCACTTTCTTGCCACCCACTTCGACGGTCATGGTCTGGATATGGTGTGCGGGAACCGTATTGCCAGCCGCATCCTTGCGGGCACCGGTTTCCATCGGGTGCCCCATCAGAACGCGGATTTCTGTTACATCGCCTTTGATCGAAGCGCGAATCTTCATCGGATCTGCCATTTCTTTTCCTTATCTAAATTTGATTGTGTGGACTGGATCAACCGCCGCAGCCGCCGACGGTAACCTTGACTTCCTTTTGTGCGGTGTAGAACTTTCCGTCGGCCTTGGCGACAGCGCGCACGATGGATGTTTGACCCAGTTTCAAACGTACGGCCACGTCGGCAACCGCACCGTTGGCGAATTCGAAGCTGGAGGTCAGTGGTGAAGGGTTCTTTTCGACCAGGATGGAGATCGAGGTGGTGTTGGGAATGTTGCTGATGACACCCACCGGCACGACAGCACCATTTTCAGCGATGTCGGGTGCAGTCAGCAGCAGATCCTTGCTGTCGGCAGTGGTGCCGGCGCCGATACCCTTAAGCGCACCAGCGGCATCTTTGGCTTCAAACGCTGCCTTGTTCCACTCATTGGCAAAGACATCAGTAGGCTTGAGTGCGCCGGCGGCAATCAGGGCAGACAGTGTTGCTGTGGCTCCGGCCCCTTTAAGTACGGTTCTACGAGTGTTGTTCATAAGTCGTCTTTCCTCCGCGAAAGATGGTGGGTAATTGGTGGGTCGCGCACTACTTTAACGCTAAACGATCGAATTCTGACCTGATATTGGCGTTAGTGCAAATGATACGAGTCACTTCTTTATTGGGCGGTCAGGTTCGCTACGATTTACAACTCGACTTGGGTACCGAGTTCCACCACACGGTTGGTCGGGATGCGGAAATAGGCGGTCGCCGTGTCGGCGTTGCGGAACATCCACATGAACAGCACCTGACGCCATACCGGCATGGCCGGCATGCGATTGGGCACGATGGTTTCGCGACCGAGGAAAAATGAGGTTTCCATCATTTCGACGGGGTCACAGCCGTGCTGCTGGCACTTGGAGAGGTCGGCCGGGATGTTCGGCTCGTCCTTGAAGCCATAGCGCAGACGGATCTGGTAAAAGCCGAGATCGAGCGGGGTGACGGCGATCCGCTCGGTCGGGGCGACGTGCGGAATGTCCTCGACCATCACATTGAGCAGGATCACACGCTCATGCAGCACCTTGTTGTGCAACAAGTTGTGCAGCATGGCGCGGGGGACGCCATCCGGATTGGTCGTCATGAAGATGCCGGTGCCGGCGACGCGCAGCGGCCCCCCATAGGCAAGGCTTTTCAGGAAAGCATCCAGCGGCATCGAATCCTGTTTCAAGCGTTGATTCAGCAACTGGCGGCCTTTGCGCCAGGTCGCGAGCAGGGTGAAGATGCCAAGGCCGAGCGCCAGCGGGAACCAGCCGCCATCCAGCACCTTGATGATGTTGGCGGAAAAGAAGGCGAAATCCACGACGATAAAGGAGGCGAGAAATAGCGTTGCCTTGAACCAGCCCCATTTCCATAGCGCGCGGACGACGACGAAGGCGAGCACGGTGTCGATCATCATGGTCAGCGTGACGGCGATGCCATAGGCCGAAGCGAGGTTGCTGGATGAGCGGAACTCGAGCACCAGCAGAACCACGGCTAACAGCAGCAGCCAGTTGATGTTGGGAATGTAGATCTGGCCTTTTTCTCGTTCGGAAGTGAAGCGGACCTGGATACGGGGGCAATAGCCGAGCTGCATGGCCTGACTGGTGAGCGAGAACGCGCCGGAAATCACGGCTTGCGAGGCGATCACCGTGGCGGCGGTGGCCAGCGCGACCAAGGGGTAAAGCAGTTCGTCGTTGACTAGATGAAAGAACGGATTCTTGACCGTTGCTGGATCATCGAGGATCAGTGCCCCCTGGCCGAGATAGTTGAGGTAAAGGCAGGGAAAAACGAAGCCGATCCAGGCCCATTTGATCGGTCGCCGACCAAAATGCCCCATGTCGGCATAGAGCGCCTCGCCGCCGGTAATGGCGAGCACGACCGCGCCGAGGGCGAGATAGGCATGCATCGGATCGGCGGTGAAGAAATGGACGGCGTACAGCGGATTGATCGCACCGATGATGTCCGGGTGCTTGAGGATATTAGTGATTCCGAGGATTCCGAGCGTGGCGAACCAGAACATCATGACCGGTCCGAAAAGGGCGGCGACACTGGCGGTACCGCGCGGCTGGAACAGGAACAGGCCAATCAGAATGCCGATGGCAATCGGTACCACGTAAGGCTTGAAGAACGGCGTCGCCACCTCGAGGCCTTCGACCGCCGACAGGACCGACATGGCCGGCGTGATGACCGCGTCGCCGTAGAACAACGCCGCGCCAAAGATGCCGAGTGCCGAAAGCAACCACAGCAATCGCGGATTTTCGCGTTGCGTGCGCAGCGCCAACGCCGTGAGCGCCATGATCCCGCCTTCACCCTTGTTGTCGGCACGGGTGATAAACATCACGTACTTGAGCGACACCGTGATGGTCAGCGCCCAGAACACCAGGGAGAGGATGCCGAGGAGATTCTCCGGCGTCACCGCGACGGCATGCGGCCCGTTAAAGACCTCCTTCATGGTGTACAGCGGACTCGTCCCGATGTCGCCATAGACCACCCCCATGGCCGCCACAGCCAAAGGGCCTAGCTTCTGCTCCGCGTCGGAACTGTGCTGTGACATGACGATTCCTTCTGTTGATGCGCGATCGAATGATGCGGCGCAGCAAGCAGGGGATTATAGGAGCATGGTCGTGCTCAGGTGATCGGCGCCGCCGGCCGGTGCTGTCCGGTTCGCCGCGACGGCAAGTAGATCAGCTCTTCAAGACCCAGTCGATGACCGTTTTTAGGTCCGCATCGTTGATTTTGTCCGTGCCGCTTGGCGGCATTGGAACCGCACCCCACGCCCCGGTGCTGCCCTTGCGTACCTTGTCGATCAGCGCTGCCGCCGCGCCGGGCTGGCCCTTGTATTTGGCCGCGACATCTTTGTAGGCGGGACCCACCATCTTTGTGGCAACGGTGTGGCAGCCCGTGCATAGCGCTTTCTGCGCGAGCTCCTGGCTGGCCAGCGTAGGCGCCGAGTTGAGCAAAGCGGCCAGGCTGATGGTCACTAGGGGGAGCGAGTTGGAACGCTTCATGGAGGTCTCCGGATAAAGGGGATGGACAGCGGGAGATTACATCCGGTCAAATCATTGTGCAATAAGTCGGTGCTGGCGGGACGGCGCTGGCGTCGCTTGGACGCTAGGAGCGGATCGAATTTCGACACCGCACCGAATGCTCTTTCTCGGCTGCCACGTGAGAGAGAGCGAGACTTGAACTTCTACCTTGCAATCGCTGGTGCCCGGGGCCGGACTCGAACCGGCACACCTTGCGGCGGTGGATTTTGAGTCCACTGCGTCTACCGATTCCGCCACCCGGGCAAATCGCAAGCCGCGCATTATATAGCGGTGAGCGTAAAACGTGCGCAACAGTATCGTCCGCGTGCAAATTCGGGTCGACGGGCGGAGTAAACGGGATTTGAACGCACACCATATGGTAGCGGGCGCGGCGCGGCGCGCCCTTTGTCCATGCCCTTGAAAAGGCCATTCACGGCCCCATATCGGGCCGACAGGTTCTGTTTTTTCAGGGGAAATCAATGACTACCGTTACGCCAGAAACACACGCCGCCAAGGAAACGCTGGGCTTCCAGACTGAAGTCAAGCAGCTGCTGCAGCTCATGATCCACTCGTTGTACTCGAACCGCGAGATCTTTCTTCGCGAACTGATTTCGAATGCGTCGGACGCGTGCGACAAGTTGCGTTTCGAAGCACTCAATAACGATGCGCTGTTTGAAGGCGACTCCGATTTCAAGATACGCTTGAGTTTCGACAAGGACGCGAAGACGCTGACCTTGTCCGACAACGGAATCGGCATGAGCCGCGAGGAGGCCATCAACAATCTCGGCACCATCGCCAAATCCGGCACGCGTGAATTCTTTTCGCAATTGACCGGCGACCAGAAGAAGGATGCTCACCTGATCGGCCAGTTCGGCGTCGGCTTCTACTCTTCGTTCATCGTTGCCGACAAGGTCACCGTGGTCACCCGTCGCGCCGGCCTCGCCGCCGACCAGGGCGTGATGTGGGAATCCGAAGGCGCTGGCGAATACACCCTCGAAATGGTGGACAAGCCGACCCGTGGCACCGCGATTACCCTGCATCTGAAAGAAGGCCAGGACGATTTGTTGTCGGCCTGGAAATTGAAGTCGATCATCCGCAAGTATTCCGATCACATCGTGCAGCCCATCGTGATGAAGGGCGAGAAGTGGGACGATGAGAAGAAGGCGCAGGTCGAAACCGACGAAGACGAGACCGTCAATCAGGCTTCTGCACTGTGGACGCGCGCCAAAGGTGACATCACCGAAGAGCAGTACAGAGAGTTCTACAAGCACGTTGGCCACGATTTCGAAGATCCGCTGGCGTGGACGCATGCGCGAGTTGAAGGCAAGAGCGAATACACGCAGCTCTTGTACGTGCCGAGCCGTGCGCCGTTCGACATGTGGGACCGCAACGCCAAGCACGGCATCAAGCTTTACGTGCGTCGTGTTTTCATCATGGACGATGCCGAGCAACTGATGCCGACCTATCTGCGTTTTGTGCGCGGGGTTGTCGATTCGGCTGATCTGCCACTCAATATCTCGCGTGAGATCCTGCAGGAATCGAAGGACATCGAATCCATCCGCAAGGGTTGCACCAGCAAGGTGCTGGGCATGTTGGAGAACCTTGCCACGAACGAGGATGCGGCCGAGAAAGACAAGTACGCGACGTTCTGGAAAGAGTTCGGGCGGGTGCTCAAGGAAGGCATCGGCGAGGATTTCTCGAACAAGGAAAAGATCGCCGGTCTGTTGCGCTTTGCCTCGACCCTGGCCGATACGACGGATGAAACTGTTTCGCTGGCGGACTACATCGCCCGCATGAAACCGGAGCAGGAGAAGATTTACTACGTCACGGCAGAGACCTTCAATGCGGCGAAGAACAGCCCGCATCTTGAGGTCTTCCGCAAGAAGGGCATTGAAGTACTGCTGCTTTCGGATCGTGTCGACGAGTGGGTGGTATCGCACCTGACCGAGTTCGATGGCAAGCAAATGGTGTCAGTCGCCAAGGGCGGTCTCGATCTGGGCAAGCTGGAAGACGAAGCCGAGAAGCAGGAAAAGGAAAAAGACGCCACCGACTTCAAGGATCTGACCGACAAGATTGCCAAATCGCTTGGCGAACGCGTCAAGGAAGTCCGTGTCACGCATCGCCTGACTGACAGCCCGGCGTGTTTGGTGGCTGATGAGCAGGACGTTTCCGGCAACCTGGCGCGCATCCTAAAGGCGGCAGGCCAGACGGCACCGATGTCGAAGCCGATTCTCGAAATCAACCCGAAACATCCCGTCATGCTGCGTCTGAAGTACGAAGAGGCCAAGTTTGACGACTGGGCTGCGGTGCTGTTTGATCAGGCGCTGTTGGCAGAAGGCGGCCAACTCGACGATCCGGCAACCTTCGTCAAGCGCATCAACGATCTGATGCTGGCGTTGAGCGTCAAGGGATAAGTTTTCTCTCAGCCGGTTGCCGGTTTTCAGCCAACGAAGAGCGGCCCCTTTTGCGGGGGCCGCTCTTTTGCATTCGAAGATGCATCGGTAATGTCTATCCATTACACTCGGCGCTTCTGAATCGCGGTCTTGCCACCGCAGGAGCCAGAGATGTCCGCTGCGCCAGATGAAACGACGACCAGGAACTACAAGACGCTGATCGATCTCGACAGCAATTCGCCATTGTTCCGTCGGCTCCTGCATGTAACGGCGGTCGGTGTCGCACTGTATGCCTTGGTGCTCGTTGTGCGTGGCAGCGAAAATTTGCGGCTGCTTGCACCCGGCATTGTCTTTGTGCTTTGCGTCGCGGCCCTGCTGATCCATCGTGCCGGGCGCACGCGCACCGCGTTTCTGATCTTTGTCTGGGGAGCCTGGGCCGCCGTCGGATTGCAGGCGTTCTTGCGCGCCGGGGTGGTCAATCCGGGGCTCTACGCCTATCCGGTGTTGATGTTGCTGGGCGGCTGGATACTCGGCGTGCGGCAGGGTATGGCGCTGGGTGCCGCGTCGATCGTGGTGACTTTTTGCGTGGCCGTGGTCGAGGAATGGCAACTCTGGGCACCGTTGCCGCCGGCATCCCCGATAGCCTACTGGATCGCCGTCGCTCTGGTGCTGTCGATTGGTATGCTGACCATGCGTCATCTGCTGCAGAACCACTGGGAGCGCGTGTCGACCATGAATCTGCTGAATGCCCGCCTGCAGGCGACGATCGCCGACCTCGAAGCGCAGCACGATGCATTGAGTCGATCGGAACAGCGCTTTGCCAAAATAAGTTTGGCCAGCCCGCTACCGATTGCCATCAGCACGCTGGCGGATGGGTGCTATCTGGAGGTAAATCCCGCCTGGGAACGCACCTTCGGTTGGTCGCGCCAGGTGGCGGTGGGGACAACTTCGGTTGCGCTGGGTTTCTGGGCGTCGGGCACTGAGCGTGTCGCCTGGCTGGCAGACTTGACGCGCGACGGGCGCAGCCTGAATCGCGAGTTGCGCGTCCGCTCCGCCAACGGTGCCGTGATCGACACCCTGTTGTCCGCCGAGTTGATCGACTACGACGGACACGTTGCGGTGCTGGCGATTTTTCTTGATCAGACGGATCGCAAGCGGATCGACGCCGAAGTCATCCGCCTCAATGTGGAGTTGGAACTTCGCGTCGAACAACGCACCGCAGAACTCTCGACGGCCTTGAATACGCTGCAGCGAACCCAGGAAGAACTGGTTCATTCCGAAAAGCTGGCGGCCTTGGGTAGTCTGGTCGCAGGTGTCGCGCACGAGCTCAACACACCGATTGGCAACGCCATGATGGCGGCCAGTAGTCTGACCGATGCGGCACGCGACCTGTCGGCCACGATCGCGGGCGGCACCCTTCGGCGCTCGCAACTTGATGAATTCGTGACGCGCTGTAACAGCGGCGCGGATCTGGTGCAGCGCAGTCTTCACCGCGCCAATGAACTCGTGCGCAGCTTCAAGCAGGTCGCCGTGGATCAGGCCTCGGAACGCCGACGCAAATTTCTGCTCGGCGAGTCGGTGCAGGAAGTCCTTGATACCTTGCGCCCCAGTTTCAAGGGTTTGCCGTGGCAGATCGAGTGCGAGATCGACGCTGGGCTTGCGCTCGACAGCTTTCCCGGTGCCCTCGGGCAGGTGGTGATCAACCTGTTAATGAATTCCGTGGTGCATGCCTTTGAACGGCGCGAGCGTGGCTTGGTGCGGGTTTGTGGTCGTGCACTGGATGTCGACACCATCGAACTGGTGTGCGCCGATGACGGTACCGGGATTGATCCCGAGGCCTTGGGGCGCATCTTTGATCCATTCTTTACGACACGGCTGGGGCGCGGCGGTTCCGGTTTGGGTCTGTCGATCGTGCATCGCCTGGTGACACAGGTTCTGGGCGGGCAGATTCAAGTTGAATCGACTATCGGCGTGGGAACTGCCTTTCGTCTGGTGCTGCCAAGAATAGCGCCGGCGCTTTCCGAGTAAGCCGTGAGTGGGGACACGCTGTGCGGTTTGTTGCCGTTGCTCGACGCACGAGCCAGAGTGCTGATTCTCGGTTCGTTTCCATCCGCCGCATCACTGGCGGCGCAGCAGTATTACGCTCATCCGCAAAACCAGTTCTGGCGCCTTGTCGGGGCGGTGATCGGGCAACCGCTGCGTGAGATGGACTACCTCACTCGTTGTTTGGCCGTACAGGATGCCGGCATCGCCATTTGGGACGTTTTCGCTGCGTGTGAACGAGATGGCAGCCTGGATGCGACCATTCGTCATGCGCAGCGCAACGATTTCAGTACCTTGCCGGCGTTGGCGCCACAGTTGCGGCGAGTCTGTTTCAACGGCCGCATAGCAGCCCGCCTTACCCGGGAAATCGAGGCCTTGGGTTTCGAAGTGGTGGTACTGCCTTCCACCAGCCCGGCTCATGCCGGGATGGGTTTCGTGGAGAAACTGGCGCGCTGGGACGCCGCGCTTAGGCTTTCTTAGCCGGCGGTTTCACTTTCGGCGCTAGCTTCACTTTGGCCTTAGTAGCCTTAGTGGACTTAGTGGCCTTAGCGGCTTTGGTGGCTTTCATGCCCTTCGTCGCCGCCTTGGCCTGTGCTTTGGCCTTGGTTTTTGCAGTGACCGCGTTCTTGGCTGATTTTTTCTTGCCGGGTTTTGTCGCGGCGGATTCTTTTTGTGGCTTGTTGCCTTGCATGCAAGCCTTCAAGGGCTTGTTGCTTAGACCCTTGCATTTGTTCTTGGCTTGCTGGATAGCTTCGCACTTCTGCGGTTCATCCGCTTTGCTGCAATCGAGCGGTGGCAGGTAGTTTTCCAGGCATTGGTTTTTCGCCTTGCCGCGTAAATCGGAACAGGCGACCAGCGCCGCTTGATTGATCGCGCAGCGCTCGGGATCGCGGGCGGCACTGCAATCGAATGATATTTCAGTCGGTGCGTCGGGCTTTACGTCGGATTTGAGTGTTGGGGGTGCTTCAATCGTGACTTCAGTGGGTACGGTGACGGGTGTGCTGGTCGTGACGTCCGCTTGGGCAAACGCGGTACCGGAGTGAATCGCAAACAGGAAAAGCAATAAAGGCAGTCGGGTCATCGTCGGATAAAAGTGAATGGCCAAAACGCCATTTTAGCGTTCCTTCGCGCCGGGCCATTTTTCACCGCCAGGCGCCGTCTCGCCAGCGCCGACTTTTTGGCCTCATTCGACTATCATTCCGCAGAGTTCCAGGGCTCGCCAGCCACACAAGGCGACTGCCGTCCGGTGGCAAATCCTGGCGCATATCGTCATTGAGGACCCGGCATGAACTCGCGTAGCGTTGCCCCGAATACCGCCGAACATCGGCTGACCTTGCCCGAGGTGATCGATGCGCTGATCGCTGATGGCGTGGTGGATATCACAGTGGCCGAGGCCTTCAAGCAGGAGCGGCGTTATTTCCGTGGCGAGATGCATCCTTTGGTGGTGATCGCCGAACAGCACTGGAAATCCTTGCAGCCGCCGTACCGGATTCTGACGCTCGAGGAGTTGACGCAGTGGCTGGCGCGTTGGTGCGGGCTGCCGTACCTGCACGTCGATCCGCTCAAGATCAATTTCACCGCCATCACCGAGGTGATGAGCAACACCTACGCCACGCGTTTTCGCATTTTGCCGGTGGAAGTGAAGTCCCATGAAGTGGTGATCGCTACCGCCGAGCCTTTCCAGCGCAGTTGGGAAGCGGAAATGGCGCCGATCCTGAAGAAGGATATCCGGCTGGTGATCGCCAATCCGGACGATATTGCGCGCTTTCAAGTCGAGTTCTACAACCTGGCCAAGTCGGTCAAGGGTGCCATGGTGCGCGGCGACGTGGCCAGCGGCGCGTCGAACTTCGAACAGTTGGTCGAGTTGGGGAAGAGCAACAAGCAGTTCGATGCCAATGACCAGCACATCGTTCGCATCGTGGATTGGATCTGGCAATACGCTTTCGAGCAACGGGCGTCGGACATCCACATCGAGCCACGGCGCGAGATCGGCATTGTGCGTTTCCGCATCGACGGCGTGCTGCATCAGGTCTATCAGATCCCGACAGCGGTGCTCAACGCGATGACCAGCCGGATCAAGATTCTTGGTCGCATGGATGTGGTCGAGAAACGCCGGCCGCAGGATGGCCGCGTCAAGACGCGCATGCCGGACGGCACCGAGGTTGAGTTGCGTCTGGCGACCTTGCCGACGGCATTTGGCGAAAAACTGGTGATGCGGATTTTTGACCCCGACGTGCTGGTGCGCGATTTCTCCGAGCTTGGGTTTGGCGACGATGAAGCCAAGGCGTGGCGCAGCATGTCGGAACAGGCCAACGGCATCATCCTGGTGACCGGCCCGACCGGCAGCGGCAAGACGGTGACGCTGTATTCGACGCTGAAGCAACTGGCGACGCCCGAGGTCAATGTCTGTACGCTGGAAGACCCGATCGAAATGGTCGAGTCCTCGTTCAATCAGGTGCAAGTGCAGCCAGACCTTGGGGTGACTTTCGCCAACGGCATCCGTTCCTTGATGCGGCAAGACCCGGACATCATCATGGTGGGCGAAATCCGCGATCTGGAAACCGCCGACATGGCGATCCAGGCGGCGTTGACCGGCCATCTGGTGTTGTCGACCCTGCACACCAACGATGCGCCGTCGGCGATCACACGGTTGATTGACCTGGGCGTGCCGCCTTACCTGCTTTCAGCGACCATCATCGGCGTCATGGCGCAGCGTCTGGTGCGCACCTTGTGCCCGCATTGCAAGCAGCCCGGCGGTTTGCGCACCGAGGACGAACAGGCCTGGAACGCCCTGGTTTCGCCCTGGAAATCGAATATGCCCACGCAGCTGTATCGCCCCGTCGGCTGCCTCGAATGCCGCATGACCGGTTACGCCGGGCGAATCGGCATTTATGAAATCATGCCCATGACGCAGGAAATGAAGAAGCTGGTGGCCACGCGCGCCGAATTGTCCAAGCTACGCGAACAGGCCACGCGTGACGGCATGAAACCACTGCGCATCGCCGGTGCGCGCAAGGTGGCGGCGGGCGTGACGACGATTCAGGAGATCATCAAGGCGGCACCGCCGATGATGGATTGAGTTTCAGCGCCGTCTCGTCAGCACCGACTTTTCTGGTTCCGTCGATTACATCGTGATCACGGCGACTGCCGCCGAGAATGCCGTGGCTTCTGCCGCCAGCGCATCGAACTTCGCTGCAATGCTTGTCATGGCATCGTTTTGACGTAGGGAATTTTCTACGGCGGCGGCCAGCGTATGCAATTCGGTGGCGCCGAGAGTACCGGCGGAACCTTTGAGGTTGTGTGCGACTCGGCGCGCCTTCTCCTGTTCGTTGGCGTCCAGCGCGGCACGCAGCTTGCCCATATCCCGATCAAGACCCGCAGCGAAGTCGCGCACCAGCTTTTCATAAACCGCGACATTACCGCTCATCTGCAATAAGCCCAGCGTGTAGTCGAGGCCAGGTACGCCGCCGAGCGCAGAATTGGGTGTGCTTGGGGGAACGATCGCTGTCGCCAAAGCTGGATCGGGTTCGCGGTCCGTAGTCGGCGCACGGCGCGCGTTCTGTGGTAACCATTTCAGCAGCGTGGCATACAGGGTGTTGGGCGCCACGGGTTTGGCGACGTGATCGTTCATGCCCGCCGCGAGACACACCTGACGATCTTCGCTAAAGGCGTTCGCGGTCATGGCAATGATCGGGGTGGTTTCGCGTCCAGGGACGCGGCGAATGGCGCGCGTGGCGTTGAGGCCATCGATTTCCGGCATCTGCATATCCATCAGGATCAGGTCGTAGTCTTTGGCGCTTGCAGCCGCCACAGCCTGAGCTCCATCGATCGCCAGATCGGCGTGGATGCCGACATTTCTGAGCAGTGTCAGCGAAACTTCCTGATTGATCGGGTTGTCTTCGGCGAGTAGTACGCGCGAACCATTGAAGTTTTCCGCCAGACGTGCCCCGACGTCCGTCGTGGGGACACTGTGATCCGTCTCGACGACGCTTCCCGCCGGTGGTTTGCCCAGGCGCAAAGTGACCCAGAATGCACTGCCTGTTCCGGGAGTGCTGTCCACTCCGGCGTCACCGCCCATCAACTGCGCCAAGTGTCGGTTGATGCGTAGTCCGAGACCGGTGCCGCCGAACTTGCGGGTGGTGGAGTTGTCGCCTTGCTCGAAGGCCTGAAAGAGACGTGGCAAGTGCTCGGCCGCAATGCCGTCCCCCGTGTCCTGAACAACAAAGCGGATGCACACCTGATCGCTGGTTTCGTTGAGGACGCGGCCCATGAGGGTAACCGAACCGGTAGCGGTGAATTTCACGGCATTGCCAACGTAATTGAGCAGGATCTGGGTCAGGCGCAGCGCGTCACCTTCGAGCAGTGGCGGCAGGTCGGCAATGTAGGTATAGAAATGCAGATGCTTTGCCTTGACGCGTTCGGAGACGAGGGTCGTGACATTGGCAACGACGTCACTCAGGCGGAAAATGGTTGGCGTGAGTTCGAGACGCCCCGCTTCGATCTTCGATATATCGAGAATGTCGTTGATGATGCCGAGCAGATGCTCGGCTGCGCTCCCGATCTTTGCCAGGCGTTCCATCTGCTGCGGCGTCGGATTTTCGTGCTGCATCAGGTAACTCAGGCCGATGATGGCATTCATCGGCGTGCGAATCTCATGGCTCATGTTGGCCAGAAAGCGGCTCTTGGCTTCGTTGGCAGCCTCGGCAGCTTCCTTCGCGGCCTTTGTGCGGCTGACTTCGTCGATGAGCCGGACACGATCGGTGATGTCTTCCTGGATCGACAGGTGGTGCGCGAGTTTCCCTTCGGCATCGAAAATCGGCACCACATGCGCGTAGTGCAGGATGTCGGCGCCGTCTTTGGTTCGATTGTCGAAGCGTCCAGACCAGGTTTTGCCATCACGTAGCGATGCCCACAATTCGGCGTAGGTGGCGCGCGGCGTTTTGCCCGAGGCCATGAATCCGGCATGCCGGCCGATGACTTCTGCCGATGGGTAACCGGTGCTCCGCGAAAAGGCTTGATTGACGTATTCGATGCGGTTGTTGGCATCGGTAATCATGATCGCGTGCGGATTCTGCTCGACGGCGATCGAGAGTTTGCGCAACTGGAGCTCGGTTTGTTTGCGCAAGGTGACATCGCGGGCGATGGCGACGATACCGACCATCTCGCCCTCATGGTTGTTCACCGGAGTCTTGATGATTTCCCAAAGGATGTTGCGGCCAGTCTTTGGCGAACGGGTCTCGTATTCAAAAGAATGCTGTTTCCGCGTATCCAGGACCAGGCGATCCTGGGCGGCTAATTCGGTGGCGATCTGGCTGGAGAATATCGCCGCATCGGTGCGTCCGAGAACGGCGGCCTCAGGTTGGCCGAAAGCGCGCAATGCGGCGGGATTGGCAGAGAGATAGACGCCGTCGACATTCTTGAACCAGATGGGGTCAGGAATCATCCCTAACAGCGATTCGATCTCGGATGTCTGCGTCTCGATTCGCGCCGCGAGTGCCTGGTTGGTAGCGCGCAGCGAACGTTGTTGGTCAAGCAACTTGAGCTGAGTTCGCACTCGCGTCCGGACGACCGAAAGATTCAGCGGCTTGGAGATGAAGTCGACCGCGCCCGCAGCGAGGGCACGCGATTCGGTTTCGCGATCGGAATGGCCCGTGACAAAAATCACCGGAATCGCGGATAGACGAGGGTCAGCTTTGAGTTCTGCGCAGACGGCGAAACCATCCAGACCCGGCATCATGGCATCGAGCAAGATGAGGTCGGGGAGATCCGTTTCACTGAGTCGCTGCAGTGCCTCCTGGCCGTCGGCAGCGGTGACGATGCTGCCGATTTCGCGGAGGGCGCCGACGAGGACGGTCAGCGCGACACGGTCGTCATCAACTGCCAGCAGGCGCCATGGCTTCATGGTGTGGCTTCTTTACTACAGCCAGACGTCACTCGCGGCGCCTGGATTTTTGGGTCGCAAGGCATCAAGAATTTGCCCGAAGCGCTTGTCGAACTCAATCCCGACATCAAACAGCTGCAAGGTGTTATCGGCGCCCTCGCGCAGAATGTTGCTGACGCGGTTCTCCTGGTTGTCGGAAAGTCCGAGGTTGACGTAAGCCTTTTCGACGTTGTCGATCATGTCCTGCAAGCGAATTCGGGTATCGGCTTGTTGCTTGCGATACAGTTCGCGCAGGGTTTCCACGGCGTCAGCGGTTTCGCCGGCAGCGGCCTGCAGAGCCTCGGCACGAATGCCGGATTCTTTTCGCATGGCGATGGTTTCGGCGATGGCTTCAGCACTCTCGACGAGGATGGCGATGTTGTCGCGCAGTTTCCCGGCTTCCTCGTCGTTGGTCGGCAGGTCGGTGATCAGGGCCGAAGCGAAGGTGTAATTGACCACCAGACGCCGGCTGAACTGGAAGATGCGCCCCATGGTGGAGCTCTTTTCCAGAACCGAGGCTTCGAGAGGGGAGGCGGCGCCGTGGGGTGTCAGGGTGCAGCTTCCATCGGCATAGCGGATCTGGACATGACAGGTCACACCGTATTCGGCTGTGGCGTCAAGCAGGCGTTGCGCGAGGACTTCGTAATCGACCAAACCGAGACTGCTGCGCATGAAGTTGAGCAGCACTCCGGTGTCGCCGATATTGCGCAGAAACCCCATGGCCATCGACTGCAACGATTGCTTTTCGGCAGAAAGCGCTTTTTGGGTGGCGTGATACAGAACGATACGTTGCGCCTTGCGCAGGATGACTTCGGGATCGAAGGGCTTGACGACGAAATCATCGCCACCGGAATCAAAGGCCTTGATGCGTTCGGCGAGATCGTCGTGCGATGAGACAAAAATGACCGGCATGTCATGGTCGGCGCGCAATCGACGACAGGTTTCGAAGCCATCAATGCCGTCCATCTCGATGTCGAGCAGAACCAGATCAGGCAAGGTCTGGCCGCTGGCGAGATGCGCCAGACAAGCCTCACCCGAACTGGCGGCAGCTACATCGAAACTGGACTGCAAGGCTTGGCGCAGGCTCTCGATGATGATTGGACTGTCGTCGACCAGCAAGACACGACCAAGCGCTACGGGTGCATCGGCAAACAAGTTATCCATGTGGTCTCCCCTTTCTAAATTTTTTCGCTATGGTCCGATTATGCCCCGGCCATCAGTATTTTGATCCGACCTGGCCATAAAACGGTGGCCAGCGGCCGACCAGGTTTTCCAGCATGGTCAGTTCCAGATCCGAATGATTCATGACCGTTGCCGGAGCCATGCACTTGGCCATGTCGGGATCGTCATGGATGAGCAGTGGATGATCGTGATGGACGGTCGAGTAAGTCTCGCGCTGGGCCGGATTTGCTTTGGGTTCGAGATCGGCGCTGCCGTAGCAGAGACAAAAATAGGTCTGGGCCTTTATCGGCGCCGTCCCGCCAGCACCGACTTTTTCAGGTGCGTCCTCGATATAGCAGGCGGTGCCGCGAATGCCGATCGTGGCCGTGGAGACCGTGATGCGACGCTCGCCTTTGCCGAATACCGCGAGCATCTTGCCGGTAATGATGCGCAGCAGTTGTTTGGTGGTATCGGCAGCAAAGCTCACGGCGGAGTTGTCGCGTTGCAGATAGGCGTCCTGGCCGATCACGTAAATCGCTTCGGCGCCAGGTCCGGTGGTCACGGTGTCACCGAGTTGAATCAGCGTGCCGGTGCGCGCCGGTTTGCCGTTGATGCGGACATCGCCGGTTGCTTTGTGTAGCCCCGGCGGTACCGGATTGACGCCGCTGGCCAAGGCCTCGCTGATCAGCCCGGCAATTCCCGCAGGACCAAAAACGCCGGCAGCGGCGAGCCATTTCAACAAGGTGCGGCGTGGATTCATTTCAGTACCTCCGGTGGCAAAAGAGTGTCTATTTAAGCCGTACAACGAGCGCAAGACGACGCCATAGTCGCATATACTTTAGCCGCAATAGATCAGTTTTTCTGCTTCCCACAAAAAGGCGTATGGCTCATGCTTGTCCCCGAAGGCGATGCCAGCTTTGTCGATGTCGATGAGTTGCGGATCGGCTTATTCATCCATCTTGACCTGGGCTGGATGAAGCACCCATTTGCTCTTGGCAGTTTCAAGATTACCGAGCAGAGCCAGATCGCCACCATCCGCGGGCTCGGCTTGGGGCGCGTTCGTTGGTCACCAGAAAAGAGCGATCCGCCACCGCTGGTGACGACTGCGGCGATGCAGGATCTTGACGGAAGCAACGCCGAACCGGTGACGGCGTCGACGCCGTCAAACGAAGAGATCGAAGCCGCTGAGGCGGCTCGTCAGCATCGCGAGCAGATGGTTTTGCAGCGCGCCAGCCTCAAGGTGTGTGAACGCCAGTTCGTCAATGCCAGCCGCCAGTACCGCAAGGTTCTGGACAATGTCGAACGCGACCCCGTGGCGGCTCGCAAGGAAACCGAGGAAACGGTCGGCGGCATGGTCGGCAAGCTGCTGGAGCAGGAAGAATCGGCGATCCGGCTGCTGTCCGAAAGCGTCGGCGACAAAGGCTCGTTTCATGCGGTGAATGTCACGGTACTTTCCCTGCTGCTCGGCAAGGCGATGAATCTTGACAGCGACGCCCTGCGTCAGTTGGGAACCGGCGCGCTGTTGCACGATATTGGCAAACTCAGCTTGCCGGATCGTCTGCGCTGGCGTGACTCCAATTTCAGCAAGGCCGAACGCAGCCTGTATCAGGAGCACGTCGCCCATGGACTGACGCTGGGGCGTGCGATGGGGCTGGAAACCGGGATTTTGACCATCATCGGGCAGCACCATGAGATGGCCGATAGTCGCGGCTTTCCCAGTGGTTTGGCGGGCGATGCGATTTCGCCGCTGACGCGTATCGTCAGCTTGGTCAATCATTACGATGCTTTGTGCAACCCTGGAAACCCGATCCAGGCGGTGACGCCACACGAGGCGTTGTCGCTGATCTTTGCGCAAATGAAGAAGCAGTTCGACGGCGCGGTGTTGATGCAATTCATTCGCATGATGGGCGTTTATCCTCCGGGTTCGGTGATCGAACTGAACGACGGCCGCTTTGCCATCGTGGTTTCGGTCAACTCCAGCCGCCCCTTGAAGCCGCGCATCGTCATTCACGACAAACGCGTGGCGCGCGATGATGCCCCGGTCCATGATCTGGAGCACTGCGCCGAGATTGGTATCCGGCGCAGTCTGAAACCCCTGCAATTGCCGAAAGTGGCCTACGATTACCTGTCGCCACGACAGCGTAGCTGTTACTTTTTCGAGCGTGCGCAACTGGTTGCGGAAACCGCCGAATGATCGCCAAGACCTTTCCCTGGCAAGGTTTGATCGAGGGCATGATCGAGGCCGTATGGATCGTCGATGCCATCGAACTGAGGGTGCTGGCGGCGAATCGTACGGCCGGTGAGCTGGTTGGGCAGCCAGTCACCAATCTGCTTGGGCGGCCCGTCATAGAACTTGCGGCGACGCCTGAAGATATTTATTTCTGGGAAGATGCGGCGGCCGGGCTGTCGGACCAGATTTGCTCCGAAACCTTGTTATTGCATTCGGCGGGACACACGGTACCGGTTGAGCGTCGTGTCAGTCGTGTGCTGCTGGGCAATGACAGCGCGGTGTTCGTGGTCGGGCTTTACGACCAATCCGAAGAGCGACGCATCGCCGGCGAGCTGGAACATCTGGTCGCCGAGTTGCGGGCGACGCTGGAATCTTCGGCCGACGGCATCCTCACGATTGATATGGATGGCGAGATCCGCGGCTACAACCAGCGTTTTGCCGAGCTGTGGGCGGTACCGCCAGAATTGATTACGTCGCGCGACGATCCTGCCATTTATGCCTGGATGGCGCAACAGATCACAGATGCCGAGCACTACGCGGTGCGCCTGGCGGCGATTGCCCGCTCACCTTTGCTGGAAGCCACGGACATTTTGGTGTTGCGCACGGGGACAGTGCTCGAACGGGTCACCTTGCCGCAATACGCCCGTGGTCGTCCGATCGGGCGGGTGTACTCGTTCCGCGACATCTCGCAGCGCCTGGCGGATCAGGCGCAACTGCAATTGGCGGCCAAGGTATTCGAGGCCAGTCTCGATGCCATCTTTGTCACCGACCCGGACTTGATTGTCGTCACCGCCAACCCGGCCTGTGAGCGCTTGACGGGTGAGTTGCGCGAATCCTTGATCGGGACCTGTGCCGACACCTTGCTGGTAGGCATGCCGGATGACACGCAGTTCCACGCGCGGCTGCGCGCAGAGTTGGATCGGGCGGGGATTTGGCAAGGTGAAGCATGGCATCGGACACGGGACGAGCGTAGCCTGCCGTGCCAGGTCTCGTTGGTCCGGGTGACCGACGAGCAAGGTCGTGTGTTGCACTACATCGGATTTTTCAAGGACTTGTCCGAGGCGGTTAGCGCACGCAAGCGCATCGAACAACTGGCCTACACGGATAGTCTGACCGGATTGCCCAATCGCGTGACCCTGGCCGAGCGGATGGAGCTCGAAATCAACATGTCCAGCCGCGACAATGAAGGTTTTGCGCTGCTGTTCATTGATCTCGATCGCTTCAAACACATCAACGATTCTCTCGGCCATTTGTTCGGCGACAAGGTGCTGATCGAGATCGCCGACCGCATTCGTAGTTGCCTGCGTCAGGTGGACACAGCGGCGCGCTTGGGCGGCGATGAGTTTCTGCTGCTGCTGCATCGGGTGGACGCCCGTGGTGCTGAAACGACCGCCAAACGTATTCTCGACAGCCTCTCGCAGCCGATACGAATCGACGACATGGCCTTGACGGTGACGTGCAGCATCGGTATCGCGCTCTATCCGGCCGATGGTGTGACCATGGACGATCTGGTCAAGAACGCCGACGCCGCCATGTATCACGTCAAGGAACGCGGTCGGTCGGCATTTCGTTTCTACCAGCGCCAAATGAACGTCGGCCTGCTGTCGCGCATGAAGCTCGACCACGATATGCGTCTGGCCCTGGGGAACATGGTTTCTGATCAGGGGTTCCGTGTCCATTATCAGCCGCAAATCGATTTTCTCAGTGGCGACGTGATCGGTGCTGAGGCTCTGGTGCGCTGGCGGCATGCCGAGCTGGGCGATGTCTCGCCGGTTCAATTCATTCCGGTGGCAGAGGAAACGGGTGTGATCGTTACTATCGGCGAATTCGTGATGCGTGAGGCAGTGAGCCAGTGTGCCAAGTGGAATGCCGACGGTTTGTCGCTGATGGTTGCGGTTAACGTCTCGGCTTTGCAGTTCCAGCAGGCGGATTTTGTCGCCGGTGTGGCGCAGGTGCTGGCCGAACATGACCTGCCGCCGTTCCTGCTCGAATTGGAGCTGACCGAGTCGATCCTAATCCAGGATGTGGACGAAACGATGAAGCGATTGGAGGCATTGTCCAGTCTGGGCGTGAAGCTGGCTATCGATGACTTCGGTACGGGTTACTCCAGCCTGTCGTACCTCAAGCGTTTCCCAATCAACAAACTCAAGATTGATCGCAGCTTCGTCGATGACTTGCCGGACGACGAAAGCGATGTGGGTATCGTCAATGCCATCATCCAGATGGCCAACGCATTGCACCTGACGACCATTGCCGAGGGCGTGGAAACCGAGCAGCAGCATGCCTTCCTCGCGGCGGCGGGATGTCAGGAGTTTCAGGGTTATTTGTTCTCGCCGGCCGTCGATGCGGTGGCCTTTGTCGATTTGGTGCAGGCTCACATCGCGGCCTCGGCTGGTACCTGACTGACGCGGCTATTTGTTCAGCTCGCGCATCGCGCGCGCAAGTCCCTCAAGCGTGAGCGGAAACATGCGCTTGGCGAAAATGGTGCGGATAATCTCGATCGATTGGCGATAGTCCCAGAACCGTTCCGGTTCCGGGTTGAGCCACACCGCGCGCGGCCAGGTGTCGAGCAGCCGTTGCAGCCACACGGCGCCGGCTTCTTCGTTGCTGTATTCGACTGAACCGCCGGGATGCAGGATCTCGTAGGGGCTCATGGTGGCGTCGCCGACGACCACCACTTTGTAGTCATCGCCATACTTGTGCATGAGGTCGCGCAGGGCAAAGCGCTCGCTTTGGCGACGCCGATTGTCTTGCCAGACGTGGTCGTAGATGCAGTTGTGGAAGTAGAAATATTCGAGGTGCTTGAACTCGCTCTTGGCCGCCGAGAAGAGTTCTTCACAAACCTTGATGTGATCGTCCATCGAGCCACCGATATCAAGAAACAGCAGCACCTTGATCTTGTTGTGACGCTCGGGCCGCATTTTGATATCCAGCCAGCCGGCATTGCGCGCGGTGCCGGCGATGGTGCTGTCGAGATCCAGTTCTTCCTGCGCACCTTCGCGGGCGAAACGACGCAAACGACGCAGCGCGACCTTGATGTTGCGGGTACCGAGTTCGATGTTGTCGTCGAGGTTGCGGTATTCGCGCTGTTCCCAGACCTTGACGGCGGTGCGGTTGCCGGCCGACGGCCCGCCGACGCGAATGCCTTCCGGGTGATAGCCGCCATTGCCAAACGGGCTGCTGCCACCGGTGCCGATCCACTTGTTGCCGCCTTCGTGGCGTCCTTTTTGTTCCGCCAAGCGCTTCTTGAACTGTTCCATCAGCGCGTCCCAGCCGAGCTTTTCGAGTTTTGCTTTTTCTTCGGGCGTCAGGTGCTTTTTCATCAGCGCCTTGAGCCAGTCTTCGGGAATCTCGGCCTCAAGTCCCGGAATGTGCTCGATACCTTTGAAGTATTCACCGAAAGCTTGATCAAACTTGTCGTAGAGACTTTCGTCCTTGATCAGGCAGACGCGCGACAGCACATAAAAGTCGTCGATCGAATGGCCGGAGATGCCTTCCTTCAATGCTTCGAGCAGAGTCAGGAACTCGCGCGTCGAGACCGGCAACTTCCTGGCCTTGAGATGAAGGAAGAAGTCGATCAGCATCGGTCTAGTCTTGCGGCTGATAACACGTGACCCGATTGCGGCCATCGTGTTTCGACAGATAGAGGGCGAGATCGGCGCATTGCACCAGGATATCGATTTCGCTACCGTGATCGGGGAAAGCGGAGACACCGGCCGAGAGCGTGATTTTCAGTTCCAGCTCGCCGTGAACGATTGCGCTGTCGGCGATGGCATTGCGCCACTCATCGGCTCGGACGCGGGCGCCGGCGAGATCCATGCGCGGCAGGGCGACGACGAATTCTTCGCCACCGTAACGACAGGCGACATCGCCTTCACGCGTGCCGTGCTTGAGTATCGCGGCGAGTGCCTTGATGACTTCGTCACCGACGGGGTGGCCGTAGGTGTCGTTGACCTGTTTGAAGCGGTCCAGATCGATCATGATGACGCTGAGCGGGTAGCCTTCCCGCTTGGCCCGCGCCAGTTCACGCGGCAGCGTTTCATCGAGATAGCGCCGGTTGTGCAACCCGGTCAGCGGATCGCGGATCGCCTGTTCCTTGAGGCGTTGTTGTAGATCGGTGATTTCCTGAAGCTGCTGTTGCAGCAGGGAATTGCTGGATTCGAGCTGCCGCAGAGCGGTTTGGTGTCCGCTGATTTCTTTTTGCAGGCGGCGGCTAAGGCCAATGCTGAGCGTGGTGAGGATGCCGAACAGGGTGACCAGGATGCCGCCAACGATCGCCGTCGGCAATACCCAGGCCGGCAGCAGATGGGCTTGATTCTCCAATGTCAGGCCGTCCAATGAGGTATTCGGCGGCAACATGCCAAGGGCGCTATAGGTGTCCGCGATGTGTTGCCAGCGCCCCGGATTCATTTGCCCGACCTGGACCAACTCGGGTTGCATCAGGCGGGCCATTTCAGCGGCTTCGAAGCGCAGAAACTCGTCCGTTAGCTGCTGTGTGTTGTACTTGGCCAGGATGATGCGGATGATTTCTTCCGGATGTTCCATCGCATACTGCCAGCCGCGCAAACTGGCGGCAAGGAAGGCGCGGGTGCGTGCGGGCTTGTTGTCGAGTTCCCGTTCCACAGTGAACAGGTTGTCACCATAAAAGTCGATACTGGCGGCGCGCGGGTTTAACGTCAAATAGGGCAGCCCCGCTTTTTGCAAGGCGTAGGGCTCGGTGGTCGAGTAGGCGGACATGGCGACGACTTCCCCGGCGATCAGCGCAGCGCTAGAAAAGCTGTGCGGAATGATCTGCAACTTCTGTTCGGGAATCCCTTCGTGGCGCAGGTAAGCCAGCAATTCGGCGGAATGCGGCTCAAGCATGACCTTGCGTTCGGCCAGATCATGCAGGCTGGACACGTCCTTGGCGCGAGCGAGCAAGACTTGCGGCGAATGCTGCATGATCACCGCAAGGGCCACCACCGGATGGGTTTGCCGCGACAGGACCAGTTCGCTGGTGCCAACGCCGAACTGGGCGCGTCCGGCGACGACTTCGGTGACGACATCGGTTTCCGGCTTGGCTTCGAGCAGGCTGACGTCAAGTCCGGCGTCGCGGTAGTAACCCTTTTCAAGTGCCGCGTAGTAGCCGGCAAACTGAAACTGGTGGGTCCATTTCAACTGCAGGCGCACAGGCTCCATAGCGAAGGCGCTGGTGACGTGGGCAGCGAACAGGAGCAGCAGAAGCAAGCGCACCGTATTCTGCTCAGCGGTGATGGCGGGCCATGTGGATCAGACGCTCGAACAGATGCATGTCTTGTTCGTTCTTCAACAGGGCGCCGGCCAGCGGCGGAACCACGGCTTTCTGATCCTTGCTGCGCAGCACCTCGGGGGGAATGTCTTCGGCGACCAGCAATTTCAGCCAGTCGATCAACTCTGACGTGGATGGCTTCTTTTTCAGGCCAGGGACGTCGCGCAATTCAAAGAATACGGCCAGCGCTTCTTGCAGCAGATTCTGTTTGAGTCGCGGGAAATGTACATCGACAATCTTCTCCATCGTGTCCTTGTCGGGAAACTTGATGTAGTGGAAGAAGCAGCGCCGCAGGAAGGCGTCGGGCAACTCTTTCTCGTTGTTCGAGGTGATGATCACGATCGGTCGCCGCGCGGCCTTGATGGTTTGCCGTGTCTCGTAGACGTGAAACTCCATGCGGTCGAGTTCGCGCAGCAGGTCGTTAGGGAATTCGATGTCGGCTTTGTCGACCTCATCGATCAGGATCACGCACGGCGCTTCCTGTTCAAAGGCCTGCCACAGAACGCCCTTGACGATGTAGTTGGCGATATCCTTGACCTTCTCGTCACCAAGTTGCGAATCGCGCAAGCGCGAGACGGCATCGTATTCGTAGAGCCCCTGCTGCGCTTTGGTGGTGGATTTGATGTGCCATTGCAGCAGCGGCACATTCAGCGCAGCAGCCACTTCTTCGGCCAGCATGGTTTTGCCGGTGCCGGGCTCGCCCTTGATCAGTAGCGGGCGTTGCAGGGTGATCGCGGCGTTGACGGCCAACATCAGATCGGGAGTGGCGACGTAAGTCGCGGTGCCTTCGAAACGCAGGGTCATGATTTCTCCTTGGTTCTCGGGATTATCGCGCAGTGGCGCCGCGCACGCCTCCGCCAGCCGTGGGCGCCGTCCTGCCAGCACCGACTTTTTGGCGATCTACTGGCGGCGCTGAATGCAATCCAGATAAGCCGCTCCATCCGGGCCGGTACCATCGCGTTGCGCGCGCCAGATGGTTTCGCCCAGACATTCCAGGATGCCGTGCAGGGCGTTGTGGCGGTCGCTGCGTGCGCTCAGTTGCTCAAAGGCCTTGCGTATGCCCGGCGGCTGATCAATTGAAAGCTGTTCTTCAATAGCTAAATGCAGCGACAAATGGAGGAAGGGATTGGATTCGCCTTGCTCGGGCGTCCATTCTCGCGTGAGCGCATCGGTGGCTTCGAGCAGTTCGTGATACTCGGGATGCAGGTCGACAAGGTCGGCCGCCAACACTTCCAGAGTCGTGGCGGGTAGCGAGCTACGGCGTTTGCGCCAGGCGTCAATCAGGAATTGGCGGGCCTGGTCTCTACTTGGATTGAACACTGGTTTTTTCCTTGTAAGGACAGAGATCGGCGACGCGGCAGGTCGGGCAATCGGGCGTCCGTGCTTTGCACGTGTAGCGTCCGTGCAGAATCAGCCAGTGGTGGGCGTGCTGCCGATAGGCGGCGGGAACGGCTTTGAGCAGCTTTTGTTCAACCACTGCCGGAGTTTTGCCTGGTGCCATACCGGTGCGATTGCCGACACGGAAGATATGGGTGTCGACCGCGATGGTCGGTTCGCCGAACACGATGTTGAGGACGACATTGGCGGTTTTGCGACCGACGCCGGGCAGGGCTTCGAGTGCAGCCCGGTCGTGCGGAACCTCGCCACCGTGCTGCTCGACGATGATGCGCGACAGCGCGGCGACGTTCTTTGCCTTGGTCTTGTAGAGGCCGATGGTTTGGATATAGGCCGCGATGCCGGCTTCACCGAGTGCAATCAAGGCGTGTGGTGTCGGGTGATCGAGGAACAGCGGGCCGGTGGCGCGATTGACACCTTTGTCGGTGGCTTGCGCCGACAACACGACCGCTACCAGCAACTGGAAGGGCGTGGCATAGTGAAGTTCGGTTTTCGGTTCGGGGTCGGCAGCGGCGAGACGGCGGAAGAATTCTTCCCGATCCGCAGGCTTCATGCCAGTTTGAAGCGACTGACTTCCTGATGCAGCGCCGCGGATTGATTGGTCATGTGGCCACACGAGCCTTCTGCGGCATGAATCAACGCCACGGCCGATTCGATGCCATTGTCGATCTCGCCGACTTGACGACCGATTTCGCCGACGACATTGCGCTGGTCATTGGCGCCTGCCGCAATGCGTTCCATCATGGTGCTGACGTTTTCGATTCCAGACAGAATTTCGGTCAATGCTTCCCCTGCTTTTCCCGCCCGGGTAACGCCGGCACTGACCTCGTTCTGGCTTTGTTCCATGCTCAGGACGGTGTGTCGAACTTGCTGTTGGATGGCGCCAATCATTTGACCAATTTCGCCTGTGGCGCTGCCGGTTTTTTCAGCTAGTTTGCGCACTTCATCGGCCACCACGGCGAAGCCGCGTCCTTGCTCACCGGCGCGGGCGGCTTCGATGGCGGCATTCAGGGCAAGCAGATTGGTCTGGTCGGCGATGCCACGGATCACGGCGACGATCTCACCGATTTCATCGGAACGTTGCCCGAGTTGATGGACGTCGCCAGAGGCCTGGCTGACGATCTGCTGGATGTTGCTCATGCCGCTGATGGTTTCGGCGACGACGCTTGATCCGGCGCGGGCCGCCATGACGGCGCTGCGGGAGGATTCGGCCACCTGTTCGGCAGTGGCCGAAATGTCGCTCACCGTGCCCGACAGATGCTCCATGCCGCGCGAGATCTTTTGGCTGCTCTCGTGTTGGGCGCTCAGACGATCGCGAATCTCGTCGACCTGGCGCTTGATGTCGTGCGTGTCCGTTTCCACGCGACCGCTCATGCCGCTAATTTCGCCAATCAGATCACGTAGGTTGCCGGCCATTTTGTTGAAGGCGAGAATGATTTCACCGACGGTGTCGTGGCTCTCCATGGCGCAGTTGTGCGTCAAATTGCGGTTTGAAATCTGAGTGGCGACCTCGGCGATGCGGCGCAGGCGCGAAACAAGGATGATATTTACGAACCAGTAGTTGGCAGCGCCGACCATCAAGCCAGCCAGCAGCGCAGAGGCGAAAAACCAGGCAAACATGCCTTCTTTCCAGGTGACAAACAGGTCGGCAAAGAACGGAAAGATCACGCCGATGACGAGGCCGAAGGCCAGGGAGGCGAAAAGCAAGGTCTTCAGTACGCTAGGTTTCATGGTGGAGCCTCATTGGAACGTAGAACAAAATGAACGTACAAAGCATTGGACTGCATCTAACGCCGCATCTTGCCATCCATCGCTGGGCATGGCAAATGATCTTTCCGAATTGTCGCCTACTGTGTGCCAGCGGGCAATGATCCCGCGTTTGCCGCATGTTGTTCACTCAGGCGTTCCTGCCGCAATCGCTCATTGGCGCGTGCCTCGATCCAGTTGCGCCCGGCGACCATCAAGCCAAGAACAAAGAACGCACCCGGCGGTAGGATGGCGACGAGGAATCCCGGGTAATCCTCCGGCAGTATCTGCCATGGGGTGGCGCCGGGAATCACCATCTCGATGCCGGCAAATAAGGTTCCCTGGCCGACGAATTCGCGAATGGCACCCAGGAGGCCAATGACCCAGACAAAGCCGACGCCCATCATCACGCCATCAAAGGCCGATAGTCCGACTGGATTCTTGGCGGCAAAGGCCTCAACCCGAGCCAAAACGATGCAATTAACGACGATCAGCGGAATGAAGATGCCCAACACCAGATACAACTCATGCAGCCAGGCATTCATGGCCATATCCACGACCGTTACCAGCGCCGCAATGATAAGAATGAAAATGGGAATGCGGACTTCGTAAGGGATGAAACTGCGGAGAGCGGAAACGATCAGGTTGGCCAATCCCATCACCAGAATGGTCGCGATACCGAGGCTGATGCCGTTGACAGCGTTGGAACTGACGGCCAGCAGGGAACATAGACCGAGCATCTGACCCAATACGGCATTCTGGTTCCAGAGGCCGTTGCGGACGATCGCAGCAATTTGGGTCATGGCGCGGTTTCCTTCCAGTGGGCTCCGGTGGGGAGTGCGTAAAGTGCGTCGGCACGTTCGATCGCCCAGCCCAAGGCGCGGCCGCTGGCGTTGGTCACCGCGCGTGCAGAGATGGTGGCTCCGGCTCGCTGATCGATAACGCCACCATCTTTCTTCACGCGCCATTTTGCCTGTGGTGTGTCGTTGAAACTGCGATCATTGAACTGGGTGATCCAGGTCTTGGCTTTGTTCTTGTCCTTTTTCGGGTCGATGTAATCGCCAAGGCCAGGTGTTTCGCGGTGACCGGTGACGCGCAGCGAAAGCAGGCGGCCATCCTTGGTAATGGCCAGAATGAGACCGATATGCCCTGAGTAACCGTCGTTTGCCGCCGCCTCAAGAACCAGTGCGACAGGCTCGCCATTCTTGCGGGCGCGATAGATCTTGGTATCGTAATCAAGTCCCAGTGCCTTGACCCCTGGTAGAACGACGTTGTCAGCCAATAGATCGTTATCGTAGGCCTCGCGCGGCAGTACCTCACCGATCAAACGCAGCTTTTCGGCTTGGGCGCTAGCTTCCAGCAGTGGCGCAGTCAGTTGGTAGGTACCGGCCATCAAGGCGGTGAAAAAAAGTGAAAAAATCAGCAGGATGGCGGCGGTGCGGCTCGAGACACGAACTACGCCGGGCTCGCGATAGCCGGTATCGGAAAGGCCAGCAGGGATGATTTCTGACGTCTCGGTGCTCATGGTTTGGGCGTATTCGGCTTGTGCCCGAAGACAGGCGGCTGGGTGTACATGTCGATTAACGGCGCTCCGATGTTCATCAACAGAACCGCGAAGGCGATTCCGTCCGGGTAGGCGCCAAAGGTGCGGATGACCCAGGTCAGCAGACCAATACCGGCAGCAAAGAGCAACTTGCCTCGCGGCGTGGTGCAGCCGGAAACGGGGTCGGTAACAATGAAAAACGCGGCCAGCATGGCCCCGCCAGTGAACACCTGAAAAGCGGGGCTGGCGAAACGTTCTGCGTCATAGATCCAGAATCCGCTGGAAATCAGGAGCAAGGTGGCGATGAAGGCCGTCGGCATGTGCCAGGTGATGATCCGTTGCTGGATCAGGTAGACGCCGCCAAGAAAGTAGCTGGCAGCGATCCACTCCCAGCCCTTGCCGCCGATATTGCCGAAAGTCGCGTGATTCCCCAGAACGCCGGAAACGGTGGCGCGTGCGTCAGCCGTGTGTAAGGCGGTGCGCAGGGCATCCAGTGGTGTCGCCATGGTGATGGCGTCAAGCTGTCGCTGGCCGAAAATGGCATTCCATTGCGGGGCAAAGTCGGTAAAGCCAACGGCTGGCCACTGCGACATCAACGAGGGGTAGGCGACGATCATCATGGCAAAGGCGACCATCGCCGGGTTGAACGGGTTTTGCCCGAGACCGCCATATATGTGTTTGGCGACGACGATGGCGGCAAGCACGGCGCTCACCGTCAGCCACCACGGCACAATGGGTGGGAAGGTGAGTGCGATCAGCCATGCCGTGACCAGTGCCGAACCGTCACCGAGAAACTGCAGCAGGGGTTTGCCACGCAGGTGCAGCATGGCGGCTTCGGCGGCGAGCGCGGCGACGGACGCGATCGCAATCTGCACCAGTACGGCCGCACCAAAAAACCAGACGTAAGCAGCGATCCCAGGCAGCAGCGCAAGCAGTACTCGCAGCATGACGGAGCGCACGCTGGAGGGTTTGCGGAAGTAGGGCGAGTTATTCAACATGGTGGGTTTGGCATCCCGATCTCAGTCATCGTGGGGCAGGTGAGGTTTCGCCTGCTCGCGGATTTCGGCGCGGCGCGCTTCGATCGCCGTGATCTCGGCTTGCTGTTCGGGCGTCAGGTTCTCGGTATTTTTCGCTTCGGCCTTTTGCGCCTTGGCCTTTTCCATGGCGGCCGCGATCATGGCTTTCTTTGCCTCGTCCTCGGGCGTCGTCGCCGGTTTTGCTGCGTCGGCTAGGGCGGCCGCCGCTTTTTCTCGTCCAGCCGCTGTTTTGGCGGCGAGCTTGGCGGCTTTCTCTGCTTTTTCGCGCTCTTCGCGCTGCTGACGGAATTCGTGGCGCTGGCGCGCCTGGTCGGCGGCTTCCTTGTCCTTTTCGCGCGCCCAGATTTCGCTTTTGGCAAACCGGTAGTAGTCCACCAACGGTATGCGTGACGGACAGACAAAGGCACAGCATCCACATTCGATGCAGTCGAACAGATGGTATTCCTGTGCTTTGCCGAAAATCTTGGCACGCGAGAACCAATACATTTCGAATGGCTGCAGGTCGGTCGGGCAGGCCTTGGCGCATTCACCGCAGCGGATGCAGGGCATTTCGGGCGGCGGCGGCGGGAACAGGGTTGGCGAGCCGACCAATACACAGTTGGTAGCCTTGACGATCGGGACTTCGTCGCCGGGCATGCCGACGCCCATCATCGGGCCACCCATGATCAGTCGGTCGGTATCGGCGCCGGGACCGCATAGCGCCACCAGATCACGCATCGGCGTGCCGAACAGGACTTCGTAGTTGCGTGCCGTTCTGACGTTGCCGGCGACGGTGACAATCCGCGAGATCAGTGGCTGGCCGAGCGCGATGGCTTCGTAAATGGCGTAGGCGGTGCCGACGTTGAAGCATTGCACGCCGTAATCGGTGGAGCGCTGTCCGTGTGGCACCTCGATGCCGGTGAGCACACGGATCAGTTGCTTGGCACCACCGGCGGGATAGCGCGTCGGTACGGCGACGACCTTGATCGTTGTTTCGTTCAACTGCTGAACAGCCGCCTGCATGGCCGCAATGGCGATCGGCTTGTTATCTTCCACACCAATCAACACGCGACCGGCGCTGAGCATGTCGCGCATGATCGCGATGCCCCTGACGATGGTCTCAGGGCGTTCGCGCATCAGCAGATCGTCACAGGTGATGAAGGGCTCGCATTCGGCGCCGTTGATGACCAGAGTGTCGAGTTTGCCGCGCTTTCCGGGGTTGATCTTGAGGTGGCTGGGAAATACCGCGCCGCCCAGACCCACCACGCCCATATCGCGCAAATAGTCGCGGATGGCATTGGGCGAAGCGCTGCGATAGTCGAAGGCCTGGCGTGCGATCCATTCGTCGCGGCCATCGGGTTCGATGACGACGCATAAGGCGGAGAGGCCCGATGAGTGTGGCATGCGGCGCATTTCGACCGCGATAACGGTGCCCGAGGTCGAGGCGTGGACGGCCGACGAGACGTTGCCATCGGCTTCGCCGATGCGTTGTCCTTTGAGCACTTTGTCGCCCGTCTGGACGATGGGACGGGGTTGGCCGCCGATGCTCTGGTGCAGAGGAATAATCAGAAAAGTCGGTGCTGGAGGGACGGCGATTGGCAGCCCTGTTGATTGTTCCTTGTTATAGGCGGGCTTGACGCCGCCATTGAAATTGAAAAGCCGGCTGAGCATGATTTAGATTTAGGCCGCCTTCTTTTCAGTGTGCAGCGGGAACACGGGATACTTCCATTTCCAGGATTCGACGGTCTCGGCGATAGGCACCATGGCGATACAGTCGACAGGGCAAGGTGGCAAGCACAGTTCGCAGCCAGTGCATTGACTGGCGACAATCACATGCATTTGCTTTGCCGCGCCAATGATTGCGTCCACCGGGCAGGCCTGGATGCACAAGGTGCAGCCAATACAGGTCTGTTCGTTGATCAGGGCAACGGATTTTGGCTTTTCCAGCCCGTGTTCGGCGGACAGTGACTTGACTTCACGGCCAAGCAGGTCGGCCAGTTTGCGAATGCCTTCTTCTCCCCCGGGCGGACATTGATTGATTTCCGCTTCGCCTTTGGCGATTGCTTCGGCATACGGCTTGCAGCCCGGGTAGTTGCATTGCCCGCACTGGGTTTGCGGCAGGATGGCGTCGATCTTTTCGACCAGCGGGTCACCTTCGACCTTGAACTTGACCGAGGCATAGCCAAGCGCTGCGCCGAGGATGACGGCGCCTAGCGCCATGACCAGGATGGCTTCAAGCATTACTTGTATTTGTCCAGTCCAGCAAAACCCATGAAGGCAAGACTCATCAAGCCAGCCGTCACCATGGCAATGGCAGTGCCGCGAAAATGCACGGGCACGTCAGCACCTTCCAAGCGCTCGCGAATGCCGGCAAAGAGAATCAATGCGAGGGTAAAGCCAATCGCGTTACCGAACCCAAACAGCAGGGATTCGACAAAGTTGTAGCGCAGGCTGATATTTAGCAGAGGCACACCCAGTACCGCGCAGTTGGTGGTAATCAATGGTAAGTAGATTCCCAATACCTGATGTAACAGCGGGCTGGTTTTCTGGATGACCAACTCGGTGAGTTGGACAATAGCCGCGATGGTGACGATAAAGGAAAGCGTGCGGAGGTACTCAAGTCCGTTCGGAATCAGTAGCCAGTGGTCGATGACGTAGGCTGTACCGCAGGCCATGGTCAGCACGAAGGTCGTTGCAGCACCCATGCCCAAGGCGGTTTCGATCTTCTTGGACACACCCATAAACGGGCAGAGACCAAGAATGCGGACAAAGACAACGTTGTTGACCAGTACAGCGCCAAGAATCACAAAAAGGTAACTGGTCATCGTGAGGTGCGTCAGTGCCGCTGCAATATAAGTAGGAGTTGGGCGAAGCGCTAATCAGGGAAGATTATCGTCTTGCTAGGCGTTATGGGCAACCCGCTGACGAATGGGGCTTTAGGCCAATGCTTTGATGCATTCTTTAATCAGGCTGGGGCCACGAAAGATCAGACCGCTGTAGATCTGTACCAGAGCGGCACCTGCTTGAATCTTTGCCTGTGCTTTAGCAGCGGAATCGATGCCACCGGCGGCAATGATTGGCAACTCACCGCCAAGCGCAACTGCTAGCTTCTTGACGACTGCCGTGGATTTATCGAATAGCGGCGCACCCGAGAGTCCTCCGGTCTCGCTCGCCAACGGCGAAGATTCGACACCGTCGCGACTGAGTGTCGTATTGGTTGCAATCACCGCGTCAATGCAATGACGACGCAAAGCATCGGCAATTTGTGTGATTTGTCCGTCCTCGAGATCCGGCGCGATTTTTAGTGCTAGTGGCACATATCGTCCGTGTTCCTGGGCAAGTTCACCTTGCCGAGCCTTCAGTGCGCCCAGCAGGGCATCAAGTTCTGATTCACCCTGTAACTGTCGAAGATTCTTGGTGTTCGGTGAAGAAATGTTAACGGCGACGTAACTCGCGCGTGGATAGGCCTTATTCAGGCAAATCAGATAGTCGTCAGTTGCGTGTTCAATCGGTGTTGTGGCGTTCTTGCCAATATTGATACCAAGAACGCCTTTGTAGCTCGTCTGTACGAGATTTGAAAGCAGGCCATCAATACCACCATTGTTGAACCCCATGCGGTTGATGATGGCGCTGTGATCAATAAGTCGGAACAAACGCGGTTTTGGATTACCGGGCTGTGGCCGTGGTGTTACGGTGCCAACTTCGAGAAAGCCAAAGCCAAGTCGGGCCAAGCCATCAACGGCAATCCCATTCTTATCAAGGCCTGCGGCCAAGCCGACGCGATTGGGAAACTGCAAGCCCATAACCGTCACCGGCGGGTTGTGCTGATCTGGCCTGCAACGTAGTGGCAAGCCGAAGGCATCAGCCAGAGCGATCATCTCAAGAGTCGTGTCGTGGGCACGTTCGGCGTCGAGTCCAAACAGGATCGGACGTAACAGAGAGTAAGAGTTCATGGTTTGATTCTACGCTTCGTGAAAAAAGATCTCGCCAGGGGTTTACAAGTCCAAAATAGCCACATATAATCTCCTTTCTCTGCTGAGTGCAGACGGACCTGAAGACGGAGTTCTTAGGGTGAGATCTTTAAAAATCAAACAGCCGATAGGTGTAGGTGTTTGCGGGGCTGTAGTGGTGGTAAGTGGTGGTAGTGAAATCGAAAGCTACTGCTGTGGGGTGTGCTGG
>CAMDMZ010000002.1 GCA_945902805.1 Propionivibrio dicarboxylicus | reverse complement strand
GCCGACAGCCTGAATAGCCGGCCTCGCGCTACCCATGACTTCAACACGCCTTTTGCGGTATTCAAAATGATGCTTGCCCAGATTCATCAACCCCCAGTTCCAATTCACTAACCAAGGTCTGTTGCGCTTGGGATTTGAAACCGCCCTTCCATTCGCTGTGAGTCGTGAGCCTGTGAAAAATTACCCCAGCCCCACCAAACTGTCATTCCCGCGTAGGCGGGAATCCAGTTCGTTGAACTGACTTCCTTCAAAACCAATCGGATTGACGACCTGGATTCCCGCCTACGCGGGAATGACGGTTGGGCTTACGGGCGACATTGGCTGACGTAAAAATCCTTCACGAACTCTCACGCATAGCCGGGGTTTTGGTGATTCTTCAATGGCGAATAACAGCCGGAGTTCCATGCCGTGCCCGGCAAAAAGTCGGCGCTGGCGGGACGGCGGTAGGCGGCGCTAACCGCCTACCGCCACTCAATACTGTCCCGCATCGAGCTTGACCGGCAAGTCCTTGCTGACCTGATCAAAGCCGACGATGCGTTTGCCTTTGTGTTCCTTGAGGAAATCGGTGGCGTCTTCGGCGCTGGCCAGGGGCACGAATTCATGACCCATCGGGCCGAGGACATCGGAGCCGATCACATACTTGGCCTGTTTGGCGTCGATGGCTTGCAGATTGTAGAAATCGGTGACCCAGATCGTCGCGATATCGTCGCGTTTGTGGCCGGCGGCGTATTTGGCGGGTTCCTGCCAGAACTTGAACATATCCTTGGCGCCGTCGAAATGATGCGCGTGACCATCTTTGTAGACGATCGTTGCAACCCAGTTCGGGTACTTCGAAACGAGCATGCCGCACACCGGACAGAGGTCTTTCGCCCCCGGTTTGGGGGGCTTGGCGCCGGACTGAGCGACGGCGAACGTCGCCCAGAGGCTGACCAATAGACCGAAACCGAGAACAAGAACGAAGCGTTTCATCCGCCCATTATGCCTTCGGCTGCTCCATCATTTTCTTACGCCGCTCGGCACGCATTTTGCGAATGCGGCTGACGTCCTTCGACATGTCGGTATAGGCCAGCAGCAGAGCCTGGTCGAACTTGACCAGTTCGCCGCCATTCGCTGCCTGCGCCGCTTTGGCCGCCTCGTCGCTACCGTAGGCCACTTTGCTGTTGGCCGTCATTACGCCGGGCAGTTTGCTGCCGATCAGGAAGCTCGCCTTATCCACTTCAACCAAGGGTTTCACGTCGCCCGCCACCGCGTTATCGCCGACCCACATCATTTTTGGCTCGCGATCGACGTTCAGCGATAAGCTAATCGCCGAGCAATGCAGGGAACAGGTGCCGTCCGCGACATCGTCGCTGTACTGCAGCAGCATCCGCGAATGGTGAAACTGCTTGCGATCCATGCCGCAATACGGGCACTTCGGATATTTCTCGATATCGCCCTCATGGGCCTTGGCATCAGCCGGACGCTTCGGTACGAACTGGGCAGGCGTGCCGTCGGAGGCACAGCTCTGTTGCGCCTGGGCGCCACCGGCGGCAAGGCCGGCACTGGCCAGAATAGAGAATTTGAGGGCTTGACGACGATCCATGACGGGCTCCTGAGTAGGCTAAGTAATGCCCGAATATTAGAACTTTGTGATTGAGCTGCCCTGCGACATATCGTCGCAGTTAGCCTGTGAGAAATCGCCGCTGCCCCCAGCATCCCGTCATTCCCGCGTAGGCGGGAATCCAGCTCGTTCATCACATCAAGAGTCTGAGAGGCAGATTGGATTGACGTGTCTGGATTCCCGCCTACGCGGGAATGACGGTTTCTGGCGACGGCGAACTTTTTCGCAAGCACTGAGCCTATCGAAGGTCACTCTTCGCGCGATTACCCGCCTACTTTGGCGCCACAGCCTTGGTACTCGCCAGCCACGCCAGCAGCACCTCGTAGAGTTTCTCCGGCACCACCGGCTTGATGATGAAGTCGTTCATGCCTGCAGCGAGGCAGGCTTTGCGGTCTTCATCGAACACGTTCGCCGTCATGGCCAGGATCGGTACCTGCTGCCCTTGCGGTAATTGGCGGATGAGGGTGGTCGCCTCCACGCCACCCATCACCGGCATCTGCATGTCCATCAGGATCAGATCGTAGGTAGCGGCGGTGGCCTTTTCCACCGCCTCGCGTCCGTTCTCGGCAATATCCACCGTCCAGCCAATTTCGCCCAGCACAATCAACGCCACTTCGCGATTGACCGGATCGTCCTCGACCAGCAACAGGTGGGAATTCGGGAAATCGCGCCGCAGCACCACATCGGCAGATTCCAGTCCCGGTGCCGGAACTGGCGCTGGCGCCGGAGCGACGGCAGGTAAGCGCAGCGACCATAAACCGGATCTTGCCGTCAGATGTTTCATCAGCGTGGCATGCAGCGTGACCGCCGTCAGCGGCTTGAGCAGCACGTCGTCAAAACCAACCTTGTGCGCATCCTCCAGGATCGCCGAATCGCCCGACGCCGTCACCAGCCAGACCAGCGGTGCATGGCGCAGGAACAGGAAGCGCAAATCAGCCAGGGTTTCAAAACCGTCCATCTCCGGCATCAGCAAATCGACCAGCACCAGATCGAATGGCTGGCCGGCCTTATCCGCCGCCGTCAGCAGCGCCAGCCCCGCCTTGCCGCTGGCCACGGCCTCGCTTTGCATGCCCATCATGCGCAACAATTGCGACTGCACCAGTTGCGTAACCGGGGTATCGTCGATCACCAGCGCGCGCCGCCCTTTCAGCGCCGGGATCAGATAGTGCCCGGCTTCGTTGCTGACGCGGTCCAGACGTGCCGTCAGCCAGAAGGTACTGCCCACTCCCGGCGTACTCTCGACACCGGCGTCGCCGTCCATCAGCAGCGCAATGCGACGCGAGATGGCCAGCCCTAGCCCGGTGCCACCAAAGCGTCGCGTGGTCGAGCTATCGGCCTGCTCAAAGGCATGGAACAGGCGTGGCAGATGCTCGGCCGCGATGCCGATCCCCGAGTCCTGCACCTCAAAGCGCAACAGCAAATCCTTAGCGTTGGCCTCGATCACCCGGGCGCGCAAGGTAATGGTGCCGTGCTCGGTAAATTTCACCGCGTTACCCAGATAATTGAGCAGTGCCTGCCCGAGCCGCGTGGCATCACCACTCACAATACCCAGATCGGGCGGAATATCGATCAGCAGCTCCAGCCCCTTCTGCTGGACCTGCTCGATCACCATCGAACTCACGCGCGTCAGCACCGCCTCGACCTCGAAGCCGACCTGTTCCAGCACCAGCTTGTTGGCCTCGATTTTGGAGATATCGAGGATGTCGTTGATCACCCCGAGCAGGTGGTCGGCGGCGGTGCCGATCTTGCTCAGCTTATCGAGGTGCTGCGGCTCGCTGATCTGGCGCCGCAGCATGTGGGTGAAGCCGATCACCGCGTTCATCGGCGTGCGGATTTCGTGGCTCATGTTGGCCAGGAAGGTGCTCTTGGCGCGGTTGGCGGCATCCGCCTGGTCCCGGGCTTCGCGCAGTGCTTCATCGGCGCGCTTGCGTTCGGTGATGTCGCGGTTGGAGACGCGGCGGCCGAGCGAGTTGCCTGCCGCATCGCGCACGCTCTGGCACAGATGCTCGATCCAGTGCACGTCGCCGTTCTTGTGCTGAATGCGGTGTTCGATATCACGCGCACCGTTACGCTCGCCCTCGTGCAAATGGTCGAGCAGGCTGGCGCGATCGTCGTCGTGGGTGATCTCGAGATACAACTCGGGCCGCGCCATAAACTCCTCGGCGCGATAACCCGTGATGCGCTCGCAAGCAGGCGAGCAATATAGCCAGCGGCCGGCGTCGTCGACCCAGGTTTCCCAATCGTAGGTGAAGTCAGCCACGGTGCGGTACTTGGTTTCCGCATCGCGTAGATCGGCAGTGCGCTGATCCACGACCTGTTCGAGCTGTTCTTGATGGCGTTCCAGCACCTCCCGCGCCGCCTTGATGTCGGTAACGTCCCGCGCGATGGAGAGTATGCAGGGCACACCCTCCAGTTCCATCAACACGGCCGACATCAGGCCCCATATCACTGCGCCGTTTTTCTTCCTGAAACGGGCTTCAAAGTTTTGACAGCGGCCCTTCTGTCGCAGTTCGTCAACCAGGTGCTGCCGGTCGGCGGGATCAGCCCATATGTCGAGTTCGAGCGAGGTCCGTCCCATAACCTCATGCGCGGAGTAGCCCACGATGTCGAGGAAGGCCTGGTTCACCTCGAGATACATGCCATCGCTCAGGCGGTTGATGTTGATCGAGTCGAGACTGTTCTGGAAGGCCAGGCGATAACGTTCCTCGCTCTTGGCCAGGGCCTTCTCCGCCTTGAGTCGAGCCGTGATATCCGTCCCGATACCGACCATGGCGACCGGCTCGCCGTGCTCGTTACGGATCAGCGTGGTGCGCAAGTCAATATCGATGCAGGAGCCATCCGGCCTGAAGTTGACCACCCGGCCCTGCCAGGCGCCTTGCATCCGGGTTGCGTCGACGATTTCATGTTGGCGGGCATCAGCTTCCGGACTATCGCCGTAGATGGAAACATGCTCACCCACAATGGATTCGCGCGCTGACCCGAGCGCGCGCATCTCGGCCTGATTGACATAAGTTGTCACGCCATCGAGGTCGGTAATCGTGACATGGTCCTGAATCTGATCAAGCACCATTGCTTGCAGGCGCAACTGATCTTCGGTCGCCTTGCGCACCGAGATATCAGAAAAGGCCAGCCGCAGCGCCGTCCCGCCAGCGCCGACTTTTTGCGGCGCGTAATCCAGTTGCGCCTGAAACACGGAACCATCGCCGCGCTGCAGCGCCAGTTCCACGCTGTGGGGTTCGGCGTGCTGCTTGACGCTCAGGAATTGCCGCAGCCACGCATCCCGCTCCTCGGGCGCGACGCAAGCCGCGAAGCGATGGTGCAGCAAGGCGTTGCGCTCCCGGCCCAGCAGCGTGGCGCCGGTGAGGTTGATTGCCTCGATGATGCCTTCTGCCGAGAGCGTGAGATAGCCGACCGGAGCGAATTCGTAGAGATCGAGGTAACGATCACGGGCTTCCTCCAGGGCCTGCTGCGTCTGGCGAAGGTGCTCGTTTTGCATCTCCAGTTCGATCTGGTGCACCTGCAGTTCGTGCAGCAGATCGGCCACCGGCCGAACTGGCGTGGGCTCTGGCCTGGCGGCGAGTTGTGCCTCGGCGGTGGCGCGCAGGGGCGATGAGTTGGTCGGGTTGGTAGTCATGAAGCATCTCCTGCATCTCGCAGCAAAAATTTGTCCAATTCGTCAAGCGGGAACGGCCGACCGAACAGGGTCGCCGCTTGATCATCGACGTCAAGCAGGCGAGTCATGATGCTCCCCCCGGAGTAGCTTGCTGGCACGGCAGCAGGAAGGTGAATTCGGCACCGCCGCCCTCACGATTGCGCGCACTAATTTCTCCCCTGTGCAGGGTGGCGATTTCGCGACAAATGGCCAGCCCGAGCCCCGTGCCACCCGCGCCGGTCCTGGTTTTCGAAGACTGGATGAATTTCTCGAAAATGGTTTCAAGTTCCTCTTCGGGGATACCCGGACCACGGTCGGCGACCATCACGGCGATGGCAGGCAAACCCTGATCATCCACAGTGTGGCGCCCCGTCGCCAGTTCCGCATCGGCGAGGCGAACCGTGATTTCCGTGCCGGCGGTCCCGAAGCGCAACGCGTTGCCCAGCAGGTTCTGAATGACTTGCGAGATACGGTTGGCATCCATTTCAACGCGGATTGCAGCCGTCTCGACGACGAGCTTCAAACGGAGGTCTTTCTGCGTGGCCAGTCCGTCCAGCTGACCGATGACGGTACTGGCGATCTGCACCAAGTCGTGCGCGGCGATCTGCAGGTCCACCTTGCCGGCTTCGAGCTTTGAGAGGTCGAGCAGATCGTTGAGTAGTCCGAGCAGGCGTTCGGCGCTCTGGTTGATCTGGTTAAAGTAGTCACGGATCTTTTCCGGCGTGGCATTGGTCTTGGTCAGACCAAACTTGGCAAAGCTCAATATGCCGTGCATCGGCGTGCGCAGTTCGTGGCTCATGTTAGCCAGGAAGGTGCTCTTGGCGTGGTTAGCGGCGTCGGCCTGATCGCGGGCCTGGCGCAAGACTTCATCAGCATGCTTGCGCTGGGTGATATCGCGATTCGATACGCGGCGGCCAAGCGAGTTGCCCGCCGCATCCTGGACGGGACGACACAGATGCTCGATCCAGCACAGGTCGCCATTCTTGTGGTGAATTCGATGTTCGATATCGTGTACGCCTTCACGCTCACCCGCATTCAAATGCGCCTGCATGTTGGCACGATCGTCTTCGTGGACGATCTCGAGGTACAACTCGGGCCGTGCGGTAAATTCCTCGGCGCAATAGCCACTTACACGCTCGCAGGCGGGTGAGCAGTACAGCCAGTGGCCGGCATCGTCGATCCAGATTTCCCAGTCATAGGTGAAGTCGGCAATGGTGCGGTACTTGGTTTCCGCATCCCGTAGATCGGCGGTACGTTCGGCAAGCAATTCATGCAGGTGGTGCCGATGTTGATCGAGTTCGTCACCGATGCGCTTCCTCTCGGTAAGGTCTTCTTTCACTGCGACGTAATGGGTGACAAAGCCGCCACCCGGCTGGCGAATGGGGGTGATACGGGCGAGTTCGGCATATTCGCTGCCATCCTTGCGCCGGTTGACGAACACACCCTTCCAGGCTTGGCCATGGGGCAATGCATCCCACAACGCCTCATAAGTTTCCGGGGGCGTCTTGCCGGAACGCAACAGGTTTGGGTTCTGGCCGATCACTTCCGTGCGACTGTAGCCGGTTATGTTCTCGAAGGCCGAGTTCACATACTCGATGACAGGATCAAGATTGGTGATCATGACACTTTCGGAACTTTGCTCGACTGCCAGAAAGAGCTTGCGCAGTTGGTCTTCAGCCAGCCGGCGCGCGCTGATGTCGCTGAAAGCGACCCGCAGCGCCGTACCGCCAGCGCCGACTTTTTGCGGCGCATAGTCAAGTTGTCCATGGAACACGGAACCATCGCCGCGCTGCAGGACAAGCTCCATGCTGAGGGGCGCAGCATGCTGCTTGACGCTCAGGAATTGCCGCAGCCACGCATCCCGATCCGCCGGCGCGATGCATGCCACGAAGCGGTGGTGCAACAAGGCTTTGCGCTCCCGGCCCAGCAGCTTGACCCCGGTAAGGTTGATTTCCTCGATGATGCCTTCCATCGAGAGCGTGAGATAGCCGACCGGGGCGAATTCGTAGAGATCGAGGTAACGGTCGCGCGATTCCTCAAGGGCCTGCTGCGTCTGGCGCAAGGCCTCGTTTTGCATTTCCAGCTCGATCTGATGTACCTGCAGCTCGTGCAACAACTCGGCCACCGGCTGCGCCGGCGCGGCTTCGGGTGTGGCGATGAGTTGCGCCTCGGCTGCGGCGCGCAGGGACACGATGTTGCCTGAACTTGTCATCGCGTCACATCCAGAGACGTGCCAACCAGATGCGTGATGTGCCCGCTGGCGTCGGCCATCAACAGGGCGCGCGAGCGGATCTCGCGCTGCGTGCCGTCCTGTCGGGTGATGCGATAGGTGATGTCGTAGGGCGTGCGATGGGCGACAGCGCTCTGTATCGCCGCATTCACCCGCGCCCGGTCGTCCGCGCTCAGGGTCTTCAGCACATCGTCCAGCGCCATCGGCTGACTGCTCACCGGGTAGCCGAAGAGTTTGAACATCTCGTCCGACCAGTGCGCGCGGCCCGTGTCCACCTCCAGTTCCCAACTGCCGAGATGGGCAATTTCCTGCGCCGTGGCCAGGATGGCCTCGTTGCGTTGCACGGCGTCACTGAGGCGCTTGAAGTGGGTGACTTCGGTAAAGGTCAGTACCACGCCCTCGATCACGTTGTCGAGCGTGCGGTAGGGCTGGATGCGCGCCAGATACCACTTGCCGTCGGCGGTGCGCACTTCGCGCTCTTTGGGGATCAGCGTGTCGAGCACCACTTGCAACTCGGCCAACAGACTCTGGCTGTCGAAACTCGACTGAATATCGGCCAGCGGGCGGCCGATATCGCTGACGATCAGCGGGTAAATCTTCAGCGCCTCGCGCGTGTAGCGGCGGATGGCCAGTTGGTGGTCGAGGAACAGGGTGCCGGTATTGATATTGTCCATCAGGTTTTTCATGTCGTTCTGGATGCCGCTCAACTGCTCGACCTTGGCATTCAGTTCGCTGTTCACCGTCAGCACTTCTTCATTCAGCGATTGCAGCTCCTCTTTCGAGGTTTCCAGCTCTTCGTTGGTGCTTTGCAACTCTTCGTTGGTGGATTGCAATTCCTCGTTGGCGGATTTGAGTTCTTCGTTCGATGCCTGCTGCGCCTCGATGGTGCTTTGCAGGTTTTCGCGGGCATAGGCGACCTCACGTTCCAGCTCGGCGACGCGCACCGTCTCGGCGCTGGTCGCGGCCGCACCGCCACCTTTGCCACCCTTGCCACGTGGACGCCGGGTTGCGGTGGGAGCCGCTACGTCCTGAAAACTCACCAGCAACAGATTTTCGCCATCGCTCGCCTGCCCCGGCAGTGGCCGCACGCTGAAGCTCACCGTGCGGCTGCCACCGTCATCACCGGACAGCACCACTTCCCGGTTGATGGTCGGCTTCGCCAGTTTGGCCGCTGCCAGCAAGGCGGCGCGCAATTCGAGTTGCAGGCCATCGAGCGCCATCTCCACCACCTGCGTATTGATCGGGCCGGGCGGCGGCCGCAGGTAGTTGCCGGCGTCGCCATGCACATACAGGATGTTGCCCTGGAGGTCGGTGGTGACTGCGGTCGGCGCGAAGGCTTGCAGCAAGGCGCGCTGGCTCAGTTCAGCAATGTTGCTCGTCCTCGGGAGGCCGACGGCGACCGTGACGGCGGTTTCGGGCGGTTGCATAAAATTCCAGTTCAAGTCGTGGCGGATAACGCTGACGCTGCGCGGGGTCGTGGCTTTGGCGCGGTAGAACTTCCACTTGCGGTCGAGCGCGGCAAACAGCTCCGGATGGTTGGCGATGCTTTCCGAACTGGACAGAAACAACACTCCGTCGGGATTGAGGGCGTAGTGAAAACTCGGGACAAGCCGCTCTTGCTGTTCGCTTTCCAGATAGATCAAAAGGTTGCGGCAACTCAGCAGATCGAGCTTGGTGAAAGGCGGGTCCTTGATCACGCTGTGCACGGCAAACACCACTTTTTCGCGGATATTCTTTTTCACCTTGTAGCCGAAGCGTCCGTCCGAGTCCTTGACGAAGAACTGGTGCAAGCGCACCGGCGTCACGTCCTGGGCAATATTGGGCGGGTAGCTGCCGACGCGCGCCGTGGCGATGGCGTCGTCGTCGAGGTCGGTGGCGAAGATCTGGAAGTCCCATAACGGTGGCCGGGTTATCGACTCCTCGTCGAGCAATTCCTGCAGCACCATGGCAATCGAATAAGCCTCCTCGCCGCTCGCACATCCGGCCACCCAGACCCGGAAGACGCTGCCGACCGGCTTGGCTGCCAGCAAGGGCGGCAAAATGCTCATCTTCAGCGCGATGAAGGCTTCGGGATCACGGAAGAAATTGGTGACGTTGATCAGCAATTCCTTGAACAGGGCCTGGATTTCGACGGGGTTTTCCTTGAGAAAGCGCGCATAGACGGCCAGATCGTCAATGGCGTGCTGCACCATGCGGCGCTCGATACGCCGGCCGATGGTGCTTTTCTTGTAGAGCGAGAAGTCGTGGCCGGTGGCACTGCGCAGTTGCGACAGGATCTGGTTAATGCCGCTGAGGGTGTGCTCGGGCTGGATGGCCGGGAAGCCCAAGCCGTAGGCCGGCCGCTTTGCCAATTGCTGCAACATGGCCGGCATTTCTTCCACTGGCAGGATATGGGTGGCGTAACCAGCGGCGATGGCGCTCTGCGGCATGCCATCGTAGCGTGCGTTGGCGGGGTCTTGCACCAGGCACACGCCGCCGGCGCCGAAGATGGCGCGCAGGCCCAGCGTGCCGTCGGTGGCGGTGCCGGAAAGGATGATGCCGACGGCGCGTTCCGCCTGATCTTCGGCCAGCGCGCGCAGGAAGCCATCGATCGGCATACGCTGACCGCGTGGCTGTTCCGGCAGGTGCAGTTGCAACACGCCATTGATGATGCTCATCTCGCGGTTGGGCGGGATGACATAAACCTGATTGGGCGCGACGGCGATCTGATCCAGCGCTTCCACCACCGGCATGGCGGTGCTGCGCTGGAGGATTTCGGTGAGCAGACTTTCGTGGCCGGGATCGAGATGCGGCACCAGCACGAAAGCCATGCCCGTATCGGCCGGGCAAGCGTGAAAGAAAGCCTCGAAAGCTTCCAGCCCACCGGCCGAAGCACCAATGCCAACGATGGGGAAAGCCCGGCCAGTCACCTCACGATGCTCACCCATGACATCCGGGGGGGCTAGCTTGTTTTGCGAGCTGGTGACGCGACATGAATAATCAATTAACTCAGTCTGAAATGTAAATTGGATACTACTCGCAATCCGGTGAATCGGGGTTTTGCAGCGTGATCAGCCCGCAAGAGCAACCGGATTGAACTTACACCGTTCTGTTTGCCTCGCCTTGAGTAGTGGTGGCAATTTTGCTACCATCTCGCTATGAGAGTGGTGATCGATACGAATGTATTGGTAGGCGCCTGCCTCGGCACCGGAGCGGCGGCGGCCGTTATTCGTGCGTGCATCCAAGGGCAGTGCTTGCCGTTGGTAGGTAATGCGTTGCTGAATGAGTACGAAGACGTTTTGGGCCGCAGCGATTTGTTTCGTAACAGCCGGCTGAACGAGGACGAACGCTATGAGTTACTCGATATATTTCTTGCCCGCTGCCGGTGGGGAAGGGTCTATTTCACCTGGCGCCCCAATCTGCCGGATGAGGCCGACAATCATTTGGTCGAATTGGCTGTCGCCAACGGTGCAGACGCTATCGTTACGCGCAATCTGCGTGACTTGACCACGATGGAGCTGCGCTTCCCCCAGCTGAAAATACTATCGCCAGAAGACTTTTTGAAGGAGATTTGACATGGCTGCGCTCACCGTTCGCTTACCCGACGAGAAACACTTGCGGCTCAAGGCGCTAGCCAAGAGTCGCGGTACGCCGCTCAATCGTTTGATCGACGAAATGACCACGGCGATGCTGGCCGAGTTCGACGCGGAAACCCGCTTTCTGGTGCGCGCCGCGAAAGGCGCCGGCAAGGAAGCGCGCGGTCTTGAACTGCTCGCCAAGGCAACTGAACACGCAACCCCGGGCACGCCCGACGGCAATCAAACCCGATGATGACTACCGGGCTTTACGAGTCATGAAAATTAAGCCACGCACCACCGCGCCAGCGACGCTCGCGCATCGCCGCCACTGATGTCGGGCCGGATACGCAGTTCCAGGGCCGTCACGCCACCCAGATCGACCGTGTAGTTCTCACGCTGCTGCGTGGCGTCGGGCGGGCTGAAGTTGTATTGCTGGCGCACGATGTCACGGTAGGTCTGGCCGCCATCGGCCGACCAGCGCAGGACGAATTCCTGCGTGCGGGTCTGCTGGGTTTCTTCGATCAACAGCAGGATGCGGCGAATCGCTTGCGGCGCATCGAACAGGAGGCGGATAGTCTGCTCACCGCCCTGCCCCGCCCGCCAACCGCCGCCGCCGGGTAGCAAGGCGGCCTCGATCGGGTGGGCTGCATCTTCCGAGCTGATGTCGACCTGGGCCAAGTGATCCAGATCAAGCCATTGGTCGTCATCTGCCACACGGGGTGGCGGCTCTTGATTCAGCAGTGTCTTACGCATGGCTTGCCTCGTTGATCGCGCCGGAAGTTCGGCGAGCCCATGCTACGCGCATTGCCACGGTAGGGCAGATAGTTTCGCTTCAGCGCAGTGATTCAGAAATTGGTGCAGGGGCTACTGGTTTCGTAGCGGACGCTGGCGGGCTGCTCGCGTTGCAAGCCTCCAGAATGCAGGCGCCAATCGAAATACGATTCCATCCTGACGCGGTCGGCGCCCCAGCGCCACTCTGTCTCGCCGCTGGCACGAAAGGCGCCGGCGCTCGCACCGGTGGCGACGTCGCCACTGAAATTCATCTTGCGCGGCGGGCCATAGATGGCAAAGATGGCAGCCAGAGTGCTGGCATAGTCGGCGTCGGAATGAATGTTGCGCGTGTAGGACACCAGATAACTACCGCAGAAGCCAAACTCGCCCAGAAGACGCGCCGGCAACGGCGGCGATGCGGCAATGCCGACAAACCACTGGCCGTCCTTGCCGGGATGCGCGACCAAACCGTAAGCGCTGGCAGTCGCCGCGAGTTGCAGCGGGCTCATGCCGGTCCAGAAGCCATCAACGTGAAAGGCCCAACTGGCACCAGGCACCCACGCCACGACGAGCAGGCAAACTCGCATCCAAGCCATTAAACGACGCTGCATTGTGATTCCTCCCTGAGAATCCTGAGAACGGATATTAAGGTAATCCAGCGACCGCGCCATGTGACGACTCGCAATCCGGGTGCCGGGTGAGAAATTCCTGATCCCCATCAATGTCGAGACCCGGCAGGGAGGCTAAGGTGCGGCGGTCTCATCATTCTTATCCCCCTACGGAAATTACCATGACCACAATGCACGTTCATAACCACACCACGCCTGACGCAATCTACCCCTTTGATGCGCGCGGTGTCGCCAAACGCTTCCGTCATGCGGCGATCTTTGGCGCACTCGATTCCTTGCATGCCGGCGAGACAATGCGCTTCGTGAATGATCACGATCCCCTACCCTTGTTGCAACAGATGCAGGCACGTTACGGTGACGGCGTAGAAATCAACTATATCCAACGCGAACCGTCGGGAGTGATGATCGACTTCGTCAAGCGTTGAGGCGATTCGTGCGCCATCTGCTTTGGCGCCATAAATGACGCTGGTGAGAGTTTTAGCGACTTGCGCGCCTTGGCGCTTTCCGCTATAAAGCCCCCTTCGTCAAACAAGAGAACTGCAGAAATGGCTGAAGATCTGCTACACAAGAAACAGTTCCCGCCCTATGTACCGAAGAAGGGTGAGGAGTACATGAGTGCGAAGCAGAACGCGCACTTTCGTGCCATCCTTATGTCGCTCAAGGAGGAGTTACGCGAGGATATCGACCGCACCGTGCACACTCTGCAGGACGAAGCAACGGTGTTTGCCGATCCGAACGACCGCGCCAGTCAAGAGTCGGATATCGCTCTGGAACTACGCAACCGCGATCGCGAGCGAAAATTGATCAAGAAGGTTGATGAATCAATTGACCGGATCGACAGCGGCGAATACGGCTACTGCAACTCGTGCGGTGTCGAGATCGGGCTCAAGCGGATGGAAGCGCGTCCGACGGCAACGCTCTGCATCGATTGCAAAACGCTTGAGGAACACCGCGAAAAGCAAATCGGAAAGTAGCGCAAAAGCTTTATCCCCAAGTTTTGGGGTAACAAAAAAGGACGCCATGGCGTCCTTTTTTGTTACCGGCCGGGCGAGTAATTTCACCCGGCCAAGTGAGCCGAATCAGGCTTCGGCGGCAACGGCTTTCATCGACAAGCGCACACGACCCTTATCGTCGGTCTCGATAACCTTGACCTTGACGACCTGGCCTTCTTTCAGATGGTCAGAAACCGCATTCACGCGCTCGTTGGCGATCTGCGAGATGTGCAACAAACCATCCTTGCCCGGCAGCAAGCTGACAATCGCACCAAAGTCGAGCAGACGCAACACGGTACCCTCGTAGACGCGACCCACTTCAACCTCGGCCGTGATGTCTTCGATGCGCTTCTTGGCGACTTGTGCGGCATCGGCATTGACCGACGAAATGGTGATTGAACCGTCATCTTCGATGTCGATCACGCAACCGGTTTCTTCGGTCAGGGCACGGATCACCGCACCACCCTTGCCGATCACGTCACGAATCTTCTCGGGATTGATCTTCATGTGGATCATGCGCGGTGCGTAGGTCGAAACCTCATCGCGGGCACCCGACATCGAGGCCTGCATCTGGCCGAGGATATGCAAACGAGCTTCACGGGCCTGGGCCAGCGCAACCTGCATGATTTCTTTGGTGATGCCCTGAATCTTGATGTCCATCTGCAGCGCGGTAATACCGTTCTCGCTACCAGCCACCTTGAAGTCCATGTCGCCGAGATGATCTTCGTCGCCCAGAATGTCGGTCAATACGGCAAAGCGATTGCCGTCCTTGATCAAGCCCATGGCGATACCGGCGACGTGTGCTTTCAAGGGCACGCCTGCATCCATCAAGGCCAGCGAACCACCGCAGACCGACGCCATCGACGAAGAACCATTCGATTCGGTGATTTCCGAAACGACGCGCATCGAGTAGCCAAAATCCTCTGGCGCCGGCAGTACGGCAAGCAGCGCCCGCTTTGCCAGACGACCATGGCCAATCTCGCGCCGCTTCGGCGTGCCGACTCGACCGCATTCGCCGGTGGCATAGGGAGGCATGTTGTAGTGGAGCATGAAGCGATCGCGGTACTCGCCTTGCAGGGCGTCGATGATCTGCTCGTCACGGCCAGTGCCGAGCGTGGCAACGACCAGTGCCTGCGTCTCACCACGCGTAAACAGGGCCGAACCGTGGGTACGCGGCAACACGCTGTTGCGAATCACGATCGGGCGTACGGTGCGGGTATCGCGGCCATCGATGCGCGGCTCGCCATTCAGAATCTGGGTGCGCACGATACGGGCTTCGATATCAAAAATGATGTTGCCAATGGTATTGGCGTCCGGTGCGTTGTCGACGCCTTCAGTCACCGCAGCAATGGTTTTCTTGACGATCTCGCGTGTTTTTTGGGTACGCGCTTGCTTGCTGGTGATGCGATAGGCTTCACGCAGTTCGGCTTCAGCCAATCCAACCACCTTGGCGATCAGTGCTTCATCCTTGGCAGCGGGTTGCCAATCCCATTCCGGCTTGCCGGCAACTTCAACCATTTCATTGATTGCGGTGATTGCGACTTGCATCTGGTCGTGACCAAAAACAACGGCGCCGAGCATGACTTCTTCCGACAGCTGCTGCGCTTCGGATTCGACCATCAGCACGGCAGCCTGGGTACCGGCAACAATCAGATCCAGCTGGGTGTTCTGCAATTGCGTCTTGGTCGGGCACAACACGTACTGGCCATCGATATAGCCGACGCGCGCGGCGCCAATCGGGCCAGAGAACGGAATTCCGGAGATCGCCAGCGCGGCCGAGGCGCCGAGCATCGCAGGAATATCCGGATCGACTTCCGGGTTACAGGAAATCACCGTGCAAACCACCTGCACTTCGTTGTAGAAGCCTTCCGGGAAGAGCGGACGAATCGGACGATCGATCAGTCGAGAGGTGAGAATTTCTTTTTCTGACGGACGACCTTCGCGCTTGAAAAAACCACCCGGAATTCGTCCGGCAGCATAGGTTTTTTCCATGTAATCAACGGTCAGAGGAAAGAAATCCTGGCCGGACTTGGCAAACGAAGCACCCACCACAGCGGCGAGAACGACGGTGTCATCCATATTCACAAGCACGGCGCCACCCGCTTGGCGGGAAATTTCGCCGGTCTCCATGGTGACTGTGTGGGCACCATAGGCAAACGATTTCTTGGTTACATTGAACACGATTTATCCTTTCAGAAAACATTAAAGCCGGCACAGCCTTTTTTGGCTGCGCCGGCTTGATCAGTTTGAGCGAGAGTTTGGAATTACTGCGAACATCGATTGCTACGATGTTGCCAAGACGTCACCAAAGACAAAGGCGACCAAGGCACAGCAGTCTCTTGCAAGAATTTACTTGCGCAGACCAAGACGTTCGATCAACGAACGATAGCTGTCGAGGTTCTTGCGTTTCAGATAGTCAAGCAATTTACGACGCTGGCTCACCATCATGAGCAAACCACGGCGTGAGTGGTGATCCTTGGTATGGGCCTTGAAATGCCCGGTCAGGTCGTTGATGCGGCCAGTAAGAAGAGCCACCTGAACTTCGGGGGAGCCTGTGTCGCCTTGGGCGCGCTGATAGTCGGCGACGATCTTCGCCTTGTCGGAGGTATTCATTGACATCGTTATGGATTCCTTGGAGTTCCTGTGCTTGTCCCATTGGAGAGCTCGCGATTATAGTGCGTCAAGGCCCTCATATTCAATAGAGAAGGTGCAAAATTATGGCGAATTGCCTTGTTTAGCCGTTTGCGATCAGCCGTTCCGGGTGAATCATGTGTTCCATTGAGACATTTCCGACGCCTAGAAACACCCCAGTATCCGAAATCAATCGGAGCCGCGACCCGATATCCCCAGCCCACGGTATCGCTTGCCCATGCCCAATCCGGCGGGTTTGTTCGGCATCCAAACGGGCCATTGGTACGTTAGAAAGCAGCGCATCCACGGGCATCAGATGCTCGTTGCGCATTGCCTCGCTCTCCGCCTCCAGCACCGCCAGTGGAATCGCCTGACTAAGATCAAGACGCCCGATGCCGGTTCGACGTAATGCAGCCAGATGCGCTCCGCAACCGAGGCGGGCGCCAATATCAGCGGCCAGCGTACGAATATAGGTGCCCTTGCTGCAGAGAACATCAATCTCGACAAACGGTAGCTCGCAGCTCACCAGTTTCAGTTCGTAAATGGTGACTTGACGTGGCTCGCGTGCAAGCTCAATGCCAGCCCGCGCGTAGGCATATAGCGGTTTCCCATCACGCTTCAAGGCTGAGTACATCGGCGGCAACTGGCTGATTTCGCCGCGAAATTCGGCAAGTATCGCTTCGATGTCGGCCAAAGTCACATCAACCGAGGATTCCGCTAGGACTGCGCCTTCGGCATCTTCGGTGTCGGTCGTGATACCTAGATGGACACGGGCGTGATAACGCTTGTCGGCGTTCAGGAGCTCACCGGCAAACTTTGTCGCCTCGCCAAAACAGAGAGGCAGTAGTCCGGTCGCCAGGGGATCGAGGGTACCGGTATGCCCGCCCTTCTCGGCATTGAACAGGCGACGAGTCGCCTGCAACGCATGATTTGAGGACATACCTAAGGGTTTGTCGAGCAACAAGACCGCATCGACTCGCTGCCAGACGCGCTTAATTCGCGGCGCCGGCTTACCCGCCGTAGAACCGGTCATTCGCCGTCAAACTGATGGTCGGATGCGACTGCAGCATCGATCAAATGGGAAAGCCGAGTGCCCCGCTCAACCGAGCTGTCAAACACGAAATGCAGTTGTGGCGTGTGATGAAGGCGGATGCGCTTGCCGAGTTCCCGGCGCAAAAAGCCGGCCAAACGATCCAGGCCCTTGCCCAACTCGACATTTGCAGAATGATCCGCCAACGTGGTGTAAAACACCTTGGCATGCGAATAGTCGGTGCTGACCTCGACCTCGGTCACCGTCAATAGACTGAGATGCGGCGCCAGACGAGGATCTTTCACCTCGTTGCGCAGCAGATCCGTCAACTCACGCCTAACCTGCTCGGCGATGCGATCGGAGCGGGAAAAACCATGGGCGTGGTGCCGTGTCGCCATCACCGACTTTCTGAATAACCGCCGCTTTACAACGTGCGGGCAATTTCCTGAATCTCGAAGACTTCGAGCTGATCGCCTTCCATGATGTCATTAAAGTTCTTCAAGTTGAGACCGCACTCGTAGCCTTCCTTGACTTCCCGTGCGTCGTCCTTGAAGCGCTTGAGCGATTCCAGTTCGCCGGTATGGACGACCACGTTGTTGCGCAGCACCCGCACCGACGAATTTCGCCGGACGACACCGGCAAGAACCATACAACCGGCCACCGAGCCGACCTTGGTGATACGGAAAACCTGACGAATCTCGACATGACCGATGACGGTTTCTTTCTTCTCCGGAGAAAGCATGCCGGACATCGCCGCCTTGACCACGTCCACTACTTCATAAATGATGTTGTAGTAACGGATATCGACACCGAAGTTCTCGGCGGCCTTACGCGCCAAGGCATCCGCCCGTGTATTGAAGCCGATGATGACGGCCTTCGACGCTTGCGCCAGATTGACGTCGGACTCGGTGATTCCGCCCACTGCGGCATGAACCACTTGCACCTTGACCTCGTCGGTGGACAACTTGACCAGCGACTGTACCAGGGCCTCCTGCGAACCCTGCACGTCCGCCTTGATGATGAGGGCCAGCGTCTTGACTTCGCCTTCGCCCATCTGTTCGAAGATATTTTCGAGCTTGGCGGCCTGCTGCTTGGCAAGCTTGACGTCGCGGAACTTGCCCTGACGGAACAATGCGATTTCGCGCGCCTTCTTTTCGTCAGCGAGCACCATCGCTTCATCACCTGCCGCAGGAACGTCGGTCAAGCCCTGAATTTCGACCGGGATCGATGGTCCCGCAGCATCAATGGTTTTGCCGTTTTCATCCAGCATGGCACGGACGCGACCAAATACCGCGCCAACCAACAGAGCATCACCGCGCTTGAGCGTACCGGACTGAACCAGCACGGTCGCGACCGGGCCTTTGCCCTTGTCAAGACGAGCCTCGATTACCAAACCCTTGGCCAATGCTTCAACCGGCGCCTTGAGCTCGAGCACTTCCGCCTGCAACAGGACTTGCTCCAGCAGTTCGTCGATGCCGAGCCCCTGCTTGGCCGAAACCAGAACGAAGGGCGAGTCACCGCCATATTCCTCAGGGATTACGCCTTCAGCGACTAATTCCTGCTTCACGCGATCCGGATTCGCATCCGGTTTGTCGATCTTATTGACTGCGACAACCAGAGGGACTCCGGCTGATTTGGCATGACTGATCGCTTCTTTGGTTTGCGGCATCACGCCATCATCGGCGGCGACGACCAAAATCACGATATCCGTAGCCTTGGCGCCACGCGCACGCATTGCGGTAAAGGCTTCATGACCCGGAGTATCAAGGAAGGTGATCATCCCCCGTGGAGTCTGGACATGGTAGGCACCGATATGTTGCGTGATACCACCCGCCTCACCGTGAGCAACACGGGCCTTACGAATACGATCTAGCAAGGACGTTTTGCCGTGGTCAACGTGACCCATCACCGTCACCACAGGAGCGCGCGGCAGAATCTCCACGTCGCGATCATCGGGCTGATCGGCCAGGAACGCATCGGGATCATCCAGCTTGGCGGCAAATGGGTTGTGTCCCATTTCCTCGACCACGATCATGGCGGTTTCCTGGTCAATCACCTGATTGATAGTGACCATGGACCCCATTTTCATCATGGTCTTGATCACTTCGGTGGCCTTGACAGCCATCTTGTGTGCGAGGTCGGCAACCGAAATCGTTTCAGGAACGTGCACATCATGCACGATAGCCTCAACAGGCGCCTGTGCCACTTGTGCTTCACCATGGCTTTGGCGCCCATGTCGTCCGCTGCCCTTGGCGCCACGCCAACCGGCGGTTCCGGTGTCGCCACGGGTTTTGATGGCACGCTTCTTCGCTGCTTCTTCCTTCCAGGCATCCTTCTTGGCGGTCTTCCCTTTTGCGTCCTCCACCTTGCCGGCCGGCTTGTGTATGGTTCCGGTCACGCCGGCGGCCGCCTGTTCCTTGGCCTTTTTCTCTTCAGCAGCCAAAATATCGGCTTGCTGTTTGACAATCTTGGCCTCGGCTTCGGCGCGAACGCGTTGTTCACGTTCCTGCTTTTCCTTGAGTTCGGCGGCCTGGATATCAGCAAGCTTTGTCTGCCGTTTGGCCTCCGCTTCACGAATCGCCATTTGCTTGGGATCAATGACAGAACGGACCACCTGTACCGCCGGGCGTTTGCGGACGACGGGCTCCGTGACGACCTCCACCGGCACCGGCTCGGCCAGGACTGGAACCGATACTGATTCGACGACGGGCTCTGGAATGGGTTCCGGTTCGACAGCCACAACCACAACGGGCTCCGGCACCACCGCCTGAACGGGCTCTGGTTCCGGCATGATGACGGGCTCTATGACTGGCGCGGCAACAGGTGCAGAAACGGGTTCCAGCAGAACCACTGGCTCAACAATCGCTGGCTCCTTAGCCGCCGCTGCCACTTCGGCCGTGGCGTCGGCCGCCGATTCCGCCGCTGATTCGGCCGCCAATTCGCTGGGATCGCGCTTCATAAAGACGCGCTTTTTGCGCACCTCCACCTGCACGGTACGGGCCTTGCCTGTGGAGTCGGTGGCCTTGATCTCGCTGGTTTGCTTACGCGTCAGCGTGATCTTGCCCTTGGGGCCGGTTTCACCATGCGACTTTCTCAGGTAGTCCAGCAGTTGCGTCTTGTCCTGCTCGGAAACGGAATCACCAGCAGCCGCTTTCTGGACACCCGCCTTGGCGAGTTGTTCAAGCAAAGCGGGTGCTGGCATTTTCAGCTCAGCCGCGAATTGGGAAACAGTCATATGATCCATGCCGAACTCCTTACTTTTCCTCGGCGAACCAATGAGCGCGCGCGACGGTAATCAGGTTCTTGGCGGCTTCTTCGTCCATCCCGGTAAGCTCCACCAATTCATCGACGGCCAGATCCGCCAGAGCATCACGATCCGCGATGCCGTTCTTCGCAAGTTTTGCGGCGAGTACGCTATCCATGCCATCCAGCGCCAGCATGTCGTCAGCCACCTTGTCGAGGTGCTCTTCATCGACGATAGCCTCGGTGAGCAAGACATTACGGGCCCGCTCGCGCAACTCGTTCACGGTCGCTTCATCGAAGGAATGGATCTCGAGCATCTCGGCCAGCGGAACGTAAGCCACTTCCTCTAGCGTCGAAAAACCCTCCTCGATCAAAATGTCGGCCACTTCCTCATCGACATCAAGCTTGGCGACGAACAAGCTACGAATCGCCGCACGCTCGGTTTCGGAACGCTGCACAGACTCTTCCACCGTCATCAGATTGATGGTCCAACCCGTGAGTTCGGATGCCAGACGGACATTTTGTCCGCCACGACCGATCGCAATCGCCAGATTGTCCTCATCAACCACGACATCCATGGCGTGCTTTTCTTCGTCAACCACAATGCTTTGCACTTCTGCCGGCGCCAAAGCGCCGATCACGAACTGGGCAGGATCGGCCGACCAATGAATGATGTCGACGCGCTCACCCGCCAATTCGTTGGTCACGGCGGTGACACGTGACCCCCGCATGCCAACGCAGGTGCCGATCGGATCGACACGCGGATCATTGGACTTAACCGCGATCTTTGCCCGCATTCCGGCATCACGCGCGGCAGCCTTGATTTCCAGCAGACCATCTTCAATTTCGGGAACTTCGAGCTCGAACAGCTTCATGATGAAGCCAGGAGCCGTGCGCGACAGAACCAGTTGCGGGCCGCGCGCCTGACGATCTACCTTCATCAACCAGGCACGAACACGGTCTCCAGGTCGCAGATTTTCTTTCGGGATCATCTGATCGCGGGGCAACAGCGCCTCAATCCGACCCGCTTCAATAATCGCACTACCTCGCTCCATGCGTTTCACGGTTCCGGAAACCAGGTGCTCCTTGCGCTCAAGGAAGTCATTCAGCACCTGTTCGCGCTCGGCGTCACGAATACGCTGCAGGATGACTTGCTTCGCCGCCTGTGCGCCGATACGACCAAAATCGATCGGCTCAAGACCTTCTTCGACGTAGTCGTCCAGATCGACTTCGTCGAGCTTCGCTTTCGCATCGCTGATACCGATCTGCTGCTCGGGAAATTCAACGTCCTCATCAGCCACCACCAACCAACGCCGAAAAGACTCATAAACACCGGTGTTACGATCGATTTCGACCCGCACATCCGCTTCTTCGTTGATCCGCTTCTTGGTGGCCGAGGCCAGCGCCATTTCCAGGGCGACGAACACGATGTCCTTCTGCACATTCTTCTCACGGGCCAAGGCATCGACCAGCAGCAGCAATTCACGGCTCATTCTTGTATCTCCAACAATCCGCTATCAAAAGCGATTAAAACTTCGGAACGAGACGCGCTCGATCCACGTTATCGAGAGCAAACTCTTGAGTTGCACCATCAACGCGCAGACAAACCAGCGACGCACCACCATCCTCACGCAGCCCCTCAAGGACACCGCTAAAATTGCGCTGATTGCCGAGCGGAATGCGTAGCTTGAGCTGCACCTCCTGACCGGCAAAGCGCTGGTAATCAGCAGGACGAGTCAGCGGACGATCTAGTCCGGGTGATGAGACTTCGAGTCGGTCGTAATCGACGTTTTCGACGGTGAACACATGAGTCAACTGATGACTGACCGTAGAACAGTCGTCGACGCCAATGCCACCGGCGCTACCTTCAGGCCTATCAATGAAGACGCGCAGCAGCCGGGCACGCGGACTAATCTCGAAATCGACTAGTTCGTAACCCAGACCAATTACCGTCTTTTCAATCAATTCAACCAGTTGCGCCAAATCCCGACACCCTATGCAAATCCGCGCCACCAATAAAAAATGGGCCCCTAAAGCCCATTCTTTCTCTCTTTCGAGAACGGCGCCAACCAAAACGATAGAATTATAGCAGAAGCATCATTCCTCTGCAAAATCAGATGCATCGCCAAAGTCGAGCGACTCGTCGTAGTCGCTATCACCCCCGTCATGTGAGGTGACTGACGATCCATATTGCCGCTTATCGGGCGGCAACAGCTTCACCAGCAGTTGTACCTGATCGGGCGTCAGATCAAGGGTTTGACCCCGCTTAAGTCGTGGTGGCAGGTCAACGGGACCGTAGCGGACCCGCATCAGACGACTGACGGTCAAGCCGACCGCCTCAAACATGCGCCGGACTTCGCGGTTACGGCCTTCGGACAGAGCCACGCGATACCAATGATTGGCTCCCTCCCCGCCCGATTCCAGCAAGCGCGTGAAATGTGCCGGGCCGTCCTCAAGCTGAACCCCATTGCGCAATTGATCGATCATTTCCGGGGTCGCCACACCGAGCACGCGCACGGCGTACTCGCGCTCGATTTCGTAGCGCGGATGCATCATCCGGTTCGCCAGCCCGCCGTCGTTGGTGAACAGCAACAAACCACAGGAGTTGAAATCCAGCCGACCAATGGCGATCCAGCGCCCGCTGCGCAATCGCGGCAGTTTGCCAAACACGCTCGGCCGTCCGTCCGGATCATCGCGCGAAACGATCTCGCCTTCGGGCTTGTGATACATCAAAACACGGGGCAAACGCGATGAAAATTTGAGTTGCACTAGTTTGCCATTGAGGCGAACCTTGTCATCCGGCCCCACACGCTGGCCAATATGCGCGGGTTCGCCATTGACATTGACGCGCCCAGCGGCGATCCAGTCCTCAATTTCGCGCCGCGAACCATGACCGGCATCAGCCAGAGCCTTTTGCAACTTGGGCGGATCGGCAAACACGGGAGCCCCGGTGCGGCCACGACCACGCCCGCCAGCCGGCAGACCGCTGCGGGGTGCAGCAACCCGGGCCTCGCCTGGCGCAGTCTTAGCTTGCGGTGCCCGAAAGGGTGTCGACTTGCGCGCGGCGTTCTTGATCGCCCGATCCGCTGTCGGTTCCGTCGCTGCGGCTTGGGTCGGCGAAAATATCTTGCGCAACGAGCGCGAAGGTTTCGGACCCGTCGATGACGGTTCGGCTCCCGCGCGCGTCGCGCTCTGCGTTGTTGGTCGTCCCCGCCGCATCGGCGAGGTTGAGGGAGTCTGTGCCGAACGGCTCGGCTTCGGGGAGTACGGCTTGCTCAAGATCCATCACCCTTTCAATTTCGGTTAGTGGCGGAAGCTCGGTAAGACTACGCAGGCCGAGATCGTCGAGAAACTTGCGGGTCGTAGCATACAGTGCCGGACGACCCGGTGCATCACGGTGACCAACGGCATCAATCCAGCCGCGGCCCTCCAGTGTTTTCAGAATGTTAGGCGATACCGCAACGCTACGAATATCTTCGATGTCGCCGCGCGTTACTGGCTGCCGGTAAGCAATGATGGCCAAGGTTTCCATCACCGCACGCGAATATTTCGGCGGCCGTTCGTTTTTCAGGCGATCCAGATAGCCCTGGTACTCGGGTCGGGTCTGAAATCGCCAACCCGATGCCAGTTGAATCAACTCGATGCCGCGCTGGCTCCAGTCGCGCCGCAGATCGTCGAGCAAGGTGCGCCACGTGTCGTCGTCAAACTCTTCAATGAACAGCTTTTTTAGTTCGGAAAGCTGCAATGGCTCGCTTGCCACGAGCAGCGCGGTTTCCAGAACACGCTTGTAATCATCGGGTTTATACAGCTGCAGCATCGGGCAATTTTACATAGATGGGCGCCAGGGCCTCGTTCTGGGTAATCTCGATCAGGGCTTCGCGGGCCAGTTCGAGCATGGCGAGAAAACTCACCACAAGCCCGGCAGCACCCAGCGTCACATCGAAAATCTGTTCAAACACCACATAACCGCGCCCCTGCAATTTGCGCAGGATGATCGACATATGTTCGCGCACCGACAGCTCCTGGCGACCCACTTTATGATGCTGGCGCACACGCGCCTGCTTCATCAAGGTGAGCCACGCGACTTGGAGATCATGCAGACTGACATCAGGTTGCCGTTCCACCACCTTGTCGGCGATCCAGACCGTAATCCATTGGAAATCACGCCCGGCATGCGGCAATTCATCGAGCTTGGCGGCGGCCGCTTTCATGCGTTCATATTCGATCAGACGGCGCACCAGTTCGGCACGTGGATCGTCGGCTTCGCCATCCTCCACTTTCGGCGGACGCGGTAACAGCATGCGCGACTTTATTTCGATCAGCATGGCCGCCATCAGCAAGTATTCGGCTGCCAGCTCAAGGTTATGCGAACGCATGGCCTCGACGTAGACCAGATACTGCGCCGTCAATGGCGCCATCGGAATATCCAGAACGCTGATATTGGCCTTGCGGATCAGATATAGGAGGAGATCGAGCGGGCCTTCAAACGAGTCAAGAATGACTTCCAGCGCGTCCGGCGGAATATAGAGGTCGCGCGGCATTTCGGCGAGGATCTCGCCATAGATCTTTGGCCGATGCGGCTCGGCAAAGACGACGGCGAGATCGGGAACGCTCTGAACGCTTGAAAAAGTCGGTGCTGGCGAGACGGCGGCATCCGGGACCGAAGCGACAACATCACTCACGAATAATCCAGCCCGATCGCTTCACGCACGTCACGCATGGTGTCTTGCGCCAGCTTGCGCGCCTTTTCGCAGCCATCGGCAATGATGTTCTTCACCAGTTGCGGATCTTCCTCGTACATCTTGGCCCGCTCACGCATCGGCTCCTGTTCCTTGAGTACGCCATCGATCACCGGCTGCTTGCACTCGATACAACCGATGCCCGCGCTGCGGCAGCCTTGCTGCACCCAGGTTTTCACCTCATCGTTGGAGTAGATCTGGTGGAACTGCCACACCGGACACTTCTCCGGCTCGCCCGGATCGGTGCGGCGCACACGCGCCGGATCGGTCTGCATGGTGCGAATCTTCTTGGTGATGACGTCTGCGTCCTCGCGCAAGGCAATCGTATTGCCATACGATTTCGACATCTTCTGGCCGTCCAGCCCCGGCATGCGCGAAGCCGGCGTGAGCATGGAATCCGGCTCGACCAGAATCATCTTGCGCGCGCCTTCAAGCCAGCCAAACAGACGTTCACGGTCGCCGTGCGACAGGCTTTGCGCCTCGTCGAGCAACGCATGCGCCTGTTCCAGCGCCTCGTCCTCACCCTTTTCCTGATAACGGGTACGCAATTCATCGTAGAGTTTGGCGCGCTTGCTGCCCAGCTTTTTCACCGCCTCGCGCGCCTTGTCTTCAAAGCCAGGCTCCTGACCATAAAGGTGATTGAAACGGCGGGCGATTTCGCGGGTGAATTCGATATGCGGCACCTGGTCCTCGCCCACCGGCACGCGGTTGGCGCGATAGATCAGGATGTCGGCCGCCTGCAGTAGCGGATAGCCGAGGAAGCCGTAGGTCGTCAAATCCTTGTGCGTCAGCTTTTCCTGTTGATCCTTGTAGGTCGGCACGCGCTCCAGCCAGCCCAGCGGCGTCATCATCGACAGCAGCAGATGGAGTTCGGCGTGTTCCGGCACTTTGGACTGGATGAAAATTGTCGCCTGTGCCGGATCGACACCCGCTGCCAACCAGTCGATGACCATGTCGCGCGTATTATCGACAATGGTGCCCGGCTCGTCGTAGGAGGTCGTCAGCGCATGCCAGTCGGCGACAAAGAACAGGCACGGATATTCGTGCTGCAACTTGATCCAGTTGGCGAGCACGCCATGGTAATGGCCGAGGTGGAGACGCCCGGTCGGGCGCATGCCGGAAAGAACTTTTTCTGCGTACATGTCAAAAACCAAAAATGATGCGAATCAATGAATTAAACACCCGTAACAGCGGGTAGAGCACGCTGTCGAGGACGCCGAGAAACATCAGGCCCAACAGAATGAACAGGCCGTAACGCTCCACCTGGGCGAATTTCCAGGCAGCACGCGGCGGCAACAAACTGACCGCGATCCGGCCGCCATCCAGCGGCGGAATCGGCAACAGGTTGAGCAGCATCAACACACCGTTGATGCTAATGCCCACGCGCGCCATTTCTTTCAACGCGACGGCATAGACAAAATCCGGCATCGAAATCGCCAGTTTCAGCATCAGCGCCCAGCCCAGTGCCATCACGAAGTTGGCGGCCGGACCAGCCGCCGCCACCCAGAGCATGTCCTGTTTAGGTCGCCGCAACTGACCAAAATTCACCGGCACCGGCTTGGCCCAGCCAAACAGCAAGCCACCAGCCGATACCAGCAGAATCAGCGCCGGCACAAGAATGGTGCCGACCAGATCGATGTGCCGGATCGGATTGATGCTGATGCGCCCCAGTTGATACGCCGTCGGGTCGCCAAAATGGCGTGCGGCATAGCCATGCGCGGCCTCATGCAGCGTAATGGCGAAAATCACGGGTAAGGCGGAAATCGCCAGCGTCTGGATTACATTCATGGGGTCGCGGATTCTACAGGGCTGGCGAGAGGAACGCCTACAAGCCTAGCGGCGCCAGATCACCCTTGCCGGCACGGATCAGTTCGGGCTGGCCACTGGTCAGATTCACTATCGTCGTCATTTCCCCGCCGCATGGGCCGGCATCGATCACCAAGTCCACCAGTTTTTCCAGCCGCTCACGAATCGTCTCGGCATCACAAAGTGGTTCCGTCTCGTTGGGCATGATCAAGGTCGATGTCAGCAGCGGTTCGTCCAATTCCTGCAACAAGGCCAAGATCAGTTCGTGATCGGGAATGCGCAAACCGATCGACTTGCGCTTGGGGTGCAGCAGACGTCGCGGCAGTTCCTTGGTGCCTTCGAGAATGAAGGTGTAGCTGCCGGGCGTCGTTGCCTTCAGCATGCGGTACTGGGCGTTATCGACCCGGGCGTAGGTGGCGATTTCCGACAAATCACGGCACATCAAGGTGAAATGATGCCTATCGTCGACGCCACGAATGCGCCGAATCCGATCCAGCAGTGGCGCGTGGCCGGTCACACCAACCAGCGAATACGCCGAATCGGTCGGCACGGCCGCCAGCCCACCGCTACGCAGGATTTCCGCCGCCTGCTTGATCAGACGCGGTTGCGGATGTTCGGGAAAAATAGTGAAAAACTGCGCCATAGCTAAATAAGAACACTCCAGACGGGAGTCAGATCATCCGGTAATTGCGGCATTTTGCCGAGATCGATCCAGCTTTCGCCAGGTCCATGAAAATCCGAGGCGCGCGATGCCAGAAAGCCGAAATTCCGCGCAATCGTGGCGAACTCGCGCACATCGTCCGGGCCGTGCGAACCGGACTGTACCTCAATCCCACGTCCACCCAGATCCTTGAAAGCGCCGAACAGCTCCAGGCGCTCAGCCTTGGATAGGCGGTAACGCCCCGGATGAGCGATCACCGCCGTCCCGCCAGCACCGACTATCCAGCGCAGCGCATCCTCCAAGCTTGCCCAAGCGTGAGAAACGTAGCCGGGCTTGCCTTTTGCCAGCCAATGATCGAAGACCGATTTCACGTCCCTGGCGTAGCCCTTCTCGACGATAAATCGCGCGAAATGCGAGCGACTGATCAGTGCCGGATTGCCGGCATACTTGAGTGCCCCCTCATAAGCGCCATGAATTCCAGCTCGATCGAGCTCCACCGACATGCGCCCGGCGCGCGAATCGCGTCCGCTGCGAATCTGGTGCAAACCGGCGCTAAGTTCAGCATTCATCGGATCGACCCCGAGCGCGACGATATGCACAGTCTGGTCGTCACCCCAGGAAATAGAGACCTCGACACCATCGACAAAGCGGAGCCCGAGCTCGTCGGCCGTCGCTCTCGCTTCTGCCACACCACCCAGTTCGTCATGATCGGTCAGCGCTAGCAGATCAACGCCATTGGTGTGGGCACGGCGCACCACCTCGGCCGGCGCCAGCAAACCGTCGGACACGGTGGAATGACAATGTAGATCGGCATTTAGCACGATAGATGCCGCGCTCACGGTAGAAACTCCTCAATCAAACGCGCCACTTCACCCGGTTGATCATGATGGAGATTGTGGCCGCACTCGTCGACCATCATCTCGCGCACGTCGTGCAGACACGCAATACGGCTACGATAATCCTCTGAATCCATGGCGAAAAACCTGCGAAACAAAAAAGAATCGCGCCCGGTCACCCACAACACCGGTGCCGTAATCCGGCGCCAGCACGCCATTGCCTCCTCGATGCGATAGAGGGTCGGATTGACCCAGCGATGGGGCGCATCAGCCGCGAGACGAATGCCCGCCTGCCCGTCGTCACCAATGCATTCCTCGCCCAAATGCAAGGCCAGGAACTCTGCTCGCTCATCGGTCAAACGAGGATTTTCCTCCTGTAGCCTCGACGCAAAGGCGCGACGATCTGCATAAACACGGAATGTCGGTGCCTCGTCGCGCAATTGCGACAACCATTTCCCGTAGCGCGCAGGCGCCTCATCGGAATGGTGACGCTGCAAGCCAGTGCCTTCGAGATTGACAATCTTCGCCACGCGCTCCGGACGGATACCCGCGTACATGCAGGCCACATTGCCGCCCAGACTATGGGCCACCAAATTTACCGGCTGGTGCGGTGAAATCTGCTCAAGCAGCGCATCGAGATCAGCGAGGTAGTCCGGAAACCAATAGGAATCGCCATTACCCTGGCTCAAACCAAAACCTCGCCAATCCAGCGCCATTACCCGCCAGTCGCGCTGCAAATGATCGACCACGAACTGCCACGACGCCGACACGTCGCCCCAACCATGTAGCAACACCAGCAAGGGCGCCTGCTCGGCACCCCAGCAACGCACATGGCTACGACGACCGCGCAGGGTCAGATAGTGGGATCGGCTTGGTTTCACTGAGCTCGTCCGTCAACGATTCCGTTCAGCCGACCGCCTGCAGGATTTTTTCCGGCAAGGCAATGGACTTGCCCGTGGCCGGATTCATCCACACGATTTTGGCCGCGCCTTCGGCGAAAACCCGCTCGTCGCCCGGCAAGCGCATCTCGTGGTAGGTCGCCAGACTGCTGCGACCGGCATGTCCCGAATACATCCGACACTCAACCGTTCCCGGGTAGGTGAAGGGAATCAGAAAGGTGCAACTGGCGTTGATGATCACCGGCGACTCGACCTGACCGACGCTCACGCCGTAGCCAAGCGCCTCGAACCACTCGATCCGGTTTTGCTCCATGTAGCGAAAATAGACCGTGTTGTTGACGTGTCCCATGGCGTCCATGTCACCCCAGCGAATCGGGATCAGGGAGGTATGAATCAGTGTGCGTTGATGTTCCATGTCGATCGCAAATTGAGCTGGGTGGCCGATTATAATCGGCGGATAAATTCACCCCATCCAGGGAGCGAGGAAAATCATGGCACCCGCTGAACGCGAGGCGATGGAATTTGACGTTGTGGTGGTGGGTGGTGGCCCGGCCGGCCTCGCCGCAGCGATCCATCTCAAGCAACTCAATCCGAATATCAACGTCTGTCTGATTGAAAAAGGTGCCGAAATCGGTGCCCACATTTTGTCTGGCGCGGTCATGGACCCACGCGCCCTCAACGAGCTCTTCCCCGATTGGCAAGCGCTCAATGCGCCGCTGGAAACCGTGGTGACGCGCGACCGCTTTTCGCTGCTCACCCGCGACGGCTATGTCGATGTGCCCAATTTGATGTTGCCTGCCTGTTTCCTCAATCACGGTAACTACGTCGTCAGTCTCGGTGCCGTCTGTCGCTGGCTAGGCGAACAGGCCGAAGCCTTGGGAGTCGAGATCTACCCTGGCTTTGCCGGGGCCGAGGTTCTCTACGATGATAAGGGCGCGGTGCGTGGCGTCGCCACCGGCGATATGGGCCTGACGCGTGATGGCGAACCCGGTCCGGCGTTCCAACCCGGCATGGAACTCTTGGCCAAGTACACGCTGTTTGCCGAAGGCTGTCGCGGCCACTTGGGCAAGCAACTCGAAGGTAAGTTCAATTTGCACGCCGAATCCGATCCACAAACCTATGGCATCGGCATCAAGGAACTGTGGGAAATCGCCCCCGAAAAACATGAGCCGGGACTGGTCATGCACACCGCCGGCTGGCCGCTACCCACCGACACCTACGGCGGCGGCTTTATCTACCATTTGACCGGCAGCAGCGGCGAGCCGCTGGTTTCCATTGGTCTGGTCGTCGGCCTGGGCTACAGCAATCCGCATCTGGCGCCGTTCGAGGAAATGCAACGCTACAAGACGCATCCGCAAATCGCACCGATGTTCAAGGGTGGCAAACGCCTGGCCTATGGCGCGCGTGCGCTGGCGGCGGGCGGACTGCAATCAATGCCGAAACTCACCTTTCCCGGCGGCGCACTAATCGGTGACGACGCCGGTTTCCTCGTCGCCAGCCGCATAAAGGGCAGCCATGCCGCGCTAAAAACGGGCATGCTCGCCGCCGACGCCGTGGCGACCGCTTTGGCCGGCGGACGCCGCCAGGATGAAATCACCGATTACCCGAAGGCATTCCGCAATTCCTGGCTCTACGACGAGTTGCATACTGCACGCAACTTCAAACCGCTAATGGCCAAGGGCCTGTGGCAGGGCGCGTTGGGATTTGGTATCGACCAGTTGCTATTCCGTGGCAAAGCGCCATGGACCCTGCCCAATAGCGCCGATCACCTCAAGCTGAAGCCGGCCGCATCGTGCAAAGTCGTCGCCTACCCCAAACCGGACGGCGTGCTGACCTTCGATCGCCTCTCATCGGTCTTTCTCTCGAATACCAATCACGAGGAAGAGCAGCCCTGCCATCTGCAACTGGCCGATGCCACTGTGCCGATCGCCACCAATCTGGCGCTGTACGACGCCCCCGAGCAGCGTTACTGCCCAGCCGGCGTGTATGAAATCGTCCGCGATGAAGCCGGCAACAACCCACGTTTGCAGATCAATGCGCAAAACTGCGTCCATTGCAAGACCTGCGACATCAAGGATCCGACGCAGAACATCACCTGGGTCGTACCGCAAGGCGGCGAAGGGCCGATTTACCAACAGATGTAAATCCGCCCGACAACCTCAGTTCACCGCCGTCCCGCCAGAACCGACTTTTTGTGGTTCGTTAGAACATGATCTCGGGAAGTGCCAGCGTGCTGGCGCCACCCTCGACGATCTCCTGCGCCAAACCCGGCGCAGCGGCCAGGGCGTGATCGGCGAAGTAACGCGCGGTCGTGATCTTGGCGGCAAAGAACGGGTCGGGATCACCGGTGGCGATCTTTGCTTGGGCTACCAAGGCGGCGCGGGCCATCATCCAGCCGCCGCAAACGATGCCCATCAGGCGCAGGAAGGGTACGGCGCCAGCGGACACACCACGCACATCGCTGCCAAAGTTGGCCACGATGTAATGACCGGCACGGCTGACAGCCTCGATTCCGGTGGCAAGTGCCTTGCCAATGGCAGCAAATTCGGCGCCCGTCTGCTGCGCCACAGCAGCTTGCGTCTGTTGCAACAGGGCAATCACGGCCTTCAGCGTCGAGCCACCTTCACGCGCGGTCTTGCGGCCGATCAGGTCATTGGCCTGGATGCCGGTCGTGCCTTCGTAAATGGTGGTGATGCGTGCGTCGCGCAGGTATTGCGCGGCACCGGTTTCTTCGATGAAGCCCATGCCACCGTGGACCTGCACGCCGAGATAGGCGAGTTCGTTGCCGGTTTCGGTGCTCCAGCCCTTGACGACGGGAATCATCAGGTCGACAAAAGCCTGGTTCTTCGCCCGCTCGGCGGCATCCGGATGCCGTGCTGCCGTATCGTGAGCGGCAGCAACGGTGTAGGCCAAGGCGCGCATGGCTTCGACGCGCGAGCGCATTTCCATGAGCATGCGGCGGATATCGGGATGCTGGATGATCGCCACTGGTGCCGGCGAGCCTTCGATGGCGCGGCATTGGACACGATCGCGGGCATAGGCCACGGCTTTCTGGTAGGCCCGCTCGCCGATTGCCAAACCCTCAAGGCCGACTGAAAAGCGCGCCGCGTTCATCATCACAAACATGTACTTGAGGCCTTCGTTCTCTTTGCCGACCAGGGTGCCGATGGCACCACCATTGTCGCCAAAAGCCATGACACAAGTCGGGCTGGCGTGGATGCCGAGCTTGTGCTCGATCGAGACACAGTAGGCATCGTTACGCTCACCCAAGGAGCCATCAGCCTTGACCATGAACTTGGGCACTACAAACAGCGAAATCCCCTTCACGCCTTCCGGCGCGTCCGGTGTGCGCGCCAGTACCAGGTGGATGCTGTTGGCGGTCATGTCGTGATCGCCGTAGGTGATGAAAATCTTGTTGCCGAAAATCTTGTACGTGCCATCGCCCACCGGCACGGCGCGCGAACGGATCGCGGCGAGATCGGAGCCGGCCTGCGGCTCGGTCAGGTTCATGGTGCCGGTCCATTCGCCGCTGACCATCTTCGGCAGATACATGTGTTTCTGCTCGGGCGAACCGCACAATTCAAGTGCTTCGGTCGCGCCCAGTGTCAGCAAGGGGCACAGCGAAAAAGCCATGTTAGCGGACTTCCACATTTCCTGTACCGCTGCCGCAACCACCTTGGGCAAACCCTGGCCGCCATGTTCGGGATTGCAGCCAAGCGAATTCCAGCCATTATCGACGAACTGCTGGTAGGCCTCGCCAAAGCCGGCGGGCATGGTGACGGCCTTGTCTTTCCATTTCGCGCCTACCTGGTCGCCGATCCGGTTCAGCGGCGCCAGGACGCCGCCGGCAAATTTACCGGCTTCGTCAAGAATGGCTTCGACCACATCGGCCGTCGCTTCCTCATAACCGGGCAGCTGGGCGACTTTGTCCAAGCCGGCCAGCTCGTTCAGCACAAACTGCATGTCCTTCAGGGGGGCGCTGTAATTGCTCATCTCTCACTCCTTGATTTATTTGTTCAACAGATAACGTCGGTCATCGAAGGAACCGACCCAGTGCGGCACATAAACCACCATCATGGTGATCACCGCGCCATTGAGCCAAGCCTCGGAAAAACCCAACAGAATGTAATAGGGGAAATAGTCTTCAAACAGCATTGCCACGGGATAGACGTCTCCTGCCCACAGCAACAGGCTTGCCAGCAAGCCGGTCGCCACCGCAGTTATTGCCGCACCAAAGAAGGCCGTCACAAAGATATAGACGAAGAAGTTCAACGGCAGATAGCGCTCTACCCCGCGCCGAATGGCATCAGCCAGAAGCACCGGAAATACCGCCAGCACCAATGCATTGAGCGCAAACGCGTGCCACGCCTCGATGCCCTTCAGGCTTTGGTTGAAGGTCACTGCCGCCAGCACAATGGCAAATCCGATAATCGCCAACTGGCGCCCGAACATCAGCGCAAGCATGGTCGCGCCAAGCAAATGCAGATTCAACCCGGGCTTGATGCCGGCCTTCATGCTCCACACCAGCGTCAGGATCACCAGCGTACCCAGCCAGATATTCGATTGGCTGGATTCCGCAAGACGCTTCCATGGTGCGGTCCAAACGCACCACAACAGGATCAACACCAGCGGCACAAATGCCGCGAATTCCCAGAATTCAGGAAACAGGGAATCCGGAAAATTCATCGCCGCGAGCCGTTCTGCTTTCGTGAACTCAGAGTGCTGCCACCAGTTCCGGCACCGCCGTAAACAAGTCCGCCACCAGGCCGTAGTCGGCCACCTGGAAAATCGGCGCGTCGGGGTCCTTGTTGATCGCGACGATCACCTTGGAGTCCTTCATCCCGGCCAAGTGCTGAATGGCGCCCGAAATACCAATCGCGATATAGAGCTGCGGGGCAACGATCTTGCCGGTTTGACCCACTTGATAGTCGTTGGGAACAAAACCCGCATCGACGGCGGCTCGACTGGCGCCGAGGGCAGCACCGAGCTTGTCGGCCAGCGGTTCAAGCGTGGCGTGGTAGTTCTCGCCACTTCCCATACCGCGCCCACCAGAAACGATAATCTTGGCGGCAGTCAACTCTGGGCGCTCGCTCTTGGCGATCTCGCGTCCGACCAGCTTGCTCTGGCCAAGATCGGCCGCAGCAGCAACGGCTTCGATGGCGGCATTGCCCCCGTCGGCCGGGGCAGCATCAAATCCCGTGGAACGTACGGTGATCACCTTGGTCGCATCGGATGATTTGACCGTGGCCAGCGCATTCCCGGCATAAATCGGACGCACGAAGGTATCGGCATCCACCACGGCAATGATCTCGGAGATCTGGGCGACATCCAGCAGTGCGGCGACGCGCGGCAGCGTGTTCTTGCCGTGGCTGGTGGCCGGGGCCAAGATGTGGCTGTAGCCGGCGGCGTTGGCGACAATCAGCGCAGCATGATTCTCGGCAGTCAGCTCGCCGTAATGGGCCGCGTCGGCCAACTTGACCTTGGCCACACCAGCGATTTTGGCGGCTTGATCAGCCACCACCTGGCAGCCGGAACCAGCCACCAGAATATGCACCTCACCACCAATTTTTGCGGCAGCGGCAACCGTGTTCAGAGTTGCGGCCTTGAGGCTCGCGTTGTCGTGTTCAGCAATGACGAGAATGGCCATGATCAGATCACCTTCGCTTCGTTCTTGAGTTTGGCTATCAATTGAGCCACGTCGGCCACCTTGATGCCGGCGCTGCGCTTGGGCGGTTCACTGACCTTGACGGTCGCCAGGCGTGGAGCAACGTCAACACCCAGATCGGCCGGCTTCAGGGTGTCCATCGGTTTCTTCTTTGCCTTCATGATGTTGGGCAAGGTGGCGTACCGCGGTTCATTCAGCCGCAGATCGGTCGTCACTACCGCCGGCAGACTCAAGGCCAGTGTTTCGAGACCGCCATCGACTTCGCGTGTGACCGTTGCCTTGCCGTCGGCAACGACGACTTTTGACGCAAAGGTGGCTTGGGGCCAGCCAAGCAGTGCTGCGAGCATCTGCCCGGTCTGGTTGGCATCGTCATCGATGGCTTGCTTGCCGAGAATGATCAATTGCGGTGCTTCCTTGTCCGCGACGGCCTTGAGCAGCTTGGCAACCGCCAAGGGCTGCAGCTCCACATCGGTGTCGACAAGAATGGCGCGATCGGCACCGATGGCCATCGCGGTACGCAGCGTTTCCTGGCAGTTCGCCAGCCCGCAAGAAACTGCAATCACTTCGGTTGCCACGCCGGCTTCCTTGAGCCTGACGGCTTCTTCAACCGCAATTTCGTCAAACGGATTCATCGACATCTTGACGTTGGCGAGATCAATGCCGCTGCCGTCACTTTTCACGCGCGCCTTGACGTTGTAGTCCATCACGCGCTTTACCGGAACGAGTACTTTCACCCAGATCTCCTTGATTCTTATGTTGGCCAACGCGGCCAAAGCAGATTATCGGTTCAGTTTATCGGCATTGTGTAGAGTGTGCCGACTAATCCAACCATACGGAACCGTATGGACGCTGCTATACTAAATTCAAATCCAAAAAAGTCAATACGCTACCGTATGGAAAATTCGATCCCGCCCACCGCCGCACCCTCCCGCACTGCACCGTCACCACTGCGTGCGGCACTTGATCGAAGTGCCTGGGTGCGACGTGCGATCACCATTCTGGCCGACGATGGCGTTGACGGCCTGCGCGTGGAAATCCTGGCGAAATCCCTAAAAGTCACCAAGGGCAGTTTCTATTGGCATTTCAAGGATCGGCGGGATCTTCTTGATGCGGTATTGGTAATCTGGAAAGAAGGTCGCGTCAGTGATATTCGCAAACAGACGCAATGTCAGCCCGGTGGCGAAGCAACTGCCCTGCTCCACACGATCGATGTCTACGCGGCGGCACGCAACCGCAAGGGAATTCATATCGAAGCGGCAGTGCGTGATTGGGCGCGCCGCGACGCCCAGGCCGCCAGCGTGGTCGAGGAAGTCGACGCCGAACGCCTGGCCTGCGCCTGCCGGCTGTTCCTCGCTTGCGGCATGAGCGACAGCGAGGCGCGCGCGCGTAGCGTGATGCTTTATGCCTACGTGTTCGGTGTCAGTCTCATGCGTTGTGATCGTTTTGCCCCTGACCTTCTCGAATTAAAGCACTGGATTGCCGATCGTATTGCCCGTTAAAAAATGGGCAGAGACATGGCATACTGAGGCGATGGCTTCCTCCATGTCAGAATCTGAAACCAAGCCTCCAGCGCTGACGCCCCCGGACCAACCGGGGCAGTGCCTTCGTTGCCATCGGAAGTTACCTCTGGATGATGACGGATTCTGTGATGCCTGCCGCAAAGCGTTGGAGGAAGCATGCCTGTAATGGAACAACGGAAGACCTGGCTGCTGCAGGGAAATTCGTATTTTCAGCACCGACCTTTGCGAGGTGAGACATGAAATGGTCGCCTGAGTACGCCACCGGCGTTCCCGAAATTGACGAACAGCACCAGTCTCTGTTTGAATGGTTCGATCAGCTGGACCACGCGGCGGCCGATCATCGCATGATGACGGCGACCTACACGCTGACCCGCCTGATGCAATACACTCGCGTTCATTTTGCGGCCGAAGAAGCGCTGATGACCCGCATTGCTTACCCAGAACGCGAAGCGCACCGTGCCGAGCACGAGACCTTCCGCCTCAGACTGCGGGAACTGCAAACGGCGGCGATGACCCAAGATATCGCCGTAGCGACGATATCGCTGCTACGTGACTGGCTGATCAAGCACATCACCATCTCGGACATGAAGTACGCCGCCTTCTCCAAGTCGTTGACACCCAAGGCGACCAAACCGGCACGCTGAAAAGCGAAACCATGGCGCGCAGATTTGCAATCATTGTCCACCTGCGTCGGTGGCTGCGACTTTCACCTCCACCGCCCATCGAAGTGCTACACGCCCGGCAACTGATCGCCGCGATTGACGCCGGCGGAATCCCGCTCAATCCGGCGCGCGTCAATCACATCGCACGCAACCTCGGTTTGGAAGTCTCACGCCATGCGTCGACCGACGACACCCTGGAGCGAATTCGCGCCGCACTCGACCGCACCTGCTATTGAGCGATATCTTGAAACAATCACTCACAGTTTTTCCCTGCCATTCACCTTGACTAAGCCGGGGCCGAGTTCCATACTTTGGTCAAGTTGGCAAACTCGTCGAAAGGCGGGGACGCAAAGCCACGGCGCTAACCGGACGATTTGTCCGTACGCGAGCCGGGTTGCCGTTTCTGGGGCTTACACCTTGCATGGTTCCCCAAAGCGACTGGCAGTTCATCTGCCGATTGTGTCTCTGCCCCCCTGCGAGGCGGGGCGTTCACTCGGTTTGATCGAGTTCTTCTTCCCGATGCACCAACATTGTTGATCGACTTGGCGTCTGGCTGCTGGCTACTCTAGGATGACGGTTGATCGGAATCAGGTAACAGGTTGTGCGGCAGGAGGACCAAGCAATGAACGATATCACGCGTCGCTTTGAGGAATTGAAAACCGGCGGAATGCTGCCCTCGCCCAAGGGCGTTGCGCTGGCTGTGCTGGAGACAGCAGGCCGCGCCAACTCCAGCATTCGTGATATTTCGCGCCTGATCCAGGTCGATCCCGCCATGTCCGGCCGAATTCTGCGCTATGCCAATGCCGCCTACCTGGGCACGCAGCGGCGAATCGTGTCGTTGAGCCAGGCGGTGACGTTTCTTGGCCTGTTTCGCGTCCGTCAAATTGCCCTCGGCTTCTCGCTGATCGACAACTATCGGCGCGGTGGCTGTGTCGCATTCGACTACGAGGCCTATTGGACCTGTTCGCTAGCTACCGGCATTGCCGCCCAACGTCTGGCGGTGCACGCCCAAACGCCGCCCGACGAAAGCTTTACCTGCGGCTTGCTCTCCGGCGTCGGCCGTCTGGCCCTGGCGACGGCGTTCCCGAAAAAGTATTCGGAAATCCTGCAAAAAAACCTGTCCGGGCCCGATCTGACCCATGCCGAACGCCAGCAATTTGGTATCGACCATGCCGAACTCTCGGCCGAAATGCTCACCAGTTGGGGCCTGCCGGCGATGTTCACCAATGCTGTGCGGCACCATGAAAATCTCGCCGAGGCGACGTTCGTCCCCGGTTCCCGCGCCTACGCCCTGAGCAGCGTTCTACATTTCGCCATGCGAATCGGCCAGTTGCTGAATCTTGATGAAACACGACGCTGGCAGATCGTGCCCTCAATCTTCAACGCCGCAGCCCAGATTGGCATGGCGGAAGAAGATGTGCCGCCCTTGGTTGAGGAGGTCGTCGCCAGTTGGCAAGGTTGGGCCAAGGATCTCAAGTTGCCCAGCAAGGCGTATTCCGATGTCCGTACCTTACTCGCTGCGCCGCCTCCCGAGCCCCACAACGACGACGATGTCGTGCACAGTCTGTTGCCGATCCGCGTCGCACTGATTTTGCAGAATCCGCAACGCGCCGAAACCTTGGCCAGCATCATCAGCACGCTCGGCGTGCAAGCCAACCAGCTCGATCCTACCGACCTCGGTCTGGATCAGCTGAAAAACGAAGCGCCAGACGTTGTCATCCTTGATGTGTCGCAATCCGAGCCCACGTCCCTCGCACGACTGCAAGAAGTCAAGAAGAGCGCGGACCGCAGCCTGCACATCATTGCCCTCATTCCCGATGACGAGGAAGCGCGCGCCACCTCAATATTGTCGGCCGGCGCAGCGGACTACCTGCTGTACAGCTACACCGCATCGGCGCTGATCGCGCGTCTTTCCAACGCGCAGCGGCTAATTGCACTGCAATCCGCCGTACGTGCCGAGCGGGAACTGGCGGTCAGTTCATCCGGCGACTGGGCGCGCTCCAACCGTCGCTTATTGCATGATGCCTTGACCGATCCACTGACGCAGCTGCCGAACCGTCGCTACGGCCTCGACCGCTTTGCTCAGGAATGGGCGATCGCCTCCAGCAACGGCCTGCCAATCGCGTGCCTGATGCTGGATATCGACCATTTCAAAAAGGTGAATGACACCTATGGCCATGATGTCGGTGACAACGTTCTGCAACAAGTTGCCGCCATGATCGAGCAAAGTTGCCGTCGCAACGACATCGTTTACCGCTATGGCGGTGAAGAGTTTTGCGTCATCTGCCCCGGTGCGGCGAGCCTGGAGGCATTGAATCTCGCCGAACGGATCACCTCCGTCATCCGCGCCGCCCGATTTGGCATGAACGAGACCAAGCTCCCGGTCACCATCAGTATCGGCGTTGCGGTGCGCACTCCGGCGATGAGCGATGTCAATACGTTGATCGCCGCAGCCGACCGCGCACTGTATGCCGCCAAAGCAAATGGCCGCGATCGCGTGGTGGTCGCCGACATGGCACAACCGGCGCGGTAGTAGGCGCATCTAGGCGAGCTGCACCGCTTCTGGCGGCCGTGACAGCGCTGACACCTGCCGCCGTCCTGCCAGCACCGACTTTTTCGGTAGGCCGCGAGACGTCCCGTCATCGTGTCGTAGCTCGTACCGCCCCAGAACAGCCCGTCTGGTTTTTTCAGCCAACGTTGGTAGTGCAGCGACTGCTGCCGTTCATGGCACGTAAGTCGCGACGCCTTGAGCGCCGGCTTGCGGGGTTAACCTGCCACTATGGCTAAATCTGTTTAGCAAAATCAGAAAGTCGGCACTGGCGGGACGGTGCATATCACGCATACACCCCCGCATTCCGCTCCGGGTAGCTCTCGTAAACATGCTCGAACACTGCCGAACATTTCTGGTTGTACAGCTCCCGTGTGTAGGCACGCGGCAGGCCGCTATCGAGGGTGTCTTCGATGGTAAGTTTCAACTGCGAGCGCGCCGTTGATTTCTGCCGCCAGTTCAACACCAGCAGCGCCTTGAGTCGCGCCAGCAGTTCGCGGGCTACCTTCTTCACCTCGGCGTGTTCCTCTGGCGACAGTTCCGGCGCCGGCCGGGTGAGGATGTCGAAGATGACCAGTTCTTCCTCGCTCAAGTTCTCGCGCACATGGCGTTCCTGCTCGTTGTTCAGGCTGTTGGACAGAGCAACCAACTCGGCAAACAGTTCCTCGATGCTGCGGCTGCCAGCGTTGTAGCTTTCGATCAGCGCCTCGAACTTCTCGGCGAAGTCAGCGCGGGTGCGGTTCAACTGGATCATCTTTCCCAACTGGGCGCGGATCGCGGCCTTGAGCACTTCGAGGTCGGTGTTCTTGTGTTTGGATTCCTTGAAGCGTTGCGCTAGGGCCTCGAAGTTGATCTTCGACAGGTCGAGCGCCGGCGGCCCGGAGTCGCGGATTTCGTGACCGGTGATCGATTCATCCAGCAGGCCGTTGATCTGGCCCATCACCTGGGAAATATCCGGCGGGTTCGGGTTCAGCTTGGCGCGAATGGCCTCGGCCAGCGTGGTCAGGCAGGCAACGCGGCTGGCGAATTCCAGTGCCGATAGATCGGGCTTCACGGCGCGGTAGAGCGTGCTTACCAATCGTTCATGAGCGAAAAAATCGCGGCGCAGCGGGTCGGGGGAAATCAGCGCGTTCATGCCGTCCTGGATGCGCGACAGGCGCTCCATGCTGCCAGCCGCTGTCGCCTCGATCTCGGCCAGCATCACGCCGTGCACCTCGCAAAAGGCCGTCGCATCAACCACCGACTTGCGCAGTTCCTCGACCAGTTGTTGCTTGTCCTTGACCGGGCTCTTGCCGTCCTTGCCGGCGCCGTAGATCGCCAGCGCCTTTTCCAGCGAGGCGAAGACGTTGGCGTAATCGACGATGACGCCGCTGTGCTTGCCGGGGAACACCCGGTTGGCGCGGGCGATGGTCTGCATCAGCGTGTGGTTGCGCATCGGCTTGTCGAGATAGACCGTTGAACAGCTTGGCGCGTCGAAGCCGGTCAGCCACATGGCGCAGACGAAGACCAGGCACAGCGGGTCTTCGGTGTCCTTGAACTTCTCGTCCAGTCCAGGCTGTGACTCATTCATGCGCTTGCGGTGCGGCGCGATGTCGAGACCCAGCGTCTGCATCTGCTGGATTTCGTTCTGCCCCGGCGAAACGATGACCGCCATGTCGGTGCTGGTCAGCACTTCCAGCCGTTGTTTCAGCTCGGCCATGCGCAGATCGCGCCGCGCCTGTTCGGGCGTCATCTCCCCGCCGCGAGGTTGATAGGCCAGCTCGCCGAGTTCCTTCTGCACCCGGGCGGTTTCAGCCGCCCAATGCACCTTGACCTTGTCGTGCATGCGCAGCGCGGTGGCCTTGTCGATCGACACCACCATCGCCTTGCCGACGAAGCCGCGTCCGAGAAAGTGCCACACGATGTCCTGCGTCACGGTTTCCAGCCGGTCGTCGCGGGTAATGAGGTGATATTGCCGACCCAGCACCTTTTCCAGCTTGGCCTCTTGATCGGCGTCGAGTTCGGCATCCTCAATCAGGCGGTAAATGTCTTCGTTCAGGTCGGGATTAACGAGCTGCAATTCCGGCGTGCGGTTCTCGTAGAACAGCGGCACGGTGGCGCCGTCCTCGATGGATTGCTGGAAATCGTAGATCGAAACGTAGTCGCCGAAGACTTCCTTGGTGCGCTCTTCGCCGGCAATCAGCGGCGTGCCGGTAAAGGCCAGGAACATCGCCTTGGGCAGCGCGGCGCGCATGTTGAGCGCCAGCGTGTCGTACTGGCTACGGTGCGCCTCGTCGGTTAGCACAATCACGTCGGAACGGTCGCAGAGCAATTCCGGCGTCTGGAACTTATGCACCAGCGTAAAGACGTAGCGATGGTTGCCGCGCAGCAATTCGCGCAGGTGCGCGCCGCTGGCCGCATGGCATTCGTCGCCCTCGGCCTCACTCACCGCGCCGGTGGTCTTGAAGGTCTTGGCGATCTGTTCGTCGAGTTCGACGCGGTCGGTGACGACCACAAACGTCCAGTTGCCAGCCAGCTTGCGCAGCACCTTCTGCGCGAAGAACACCATCGAAAAACTCTTGCCGCTGCCCTGCGTCTGCCAGAACACGCCACCGCGCCCGTGGCCCAACTTGCGGGCTTCGAGCATCGACGCAATGGCGTTATTGACGCCGAGGCACTGGTGGTTCTGGCCGATGATCTTGACCAGTCCGGCCTTGTGTTCGGAAAACAGCGTGAAGTTCTCAACCAGATCGAGCAGGCGGCTGCGGTCGCAGGTGCCGCGCAGCATCATTTCCAGCGATACGCGGCGCGGTTCGTCCTCGCGCTCGATGCGCTTCCACTCCACCCAGCGCCCCCAGTCGGCGGTCAGCGAGCCGACGCGGCTCTCGGTGCCGTTGCTGGCGATGAGCAGCGCGTTGCTCCAGAACAGTGCCGGAATCTGCTGCTTGTAGTGGGTGAGGTTCTCGTCGAAGGCGGCCCGCGACGGCACGCCGGGCTTCTTGAGTTCGATCACCACCCAGGGCAAACCATTGACGAAGCCAACCAGATCAGGCCGGCAGGTATAGAGGGGGCCGGCGACGCTGAACTGGCTGATCAGCAGGAAGTCGTTGTTCTCGGGGTGCTCCCAATCGACCACGCGCAGGCGTTCGGTCTTCTGCCCGCCGTGTTCGCGGTCGGGGACGGATACCGTGATGCCTTCCTTGAGCAGCCGATAGACCTCGCGGTTGGCGGCTTCCAGACTCATTGCCGAGCGGTCGCGGGTCAGTTCATCGACGGCGGTTTGAATCGCCTCCGGCGGCAACGTGCAATTAAATTTGCTCAACGCCGCTTTCAGGCGTTCCACCAGCACCACCTCGCCCTTGGTTTCGCGCCCGAGTGTTGAACCTGAGGTACCGGCCGCGCCGAAGGTTTCTTCCAGCGCCGACACCGTTTGCCAGCCGAGCGCGGCGAACAGCCCGATCGCAGGTTGCTCGACGAGCTGGTCTTCGCTGTAGGCGTGGTGTGACATGTGGCCCTGTTCCAACGCTATGCCCAGAAGGGCACGTATTCCGCGAACTTCTTGGATTTGTTGTCGGGATCAGCAGGCTTGACGAGACGTTTATCGACCGCCTCCTGAATCAGGACAGAGACCATTGACCGCTGTTTTTCCGGCATCTTCAAGCGCTCACGGAGGGTTGTGTTGGTCATCGCGCTACCCGAGTAGTGTTTGAGAACCGCGTGCTGGTAGCAGGCTTCCAGCCGTTCGCGGACCGACATCTTGGCAAACGTCTTGGGTGCTTGAAGCGTCACCTTGAAGTAATTGGTGCTGGCAACAAACTCAATCGGCGGCAAACCATAAAGCTCGATTTCCAAGCCAGCTTTTAGCAAACCGGAGCCGCGCTCCTCGCAAATTTTGTAGCGCCGGAAAGCCCTTGCAAGTTGCTCGTTTCTCGATTCCGGCTGGGTGCCAATCAGCCGGTCGAGTTGCTTTGAAGGCAGTAGGCCGCCGGGGTTCGACACCTCGATTCGGTCGTCGAAAATTTCGATTAGTGGCCCCGCCCCGGTCACCGAGAAATCCTGATGGATGAGCGCATTGGCGATGATTTCACGAAGCGCAATTTCGGGATAAACGGTTCGCTTCTTCCGCAATGCCTGCTCGACGATCTCGCTTTGTGGCAGCAGGGACATCACGAATTGCAGAAGCCCCTGGAAGCTGATCGCGTAGCCCTTGGTTCCCTCCTGCTCCAGCTTGGTCGTTGCCTTGTTTAGTCCGTCGTAAACCACCACGCGCGCCGCCTTGCGGCTAAGGTCCGGGAAGTCAGCCAGTTTGCGTGCTGCCGCAATGGCGCCAAGATTGGTGATATAGCCGCCGCCAGCCGCATCGCGAACGATGAATCGTTCTGCAGCCATCCATGTCAGCATTTCTTCGGGCGAAGTCGCCAGCGGACGTTCCAGCATTGCGCAAATCGACTCGACGTTCAGGCTGGCGGCAAGCGCTGCGTCGATCAGCAACACGGAAGCGTGCAATTCCTCCCAGCGTGGTGTGCGGCTATTCAGCATCAGCGTCCCGATTTCTTGCCGCGATGCCTTGCGCGTCGTGCCCCCCGAGCGAATAAACGCCTCGTCAAGGCTTTTGCCTCGAAGGTGAACAGGCTTCACTGTGGATTCAGGTACATGAACGAACAGCAGCCGGACGCCATTGAACTCCTCCACCGCGTGATCCAAAGCGAGCGGTGGTTCAAGCCCGGCCCTGCCGAGATTGGCCAGTTGAATGATCGTTTTCTCGACCGTTTCTTCATCGATGCCAACAGGGGTGCCGCTGGCATCCACTCCGAATACCAGATTGCCACCGCCGGGCTGATTGGCAAGCGCGGACAAATGCTCCGTCAGCCGTTTCTTGTCTGGTGACAGTGCTGCTTTCCAGTCGAGTTCGTTCAACTCGTGTTTTGGCGGTTCAAGGCTGGCAGCCAGCAAATTCAGCGTCTTGCTCACCCAGTTTTTCATTCGGACGTTTTCCACTCAAATAAGAAGTGTCGTAAAAACATACGCTTGCGGAGCAGCGCCGGCAACGACTCAAATGAAACCACGGGTCTAGCAAACAGCCCGATGGCGGGCAGCTCGATGGCTTGATCTTCGGAGTAGGCGTGGGCGTTCATGGTTCAGGCGGCCTCGACCTCGATCTGGCCGGAGAGCAGGCGCGGCAGCAGCAGGTCGCGGGTGCGGCGGAGGTTTTGGACTTTAACGGCAAGCAATTCGGCTTCGTCAATCATTGGAGCGACAAGTCGGTCGAACTTCTCGCCAACGGACGACGCAGGCACGGCAAGCTTCATTGAGGTCAGCACGACGGCGTTCGCCTGCGGTTGCGCCGCACCACCAATGTTCGTCTGGATGTATTGCTTGTATTCCTCGGACTCCATAACGACGCCGAGCATCAGGTTGCTGACGCCGGCCTTCGCGCGGGCGCGAACGAGGTAGGAAGCGAACACAGTGTCAGGGTGCAGTTTGTTCAGGCGCTTCGCGTAGCCGGTCGTCGCGCCAGTGCGCGCAACAACTATGTCGCCATGCTTGAGCAAATACTTTGGCGATTTGTCCTCGGGGATTTCACAGAACGGCACGCCCGCCCAATCAATCGTGGCCGGGACGATGTCGGTGATGCGGAGAAATTTTGGGCCGACTTCATCGCTTGAGGCGCTGGCGGTGTATCCGTAGCTAACGGACTCGCAAACGTCGGCGATGGTCTTCACCTCCCACCCCTGCGGAATCTCGCCGAGGGGGGAAGCGACGCGGGGGTGGTTTTCGTGGCCGGGGAAGCGGAAGTGGACGAACCACTCGCGGTAGAGGGCGCGGGCCATCGACTCCAGAATCTTGATGCGCCGCTGGCTGTTCTCGATGAGTTCGTCGTAGGCCGACAGGATGCCCGAGATGCGTTGCTGAACGGGGAGCGGTGGCGCTTGAATCTCTGTTTCGTTAAGGATTGTCAGCGTCAGAAACTTCGTTGCAGCGCCGGTTGAAAAGCTGCGGAATTCAGAAAGCTTTAGTCGGAGTGCGTAGTAAAGAAACTTCGTAGTGAGCACATTCGTGTTACGAGGCCTAACGATATACGTCCGTTGATAAGCATCAAATTTCCCTTTGAAGTATTTCAAAGGGAAAATTCCGTTAGCGTTGTTTCCGGCCAGCAGAACGCATTCAGTATCAAAGCTGTATGTGTTCGTCCGGAGTGTTTCCTGCGAGCAAGTAAAGAAAGGGTAGTCACCATCGGGAACGGCAGCATTCGAGTCAAGCTTGCCCGTCTTGAAAGTGACCAGGTCGCCAAGCCTTCCAGTCTGCAACTCGGCCGCCATCCTCATGCCTCCAGAATCTCCGCCACATTCGCGGCGATGGTCTGTTCCAGTTCCCGCGCTTGCGCGTTCAGTGATTCCAGTTCCTCATTCAATGTTTCGAGCTGTTCCTTGAAATCCTCGTCGCTGACCTCTTCGCCCGGCGCGACGCCAACGTAGCGGCCGGGGTTGATCGACCAGCCTTGGGCTTCAATCTCGGCCAGCGTCGCGGCCTTACACAAACCGGGCACATCACGATAGGCCGGTGTGTCACCAAAGACTTCGACGAGCTTTGCCGCCGTCTCGCCAGCGCCGACTTTCGGGGCTTCGAGTGCCTCGCCGCGATAGAGGCGCACGAGGTTGGCGATGAAGCCGATTTGCACCGGTGTCCAGTCGCGGTGGGCGCGATCGACCTGCCGGTAGATGTGGCGGGCGTCGATGAAGAGCACGGTGTCGGCACGCTTCGTCTTCGCCTTGCCCTTGTCTAAGAACCACAGCGTGCAGGGCAGCGTGACGGTGTAGAACATGTTCGGGCCGACGGCGACCATGACATCCACCGCCCGCGCTTCGATCAGCTTCTGCCGCAGTTCCTGCTCGCTGGATCGGGCATCGGAAGCCGAGTTGGCCATGACGAAGCCGGCGCGGCCGGTGGCGTTGAGCGCCGAGTGGAAGAGCTGAATCCACAGGTAGTTGGCGTTGTCGGTGCGCGGCAGGCCGAAGGGGAAACGGCGACCGGCGCCGACCATGTCCTTGAGTCGTTCCTTGTCCACCGCATTGACGTTGAAGGGCGGATTGGCGAGGACGAAGTCGAACTGGCCGGTGGCGTTGTGCGGGTCGTCGTAGTAGCTGTTGATGTTGCCGCCGTGCTTGATGTCGCCCTCCAGCCCATGCACGGCAAGGTTGAGGCGGCACAGGCGGCCGGTTTCGTCGGTCTTCTCGACACCGCAGATGGCAAGTTCGGCAGCGGGGTTCTTCTGGTGCTCGGCGACGAAGCGTGCCGACTGCACGAACATTCCGCCAGAGCCGCAGGCCGGATCGAGGATGCGACCGTGGAAGGGTTCGATGATCTCGGTCAGCAGCTTGACGATGCTGGAGGGTGTGTAGAACTCGCCGCCACCCTGGCCTTCGGTCATGGCGAAGGCGCCGAGAAAGTATTCGTAGATGCGGCCGAAGGCGTCGTAGTCGAGCGTAGCCGGTATCTCGGACACCTTCTTGAGTAGTTCCTTGAGCAGGGTGCTGGTGAAGAGGTTGTAGGTCTTGGGAAGCACGCCGGCGAGTTGCGGGTTGTGCTTCTCGATCTCGCGCATCGCTGCATTGACCTTGGCGCCGATGTCGGCTACCTCGGGCAGTGTCAGCAGGTAGTCGAAGCGCGCCCCGGGGCTGAGGTAGAGGATGCCTTCGGCGTGGTAGGCAGCGGGTTCATCGACCCGGCTACCACGCCTGGATGACGCGCTGGCGCCTTCGAGCTTGCTGCGCTGGATGGCGAAGCGGACTTCGGCAAAGCGCAAGAAGATCAGGCCGAGAATGGGTCCGGAGTATTCCTGCGCCTTGAGGCCGGAGTTGGCACGGAACTGGTCGGCGGCATCCCACAGGCGCATTTCGAGTGAGGTTGAGGCAGCGTCTTTTTCAGAGGGTGCAATCCATTGCATGGTCAGTCAGTCTCGATGAGTTCAAGGCCACTGTCGTGGGCCATTGCAGCGGGGATGGCCGTCGAGCAGCAGTTGTTCGGGTTTCGTCTGTGCCGCAACCGGTGCGCCCTCAATGGGGCGGTAGGCGAAGACCACCCCCGTGTCGATCTTCGATTTGAGCGACATCAGCGCGCCCATCGGGAATCCCCGCGACACCGAGGCGATGAGGCTCATGATGCGTTCTTCTTTCCAGACCCAACTGCGCTGGAAGTCTGGCAGTTGCAGCTTGCCGTCCTCGCACGTATTGAGCAGCGTCTGGAGCAACACCGGATTGGTGTAGAAGGTCGTCTTGGCCATCAGTACAGCACTCCCTTTGTTTTCTTGTTGGGCAATCTGGCGATTCGGTGGTTTCGGTGTGCGCGTCGAACAGACATTCGATGAAAGCCGCTATTGTCCGACAATCTCCGGGGAAGAACAAAAGAGTTATGCAAGGTCGATGAAGGCGAACGCGCAGGGGTTCGGGTTTGCTGCAACTGGCGACCCTGACAGCGAAGCGCCAGCGGAGCGAAGCCCCCTTACGCCATGCAGTGAAGGCGCGGACGCGCTGAATGGCGGGGTGAACGGCGAAGGGGTGACGTCGAACGGCTCCCGCATCGACCATACAGCGTGAGAGACATTCAGGGCTTCGATGGTTCGATTTTGGTCACCATCAACCCGAACAGAGGTTTCAAGCTGGTTCGACCCATCTCAAAAGCCCCTACTCCGCTGGCCGTACCCGCCAGAACCGAGCAAATCGGGGTTGGCCTTTGGAGGTCAGCTCGCGATAGCGATAGGTGACGATGCTACCCACTGGCGGCGGGTCGCGACGCTGGGCATCGGAAAATCCCGTTCCCAGCGAAAACTCGCGGCCATCGGGAGACGTGACCCGTAGCGCACCAAGAACGCCCGCGTTGCGCCCCTTGCCGGGCAAATGCGCGATGACTGTCGCCTCGGCGTCGTGCCACAGCTTGACCTTCAGCAGCGCATCGTTGCGGCCGGTGAGATAGGGAGCATTGGCGCGATGCAGCATCAAGCCTTCGCCGCCGGCCTTGACCACTTCATGCAGCCGTTTGGTCAGCGCTGGCCGATCGACAAGCGTGAACTGCTCCACCGCCAACAACCATGGAACGCCTGCCTGGGCCACCAGATCACGTATCCGCTGCGCACGCTCGGCAAACGTTCCCGACACCTCGGGAAGCTCGAAGAGCTGATAACGGATCTGCCGCCATTCCACGTCATCGGCGATCTCACGACGAATAGCCGCCGAGGTCTGCTCGAATCGACCACGCCCCATCCACAATTCACCATCGAGTGCTTGTGCTGGGAACCCGGCGGTGAACCACGCCGGCGGATTGATCGGATTACCGGCACGCGTCCATAGCCGCTGGCCGTCCCAATAGGCCCGCACGCCATCGAACTTCTCGCTGACCAGATATTGCGACAGATCAACTCCGCCACGATAGGTTTCCGCCAACAGGAGTGCCGGCGATTCTGCAGCAATCGCCTGCAAGGTGAAAAAGAGCAGCGCCACAAACCACCGCCGTCCCGCCAGCACCGACTTTTTCACGCTCATCAACCGCGCATCAAGGCAATCAGTTCGTCGGTCGACGGCAAGGCGGCGCCCTCTTCGCCCTCCGCCAGCACGCCCTCGGCCAACGCACGTTTGTCATGATGTAGTTCGATGATGCGTTCTTCCAGCGTGCCCTTGCTGACCAGCCGATACACCGTTACCGGTCGCAACTGGCCTATGCGATGGGCACGGCCCATGGCCTGGTCTTCGGCCGCCGGATTCCACCACGGATCGGTGATCACGACGTAGTCAGCGGCTGTCAGGTTGAGGCCGAAACCACCGGCCTTGAGACTGATCAGGAACAGATCGCCTGCTCCGGCCTGGAACGCGGCGACGCGTTTGGTTCGTTCCGGCGGCGGCGTCGAGCCATCGAGATATTGATATGAAATCCCCGCCTGATCGAGCGGCTCGCGCAGCAACTTGAGAAAATCGACGAACTGGCTGAACACCAGCGCCTTGTGGCCGTTGGCCACGAGTTCCGCAGCCAGTTCGGCAAAGGCACGCACCTTGGCGCCGACGTAACCCAGATCCGGCGTCGTCAGGCGCGGATCGCAGGCGGCACGGCGCAGCTTCATCAACTGGGCAAGGATGTGCATGCGCGCCTGGCCCGATTTTTCCCCTGCCAGAACTTCGGCTTCGGTCACCAGATGACGCCGCAGTGCTTCGTAATGCGCGGCCTCGTCCGGCTCTGGCACCACCGACAGGATCAACTCGGTGCGCGGTGGCAAGTCGTCCAGCACTTGCGTCTTGGTCCGGCGCAAGATGAACGGCGCGACCAGTCGCCGCAACAAGCGTTGCGCATCGCGATCGCGGTTGCGTTCGATCGGATTGCCAAAGCGTTCCGTGAAGCGCGCCAGCGTCCCCAGCAGACCCGGATTGCAGAAACGCATGATCGACCAGAGTTCCGCCAAGCGGTTTTCCACTGGCGTGCCGGACAATGCGATGCGGAAATCCGCCGGGATGTCGAACAGCGCCTGGCTGCGCTTGGCCGTCGCATTCTTCACCGCCTGCGCTTCATCCGCTACCAGCGTGTGCCAGGGATGCGCCGCAAACTCCTCGCCGGCCTGCTGCATTAGCGTGTAGGAGACGATCAGCACATCGCCCGGCGCCGTCGCCGCGATCACGCCTTCACGCTCGCCTTCACCGTAAATCCGGAAATTCAGCCCGGGCGCAAAACGGGCCGCCTCGGTTAGCCAATTGCCGCACACCGAAGTCGGCGCCACCACCAGCGCCGGGCCGCCTGGCGCGCGCTCGATCAGCACCGCCAGCGCCTGCAAGGTTTTCCCCAGGCCCATGTCGTCGGCAAGGCACGCGCCGAATCCGGCTGCGGCCAAACGCGTCGCCCAGACGAATCCATCTTCCTGATAGGCGCGTAATTCCGCCTGCAAACCACCGGGGATCTTTGGTGTCACGTTTTGCGCCGAACGCAAACGGTCGAGACGTTCCTGGAATTTGACGTCGAATTCAACGATCACGTCCTCCAGCACTTCATCCAGCCAAGGCGCCGACATCGCCGAGGCACGCAAGCCGTCCTTGTCCGCTTCCGCCACGGCCGCCAGCGCCTGCAATTTTTCACGCAGGGATTTCGACAGGGCGAGGTAAGCGCCCTCACCGAGAGCCACAAAGCGACTCTTGCCGGCCGCTGCCGCAAGCAAAGCCTGCAGTTCGTACACCCGGCCTTCATCCAATTCCGCACGGCCATCGATGCGGAACCAGTCATGCTGGCTTTTCACCGTCATCGTGACATGCTGCAGATCGATGGTCGTCACCCGCACCGCCTTGCCACGCGGCCAATCCACCGAGGCGACCGCCGCAAGCTTGGGCAAGGCCTCAACCATGGCCAGCGCCAGTTCCGGTTCGTCGACGGTCCATTCGCAGACCGTATCGCCGGAGGCGGGAGGATCGAGAAAACTCAAGGTCGCCAAGACTTCGTCAAGGTGCTGCTGCTCCAGCGGCAGATCGCGCTCGGTGCCGACACTCTCGCCACCAAACGCCGCCATCACGCGCCCACGACCGTGGCCGGGCATCAGGCGCGGCCCCTGCTCGCCCAACGGCGCGACAACCAGGCGCAGCAGCAAGCCATCACCCGCCGGTGCCAGTTCCGCGCGCAGGCGTGATTCACTCGGCACCTGACGTGCCCCGGCGGCATCGTCGGAATGGATATTGAAGTGTCCGGCTAGGGCGCGCAGAGCTTCCTGCAGGTCGTTTTGCGCACTCACCGGTACACTGAAACGACCCGAGACCAACTGCGCTGCACGGCGCTGCGCCGGGGTTAGATGCGTCACCCGAATCCGCTGTGCCGAGTCCTGCTGAACGTGGATATAACGTAGCGCCTCGGCTTCGCGGCGCTGCGCTTCATCCATGTAATAGCGCCAGTCATCGGAGTTCGACGGATCGGCATGCGGCGAGGGGCTGACCCGCAGGACGAAACGCTCACCGTCCTTGGTGTTTTCGCGCAAGGTCTCGATCTGCGGCGTGCCCTCGACGACATCCACAGTGATGTCCGGCATATCCGCCAGCACCACGCCGGGATGCCCGATCAGCGCCAGGATGGCCATCGCCCGATCCAGCGTGAAGCGCCGCGCATGATGACGGTCAGGACGAATCGCACGCGCCACCTTGGCATCGTGCGCCGCCAGGGTCTGATTGCCCGAAAGCTTGGCCAGACTCACGGCTTTTGGCTTGCTCCAGCCACGCGTCACCCGTTTTTGCTCCAGCGGCTCGATCTTCTCCACGCTACCGTTTTTGCCCAGTGTCAGTTCCCAAAGCAACCGCGTCTCGCCACCTGTGCTGACACTCGCCTTAGCGCCATCGCCGTCGCCGAGTGCCAGTAGCGACGCCAGCACGGTCTGCCACGCTTCCTGTCCACCCGTAGCAAAGAAAGGCACCTGGACTTCCTCACCCGTCAGGACGGAATGAGCCGCCGCCGCTTGCTCTTCCAGCCAGGTAAAGCCACAGGCACGCAAGCGTCGGCGCAATTGAGTCACCGTCTCGTCGTGCAAAGTGCGCGCCTTGCTGCCAGCTTGCGTCAGCGGCAATTCGGCCGCCATCCAGGCGCGCAGGAGCAAGGACCAGAGGGTATCAATATTCAGACTGTGGCCGACACCGGCGGCAAAGTCAGCCATATCGCCGTTCAGTTCCGCCTCACCAAGCCGCGCTGCCGCCGCATGCGCCCACATGCCCCAGCCAGCAAACGGTGAGGGTGTGCGCGAGCCGGATTCGCCGATGCAGAACTTGCGCGCCTTCTCGATCGCCGCCGGGGTCTGTTGGGCAAATAAAGCCAGCGGGTAATACCAGCTCAGCGTATCCGGAAAAACCCGCTTCTTGGCTCCAATTTCGGACTGTTGTTTCTTCAGCGCAGACTCGAAGGCCAGTTGTCCTTCCGCCCATTGTCCCTGCTGAATCAACAATGCGGCGCGCATACCGGCCGCAGGACCGGTTTCATCCCCGGCCAGCAGCCCAAGCATGCGTTCCGACTCTCCGCTGTGCAACAGAATCTCGGCCAACTGGTGACGCAAATGCGCCGGCATGCCGGCTGCCAGCGAGTTCGCCGGATCGGATGCGGCCTCCAGTGCCCATTGCATGATCGGCAGGTAATCGGTCTTCCAGTCGGCACAAACCACCTTGCTGGCATTGAAGGCAATCTCCCAGCGCCATGCGGGATTGATCCGGGTAACCAGGCGACCATCAAATTCGCCACTGAAACAGGCTTCGTCGAATACCGAAGCCCAGTCGAAACGGCGCCCGATGGCTTGCTGCCAACGGTTCAATTCCACAGCATCCATGCCGCCAAACAGCTCCAGCCGGAATAGCGCGATGGTGGCCGCCAGGTCATACAAGGGCCAGTGGTAACGAACTTCTTCGCGATGCAAACCCGAATGTGCCTGCAAGGCCGTCCGCAGCGCGGGCAATGGATAGGCGTCCAGCAGCTCGGCGTAAATGCGGCTGCGGTAAGCGTCCGTCAGACGAAAATAGCCCAAGCGCACTTGATGTTCGCTCGCCATCCCTGCTTTGCACAGAGTCTGAATGGCGTCCTTGACCTGATCCTGAGTGAAGCCTTTGCCGTTAGCATTCGACTTGATGCCCAACAGACGAAGCAGTTCAAACACCGCCGTCCGTGGGCGCCAGGTCCAGAGCAAGGCAAGGACGTTCGCTACAACACGCGTATCGACGTCCAGATTGTCACCGTCGGTCACGCGCGGTGAAATGTTTGCTGATGCTGCAGTCACGTCGGTATCCCCATTTCCTGCACATGCCCTACCCGAACGAATGAGTTCAAGTCATCGCAGGCCGAGCTACTTCTGAAGCGCCATTTCGGCGAAGGTGCAGGATTCTACGCATCCATTGTGCGCAGTCCGTGATTTTCGGCAGGGCAACTCAGCCGCCGGCCAACTGCCCGGCAAAAGTCTTGATACCGCGCAGCATCATCTCGATCGATACGGCGACCAGGACGAGACCCATGAGCCGCTCGAGGGCGATCACAAATCGTGCGCCGCCGACGCGCTGGATGCGTTCGGCGAGAACCAGCACCACGGCACTGACCACCATGGTCACACAGAGGGCACCGATCCATTCCAGCCGACGTTCCGGCGCCTGCGAAACCAGGAGCAGGACCGTCGCCAGGGCCGACGGCCCGGCAATCGCCGGAATCGCCAGCGGCACAATCAAGGGTTCGCCGAGTTCCTCGGTGGCGTCGCCGTTCGCCGATGGAAAAATCATGCGCAAAGCGATCAGAAAGAGGATCACACCGCCGCCAATCTGCAACGAAACCTGGCTCAGGCCCATCACGCGCAGGAATCCCTCGCCAACGAACATGAAACTCAGCAACAACACGAAGGCGATCAGCACCTCGCGCAGGATCACCCAGGGCCGTCGTTCCGGACTGACATACTTGAGCGAATTGACGAAGATGGGAATATTGCCGATCGGATCGGTGATCAGGATCAGCAGGATGGTGGCAGAGACGAAGGTGTAACTCATGGCGTTCGCGATCTTAGTCGACGATTGCTGGTCACTCAAATCACGGGCGGCCCAGCACCTTCAATTCGCGTAGCGCCACCGACACCATGGGCATGTCGAGAGTGTCGCCCGACTTGAGCTCCCCAAGCACCTGAGCATAGCGTTTGAGCTGAAGCTGGCGCCGGCTTGCCCAATCCTCGAGCAAGTCCATCGTTGCGCAGGACGGCACCGCACCAGACGCGCAATGGCGAAACACGCCGGCCGTCAGGTCGGCCGCCACGCCCGCCAGATCGTCCCGCAAGGCGTCACGGGCGAGGCCTTGCCAGTGCGTCTCGGCCGGCAGCAAGGAAATCTGTTGATTGAGCCAAAGCAGTTCCAGTCGATTGACCAGTTCGAAGTAGGCGAGCGCGACATTTCCAGCGGGTTGTGTGGTGGCAGTAACGATCTCGGCAATGTCGAACGCGGAAAGCAAGGGCACCAGACTAACCACCCGGCGTGCCAGCGCAGGCGGCACGCCGACGTCGGTATAACGGGCAATCGCAGCGCTGAAAGCCTGCTCTTCGGCGGCTTGCAACACATCGCCCAATGTGCGATCAAGGGTGCTCACGGCCGACGCCAACTGGGCGATGGTTTGTCCCGAATCACGCAGATACGCAGGGCGCCGCAACAACCATTGGGCCGCTCGCGCCACTAAACCGGCTACGTCTATGTAAAGGGCGTTCTGTGCGGTGGCGGGCACCGCAGCATCGAGAGTATCGATCGCTGTCCACAGCGAGTTAAGCTCGAATGCATCGCGCGTGACCGCAAACGCCAACAAAATCTGCCCGGATTCCGCACCAGTTTCCTCCGCCAGCTTGAAGGCGAAGCTGCTGCCAACACGGTTGATCATCTCATTGACGGCACAGGTCGCAATGATTTCTCGTCGCAAGGGGTGAGCCGCAATCGCCGCGCCATAGCTGACGCGCAGTGGCTGCGGGAAGTAGCTTTGCAGCAAGCCGGCAACGACGGGGTGCTCAGTTTCGTACGCGCTTGGACCCGACACGACGATCTGCTCGTACAAGTCGATCTTGCTGTAGGCCAGCAACACTGAAAGTTCCGGTAACGTCATTCCAGTATGTGCCGTACGACGCTTGGCCACTTCCTCGTCATCGGGCAGATATTCCAGTGAGCGGTTGAGTTTGCCCGCCTTTTCCAGCTTGCGCATGTAGCGCACCTGATCGTCGAACAGGGCGCTAGCGCTGGCCGCCATCACACTGAGGATCTGCGTCTGCTGACGATTGTCATTAAGCACCAGGGCAGCGACATCACCGGTCATATCGGCAAGTAGCTTGTCGCGCTGCTTGCCGGTGAGTTCGCCATCCACGACGACGGCGTTAAGCAGGATCTTGATGTTCACCTCGTGATCGGAACAATCAACCCCGGCGGAGTTGTCGATGGCGTCGGTATAGATACGGCCCCCGGCCCGGGCGAATTCGATCCGGCCGCGCTGCGTGAAACCGAGGTTGCCGCCCTCGCCGACCACCCGGCAGCGTAACTCCCGACCGTTGATTCGGATCCCATCGTTCGAGCGATCACCGACCTGGGTGTTGGACTCATCAATCGCCTTGACGTAGGTGCCAATTCCCCCGTTGTAGAGCAGATCCACCGGCGCCTTGAGAATGGCACTGATCAGTTCACTGGGCGCTAGCGTCGCGGCATCGACTCCAATGCTCTGGCACATCAGCGGTGACAAGGAAATCGATTTTGCCGCACGCGACCAGACGCCGCCACCGGCAGAAATCAGCGCCGGGTCGTAATCTGCCCAGGACGATCGTGGCAGGTTGAACAAGCGCTGGCGTTCCGCGTGACTTGCCGCAGGATCAGGCATCGGGTCAACAAATATATGTCGATGATCAAAGGCCGCGATCAACCGGATATGGCGCGATAGCAGCATGCCATTGCCGAACACATCGCCGGACATGTCGCCGATACCGACAACGCTGAAATCGCTGGTCTGGATATCCCGCCCCAGTTCGCGGAAGTGGCGTTTGATCGATTCCCAGGCGCCGCGCGCGGTAATGCCCATTTTCTTGTGGTCATAACCTGCGGATCCGCCCGACGCAAAGGCATCGTCCAACCAGAAGCCGTAGTGTCGCGCCACGGCATTGGCGGTATCCGAAAAGCTCGCCGTGCCTTTGTCAGCGGCCACCACCAGATAGGGATCATCGCCGTCGTAGCGAATCACATCGCACGGCGGTACGACCTTGCCATTGACCAAATTGTCGGTGATATCGAGCAGGCCCTGCAGATAGGTTTCGTAACAAGCGATTCCTTCCTTGAGCACGGCCTCGCGATCGCCGCCGGCAGGTGGACGCTTGACGACAAAACCGCCCTTTGACCCGGTCGGGACGATGACGGCGTTCTTGACACGCTGCGCCTTGACCAGACCGAGCACCTCGGTACGGTAGTCTTCCATGCGATCAGACCAGCGCAAACCGCCGCGCGCAACGTAGCCGCCACGCAGATGGACACCTTCCACACGTGGCGAGAAAACAAAGATCTCGAACTTCGGCCGTGGCTCGGGCAAACCCGGAATACCTGCCGGATCAAACTTGAACGACAGATAGGGTTTGGGCTCCGTTGCCCCGTCACGACGATAGAAGTTGGTGCGCAAGGTGGCGCGAATCAGGGCCAGAAACTGGCGCAGGATGCGATCCTCATCCAGATTGGCAACCGTCTCCAGCGTCGCCGCGATCGCGTTTTCGATCTGTGTTGCACGGCTCGCGCGGTCACCGGCAAGCGCGGGATCAAAGCGGGTTCCAAACAAGTTGATGAGCAGCGTTGCAATCTTCGGCTGCGCGATCAGCGTGTTTTCAATGTAACGTTGGCTGAACGCGACACCGGCTTGCCGCATATAGTGGGCGTAGGCGCGCAGCACCTTGACCTGACGCCAGTCGAGCCCCGCCGTCAGCACCAACTGGTTGAAGTTGTCGTTCTCGACCACTCCGCGCCAGATCTGCAGGAATGCTTCATGAAACAAGGTGCGCAAGCGGTCCACCGGCAAACGCCGCGCAGTCGGATGGATCAGGCCAAAATCGTGGATCCATACCGGTCCACCATCATCACCATCACCATCACCAACAGCACCACCATCACCACGGTCGATCCGATACGGCTGTTCGTCGATCACCCGCAGGCCCATGTGCTCCAGCATCGGCATACTGTCGGACAGCGCGAGCGGCGTGCCGGTGTTGAGGATCTTGAGCCGCAGCGTATCTTCCGGCGCCTCCAGCGGCAGATAGAGATTGATCGCCTGCCCTTGATCCTGAGCCGCCTTTTCCATCAGTTCGATGTCAAAGATGGCGCTACCGGGATGGATTGCCTCGCGGTAGGCGGCCGGAAATGCCGAGCGGTAACGCGCCAACAAACGCATCGCCGATTCTTCACCAAGATGTTGATCAAGCGCCATCGCCAAGCCATCATCCCAGCGCCGCGTAGCCTCATCGATACAGCGTTCGAGGTCGGCAACGTCGTAGTCCGGGCACTCGGTGCCACGCACGCGAATGACGAAAACCACCCGCGCCAGCATCGATTCTGAAATCTGTACCGAGTGCTCGCACGAGACGCCGCCGAAGGTCGTCATCAATATGCGCTGGATGCGCAAGCGCTGATCCGTGTCATAGCGTTCGCGCGGAACAAACACAATGCACGAAAAGAACCGGCCATAGACATCGCGACGAACGAACACGCGGGTGCGCTGGCGTTGGTCGAGACTCAGAATCCCCATCGCCGTCGGATACAGATCGTCCAGCTCGCTCTGAATCAGCTCATCGCGCGGATATTGCTCGAGGATCGATTGCAGCGCTTTGGCGCCATGGCCGCTGGGCATGAATCCGGCGCGGATAACGAGGCTACGCACCTTGTGCCGCAACAGGGGGATGCTGGACGGGTTGGCGTTATAGGCCGACGAGGTAAATAGCCCGAGAAAACAGTGCTCGCCGATTACCGCTCCGGCCGCGTCAAAACGCCGGATGCCGATGTAATCCAGATAGCCGGGGCGATGGACCGTCGACCGCACATTGCTTTTTGCCAGGATCAGCAATTTTGGCTCGCGAATGCGCGCCCGCAGTTCCGGACTCAGGCTGGCATAGCTGCGGGAAACCTCACCGCCGCCCCGCAAGATCCCCAAGCCGGATTCCGGGATAATGCGCAGGACGTCGCCGTCCACTGTGCCGTCAAAATCATAGGTGCGACTGCCCAGCAGCGTGAAATTGCCGTCCGCAAGCCATCCCAGAAACTCGCGCTCTTCGGCGCTTTGCTCACTGTCCTGCGGCCCGGGGCAAAGTGTCGATTCCTCGATGCAGTGGCGCAAACGACCGAGCATCGGCTGCCAGTCGCTGACCACCACACGCACATCGGCCAGGATGCGCGCCAGACCCTCATTCAGAGCCTCCAACGCGGCCGGATCGGAGCGGCGATCCACCTCGGCCTGAATCAGGGACTCTAACTGCCCGTCACCAAGTTTGTAGTCCGGACTGATGGTTTTCAGCTTACCAGGCGCATCCCGCGTGACCCGCACCACCGGATGCACAATCATGTGCAGAGTCAGGCCGTGACGATTGAGTTCGGTGGTAACGGAATCGACGAGGAAGGGCATGTCGTCGTTCACCATCTCGACGATGGTGTGTTTCGACTGCCAGCCATGCTCGGGAACGGTCGGGTTATAAACGCGCAGAGTGGCCGTGCCGAGGTTGCGTTCCTGCATCAGGTGCCATAGCGAAAAAGCCGCACCGTAAAGCTCATCCACACTGCGATTGATCAGGTCCGTCGCATCAATTCGAGCATAGAAGGTCTCGACAAAGGCGGTCAGCGCAGTCGCCTGCGGTGCTGGAACACGGGAATGGACGCGCGCCACAACGGCATCCAGCAATTCGCGTTTGCGCTTGGCGTGGCTCATTCCGGCTCCCTATCGAGATAGCAAACGACGACCCATCATACCAACATGTCGCGACCCGAACCGGGGCAAAAAGTCGGTGCTGGCAGGACGGCGCAAACGGCTTGATTGCCTCTGCATCGGGCAATCTATCCTGCAGCCGTTGCCTGTTTTGACGCCAACTCATCGAGCAAAGCATCGACCGTCGCGACCATCTGCGTGACTGCGGCCGGGTTCAGGTCTTGAGCTTTCATCGCGAGTTCAAGGGCCGCCGCCTGTGCCTGCAAGCCATCAGCCGCCAAATTGCCGGCCAGGCCTTTGATGGCGTGAGCGAGAAATCCAATTTTCGCCAGGTCACCCTGGTCTAGCGCAGTACGTAATTGATCCGGCTTGTCTTTAAGACTGGCTTGCGCACTGACCAGTATTCTTGCGATGAGATCAGGCAGCTCACCGAGACGGCGTGCTAGCGCGGTCCAATCGATGATGGTTACGACGGGAGTTTTTTCGACCGTCACCGTAGGTGCTATGTCTTCGATCCTTTGCGCGGATACGACCGCATCGTGCTCAGGCGACAGGTGCCGCAGCATGACCATCATCAATTTCGTCAGATCAATCGGCTTGGAGACGTAATCCACCATGCCGGCCGATTCGCACCGCTGCCGATCCTCGTCCGAAACGTTGGCGGATTGGCCGATGATGGGCATATCCGGGACAAGCTTGCGAATTGCTCGGGCGGACGTCATGCCGTCCATGACCGGCATCTGCATGTCCATCAACACCATATCGAAGCGCTCATCAGTATGTGTGCTGGCCACGCAATCGACGGCAACCTGCCCATTCTCGGCCAGCACCACGTGCGCACCTTCGGCCTCGAGCATTTCGTGCAGGATCACTCGATTGAGCTCGAAATCATCAACCACCAAAATCCGTCGTCTAAGCAGACGCTGCCGTTCATGACTCAACTCACTTTGCATCAACTCATCGGCAGTCGGCTCGAATGGTGCCGGCAAATACGGCAGGTGGAACGTAAAACAGCTCCCTTTGCCAGGCGTGCTTTCAACCGTCAGCGATCCCGACATGAGCTCCGTCAAGCGACGTGCAATCGCTAGGCCAAGGCCTGTGCCGCCATAATTGCGCGTCGTCGCCGCCAGTGCCTGTTCGAATGGCTGAAAGATCTTCCGCTGCTGCTCGGGTGTCATACCGATCCCGGTATCACGGACCCGAAAGACCAGCATCTCGCGTTCGAGTGCTGCCGAAACAGTCACCTCGCCCTGATCGGTGAACTTCACCGCATTCGACAGCAGGTTCATCAGCACCTGGGACAAGCGCAGCGGATCACCCAGGCAAGAGGAGGGAAAGCCAACGGTGGTTTGAAGGCGTATCGAGACACCCTTTTCGTCAGCACGTTGACGCATCAGGCCGAGATTGCGCTCCAGCAAGTGAGGCAATCCGATCGGCACGGATTCAATCTGCATCTTCCCGGCATCGATCTTGGAAAAATCGAGAATATCGTCGATCACACCCTGCAGAAGTTTCCCCGTGTCGAGAATACGCAGGAAATTCTCCCGCGCCTCCGTTTCTACCGTCTTGCGAACGCCAATTTGCGCCAGGCCGAGCACCCCGTTCAACGGGGTGCGGATTTCATGGCTCATTTGTGCCAGAAAGTCACTTTTGACATTCATCAGCCGTACCGCTTCGGCACGCGCCAGTTCCAACTCATGCGTCCGTTCGGCAACCAGTTCCTCCAGTTCATCGCGATGGCGCCGCAACTCCTCCTCACGCAACGCGAGGTCGGCCGCCACCTGGTTTGCCTGCTTGACCCGCACCAAATAACCGCGCCGGGCCAGTAGAGTAACCATCGTTGTTGCTGCCAAAACACCCGTAAAGAATACGAAATAGACCGGCGGATTCGAATAGTCGGCGGGCGGCAAAAGTTCGTGGCTATCCGCATACAGAAGTCCGACGATCATAAGGTCCGTCAGAACAGCCAGCGCGATCGTCGGCCAGGTACCCAGAATCCAGCCTGAAACAACAATCATCACCGGATAATTGATCAGATTGGGGCCACGCAGTCCGCCATTGCTTAGCGCAACAACCGTTGCGGTGCTCCAGAAGCCAATAATGAGGATCATCCCGGCAACCCGCACCCGGCCGAAGTGCACGAGTGCGAAAGTCAGCAAGCCAACAAAACCGATACCGATATGCACCAGTACACGCAAACTCGGCCGCGTATCCTGAAGAATGAACAGGATCGCCAACGCACCACCCACAACACCCATCAGCACCGCGCAAATGCGCAGCAAGCGAATGATGTCAGGATCGTCGATCGGGGATGCGACGAAGCGATTCACGAATGTAGATCCTGCGACGCCGCCGCGCGGCGTAAGGCACGGGCGTGACGGTGCCGCGCCATCAGCCGTTCATCGGTAACGATCGCGCCTATCGTTTCGCCAACGACCATCACCACCCCCAAGAGCGGTAGCACCAGCATCAGGCCGGTAATGCCGGCGACGGCACCGCCGACGAAGATCATCAGCACGGTGATTAGCGGATGCATGTGCAGACTTTTGCCGATGGTAAGCGGCATGTAGAGAAAGTCATCGAGCAGGCGTACCACGATGAACAAACCGATCGCCCAATAGGCCATCGAGGCATCGCCGGGGAAATCGGTGGCAGCAACCAGCACCACCAGCAGTCCGCCAAGGATCGAGCCAACGTAGGGAATCCAGGCCAGCACCGCACAGATCAGCCCGAGCACCAGCGGCCCGGGAATGGACAGCATCCATAGCCCGGCGGCCAGGGTCAGCGTATCGAGGACGGTGAGCTTGATCAATCCCTGAAAATAGGCGCGCAAGGTGCGATCGACACCATGGAGCAAATACAGTGAGCGCTCAAAAAACGCATTCGGCACCGCATCGCCAAGAAAGGCTTTGAAACGGTTGCCATCACGCAAGAAGAAAAACGCCAGGAAGGGAGCCAGCAACAGCGACGGTGTCCATGCCATGATGCCAATCAGAATCGGCTCCAGATGCTGGGTCAAGGAACCCGAACCCTGCTGCAATCGCTCGGATACCGTCGCCGCCAGATGCGCCTCACGCAGCATCGACGAACTGCGTTCCAGGCGCCGCAAGCTACGCGTCAGCAAATGCAAACCACCATCGAGATACCGCGTGACCACGGCCTGCCAGTCGGCGATATGGGTGGCAATCCAGGGCGCCACCGCGAGTATCCACACCGCCAAAAATATCAGGAAGCTGAGCATCACAAAGCCGGCCGCACCCTCGCGACTGGTACCGCGATACACCAGCCAGTTCACTGCCGGGAAAAGCACGTAGTAAAGAATCAGCCCAAGCATGGCGGGAACCACTAGCCAGAGGATCTTCTGGAACAGGAACAAGAGCAAACAGGTGATGCCGATGATCGCCGTCCAGATCAGCGGTCCGGAGGCCTGCAGTTCCTGATTCCTGCTCGAACTGGCGGTCGTCGTCATTGCAGCAAGCGGATTGCCGGCTCCCGTTCGGTCTGGGACCGCAAGCGACGTGCCATCTGCAGCGCAAGTTGCAGGGCAATTTTGGAGGCAATGCGGGCATGAGTTTCCATCAAGGCCAGAAAATCCTCACGAAAGTACACCGCAAGTTCGCTCGGGGTTGTCGCCCGCGCCTGTGCTGCACGCGGCAAATTGTCGAGCAAGGCCATATCGCCAAAAAACGCGCCGGGGCCGACGTCGGCAATATGCCCTTCCGTGCCCTGGCCGGAACGACACAGCAGCACCGAGCCCTCCAGCACGATGTAGATTGCCTGGCCAGCTTCGCCTTCGTCAAAAACGACCTCATCGGCCTGGTAAGTGCGCTGATGCATCAAGCCATCGACGATGGCGAGTTCGCGCAACGACAGTGCCTGAAACAGGGAAACATCACGTAGGCGCTTCAAACGCGGTGTTTCCTTGCGCGTGCCAAACAGTTTGACCATGGTCAGTTTCTCATCAACAAGGCAACTGCTTCGGCGGCAATCCCTTCACCACGCCCGGTAAAGCCCAGCCGTTCGGTGGTCTTGCCCTTGATATTCACGGCATCGGGCGCGACGCCCAGATCGGTGGCGATATTGGCCCGCATGGCCGCCACATAGGGCTTGACTCGCGGCGCCTGGGCGATGATCGTGGCATCAATATTCCCGAGCTGCCATCCCGCACTTGTCACCGCCGCCATCGCCTCACGCAACAGCAGGCGGCTGTCGGCACCTTTCCAGCGCGAATCGGTATCGGGAAACATGCCGCCGATGTCGCCCAGTCCGGCGGCTCCGAGCAAGGCATCGGTGATCGCATGCAACAGGACGTCGGCGTCCGAATGCCCCAGCAAGCCTGACGAATGGGGAATCTCGACGCCGCCGAGAATCAGCTTGCGGCCCGGCGTCAAGGCATGGACGTCGTAGCCATGGCCGATTCGGAATGGAAGGCTCATCGCCGGTTCCGATGCTCGAGGATCAAAGCGGCCAATTCCAGATCATGCGGGTAGGTCACTTTGAAATTGCTGCTATCGGCCTTGACCAGACGTGGATGCAGACCCAGCGCCTCGACCGCGCTCGCCTCGTCGGTCACCCGTGGCGCGAAATCAAGTGCATCGAGCAACAATCGATGGCGAAACATTTGTGGCGTCTGCGCTTGCCAAAGTCCCTCGCGGGCAACAGTCGCCATGATCGCGGGTAGCGCCATCTGGTCATCCTGCCGACCGCTGGCTCGCTTCAGCGTATCGGCCACCGGCACCGCCAGGATGCCGCCGGCGTCGTCGTCACCAACATCGTCGATCAATGCGGTGACGTGGACCACGGTCAGACAAGGCCGCGCCGCGTCGTGCACCAGGACCCAGTCGTCGGCGATATCCGGAATTTGTTCGGCCATGGCGCGCAGCCCATTGGTCACGCTTTGCGCCCGTGTTTCGCCGCCACACCGCAAGACCGCCAGCTTGTCGCCACAGCTCCCCATTTCCTCGTCAGACCAGAGTTCATCATCCGGCGCCAGGACAACGAAGACGCGTTGAATTGCCGGACTCGCACACAGCGTCGACAAGGCATGCCAAATCAGGGGATGACCTGCCAGCGGCAGATACTGTTTGGGCGTTTCGCCGCCCATGCGAGCGCCATTCCCGGCCGCCGGTACTAATGCGTAGTAGCTCATGCCAGGATTCTATACAATCAGGCGCACCTGCCTGTATTTTTGCGGCACCGAAAAAACGATCGGGAGAAGCTTCGTGCCCTTTACTTTCGGCAACGGCACCGAACACGTACAAACCTTCGCCACCAGCCTGGCCATTGGCCTGCTGATCGGCCTTGAGCGCGAACGTCAATCAGATGTCAAGGCGGGTCTGCGTACCTTCGCCCTGGTCGCCCTGCTCGGTACGCTCTCGGCTCTGCTGGTCGACGTTACCGGCAATGGCTGGATTCTGGCGGCCGGCTTGATCATCGTCGGCGCCATGATGATCGCCGCCATCATTTCCGATCCACTCGACGACGGCGATCCCGGCACCACCTCGGTCGTCGCCCTGTTGGTGTGTTACTTGCTCGGTGCCACGGTCTGGTTTGGCTATGCGACCCTAGCCGTCATGCTGGCCATTGCGACCACCGTGCTGCTCTATTTCAAGGCCCAATTGCACGGCATCTCGCGTAGCCTGACACATAAGGATCTGCTCTCCGTCCTGCAATTTTCCGTCTTGTCCTTCGTCATCCTGCCCATCCTGCCGGACCAGGACTTCGGCCCCTACAACGCGCTAAACCCGCACCAGATCTGGTGGATGGTGGTCCTGATCTCTGGGCTTTCGCTTGCCGGTTACGCGGCTTTGCGCATTGTCGGTGTGCGCCACGGTGCGGCCTTGCTCGGCCTGTTCGGCGGCCTCGCCTCATCTACAGCCACCACCATGGTCTTTGCCCGTCATGCCCGCAGCCACACTGATATGGCTCGGACCGCAACGCTGGTCATCCTGTTGGCCAACCTCGTCGTCATGATCCGGCTCGGGCTGGTGGCCCTGGTCCTAGCCCCCGGATTGATTGTGCCGCTGGCCTCGGTGCTTGGTCTTGGTGTACTTGGCGGACTGGCGGTCACGATCTGGGGCTGGCGTACTCTCGTTGCCGAGGGCGAGTTGCCCATGCCCGAAGTGACCAATCCGACCGAACTGAAGACCGCGATTTCCTTCGGTGCGCTTTACGCGGTCGTGCTCGTCGTCTCGGCGGCCTTGCAGGACTACGCCGGCAGCAAGGGACTCTATCTGGTGTCGCTGGCTTCCGGCCTGACCGATGTCGACGCCATCGCACTCTCCACACTGCGGCTTTTCAACACCAACACGCTAGCGGAATCGGTCGCGGTCACCGCCATCACGCTCGCCATCATGGCCAACCTGGCCTTCAAGACCGGCCTCGTCATCACCATTGGTGGCGGGGCACTTTCGCGTCGCACCCTGCCCGGCCTGCTCGCCATTGGACTCGGCTTGGCTGCGGGATTGGCGTTCGTGGTCTAGGATCAAGACATGACTCCCACTACTCTCCGTCCGCCGGCCGTAGCCGGCATGTTTTACCCGGCCGACCCGGCCATTTTGGCTCGCGATGTCGCGCAATTCCTGAAAGGCGCCGTCTCGCCAGCACCGACTTTTTCACCCAAAGCCATCATCGTGCCGCACGCCGGCTATATCTATTCGGGCCGCACGGCCGCTGCGGCGTATGCGCGTATCGCTGCCCTGAAAGGTACGATCACTCGTGTCGTACTGCTTGGACCCTGTCACCGGGTCGCCGTCACGGGTGTCGCCATTCCATCCGCCACCGTTACCCATTTCGCCACGCCACTGGGGGACATTGCGCTCGATCGAACGGCGCTCGATGCCTTGCTCGATCTGTCGGGAATCGTCAGTAGTGACGCGGCACATGCCCAGGAACATTCGCTGGAAGTGCAGCTACCATTCCTGCAGACCAGCCTCGGTGATTTCCAACTTATTCCGCTGGCGGTGGGGCGTACCAGCGTGGATGACATCGCGCAGGTTCTTGACCAACTTTGGGGCGGCCCGGAGACGCTGATCGTGATCAGCTCCGATTTGTCGCACTTTCATGATTACGCCGCCGCCAATCAGATTGACGGCGCCACGGTCGCGCAAATAGCCTCTTTGCAGCCGCTCACCAGTTTTGATCAGGCCTGTGGCGCCTTGCCGATCAACGGCATGATCGAAATCGCCCGTCGCCATGGCATGACGATCGAACTGCTCGAACGTTGCAATTCCGGCGATACCGCAGGCGACAAATCGCGCGTCGTCGGCTACGCCGCATTTGCCCTCTATGAAGCCGCACACGATGGCGTCGACGCTGCCCTTGGGCATGCCCTGCTGGTCCGTGCCCGCAACGCCATCAGCGCACAGTTTCACCAATATCCGCAAGCCGAACCAGCTCATCCGGCGCTCGCCGCCCCCGGTGCCACCTTCGTCACCCTGACGCAAAACGGTGCACTACGCGGTTGCATCGGCTCGCTGGAAGCCCACCGCGACTTGGAACAGGATGTTCGCGCCAATGCACTCGCCGCCGCTTTGCGCGACCCACGTTTTCTTCCCCTGTCGGCAACGGAACTGGCCCATACCCGCGTTGAAGTCTCACTCCTGACGGCACCACAAGCGCTGCAGTTCACTGACGAAGCCGATGCCCTGCGCCAACTGCGGCCCATGATCGACGGCGTGATCTTCGTTGCCGGCAATGCTCGCAGCACCTTCCTGCCGCAAGTCTGGGAACAACTTCCGGAAGTGCAGCAGTTCATGGCGCATCTCAAGCAGAAAGCCGGCTTGCCTGCCAATTATTGGTCACCTGCGGTCAAACTCTACGTATATCAGGTGCAAAAATGGAAAGAACCGGAGCCGCCGGACTCGATGCACTGAGTGAAATGAGCAGTACCCCGGCGCGATGGTGGCATCCGCTGGACGACGGGCGCATCCAGTGCGATCTGTGTCCGCGTGAATGCAAACTCCATGAAGGCCAACGCGCCGCCTGTTTTGTCCGCGCCATGCACAATGGCCAGTTGGTCCTCACCACCTATGGCCGCAGTTCCGGGTTTTGCATCGACCCCATCGAAAAGAAACCGCTCAATCATTTCTACCCGGGTTCGAGCATTCTTTCCTTCGGCACTGCGGGCTGCAATCTGACCTGCAAGTTTTGCCAGAACTGGGACATTTCAAAATCGCGCGACATGGACCGGCTGATGGATGACGCCACACCAACTGCCATCGCCCAGGCCGCCAAGCACCACGCCGCCAGAAGTGTCGCTTTCACGTACAACGACCCGGTGATCTTCGCCGAGTACGCGATGGATACCGCCGATGCCTGTCACGCACTGGGTATCAAGACCGTGGCCGTCACTGCCGGGTACATGCACTTGGCCCCGGCACGCGAGTTTTACGCAAAAATGGACGCGGCCAACATCGACCTCAAGGCTTTCAGCGACGATTTCTACGTCAAACTTTGTGGCGGCAAATTGCAGGCCGTACTCGACCTGATCGCGATGGTGCATCACGAGACCGATTGCTGGATCGAACTCACCACGTTGCTGATCCCCGGCGAGAACGACTCCGACGCCGAACTCACCGCCTTGTCGCAATGGGTAGTCCGCGAACTCGGCCCCGATGTGCCGCTGCATTTCACTGCCTTTCATCCGGACTGGAAAATGCAGGGGATCGCTGCGACGCCACCGGCCACGTTAACTCGTGCGCGGCAGATCGCGCAGGATGCCGGGCTGCACTATGTTTACACCGGCAATGTGCATGATCAGGCCGGAGACACCACCCACTGTCCAACCTGCCGTCAGCCAGTCATTCGCCGTGACTGGTACCAGATCCTCACTTACGCACTGGATTCAGAGGGCCAATGCCGTCATTGTGGAACCCGAATTGCCGGGTACTATGGCCCGTTTGGTGCTCCTTTTGGGCCGCAAAGAATCCCGATTCGGCTCCACGCAGGAACAACAGCACAGAAGAAATAATCAAAAAAATCATAATAGGAGCGAAAAAACCTCTCAATTTCCCTTAATAATTCGCAACTCAGGCCGATAAGCGAAAGATTAAGTACCATTGTCGCTATTGGTGTCTTTGTTGGCGAGGAGTGATGATGGGTTCATTGCCTGGCGTGTCGGCTCGGATCGAGCAGGCGCGCCGTCTTAAGCAAGAGGGTCTTTCGATGACGGAAATTGTTGCCCGGATGGGTGAAGAACCGGGTCCAAGTGTGCGCGCGCCGGTGGCCAATCGCAGTACGCATCCAACGCAGGGGGTTCCTGGGGCAATCGGGAGCCGCGAATCCTTGCGCGTCACACTCGACGATATCGACTATCCAGCCTACATGGTGAATCACAACTTCGAAGTGTTGTGGATCAATGCGCCGGCTCGGGCACAGATATTTTCCCAGATCACCGAATTGCCACCGACCAACGACGAACGCAATCTCTTTCGCCTGCTGCCCGCCAGCCGAAATGAATGGATCAATTTGTTGCGCTTTCATGTCGCCGTCGCAAAATCGCGTATTTCCGCTGAAATCTTTGGCCACGCCTGTCGCGGCCTCGATCCCGTTTCCTACGCCCGTTTGCAGTCAGCCTTCGTCGAAGTCGAGGCGGAGCCAATTCGCCCAACCATCGGGACCACGATCACATTAGGGACTGCGGATGACGTGGAAACACGCCACACCGCTTACGCATCAAATTTCCGCGAAGGTATTTTTGTGGTTCTCGTCCCGGAACTGGACGCCGCCGAGGAAATGCTGAATTTCCTGTCGCGTCGGGACGAGGTGATTCGTGACCTGCTCCGCCGCCGCTTACCCGTATTGACGCATCTTTCCGTTCTTGTCGCCGATTTGCAAGGTTCGGTCAAGATCTGTTCGGAGCTACCGCCCGCCGAGTATTTCCAGCTGATCAACGAAATCTGGACCACGACGGCCCCGATCTTTCGCAAACACCACGGCACCTGCGGCAAGCATGTCGGCGATGGCCTCGTGTATTACTTCTTCCCGCAGGCCGACAGCGACTATCTGACCAACGCGCTGGCCTGTGCCGATGAAATTCGCGTGGTCATGCGCAAGCTCTCGCGCGATTGGCAGGTACGCAAGAACTGGCTCAACGACTTGTATCTCAACACTGGAATTACCGAGGGCCAGGAATGGTTGGGTACCTACCAAACATCCACTGGCGTCGAATTCACAGTGCTGGGCGATACCATTAACCAAGCCGCCCGTATTTCCGATCTGGCACGTTTTGGCTCCATCTGGGCGACCAAGAGTGTGATCGGAAAAATCCCGGCCGAACATCGCGATCGTGTCAGTTTTGGTGTCCGTCGCCGTGCCCCGGATGGACGCGAGGTGTTTGTCCCGTCCAGCTTCTCGCAAGTACAGACCTTGCTTGAACATGAGACCAGTCGCCTGGAAAAACTGCGTGAAATTGGCACACTGGCGCTGACCGAGATCGTTGAGGTCAAACCGGTGAAGGAACAACCCGCCGCCGGCTAAAGCGTGCTGGAGCGTATCACCCTGGCTCACCCGGATTTGCACGCTAAATTGACAAGGAGCCGCTGCGTATAATTTGCGGCCCTTATACCTGTTGCGCCTGTTGTCTCCCATGAAGTCTCCGCTGTCGCACCCCGAGCTACCCAAGCCCGGTCAACGCCTTGATCTCGCGCCGCTCAACGCATCGGCCGATAGCCTGGCCTTGTCGCTGCTCGCTCAGCCGGGCAAAACGCTGACCATCATCGCCGCCAGCCCGCTCGAAGCCCAGCGTCTGGCCGAAGAAATCTCCTGGTTCACGCCTACGCTGCGCGTGCATCATCTGCCGGATTGGGAAACTCTGCCCTATGACGCGTTTTCACCGCATCAGGATCTGGTGTCCGAGCGTCTGGCGACCTTGCATTCGGTATCCGGCAAAGATTGCGATGTCCTGATCACCGCTGCCTCGACGGCGGTGACGCGTCTGCCGCCTCCGTCGTTTCTCGCCGCGCACACCTTCTTTCTGAAAAAGGGGCAGTCACTCGATATCGAAAAACTGCGTAGCCAGCTGACTCTGGCCGGCTACCAACACGTGACCCAGGTCGTCGCCGCTGGCGAATACAGTGTTCGCGGCGGGCTGGTCGATCTCTTCCCCATGGGCGTGCAACTGCCCTACCGCATCGAGTTGTTCGACAACGAAATCGAAACTCTGCGCACCTTCGATGTCGATAGCCAGCGCACGCTGTATCCGGTTCCGGAAATTCGCCTCTTGCCGGCACGCGAATTCCCCGTTGGCGATGCCGGGCGCACCACCTTTCGCCAACGTTTTCGCGAAGTATTTGAAGGCGATGCCTCGCGTATTAGCCTGTACAAAGACGTTTCCAATGGCATTCTGCCGGCCGGGATCGAGTATTACCTGCCGCTATTTTTCGAGCAGACCGCAACCCTGTTCGACTATCTGCCGAATGACGCCATCTTGGTCCTGCACGGCGATGTACCAACCGCGCTGAGCGAGTTCTGGACCGATCTGGCAAGCCGCTACAAGATGCTCGGTGGCGATCGTTCGCGTCCGGTACTGCCGCCGGGCGATCTGTTTCTGCGCGACGAAGACTTTTTCATCGCCGCCAACCGCTTCCCGCAGTACCTGCAAAAAGTCGGTTCTGGTGGGACGGCGCTGCCACCGCTGGCGGTTGATCGCAAGGCCAACGATCCGCTTCTGGCGCTGAAAAACTTCATCTCGTCCTTCGGCGGGCGTGTGCTGTTGCTCGCCGAATCCCCCGGCCGCCGCGAGACCCTGAACGAGTATCTTGGCGAATATGGGCTGAAGCCCGTCACAGGCGCTGATTACCTCAGTTTCATGCTGGCCGATGCGCCGCTGATGCTGGGCGTCGGCCCGCTCTCGGGCGGTTACGTCCACGACAGCGTCGCCGTCATCACCGAAAACGAGCTCTACGCCGCTACCGCCCGCCCGCGCCACCGCCGAAGCGAAGCCCGTCGGGCTAATCTGGAGGGTTGGTTACGCGATCTATCCGAACTAAAAATCGGCGATCCGGTGGTGCACGAGAATCATGGCATAGGCCGTTATTTGGGCCTGGTGCATCTGGATCTGGGCGAGGGCGACACCGAATTCCTGCATCTCGAATACGCCGAAGGTGCCAAGCTCTACGTCCCGGTCGCCAATCTGCAAGTCATTTCGCGCTACAGCGGCGCCGATCCCGAATCTATCCAGCTCCACACCCTGGGCACCGGACAGTGGGATAAAGCCAAGCGTAAGGCGGCCGAACAGGTACGCGATACAGCCGCTGAACTGCTCAATCTTTACGCTCAGCGCGCCGCACGTCAGGGCCATAAATTCGACTTCAAGCAGCACGATCTGGAAACCTTCGCCGATGGCTTTGGCTTTGAAGAAACGCCTGACCAGTTGGCAGCGATTAACGCCGTCATCGCCGACATGCGTTCCGGCAAGCCGATGGATCGCCTGGTCTGCGGTGACGTCGGTTTCGGCAAGACTGAAGTGGCGATGCGCGCTGCCTTCATCGCCGTGGCCGATGGCAAGCAGGTCGCCATACTGTGCCCAACCACCCTGCTCGCCGAACAGCATTTCCAGAACTTTGCCGATCGCTTTGCCAACTTGCCGGTGCGGGTGGCTGAAATTTCCCGCTTCAAGAGCGCCAAGGAACAAACCGAAGCCATCGCTCTGTTAGGCGAAGGCAAGATCGACATCCTGATCGGTACCCATCGCCTGTTGCAAAAGGATGTGGAGTTCTCACGCCTGGGACTGGTCGTCGTCGATGAGGAGCACCGCTTCGGCGTGCGGCAAAAGGAAGCCTTGAAAGCCCTGCGGGCCGAAGTCGACATCCTGACGCTGACCGCGACACCGATACCGCGCACACTCGGGCTCTCGTTGGAGGGCTTGCGCGATTTCTCGGTGATCGCCACGCCACCGCAAAAACGGCTGGCGATCAAGACGTTTGTGACTCGCTGGTCGGCTGGACAGGTTCGTGAAGCCGCCCTGCGCGAATTTAAACGCGGCGGCCAAGTGTATTATCTGCACAACGAAGTCGACACCATCGAGAATATGCGTGACCGGCTTCAAAAATTACTTCCGGAAGCCCGCATCGTCATCGGTCATGGTCAGTTGCCCGAGCGCGAACTCGAACGCGTGATGCGTGAATTTACCCAGCAGAAACATAACGTTCTGCTCTGTTCAACAATTATCGAAACCGGCATCGATAATCCGCACGCCAATACCATTATCATCAACCGGGCCGACAAATTCGGCCTTGCGCAACTCCATCAATTACGTGGTCGGGTCGGTCGCAGCCATCACCAGGCCTACGCGTACCTGCTCACCGATCAGGACGCCAAACCCAGTGCGCAGGCCCAGCGACGGCTGGATGCCATTCAGGCCATGGAAGAACTCGGCTCGGGCTTCTTTCTCGCCATGCACGACCTGGAGATTCGCGGCGCCGGTGAAGTGCTCGGCGAAAACCAATCCGGTGAAATTCACGAAATCGGCTTTGCGCTTTACACCAACATGCTCAACGCGGCAGTGCGTGCACTGAAGGACGGCCAGGCGATTCCCGATCTGACCCAGCCGCTGGCCGTCACCGCCGAAATCAACCTACGTTTCCCTGCCCTGCTGACCAACGACTACTGCCCCGACGTACACGAACGCCTGACGCTGTACAAGCGCCTGGCCAATTGCGACAACGAGGACGGACTGCGGGCGATGCAGGAAGAGCTGATCGACCGCTACGGTGAAATGCCGCCGCAAACCCAGGCTCTAATCGAAACCCATCGCCTACGTCTGGCTGGGAAGCCCCTGGGGCTCGCCAAACTCGATGCCGGTTCAACCGCGATCCACATTCAACTCATCAAGAATCCGCCGATCGATCCGGCCAAGATCATCAAACTGATCCAGACCGATCGCCACTTCAAACTCGCCGGCTCGGACAAACTCAGCTGGCAAAAAGCCACCGCCGCGCTAAAGGAACGGGTTGCTGCGGTTAAGGAACTGTTTAGCCGGCTGAAGTAGTCTGTAAAAACTGATTGGGGAATCCAGTCAACTATTACCCTCTCTTTGCCGTTATAGTACTCACCTGCTGCATTGCAGCATAATTTCTCAGGTGAGCATCATGGACATGAACAAAATCGGCAAATTTGAAATGCGCAAGATCGTTAACGAATTTGACGCGAACTTAATTGAACTCTTCGGCCTCAACATGTCCGATGCCGGCATTACGCGGCACGAGGCCGTCAGCGCCTACAACGAGTGGCAATGTGCACGGCGTGCGGTTGAGGATTTCGGTAGCCGTCGCGGGCTGGTTCCGCAAGCCGCTTAAGTTTTACACCCGCTGATACCCGTCGGCTGACTACCCCAGTTCAGCCATGACGCAACGCAACACTTTGGGCGAAAACGCCATCCCCAAATGACTCACGCCACTGATCGGCAGATTGCGCGCGCCGCTCAGTTCGGAACACGCTTGCTGCGGCATCACCTGATTATCGTGAACGCTATAGATTGAGGTGGTGCGCGCCGGCAGCGGCACCGCCGCCAGCGTCTTCAACCACGGATTACCGATACGCATCTGGCGACCATTCTCGCCCCAGGCCAAGGCCGCAATACGGCTACCGTGATGCGGCGAGCCCAGCGTAATTAACTGCGCCACCTTACTCGCGCCATAGCGTCGCAGGTAGGCACGCGAAACCAGCCCCCCCATGCTGTGGCCAATCAAAATGACCTGTTTCGCGCCGGTTGCGGCCAGCACTTCGTTGATGCGGCGTTCGACACCCTCGGCATAGTTGTCGATATCGGTACAGTCCGGCTCGAGATTGTGGGTGGCGACGACCCAGCCCGCCGCATCCAGCCGCCGCCGCAGCCAAAACCAGAAGCCGCGATTGCATTGATAGCCGTGAAGCAGCAGCAAAGGCGACTTGCCCGGTGACGGACGCAAGCGATCGGCGCCGGCAAACACACGTTCAAAGGGCTGGATCACGCAAAACAGCAGCACCAACCCGACATATTCTTCCAGCACCATACGTAACCAGCCGAATAGACCAATGCGTAAATCAGCCGGCACCGGGCTCGATGCCGCCAGCACGAAGCCATAACTCATCAGCACGATGGCGACACGCAGCCCCAGAAATAGGGCGATCGCCAAGCTATCGGTGTCATCCGGCAACCAACCCAGACTCTGCAGCCAGAATGAAAGCCCGGCGTAAATCAGCAGCTCGATCGCCAACGCCCACCGCATCCGCCGTCCCGCCATAACCGACTTTTCCTCTCGTCAAAACCTGATCAAACGGCCTGCTGTCAGGCCATCGGTGCCGCCGCGCGGCCGGTAAGTTCTTCCGCCAGCGCGGAAACATTGCGCGCCACGATACCGTAAACGGATTCTTGCGGATTGGCGCCGATGCTGGTCGGAAACAACGAGCCATCCGCAATCGTCAGATTGGCCAGATGATGATGGCGACCGTGGTCATTGACGACCGAATTCATCGCATCCTTGCCCATTGCACAGCCGCCCATGACGTGGGCACTTACCACGCGCGTACTGAGCGGACGCAACGCGAGCGCGGCGATTCCGGCCTTGGCTTCGGCCCACGATGACCATCCGGCGCAATCCTCATGAACGGCAATGACCGTTTTCGCGCCCGCTGCAAACTGAATCTCGGCCATGCTGAGCAAGGCTCGCCGGGCACCGTCCCAAAGATAGTCGGTGATCGGGTAATCCAGCACCGGCGTCCCCTCGTCACGCAAAACGACGCTGCCGCCCTGGCTTTCAGCATGGAAGCCATCGCGCATCAGCGCCAGCAATACTTGCGCATGCGGAAACTGCTGCATCAAATCAAAATGCCGCTGACCGTAACCCTGCAAGGTGGTGGAAAACAGCACCGGATGCATGGGCGCCGATTCGAGCTTGTAGCCGATCGGGCCATCGATCGCTTGCGTATGCAGGAAGTGATCGGAATACAAGCTCTGCGGTGCGCCGCTATGACCGGCTACGACCTCATTCATGATCGCTGAACTGACCAACACGGGATGCAGGAAGGTGCGCTTGCCGATTCGCTGTCGCGGGTCCGCCACGCGGCTGCGCAGCAGCAGGGCCGGGCTGCCGATGGCGCCAGCACTGACGATCACATGGCGCCCGCGCAGAACAATCTTGACCGGGCGCGGATGTATCCCCTTCGCGTCCATCGCCAGACACTCGACGCCCTGGACTTGATCGCCCTCGATCAGCAGTCGCTCGGCACGCAAACCGGAATACAGCGTGGCACCAAGTTCGAGCGCCGTCGGCAAGGTCGTCAGCAACATCCCCTGCTTGGCGTTGGTCGGGCAACCAGTGCCGCAATAGCCGAGATTCCAGCAACCACGCACATTGCGTGGAATCACTTTGACCTCGATGCCGAGTTTGGTGCCGCCGCTGCGCAGGGTTTCGTTATTCACGTTTGGCGGAACGTCCCAGGGACGAATCCCCAAACGCCGTTCGATCATCTCGAACCAGGGCAGGAGTTTCTCCGGCGTGTAGTCGGTCAGCCCGAACTGGCGTTGCCAGTAGGCCAGCGTGTCTGGCGGCGTGCGAAAACTGCTGGTCCAATTGACGGTGGTGGAGCCCCCCACGCAGCGTCCCTGCAGAATGTTGATGGCCTTGTCCGCCGTCTTGCGCGCCGCCGACTCCTGATACAGCTGCGGATAGGCGTCGGCCTCCTTCATCTTGAAGTCATGAGTCGAACGCAGCGGCCCTTCTTCGACCACGATCACGCGTAGCCCGGATTTGGAAAGGATCTCGGCGGAAATACCGCCACCAGCGCCACTGCCGATGATGACGACATCGGCCTCGTCTTCAATGTCCTGCTCGGCCAGGGCAGCGTTGATGACGCGCCAACCACGAGCGACTCCTTCGCGAAACGGATCATTGATCATGCGTGCGGAACTCCAGGCGGCCCCGGGTAGCCGATGGTTTCCCAGGCGGCAGAATCGGCATACCAGGCGCCGAGTATCAGATCATGCAGCGCCATGTAGCCACTCTTCAACAGGTCAATCGGACTATGGCGCCAGCGCTCGAGGAAGGCGCGGATATCGTCCTCGCTCGCCTCCGGCCAGGGCGTCGAGAGTCCGGCAGCCAAGAGGCGCGTCGGCGGAAATGCCAGCAAGGCGAACAACTCCGCGACCTCGCGCTGCGAGGCGGCACTCAGGGCCGCCACGGCGATGCCGACACCCTCAGTGGCGCGCCGGATGGCGGCCACGCGAGCCGCGCCATCCTTGGGCAGTACGCCCGCCAACATGATCGGCGCCACGGCCGCAACGACCAGTGGCAAGGCGCCTGCGATGGGCACCTGCTCGACCAACGTGCGCTTGCCCAACCGGTCAAGCGGCTTGTGCAATGCCAATGCGGTGGCCAAGACCACGCCACCGATCACCCCCGTCTTGAGAAATTGACGCCGCGTTGCCATGGCCTTATCGAATCAGAAAGCGCGTCAGGCGCTCGAACAAGGGACCATACGGTGGATTGAACAAGGACATACCATTCACCGCAGACTGATAGAACACACTCTTTTGCTTGGAAAAGGTCTTGAAGCCCTCCTCACCGTGATAGTGCCCCATGCCGCTGGGGCCGACACCGCCAAAGGGCAGCTCTTCCTGGGCGATATGCAGAATCGTGTCATTGACCGTAACGCCGCCAGCCACCGTGCCATTCAAGACCTTGTCCAGGCGTTTCTTGTCATCTTCAAATACATACAAAGCCAGCGGACGCGGATGCGCGTTGACGTAAGCGAGCGCCTGATCGAGCGCCCGGTAAGGCAACACCGGCAGCAGCGGGCCAAAGATCTCGTCTTGCATGATGCGCATTGAATCCTTCACGCCCAGCACCGCCATTGGCGGCATTCGCCGGGTGACCGGATCGGCCACGGCATCGGAGAGCGGCAGCACCCGCGCACCTTGCGCCACGGCGTCAGTCAAGTAGCCGTTCAGGCGCTGGAAGTGGCGCTCGTTCACGATCGACGAATAGTCCGCCGTTGTCGCCAGTTGCGGATAGATGCGGGCCACGACAGCACGTGCCGCCGTAACAAAAGCCTTTTCGTGTCCGGCCGGGATCATTACATAATCGGGCGCAATGCATGTCTGGCCGGCATTCATCAGCTTACCGACGATGATGCGTTCGGCGGCTTTGTGCAAGGGGTACTCGGGACCAATGATGGCCGGCGACTTGCCGCCCAGTTCCAGCGTCACCGGCGTCAGGTTATCCGCCGCCATGCGCATGATGTGATGGCCGACCGCCGTTGATCCGGTGAATAGCAAATGATCGAACGGCAGCTTGGCAAATGCCGCACCGACCGCCGCATCGCCCAGCACCACCGACACATCGCCGCCGGGAAAATAGCGCTGCACCAACTCAGCCAGCAATTGCCCGGTCTGTGGCGTGAATTCCGACATCTTGATCATCACCCGGTTGCCGGCGGCCAAGGCGGCAGCTAACGGCGACACGGCTAAAAATAGTGGGTAGTTCCAAGGCACGATGATGCCAACCACCCCCAATGGCTGTGGAATGATCTGCGCCCTTCCGGGGCGAAACCACAACGAGGCCGCACGCTTCTGTGGCCGCATCCAGGCACCAAAATGGCGGCGGGAATGGCGGATCGCCTCCAGGCTGGGGAAGATTTCCAGCAAGCGCGTTTCATGCGCCGAACGATGACCAAAATCGGCACTGATCGCCGTAACGAAGGCATCAATATGCTCATGGACCAAGGCCCGCAAGGCATCCAAATGCTTTTCGCGCACGTCACGCGGCACCTCAACCTGCTCGCGGCTCGCCAAGCGCAGGGCGGCAAAGCGCTGTTCGACCTCATCAACGCCCGCAACGGGCAAGGGCGCATCGTGTAGATTCATGGGCATTCCTCCTCCGATGAGTCTACTCTGCGCGCCACCGGCCATTTAGGCCGCGAACTCTAACGAGGACCGCTCCGGATTGTCGATAATTGCCACATGCCAAGCGACAAAGATTCATCCCCAACTGCGCCTCTGAACAAGGAAGCCTTGGGCGCTGCCTTGCGTCATCATCTCGATGAGGTCAGTCGCCTGCGTCAGGCGCGGTGCGCCGATCCGGCGCCAGACGATCACCTGCGACTCAAGGCTTGGCAGTCAAATCGGCTGGCTCGTACCTACCCGGATCTCTTGGCTGATCCACGCTATCGGCCAGCCGCCGAATTTTTCCTCGACGAGCTCTACGGCACCAAGGATTTCACCGCCCGCGATAGCGAAGTCGCACGCATCATCCCCACCCTGGTTGCCATGCTGCCGGCGCGCGCGCTATTCACGCTGGTCGAAGCGATACGCATGGATGCGATCTCCGAATCGCTCGATGCCGACATGGTCACGCAGTTGCGCGCGGTGAAACAAATCAACCAAATCGACGACCAAACATACGCTGGAGCGTATCGCGCTTGTGGCCGTCGCGATGACCGTATCGTGCAGCTCAAGCTGGTTGAAGACATTGGCGCCACCCTCGATCGCCTGACGCGAATGCCGCTGCTCGGAGTCACCCTGAAGATGATGAAGGCGCCCGCCGAAATGGCAGGCCTTGGCAATCTGCATAGCTTCCTGCAGCACGGCTTCGTCGCTTTCAAGAACATGCACGGTGCCGACTATTTCCTGGCGACGATCCTCGAGCGCGAAACCCGCTTGATGGAACAGTTTTTCAGCGGCGAGTAGCTCTTCTCCGGCGTGCGTGAAGAGCTTGTTGCGGCAAGCCCTGCGCGTTCGGATTTCCGTTATGATCAACGACGGTCACAACCGTCAAATCGATTTTCCTCTCTATGCCTAAGGAGATAGCGCAATGAAGTCACCCCGTCACTCACTGCTGTTTGCCGCCCTGGCCCTCACCCTCTCGGCCCCCGTCATGGCCGATACACTGGCCAAGGTCAAGGAAAGCGGCGCCATCACCATGGGCATCCGCGAGTCCTCGCTACCGTTGTCCTATCTTGATGACAAGCAGCAGCCGGTCGGCTACCACATCGACATCTGCAACAAGATCGTCGATGCCGTCAAGGCCGAGCTCAAGCTGCCGAATCTGAAGGTTAATCAGACACCGGTCACGTCGCAGAACCGTATCCCGCTGGTCACCAACGGCACCGTCGATCTCGAGTGCGGCTCGACCACCAATAACGAAGCGCGCAAGAAACAGGTGGATTTCGCCCCGACCACCTTTGTCACCAACGTCCGCATGGCGGTCAAGAAGGCCTCGGGTATCAAGGGTCTCGATGAACTCAACGGCAAACCGGTCGCCACCACCACCGGCACTACCTCGGTCCAATTGATGCGCAGCCATGAAAAGGGCAAGCACATCGACTTTAAGGAAGTCTATGGCAAAGACCACGCCGACTCCTTCCTGATGCTGGAAACCGATCGCGCCGTCGCCTTCGTCATGGATGACAACCTACTGGCCGGCCTCATGGTCAACTCGAAGACGCCGAACGACTACGCCATCGTCGGCGAAGTGCTGAACATCGAGCCGATCGCCATCATGCTGCGCAAGGACGATCCGAAGTTCAAAAAAGTGGTCGACGACGCCGTAAACAGCCTGATGAAGAGTGGCGAAATTGACAAACTCTATGCCAAGTGGTTCATGGGCGCGATCCCGCCCAAGGGTGCCAGCCTCAACTTCCCGATGAGCGACAAACTCAAGGAACTGATCAAGGCCCCGAGCGACGCCCCGGCCGAGGCGTATAACGCCAAGAAGTAATAAGTCGGCTCTGGCGGGACGGCGCTCTTCTATCAATGGGCGCCGCTCTGCCGTTTCTGACCCCATCTTTTTCACTTCTTCAGGTTCGCCATGAACTACCACTGGAACTGGGGCATCTACCTTGAACAGATCAAAGGCGGGGATGAAACCTACCTTGATTGGCTGATCACAGGCTTCGGCTGGACCGTTGCGGTCTCGCTCTCGGCCTGGGTAATCGCACTCACGCTGGGCATCGCCGTCGGCGTGCTGCGTACCGCGCCGTCCAAAGTGGTGGTTGCAATCTCCACAGCATGGGTCGAACTGTTCCGCAATATCCCGCTGCTGGTGCAGATGTTCCTCTGGTTCTTTGTCGTTCCCGAATTGCTGCCGCGCGAATGGGGTCTGTGGGTCAAGCAGGACATGCCGGCCAAGGAGTTCATGACGGCGACGATCTGCCTCGGCTTCTTTACCTCGTCGCGCGTCGCCGAACAAGTTCGCGCCGGCATCCAGAGCATCACCCACGGCCAACGCATGGCCGGCCTGGCGATGGGCTTTACGCTGCCGCAAACCTATCGCTACATCCTGCTGCCCACCGCATTGCGCATGGTCATCCCGCCGCTCACCTCCGAGTTCATGAACGTCTTCAAGAACTCCTCCGTCGCCTTCGCCATTGGTGTCATGGAACTCACGTTCCAGGCGCGGCAAATGCAGGAGGATTCCGAGCAAGGCATCGAAACCTTCCTCGCCGTCACCGTGCTCTACTTCGTCTGCGCCTTCACCGCCAATCGCGTCATGGCCGTCATCGAAAAACGCGCGCAGATTCCCGGCAACATCGCGGGGCAACACTGATGTTTTCCACTTTCGACTTCAGCGTCATCGTCGCCAGCCTGCCCTTCATTTGGTCTGGCCTGCAATTCACCTTCAAGCTGACTTTCGTCGCCATGACGGGCGGCATCATCATCGGCACCTTCCTGGCCCTCGCGCGTCTTTCCTCGATTGGCCCACTGGCTGCAGCCGCGAGTTGGTACGTGAACATCATGCGGTCGATTCCGCTGGTGATGGTCATCCTCTGGTTCTACCTGGTCATTCCGCTGATCACCGGCAAACCGATGGGCGCTGAAACCTCGGCGCTCGTCACCTTCACCGCCTTTGAAGCGGCATTTTTCTGCGAAATCATGCGCGCCGGCATCCAGGGCATTCCCAAGGGCCAGGTTGCCGCCGGCCAGGCGATGGGCTTCACCTATAGCCAGGTGATGCGCTTCGTGGTCCTGCCGCAGGCTTTCCGCAACATGCTGCCGGTACTGCTGACGCAAACCATTGTGCTGTTTCAGGACACGTCACTTGTGTATGCCATCGGCGCCAAGGACATGCTCAAGGCCGCCGAAGTGGCGGGCAAGAACTACAACCGTCCGGTCGAGATGATCATCTTTGTCGCCATCGTCTATTTCAGCCTGTCGTTTGCCCTGTCCTACGTTGTCAAACGCCTGCAAAAGCGCATCGCCATCAAGCGCTGAGCGTTGATTTCCACACCTGAGTTTCCGAGGTTCCCATGTCTGAAATGCCCGAAGCGATGATCAAGATCAACAACGTCAGCAAGTGGTATGGCGACTTCAAGGTGCTGACCGACTGCACCACCTCGGTCGCCAAGGGCGAAGTCATCGTCGTCTGTGGCCCGTCCGGCTCTGGCAAATCGACCTTGATCAAGTGCGTGAACGGCCTCGAAGCCTTCCAGCAGGGCGACATCACCGTCAAGGGCATTTCGGTGGGCGATCCGAAAACTAATCTACCCAAACTGCGTGCTCACGTCGGCATGGTGTTCCAGCACTTCGAACTCTTTCCGCACATGACCATTACCGACAACCTGTCGATCGCCCAGATCAAGGTGCTCGGCCGCAGCAAGGACGAGGCGCACGCCAAGACCATGAAACTGCTCGACCGCGTTGGCCTCAAGGCGCATGCGCACAAGCATCCGGGCCAGCTTTCCGGCGGCCAGCAGCAACGCGTCGCCATTGCCCGCGCCCTGTGCATGGATCCGATCTGCATGCTGTTCGACGAACCCACCTCGGCCCTGGACCCGGAAATGGTCAACGAAGTGCTCGACGTCATGGTCCAACTGGCCAAGGAAGGCATGACCATGATGTGTGTCACGCACGAAATGGGGTTTGCACGCAAAGTCTCCAATCGCGTCATCTTCATGGACAACGGCAATATCGTCGAAGACGCCACCAAGGACGACTTCTTCGGCACGCCGCGCTCCGAGCGCGCGCAGCAATTCCTGTCGAAGATCCTGTCGCACTGAGTTCCACACTGACTCAAAAAGTCGGTTCTGGCGGGACGGTGCCCATGCGCGACCACGCACCCTTTCCGCAAACGCTCTCCCATCTCGTCGCCGTCTACGCGCGACAAAACTGGCGGCCGTATTTGCTGTCGGCGATCATGCTGGCCGCCGTTGCCGCGCTCACAGTTTCGCTACCGCGTCAGGTCGGCGCGCTAGTTGACGGCCTGGCCAATGGGACGCTGCATGGCGACGCATTGCTACCGCGCCTGTTGCTGATGCTGGCGACCGGCGCCGGTATCTACGGCTTTCGCGTTGCCTGGCGCCTGCAATTGTTTGCCGCCAGCTATCGCCTCGGACGCGAACTGCGCATCGGCCTCTACCAGCGACTCGCTTCCCAAGGCCCGGCCTTCTTCCAGCAGCAGCGCACCGGCGATTTGATGGCGCTGGCCACCAACGACGTTGACGCCGTCGAGATGGCGGCCGGTGAAGCATTTCTGGCCGGCTTCGACGGCACGCTGACGCTAATCATGGTGGTGGCGATGATGTCACTGGCTATCGACGGCCGTCTGGCCCTGGTGGCACTGGCGCCTTTCCCGCTGATGGCCATGGCCTTCTGGCGAATTTCCAACCAGATCCACCTGGCTTCGAAAGACTCCCTCAAACGATTTTCGCAGCTCAACGATTTCACCCAGGAAACCCTTTCCGGCGTACGTACCGTGCGCGCTCTCGGGCTTGAGCAACGCACCGCCAAAGATTTCGCCCAACTGGCTGAAAGCGCCGCCGAAGCCAGCCTGCGCGCTCAGCGCTGGGAGGCCGCGTATGAGCCCTCGGTCGGCCTCACCCTGGTGCTGGCCGGTGCGCTGATTCTCGGCATGGGCGGCTACCTGGTCTGGCAGGGCGAACTCACCGTTGGCGCCCTCACTGCCTTCAGCATGTATCTGGTGCAACTGATCTGGCCGATGTTTGCTGCCGGCTGGGTGCTCTCGCTACTCGAACGCGGCCGCGCCGCCTGGGCGCGTCTGGAGCCGGTGCTGAACACGGCATTGTCGGTCAATGATCACGGCCATCTGCAGACACGAACGGCGGACAGCCTGCATTTTGACGACATCAGTTTCCATTACCCAGGGCAGCGCGATGCCGCGCTGAATCACGTCAGTTTCACCCTCGCTGCCGGCGCCACCTTGGGCTTGGTCGGCGCTACGGGGGCTGGCAAATCCAGCATCGTGCGCCTGATCCTGCGCCAATATGAGGCGCAATCCGGCAAGCTCACTTGGGGCGGGCACGTTCTCGCCGATTACCGGATGGAAGCCTTGCACGATGCCCTGCGCTGGGTGCCTCAGGAAGCTTTCCTGTTTTCCGCCAGCATTGCCGAGAACATCGCCCTGGGCAAAGCGGATGCGAGCCGCGCCGATATCGAACAGGCGGCCAGGCTGGCCGCGATTCACGACGATATCCTGCGCTTTCCGCAGGGCTACGACACGCCCGTGGGCGAACGCGGCGTGACCCTTTCCGGCGGCCAGCGGCAACGCGTTGCCATTGCCCGCGCTTTGTTGGCCGACGCCCCGCTGCTGCTGCTCGACGACGCCCTGTCAGCCGTCGATACGCAAACCGAATCGGACATCCTGCAACACCTGCGCAACCGTCGCCGGGTCTCGTCCGGCGGCATGATCGTCGTCAGCCATCGCCTCTCGGCGGTGATGGAAGCGGATGAAATCCTGGTCCTTGAGCACGGCCGTATCGTCGAACGCGGCACGCACGCGGCGCTCCTCGAACGCGACGGCTGGTACGCCGCGCAATGGCGCTACCAGCAACTCGAAGCCAGTCTGGACGCGGCATGACGACCACGAACACCAAGTCCGGTTACTGGTCCGCCATCGCCTTGCTGCGCCGTACCGCCGAGCCGGAGCGCCAGCATCTCAACCGGGGCGCGATCTGGCTGATCGTCGCCGCCCTGCTCGAGTCGCTGGGTCCGCTGCTCGGTAAGCACTTCATCGACAGTTACCTGTTGCCGCGCAATTTTGACGTTGGCTCCATGGCCTGGCTGCTGGCAGCAATTCTTGTCACGGGTGCCTGCGCCAGCCTCCTGCGTTATAGCCAACTGGTGCGCCTGGCAGGCGTGGCAATGCGCTCCGTGCGACGCCTGCGTGAGCAAGTGTTCAATCACGTCATGCGCCTGCCGATGAGTTTTTTCGACAAGGCCATCACCGGGCAGTTAGTCAGTCGCGTCACCAACGACACCGAGCAGGTCAAGAATCTCTACGTCCAGGTGCTGTTCGTCATGCTCGACAGCAGCATCGTCGTCGCCGGCGCCTTCGTCGCCATGGCCTGGCTGGATTGGCGCCTGATGCTGATCGTTGTCGTGCTGATCCCCGCCGTGGTCCTGATTGTGTGGTTCTACCAGCGCTGGAGTTCGCCCGCCGTCACCCGTGCGCGCCAGTTGCGCAGCGACATCAATGCCCAGATGGCCGAATCCATCGCCGGCATGGCCATCCTGCAGGCGAGCAATGCCGAAACGCGCTTCGCCCACCGTTTCGAAACCACCAACATCGACCACTACAGCGCCCGCCTCGCCGAGTTGCGGGCCAACGCCTGGCTACTGCGGCCGATGCTGGATCTGCTCAACGTGATCCTGCTGGCCATCGTCATCTACGGCTTCGGCCAACGGCCGCTCGATGGCCTGGAGGTCGGCATCCTGTATGCCTTCGTCAGCTACATCGGCCGCGTCGTCGATCCGCTGATCCAGATCACCCTGCAGTTCGGGCAATTGCAGCAGGCGGTGGTCGCCGCATCGCGGGTGAATACCCTGCTGACCGAAACGGCGACGGTGCCGATTGCTGGCAACCGACGCATCGAACGTGGTGCGCTGGCCATCCATCACCTGAGCTTCGGCTATAGCGCCGATGCGCCGGTCTTGCACGATGTTTGCCTGCCGATTCCCGCCGGCGGCTTCTACGGCATCGTCGGCCACACCGGCAGCGGCAAATCGACGCTGCTCTCGCTGCTGCTACGCTTTTATCAGGCGCAGAGCGGGCGTATCGAGATCGACGGCATTCCGCTGGAATTGATCGATGACGAACACTTTCGCGATCGCGTCGGCCTGGTGCCGCAAGATCCTTTCCTGCTCGCCGCCAGCGTGCACGAAAACATCAGCATGGGCCGTCAGCTGACAAGCGATCAGGTTGTCGCCGCCGCCACTGCCGCCCGCTGCGCCGACTTCATCGCCCAGCTCGAAGTTGGCTACAACACCGTGCTCGGCGAAGGCGGCGCGAGACTCTCGACCGGGCAGAAGCAACTGATCGCGATTGCCCGCGCTCTGGCCGGGAACCCGCGCATCCTGTTCCTCGACGAAGCCACTGCGCACGTCGATAGTGAGACCGAGCAGATCGTGCAGCAGGCCCTCGATACCTTGCGCGGCAAAGTCACCATTGTGGCCATCGCTCATCGTCTATCGACCATCCGTCATGCCGACCATATCGTCGTCCTGAACCACGGCCGCATCGACGAACAAGGCAGCCATGATCTATTGATGGCGCGTGAAGGTGGGATCTACCAGCGTCTTTATCGGTTGCAGTTGCTGGAAACGGCAGTCGAATAACACGCAACTACGGTCATCCTCGCGCGGACCAGCGTAAGCTTATCCCGACATCGCCATGAACCCGACGCCACCTCAAGACCCATTTGATGCCCTGTTCGCGTCCGCCGAGGGTGTGACCTCGGTCGCTGTACTGGCCCCCAATGCGCCAGCATGGAAAGTCCTACTGGTCGACGATGCCCAGGATATCCATGCGGTGATGCGTTTATCGCTACAGGACATGGTGATCGAGGGGCGCCCGCTGCAACTGCTCGACGCCTTTTCCGCACAAGAAGGCAAGGCCAAGCTGGCCGCCCACCCCGATATCGCTCTGATCCTGCTCGATGTGGTCATGGAAACCAGCGATGCCGGCCTGACTCTGGTTCGCCATATTCGCCAGCAACTCGGCAATCGCCTGGTGCGCATTGTCTTGCTCACCGGTCAGTCGGGCTACGTACCGCAGCGCGAAGTGGTTATCAACTACGAGATCGACGACTACCGCCTCAAGCCCGACCTGACCGCCGACACGCTATTTACCTGCGTCTATTCAACTCTGCGCACCTACAAAGCGCTGCAAGATCTGGAGCAGAAGCGTTCGATCGAACAACTGGCGATCGATCTGAAACAGGCAAATCAGCGACTCACCATCGAGATTGCCGAGCGCACCCACACGCAAGAACTCGCCGACCTGCGGATGCGCGATCTGGCGGCGTTGAACAAAAAGCTGGAAGACACCCATGTTCAACTGCTGCAATCGGAAAAGATGGCCTCGATCGGCCAATTGGCCGCCGGTGTGGCGCACGAAATCAACAATCCGATCGGTTTTGTATTCTCCAATCTAGGCATGTTGGATAAGTACCTGGAAGACATCTTCAGGATGCTCGATACCTATGAGCAAACCGAAGCAAAGCTGGATGCCGGAACTCGGGGACAACTGCAGCAATTGCACCAAGATCTCGAAATCAGCTTCCTCCGCGAAGACGTCGTATCGCTGCTGGCGGAAACACGGGACGGCATCAACCGCGTCAGCAAGATCGTGCAGGACCTGAAGGACTTTTCCCGTGTCGGTGCGGAAGATGACTGGCATTGGGTTGATCTCCATGCCGGCCTTGACACTACGCTCAACATCGTCTGGAACGAACTCAAATACAAAGCCGTGGTAAACAAGCAGTATGGTTCGCTACCGCTCATCTACGGCCTGGCGTCGCAACTCAACCAGGTATTCATGAATCTGCTGGTCAATGCCGCCCATGCCATCGACAAATCAGGCATCGTCACCCTGCGCACCGGGCAGGTGGGCCAGGAAGTCTGGATCGAGGTCGAAGATACGGGCAGTGGCATTGCCCCGGAAAATATCACGCGAATTTTCGATCCGTTCTTTACTACCAAGCAGGTCGGCAAAGGTACCGGACTGGGTTTATCGGTGTCATTCAGCATCGTCGAAAAACACCATGGCCGAATCATTGTGAACAGTGAACTCGGCAAGGGCACCACCTTCCGCGTTTGGCTGCCGATCCAGCCGCCTGAAGCATCGGATATGGTCACGGCACCGAACGCCGTCTAGCCAGCACCGACTTTTTAAGACAAATCACGGGCGGTCCGGCTGACGCGTCAATATTGCTCGGTAGCGCGCGTGGTCTTCCACCGTATCAGTCTCTGCAAGTGCTCCAGTAACGCATCCCGCAGATTGCGAAGCTCATCCAGTCTGGCCATCGCCTCTGTGGTGCGGCCGGTCGCCTGCAGGTCGACCAGCTCGGCCGCCAGCGAATGCACCTGGCGATGAATCTGCTCGATGTCCTGCGCGGCGGGCTGTGCGCCTACGCTGGCCAGGCCCTCGCCATCCAGCCACTTGCCGAAGCGACACTGGTGGACATCCATTGGCGGTGGCGCTTCGCGCGCACCGCTAAGAAGATTCTCGATCGCCGTAATCCAGACCCGATGTTCGACGCCGGCATACAGCAAGGGCAGATCGGCCCGACCGATGGGTGGAAGGTTCGACCACGACGGATCGATGCGCCACGCCGCCGCCCAGGCAGGAAAACTTTGGGCCGGCATCGGGCGGGCGATACCGTAACCCTGGCCCAGGTCGCAGCCGAGTTGCAGCAGCAGCGCACCGTGTTCCAGCGTCTCCACGCCTTCGGCGATCGCCTGACGATTGAACGCCGCCGCCAGGCCGAGCACGCCGTCGAGAATGGAAAGATCATCCGGGTCGTTGAGCATGCCGCGCACAAAGCTCTGGTCAATCTTGAGCAATTTGACGGGCAGACGCTTCAGGTAAGTCAGCGACGAATAGCCGGTGCCGAAGTCATCCAACGCGAAGCTGACGCCGATCTGGCGACAGGCATCCATCACCTGCGAGACGTGGGCCAGATCTTCCAGGGCACTGGTTTCCAGCACCTCAATATCGAGTAGCGTGGGGCTGACATCCGGGTGTGCGGCCAGAATCTCTTGCAGGCGCTGAACAAAATCCGCCTGCTGCAGCTGTCGCGCACCCACATTGACGCTGACCGGAATATCAAGCCCCTTGGTCCGCCAAAGCGCGATCTGCGTCAGCGCCGTATCGATCACCCAGTGGCCGACATCGATCGCCAGCGGATGGTCCTCGATCACCGGCAGAAACACTGCCGGCGGCAACAGGCCACGTTCCGGGCATTGCCAGCGGATCAGAGCTTCGGCACCAATCACAGCGCCGGTGCGCATATTGACCTTGGGTTGGTAATACAGCACGAACTCACCATCAGCCAGGGCGCGACGGATGCGCTCCAGGCTTTCGTGGTGACCGCGGATACTGCTGTCCTGCTTGGCGTCGAAGACGTGGTAGCGGTTCTTGCCGGCCAGCTTGGCCTGATACATGGCTTGATCGGCCTGCCGCAGGAGCTGATCGGCATCCACTGCGGCTTGCGGGTAGAAGGTGACGCCGATGCTGGCCGACACGTGGAGCACGAGTTCGCCGACATGAACCGGCTGCGATGCCGCGTCGAGCAGACGATTCAACATCGGCACGCTGGCGGCTTCGTTTTCCAGATCGATGAGCACGGCCACGAGTTCGTCGCCGCCCAGCCGGGCCAGCGTATCGCTTTCACGCAGGGCCTGCTTCATGCGCGCGGCGAGGACAATCAACAGTTGATCACCGGCCTCGTGGCCATGGCGATCATTGATGGCCTTGAAACCATCAAGATCAAGGTAAGCCACGGCCAGCAGTTGCTCGCGCCGCTGCGCCTGGACCATGGCCTGATTCAGCCGATCCGCCAGCAGCACGCGGTTGGGCAGATTGGTCAGTGCATCGTACTGGGCGATATGTTCGAGATGGCTTTGGTGTTCCTTGAGCGCAGTTATATCCGAGAACAAGGCGACGTACTGCTGTACCCGCCCATCCTGGTCACGCACCGCACTGATGGTTTGCATGGTGGCAAAGAGTTCGCCGTTCTTGCGCCGGTCCCACATCTCGCCGTGCCAATACCCGCCATCGATGAGTTTGCGCCACAGCGCCACGTAGAAATCCTGATCATGACGACCCGATTTCAGGATGCGCGAATTCCTGCCCACCACCTCGTCGCGGCTGTACCCCGTGATCTGGGTAAAGGTCTCGTTGACGTCAATGATCGTGCCATCCGCATCGGTAATGGTGATCCCTTCGCGGGCATGGGTGAACACGTTGGCAGCGAGGTGGAGCTGCCTTTCGGCTTGCTTGCGCTCGCTGATGTCGGTGTAAATCCAGATACTGCCGTCGTTTGGATGCGCAGAATCAATGGCACAACCATTCAAAGCGCCCCAGAACAGGCTACCGTCCTTGCGCCGCAACACGTGTTCGTCGCTGTAGCTCTTTCCCGCCGCGAGGGTCTCGTAGGCACGCTGCCCCAACGACAGGAAACTCTCGTGCGTGTCGTAGAGCCGTTCGGTGGATTCGCCGATCAATTCGCCGGGCTCATACTGGAATATCTCTTCAAAGCGGCGGTTGCATGAAATGATGCGCCGCTGTTGGATGTGGGTGATACCGACCAGTGCATTGCGCAAAATGGTCTCATTTTCCGCCAGCAAGCGGCGAGTCTGTTCTTCATGTTCCCTGCGTTCAGAGATGTCGCGCACCAGGGCGATGATTCGATCGGCGGCACCAATCCGCGCCCGCCGCAGACTCACCTCGACCCAGAACAGGTGACCATCGGTGTGTTTGGACAGCCAGTTGAAGGTCTGCAGTCCGTCATGGGCGAGCCGCAACTTTTCGGCGGCTTCAACGGCGGTATAGGGTTCCACATTGGCCGACAACTCGGCCATCGTCCACTGCAGTGCCTGCTCCCGCGTGCAACCATACATCTCACACATGCGGCGATTCACATCGAGCAGTTGGCCACTTGCGGCATCGTGAATGAAAAAGGCATCGCCAGCCGCATCGAAAATACTGCGGAAGCGGCTTTCACTTTCGGCCAATTGCTCGATGCGGATTTGCACGGTCGCCGCCATGGCATTGAAATTGTCGGCCAGCAATCCGATCTCATCGTTGCTTGCAATCACGATCGGCCTTGAATAGTCGGCGCTGGCGATACGGCGGGTGGCCGAGACCAGGCTCGAAATGTGGCGCGTAATGAGATAGCCGCCAACCGCCAGCAGCATGAGCGATAACAAAATCTCGATCAGGGCAATCAGAATGCTTTGGTCCAGCACATTGCCGCGCAGCATCACCAGATCGGCCAGCGAAAGGCCAAAACGCACGGAGCCTACCTTGTTGCCCTGCAGACTCAGTGGCACCGAGGTATCGTAGGTCAGGTCCGACAAGGCTTCGGCCACGCTGTGGTCTTCATGAGCGTCTTTAGCCAGCAATGGCGGAGTGACTTTGCCCGCACTCGCCAGGACCTCGCCGCGCCGGTCAAGAACAACCATGTAATTGATTTCGGTCCGCTTCGACCCCGCCAGTTGTTGAATGATCGCCGAGATTTCGCTGTGGTCGCGCTGAAACACCCGGCCCGCCAACGATGCGTCGAGCAAGGGCGCCAGTGCTTCCAGGCGCACTCGGGTTTGCGTCTCGAGCGCATCGCTGACCAGGCGGTAGCTGTTGGCCAGCAGAAAGCTCAGCATGATCGCCTCGACCAGCACGGCGGCCGCCACCAGCCGCACCCGGATCGAACGGTACCAAGGGATCGTGCGCGCGGCGGGTGTCACGTTCATGGCTTTTCAAACACGAGCGTAAAGGGGTCGAGGCGTTTCATGGTGGCCGCATCCAGTGGCCGAAAGTCACCTTGCAAAGACTTGGCGAAGTATGCCTTGCCGGCCGGTATCGCGGCAAAATCGATGAGTGCCGCGTGCATTTTCTTCAGCACGACATCGCCATTGCGCGGGTGACCGAGAAGAAAAAAGCTTGGCACCGGCGGCGAGCGGAAAATCTCCTGCAGTTGTGCCCGTTGCTCGGCCGGCGCGTTGTTGAGCAAAATCGTCGGCGCGGCCCCCGCATCCGCCTCACCGCGCAAAACGGCTTCGATGATGTTGGAGAAGCCGGAGGTATCGACAAACCGGACATTCTGGCCCAGTTCAAGACCGCTTTTCGCGAGCGCCTGGTTCAACACCTGGTAGGTCATCGACAGCTTCGCGCCAACGGCAAGCCCACGATCGCGCATATCTTTAAGCGACCTGACCGGGGAGCCCTTCTTCGCCAGCGCGACAAAAACGAACGGATTACCGGATTGCGCCAGGGGCCGATAGCCATCGCGCTTTTCCGCCAGACGCCCCATGTGCGGAGCGGTAAAGATGATGTCGTATTCACCGGCGCGGGTACGCTCGATGAAGGCCGCGAAATTCGGCGCCGAACGCAGCACCACCGGCCGCCCCAGAGTTTTGGTCAGATGCTCGCCAAGCGGCGTGAACTGCTCGACGATCTGGTTCGGCGACAGATACGGATAGACGCCAAATACCAGTTCATCGCTGTTTTCACTCGCTATGGAAAATTGCGGCAGCAGCAGCAACAGCAGAACGTTTAGCGCAACCAGCAAGCGCTGCCATGCTCTAACGTGAATGACTATTTTTGCCTCCCCTGAAAATGATATCGCGCCGCCATCATGCCCCTGAGTATCGAGATTGCGCCTAAATTGTTACGAAAGTTACGAAAGGGCGAACTCGAAAGATAGCGTAATTCCAAGTGAGTATTTTCCAATCCAGGTATGAGCCTGAAAGGGCTGATGCAGGAAGTGGGTTGAATGGTTGAAAGCGATAGTGTAGAAGAGATGTCGGCGGGGTAGCGGTTTTGATTTTCTGGCATGAATATGCCGGTTTTACGGTTTGCCGCCCGCAGGGCTTCCGGCGGATGAATTGCGCAGCAATTGTTGTCTGGCAAGCGAAGCGCGGCAGTGGGGTGATGGTGAGAGAAGGTCAGGCGCGGCGCCGGGTTTTGGCGAAGCTGGCGAACAGATCGCTCTTGGCGCGTTGCATTGCCTGAGCGGCCGCCAGATCGGTTTGTGAGCGAGCCTGCGTCATCAATGCCGCCAGCGTGACGCCGGGCTTGAACGTCACCCGTTTCTGAACCGCCAACTGCACCAGAGACTCCAACGGCGTCTTCACATCGGCATGCCGATAGCGCTTCACGATTTTGCCTTTCGCATTCGTCACTGAGATTGCAAACAGGCAGGGACGATGTAGATTCAGCCAGGGATTGAACATTTCCTCATAGAACGCATTGATCGATTTGGCATGCCGCTGCGGAATATGCGAATAGCCCATGTGCTTGCGAACCACGCTCGCATTCTTGCTCTCGGCCAACGCGTTGTCGTTGCTGTGGCGCGAGCGGGACTTGGTCTGCTCGATACGCAGCTTCTCCAACATTTCCGCCACTTTGCGGTTGACGTACTCCGAGCCATTGTCGGAGTGGAAACCATGCACCTCGAACGGGAACTGGGCGATGATCAAGGCCAGCACGGGCAGCAAAAACGCCTCGCTGATGCCCTGCACACACGCCTGCACCTGCCACTGGCTGACCGCATCGACACAGGTGATGTGATAGACGCCTTTAACGCCATCCAGATCGCCCTGATGCACGGTATCGATGCGCACAAAGCCGGCGCGCCCCTGAGGGGCCGGGGCCTTGCGCACGCCGATGGCGTTGCACACCGGGCGCGTCGCGGTGAAGTGCTGGCGCTGTGCCTGATAGCCGGCGCTCTTGCGCAGGTTGTAGAGGTGCGAAACCGATAGGGTGGCCAGGCGTTCATAGCGCGGATCGCCATAGGCGCGGTAGGCCCGTTGCAGCAGATGCGCAATCGCGGGTCCGCAAACGTCCTGGTTGGCCTTGTCCATTTCCACCAGCAGGGCGATGTCGGCCGGCGTGTATTTGCGGGCAAAGGGAACGGCCGGTCGTCCGTAGCGCTTGGTCAGGGGCACCGCAGCCAGGCGATTGCGCTGCCAGCGGGTCACCAGGCGCGTGACCTGCGCACGGCTGTAGCCGCTGGTGTGTTGCAGGTAGCGATGCAGAATGCCTCGCTCGCGCTTGCTGCGTCGAGGGTAGTCAAAGCGTTTCAGGACGCGGCTAATGTGCCCGTAGCGCTCGCTGTCGGCGCCGGCCACCGAGAAGTCAATCACCGCGCTACCGCTAAGAAATTCTTCGATCTGCTCGATCGTTTCGAGCCCTTCCTCGTTCATGTTGATCACCATTTTCAGAATGATCAACCCACTTCCCCTTTGCCTTCAGTTTCTCCGCCTCAGGCTCATTCCTGCTTGGAAATACGAATCCCGTTCAGGCTCTCACCACGTTGGACAAGGCTAAGTGTTTGTTCCAACAGAAAAGCAGCGTAGTATGACTTTAGTTATAGTCAGTTCATACTTCCACAGCTACCCTCAGAGGTCGATGTTGCTATGGCATTAAGAATACCCGTGGCCAACTCGCTCAAGACCCAGGTGACCCTGTTCACCGTGGTCACGTTCGTGCTCAGCATGTTGACGTTGGCGTTCTTTGTCGGCCGTATGCTGCAAGACGACATGCAGCGCCTGCTGGGCCAACAGCAGTTCGCAACGGTTTCTCTTGTCGCCGCTCAGGTCGATGAGGAACTGAGCGACCGCATGACGGCACTGGTACAAATTGCCAAGGCCATCGACTCGCACTCGATGGGCAATCCGGTGGCCCTGCAAGCTCGCATGGAGCAGCGCCCGCTGCTGCAGATTCTGTTCAACGGCGGCGTCTTCGTTACCGGCCTCGATGGCACGGCGATTGTTGATGTACCGTTGTCGGCGGGTCGCATTGGCATCAACTACATGGACAGAGAATCGATTTTGATTCCCCTCACGGAAGGCAAGGCGGTGATTGCCCGTCCGGTGATCGGGAAAGCGCTGGGGGCGCCCATATTGAGCATAGGCGTACCGATCCGCAGTGAGGAGGGTAAGGTGATTGGTACCTTGGTGGGGGCGATCAACCTGGGCAAACCCAATTTCCTCGACAAAGTGACCCAGGGGCAGTTCGGCCCTTCAGGCGGTTACCTGTTGAACGCGCCCCAGCACCGGCTGATCGTCACTGCCAGCGACAAGACACGCATCATGCAGCCGCTGCCCGCCACCGGCGTTAATCCCTTGCTCGACCGTTATGTGCAAGGTTATGAAGGCTACGGCATTTCGGTCAATTCACGCGGCATCGAGGAACTTTCTGCGGCCAAGGGCATTCCGGTGGCAGGTTGGTTCATGGGTCTCGTCATCCCCACCGCTGAAGCCTTTGCCCCGATTGACGCCATGATGCGACGCCTGCTCATCGGTACCCTGTTTTTCACCGTGCTGGTCGGCGCGCTGACCTGGTGGCTCGCCAGCAGAATGTTGCGACAGCGGCTGATGCCGATGCTCGCCGCCAGTCGCGCCTTGGCCACTCAGGCCGCCGACACCCAACCGGTACAAGCGCTGCCCGTCACCAGCCAGGACGAGATTGGTGAATTGATTGATGGCTTCAACCATCTACTGGAAACCGTGAGCAAGCGCGAAGCCGCTCTGACCGAGAGCGAGTTCCGCTGGAAGTTTGCCATCGAAGGCTCGGGTGACGGTATGTGGGACTGGAACCTTGAAAACGGCAACGCATGGTTCTCTCCGCGCTGGAAGGAGATGCTGGGCTTTACCGATAGTGAAATCGAGAACGATGCTACCGAATGGACGAAACGAGTGCACCCCGACGATATGCCGGGAGTCATGGCGACAATCCAGGCCCATCTCGATGGCAAGACATCCTCGGCCATCGTCGAGAACCGGATGTTGTGCAAGGATGGCAGTTGGTGCTGGGTTCTCGGTCGCGGCATGGTCGTCAGCCGTGACGCCACGGGCAAACCGCTGCGCATGATCGGAACCAATTCCGACATCACCCAACGCAAGCAAGCCGAAAAGGCCTTGCAACGCATCCATGTCATGATGGAGCGCACCGAAAATATGGCGCATTTGGCCAGTTTTGAGTGGGAGGTGGATGCCAACATCGTGACCTGGTCGCCCGAGATGTTCCGGATTTTTGGCCGCGACCCCACCCTGGGTATTCCAAATCTGGAAGGGCAGGTCGAGTTGTACACGCCCGAATCCACGCAAAAGTTGTTTGATATGGTGCGCAAGGCCGTAGTGGACGGCACGCCCTACGAGATGGAACTGATGACGGTGCAACCAAACGGCGAGCAGCGACCCTGCTTTGTCAAGGGTTTCCCCGAGCGCGACGCTAGCGGACGGGTGATTCGTATAGCCGGGCTCCTGCAGGACATCACTGAACGCAAACAAGCCGAGCGGGAACTCGACCAACACCGCCACCATCTGGAAGCGCTGGTCCAGGAACGCACCGCCGCCCTCTCGATTGCCAAGGAAGCCGCTGAAGCCGCCAATCGCGCCAAGAGTACCTTCCTTGCCAACATGAGCCATGAACTGCGTACGCCTATGAATGCCATCATGGGTATGACCGATCTGGTCTTGCGCCGGATTTCCGACCCCAAACAAAAGGATCAGCTCACCAAGGCCCAACAGGCCTCCCACCATCTGCTCCATGTCATCAATGACATCCTCGACATTTCCAAGATCGAGGCCGAACGACTGAAGCTGGAACAGGTGAGTTTCCAACTCGGCGAGGTACTGGAAAACCTCACCAGCCTGATCGGCCACAGAATCACGGAAAAGGGACTGACACTGCACATCGATCTGCCGCTCGAAATGACCCGTCTTGCGCTGCAAGGCGATCCCCATCGGCTGGGCCAGATCCTGCTCAATCTCGCCGGCAATGCGCTCAAATTCACTGAAACCGGCAGCATCACCCTGCGCGTGAAAGCGCTGGAAGACCACCCGACCGATCTACTGCTACGAATCGAGGTCCAGGATACCGGCATCGGCATTTCCAGCGAAGATCAGAAACGTCTGTTCACCGCCTTCGAGCAGGCCGATGGTTCGATGACCCGCAAGTACGGCGGCACCGGGCTGGGCCTGGCGATCAGCAAACGACTGGCCAAACTCATGGGCGGCGACATCGGCGTCAACAGCCAGCCCAATGCCGGCAGCACCTTCTGGCTAACGGTACGCTTGCGCAAATCCGCCGACGCCGTCCCGCCAGCACCGACTTTTTCGGGCGATTCAGCGGAGCTTCGCCTGCGGACGGAATTTGCCAGCGCCCGCATCCTGCTGGCCGAGGACGAACCGGTCAATCAGGAAGTCTCGCGCATGCTCCTCGAAGACGCGGGGCTCCGGGTCGATCTGGCCGACGATGGCGCCGAGGCGGTGCTGCTGGCACGGCAACACCACTACGACCTGGTCCTGATGGATATGCAGATGCCGAATCTGAACGGCGTCGATGCCACCCGCGTAATCCGCGCCCTACCCGGCTACGCCACGATCCCCATCCTGGCCATGACCGCAAACGCCTTCGATGAAGATCGCCAGATTTGCCTGGAGGCAGGAATGAACGACCACATCGGCAAACCTGTCGATCCTGATCTGCTGTTCGAGGCTTTATTGAAATGGCTGTCGATTCGCAATGAACCGAAGTCATCTTGAGTCAGCACAGTTTAGGTAACAGCCCCGTTCGGCCCCGTTCGGACTGAGCCCGTCGAAGTCCCGCGCAGACAGACGAATGCTCTACGAATTCAGCCGAGGCACCGCCGCCAGCAGGCTTTGCGTGTATTCATGCTGCGGTCGACCGAGAATTTGTTCGGCACTGCCATGCTCAACCAGCTTGCCGTTCTTCATCACGGCAATCTCGTGTGCCAGATACTCGACGACACCGAAGTTGTGGGTGATGAACAGGAAAGCGACGCCGAGTTCGTGTTGTAGTTCCTTGAGCAAATTCAGAATCTGCGCTTGTACGGAAACATCAAGTGCCGACGTGGGTTCATCGGCAACAATGAGTCGGGGTTCCACCGCCAAGGCGCGCGCAATCGCCAGGCGCTGCCGTTGTCCGCCGGAGAATTCATGGGGATAGCGGGTCAAGGCATCGCGTCGCAGTCCCACCCGATCCAGCATCGCGGCGATGCGGTCGCTACGTTGTCGGGCGTTCACCGTCGGGCACAGTGAGGCGACGCCCTCTTCAAGAATTTCATTGACGCGCATGCGTGGGTTCAATGAGGCAAACGGGTCCTGAAAGACGATCTGCGCCACGCGACGCACCTCGCGCAGATCATCACCCTCTAGTTGCGCGAGCGACTTGCCCTGCAGGCTGACCGAGCCGCTGATTTCGGCCGCATTGCGCAGCAGTTGCAACAAGGCCTTGCCGACCGTCGTCTTGCCGCTGCCCGATTCACCGACCAGTGCCAGAGTACGGCCGGCGCGAATCGAAAACGTAACCCCATCGACCGCCTTGACGTGACCGACCGTTCGCTTCAGCAAACCCTTGCGAATCGGAAACCAAACGCGATAGTCGCGCACGTCGAGAATGATCTCGCCGGCCGGCGAATCGGGCGGCAGATCCGGCGCTGCGGCGAACACACTGGCGGCACTATCGTTTGCATTGGTCTGGTCGTACAGAGCACAACGAACGGCATGCTGTGGCCGGGCGTCAATCAGCTGCGGCGGATGGTTGCGGCAGCGGTCCATCACGTTACTACAGCGATCAGCGAAACGACAGCCGACAAAAATCTGATTCAGGGGCGGCACGCTGCCGGGAATCGACGCCAGACGTTGCCCGCGCTTGGCGGTATCCGGCAGCGCCTGGAACAAATTGACGGCGTAAGGATGCAAGGGTGCCGAGAAAAATTCGCCAACGCTGGCGACTTCGACAATCTGCCCGGCATACATCATGGCCACCCGATGTGCCATTTTTTTAACGATCGCCAGATCATGGGTGATCAGCAAAATCGCCATGCCCTGGGCGGCCTGGAGCTCGGTGAGCAAGTCGAGAATCTGTGCCTGAATGGTCACATCCAGCGCCGTCGTCGGCTCGTCGGCGATGACGATGTCCGGCTCCGCAGCGAGCGCAATCGCGATCATCACGCGCTGCTTCTGACCGCCGGAAAGCTGGAACGGATAATCGCCAACGCGCCGTGCCGGCTCGGGAATACCGACCCGTCCCAGCCATTCGATGGCCTTGGCCAGTGCCGCCTCACCGGAGATACGGGTATGCCGTTCGATGACCTCGGTAATCTGTCGTCCGACCGTCATCACCGGATTCAGGCTGGTAGAAGGCTCCTGAAAAATGATGCTGATGCGCCGGCCACGCACATCGCGCATGCTGGATTCAGGCAACTGGATCACATCGACGTCGGCGATGCGGACGCTGCCGCTGCTAACACGTCCGCTATCTGGCAACAAACGCAGGATGGACAACGCAGTCATCGACTTGCCGCAGCCGGACTCACCGACCAAGGCAAAGGTTTCGCCGCGTTCGATGGTGAGACTCAGCGCATCAACAGCACGCACCATGCCGCTGTCGGCATCGAGGTCGGTAGTCAAGTTGTCGATCTGCAGCATTTAGCGCCCCTGCTCCCTTGCCGTTATTGCCAACTTTGACTGCGACGGCATCTTGCGCTGCGGCCGGAAGGCCCGCGCGCGCGGATCAAAGGCCTCGCGCACGGCGCTGGCAAATAACTGCATCGACAAAACGAACGTCACCATGAAGCCGAACGCAGCCAGCAGATTCCACCATACCGTGGGGTCACGCGACAACTCGCTGCGCGCGCTGTTGATCATGGTGCCGAAGCTGTTGGTGCTGGGATCGACGCCAACGCCGACATAGGACAGCACCGCCTCATAGAGCACCAGGCCGGAGAATTCAAGCACCGCGACGATCAAAACGACGTGCATCACATTGGGCAGGATATGCCGCCGCATGATGCCGAAATCGGAGACGCCAAAGGCACGCGCCGCCTGCACATAATCGAGTTCGGTCAGCTTCAGGGTTTCGGCCCGCAGCAGACGCGCCAGCCCGGCCCAGCCGGTGATACCAAGAATCCCGGAAAGCAGGAACAGGCGAATATCGGCGCGCTCAAGCCCGGTCTCGAACAGGTTGGGGCTCTTGTCGATAAACACCTGGATCATCAGCACGAAAGCGGCGATCAGCAGCACCGACGGAATCGACGACAGAACCGTGTAGATGTACTGGATCACATCGTCTACCCGACCCTTGTAATAGCCGGCAGCAAGACCAAAACCGATGGCGAAGGGCAGCGTAGCGAGCGTGGCGAACGAACCGATGACCACCGCAGTGCGTATCGACTTGATCGCATTGAAGAGGATGTCATTGCCGGTCTGATCGGTTCCGAGCACGTGGTAGTGCGGCCATAGCGCGGCGATCCAGCCGCCGATCAACAGCAGCACCGATGCCGTGAGCAGGATGGCTCGCCAGGGCACGTCGGTTTGGCAGCGCCAGATCAAGCGCAGGGAATTGCCCACCGGAACGGCCAGGGACTTTGCCCGGATCAGCGCAACGGCCCACCACAAGGCTGCCGCCGCCAGCGCACCGCCGAGCAAGCCGGTTACCGAACGGCTGATGACATCGGGCGCCCAGTCGGTCTGCGGATTCTGCAGTCCGGCACCACCAAACTTCAGGCGCGGAAAATCACGGATCGACTTGCCATCCACCAGCATTGATTCCTTGGAAAACTGGTGCGTGCCAAGCGGGATGGAATAGGTCTTCTCCCGCGATTCGCGTGGCCCCGACAACAGCGCATCGAGCAGAGAAAGTGTCTTGGTCGAATACGCCGGTGCGGCATCCGCCGCTGCACCCTCCGCCGGTGCCAGAAGCGGGCGATAGTGCACCGAATCGAGCACGGCGAGCAGTAGAAAAACAGTCAACACCACCGCCGCCGACATGGCCGTCGCGTCGTGCAATACGGAACGCCAGGTTTGGCGCAGCGTCGGCGTACGCGTCGCATGCCAGGCATAAAACGCCACCCCTGCCAGAAGCAGAAAGAGCACGAGGTCGGTCGCAAGGAAAACCAGCTTGGGCATACGCTTCCCTATCTGAGCCGGATGCGCGGATCGGCAAGGGTGTAGGAAATATCGGTGAGGATCAAGCCGACGATGTAAAGGACCGAGCCGATGAAGACCATTGACCGCACGATGGCGAAATCCTGGGCGTTGATCGCCTCGATCGTGTAGCCGCCCAGCCCAGGGATACCAAAGAACGATTCCATGATCAGGGCGCCCATGAACAGCAGCGGCAAAACGGCCACGGTACTGGTCAGGATAGGCAACAACGCGTTGCGCAACACATGGCGGAACAGCACGACGGTTTCGGAGAGCCCTTTTGATCGCGCGGTGCGCACGTAATCCTTGCCGATCTCCTCGAGGAACAAGGTGCGATAGAACAAGGAATCGCTACCCAGCCGTGAAACGATGCCAATCAGCACCGGCAGCGCCAGGAAGACAAAGAGGTCGGAGCCGCCTGAATAGCCCGAAATCGGCACCAACTTGAGCACCCGACTGAAGAAAAACTGGCCCATCAGGATGTAGAACAAGGATGAGATCGACATCAGGAAGACGGCAAAGGTAAAGCCCCAGAACTCAAGATAGGTATTCCTGAAAAATACCAGCAGCAACGACGCCACGATCACCGCAAAGACGCCGAGCACAAAGGTCGGCGCGGCCAAAGCCAAAGACGGCCACATGCGCTGCTTGATCTCATAGCCGATGTCGCGCCCGCTGTCAGACGAGCCGAAATCAAGCGCAAACAAGGGCAAGGAACGGGCAACGAAAATGGTGTCCGTCAGCTTTTCCACGCCACTCGCCGAGGCATTCCAGACCAAGGGCTTGTCATAGCCGCGAGCGACCTTCCATTTTACGATCGCATCGTCGGAAACCCGCTTGCCGCCGATACTCATGCGCGCCATGTCATCCGGCGTATTGACACTGAAAAACAGCAGGAAGGTGAACAGGTTGACCCCGATCAGGATCAGGACACCGTAGCCGATGCGGCGGATGATGTAGTCGATCATGTGGTGCTCGCCAGGGTACGCGCCGCCGTTTCGCGCTCACGCCGCCGCCAGGCGAACCAGGCGGGCACGATGGCGGCGACAAGCGCCAGGACTATCAAGGGTATCGGCCACCACACCGGCTTGTTCCAGGCAGCAACTTGGGTGGCACGCAACGCAGGATCGAGGCGCAAATAGCCGATGTGGTTGCGAATAATCTGCGTCGGCTTGCCGTTGAATACCCACTGGTGATACGCCGCCGCCGATGTGGGGAAATGGCCGAAGCTCCAGACGGCATCGTTTTGCACGACGCGGATCATCTGGTCGATCAGCTCCTGCTTTTCCGGGCCGTCTTCGAGGAACTTCATCTTCTGAAACAGGCGATCGAATTCGGGGCTCTGATAGTTGGAACTATTCGCCCCGTTACCGCCCGTGAGCGCGCGCGCATTCGGCCCATACAGCATGAAGAGGAAGTTCTCGGCATCCGGATAATCGGCCAACCAGCCCCAGTAATAAATCTGCACCGAACCACGATTGATCTTGTCCTGGAAACGGTTGTAATCGGTCGCGCGAACCTCCAACTGTATGCCCAGTTTGGCAAACTGTTTCGTATACCAATCCAGCGTCGCCTTGGCGCCCGGAGTCGGTGAGCTGAGATAGTCAAAATTCACCACCAGCGGCTTACCTGACTTGGCATCGCGCCCATCCGGATAGCCCGCCTCGGCCAACAGTTGCTTGGCTTCATCCAGCGAACGACGCACCGGTTTGCCCTCGACGTCCTTCTTGTACACCACCGGATTGAAAGCCGCCGGGCCATCGTCGCGATAACCGAATAGCGACGGCGGCACCGGGCCATGTGCCGGAACACCCTGCCCGCGTTCGAAAATCGCGATGTACTCTTCCCAATCCAGCGCGATCGACAAAGCCTGGCGAAGTTTGCGGTTGCGCGTCATCTGCTCTGGCGTATCGCCCTTGCCAACCAGCGGATCCAGCCAATTGAAGCCGAGGTACCAGACATTCGCCTCCACCGTGGTCGGCAACTTGATGCCTTTGGCGCGGAATTCGGCGTCTTTTTCCTTGGAATCGCCCATGGCTACGATCAGATTGGTGCCGTAATCCAGGCGCGCAATGGCCGGCGAATCGTAGTAACCCTGAAGGAATTTGGCCTGCAGCGGTACGCCTTCCTTTTCGATATCGAAAACGACCTTATCAACAAATGGAATCGTCTTCCCGCAATCGTCCAGATAGCCAGCCGCCTTGTCGCCCGCCTCGCCCTCGCACGGGTAAAGCTCGCCATGAAAGTTCGGATTGCGCACCATCACATGGCGCCGATTCTCGACGAACTCGGTCATCATGAACGGCCCGGTACCCACCGGCCAATAGTTGAGCGAGAGATTCTTTTCCACCATTCCGGGCTGGGCGTAGAACACCTCGGCTTCCCAGGGGATGGGGGAAAAGAAGGTCATTGCCAGCCAGTACTTGAACTGCGGATACTTGCCCTTGATGCGAATGCGCAAGGTGTGTTTGTTGATCGCCTCGGCGCCCGGAAAGGCGTGCTGGCGAAAATCCAGGAAAGGCAAATCACGCGCCGTGGGCGGCAGATCCTTGCGCAGCGCCTTGTCGATTTCAATGATCTTCTCGCCGTATTCCTTCAAACCGACGATGTAATCGGCCATGCTGGAAAACGACCCGGACTTGACGCGCGGCGTAGCCAGACGCCGAATCGCATAGACGAAATCATCCGCCACCAACTCGCGCGTGCCGGTTTCGGCGAAGTCTCCGATACGGAACTTGTCCTGAATATCGACCCGTGACATGGCGTGATAGGCAAACTCGCCATTGGCTTTTTTAGCGAAAGCCGGATGCGGTGCGTACTTTATACCGGGCCGGATCTTGATATCAAAGACGGTCTCGGCCACCGATTCGCCGTCGATATCGTCCGGTAATGGCTGGCCAGATTTATCCAAATATCGTGGCGTAGCCACTGTTTCGGCAGCACGTCCCTGCAATTCATAAGGTCGCTTCAGAAAATGGTAGGCATACAAAGGCTCGTACACCTGGAAGGTGAAGGGCGTTTCATCGTTGGAATACGAACTCGTGGGATCGAGGTATTTCGGCGACCGTTCGGTGAACGGTACATACAGAGTATTGGTCTTCTCGCTACCGATCGGGTGTGGATTGTTCAGCACATCGCCGCAGCCGCTAAGCATGAGAAGGCACGCAGTCAGCGATGTGGTCACCCACGCCGGCCACCGGTAACGATGTGTCAGTGAAACAGGAATCAAGCAAAGCCCCTCGCTCATGGCCACCCCACGGGTCGGCCTCTCTTCGGCGGCGATTGTATAGTAGCCTGCGAGTAATTCGCTCCCAATGTGTTGCCCCTGCTATAGCGCTTTGCTCCGTGAATCCAACCGCTTTCGACAAGGAGAGATCATGCACTTGACCACGTTTCTTGGCTCACTGCTCATTGCATTTTTTGCCACCAATGCGTCTGCAGGCGTTCTGTCTGTCGCATCACACGGCTTTTCGGCCAAGCAGGAAATTGACATCGCGGCATCTCCCGCGCGGGTGTATGACGCCATCGTCGGCCAGGTGGGCGAGTGGTGGAATCCTTCTCACACCTACTCCGGCAATGGAAACAATCTGAGCATGGAGCCACGCGCCGGCGGTTGCTTCTGCGAAGCTCTACCCAATTCCGGCGGCGTCGAACACATGCGTATTGTTTACCTGCAACCGGCCCGGGTTGTGCGTTTGAGCGGAGGGCTTGGGCCCTTGCAGGAACACGGCCTGAATGCCGTGCTGACGCTGAGCTTCAAAGCCACCGAGGCTGGTACGCGGGTCACGGCCATCTACAACGTCGGCGGCTACATGGTCGGTGGTTTCGAGAAGATTGCCGCTCCGGTTGACCAGGTATTGACGGAACAATGGTCACGACTCAAGAATTTCATTGAGACCGGAAAGGCGACGCCGTCTCAGGCCAAATAACGCCCTTCGAGATGGGCTCGGAAATACGCCGGATTCAGCGTTTCACCACTGGCCCGGCGACATAATTCGTCGGTCGGCCAGCGACTACCCTGCGACCAGATGTTGGCCTTGAGCCAGTCGAAAACCGGACTCAAATCGCCGTTCGCGATACATTGATCAAGTTCCGGCATGGCACGTCGCATCGTCGCGAACCACTGCGCCGCGTACATGGCACCAAGCGTGTAGCACGGGAAATAGCCGAATAGCCCTTCGCTCCAATGCACGTCCTGCAGGCAGCCATTGCGAAAATCACCGCGCGTATTCAGTCCCAACCAATCCTGCATGCGACGATTCCACTGTTCCGGAATTTCGTCGGCTTCAATTTCGCCTTCAATCAGCCCGCGCTCAATTTCGTAGCGCAGGATGACGTGCAGAGGGTAGGTCAACTCGTCGGCATCGACCCGGATCAGGCCGGGCTTGACTTGCGTCAGCAGTCGGGTGAGCTGATCGGTTGCGAATGCCGCTTGTGCGCCATGATGCTTGGCCAACAGGGGTGAGAGAATGCCTACGAAGGCCGGCGAGCGCGCCAATTGCATCTCAAACGACAAACTCTGGCTCTCGTGTATCCCCATCGACCGCGCGTTGGCGATCGGCTGCCCAAGCCATTCGCGCGGCAGGTTCTGCTCATAACGCGCATGGCCGGTTTCGTGGATCACGCCCATCACGCTTTGCAGGATGTTGTCGGTTGAATAGCGTGTCGTGATGCGTACATCTTCCGGCACACCGCCACAAAATGGATGCGTGCTTTCATCGAGCCGGCCGGCGTTCAGGTCAAAACCCAGCAACTGCATCAGCTCCGGACCGATCGCGCGTTGCGCGGCATCGTTGAACGGACCTTGCGGAACCAGGGTCGGATGCTGAGCCTGTCGAGCGATGGCGCGCTGGATGAGGTCCGGCAACCATGTCTTGAGATTCCCGAAGATCACATCCAGCGTCGCACCACGCATACCCGGTTCGTAACGCTCGAGAAGCGCATCGTAGGGCGCCAAGCCGCTTTGCCGGGACAGAAACTCAGCCTCTTCGCGCGCGATGGCCAAGACCTCGCGAAAATTCCCAAGGAAGCCCGGCCAATCGTTCGCCGCGCGCTGGGTACGCCAGGCGTGGGTGCAATTGGCGGCCGCCAGCGTTTTGCGCTCGACCAGTTCGCCGGGCAAGGCATTGGCGTCAAACCATTCCCTGTGCATCTCGCGCAGATTGGCGCGGGCGTCGTCGTCAAGCGACTCCTCGGCCGCCGCATTGAGGCGCTGCTCCAGATCGGCTTGGGTACGCAAGCCGTGAATCAAACCGTCCATCTCGGCCATCGCCGCCGCACGCGCCGCATTGCCTCCGGACGGCATCAAGGTTTCGCGATCCACACCGGCAATCGACAGCACGTGCCCCAAGCGGTACATGCGCTGCCAATGGGCGCAAAGAGCCGTATAAGCAGGTGTGGCATCCTTGTTGTGTGCAATTGTCATGGAACTTGTTCTCCAAGTAGCTTCTGCGGCTTGTCGCGACCTCTGAAGCGCCGTTGCCACCAACGCGGCAAATTGTCCAGGTAGGTATACAGCACCGGCACCACAACCAGAGTCAATAAAGTCGAAGTGATGAGGCCGCCGATCACCGCACGGCCCATTGGTGCCTGCATTTCGCCGCCTTCGCCAAGACCCAGCGCCATTGGCAGCATGCCGAAAATCATTGCCAGGGTGGTCATGACGATGGGCCGGAGCCGTACCTGGCCGGCTTGCAGCAGCGCGTCGTGCTGATTCGCACCGGCACGTTGAGCGTGATGGGTGAAATCCACCAGCAGAATCGCATTCTTGACGACCAAGCCCATCAACATGATGAAGCCGATGATGGAAAACATGTTCATAGTCGAACCGGTCAGCAGCAAGGCAACCAACACCCCGACCAGCGTAAACGGCAGTGACGCCATGATCGCAATCGGCTGCAGGAAACTGGCGAATTGTGACGCAAGAATGAAGTAGATGAAGATCACGGCCAGCCCGAGCGCAACCGCCGCCGCCGCGCCGGCTTCGGCATTCTGCTCGGCCTCGCCCTTGACATCGAAACGGTAGCCGGGCGGCAGGGTGATGGCCTTGATCGCCTCCTTGACCTCCTTGGCCGCATCGCCGCTGGGACGACCCTCGACATTGGCGTAGATGCCGACGCGCCGTTCCAGATTCTGCCGCTTGATGACCAGCGGACTGGTCGCCGGAACGAACTCGACCACCTGGCGCAAGGGCACCATGATTGGCGTGCCATCGGCGTTACTGCGACTGGTCGTCACATAGAGATCGCCGAGATCGGAAAGTTTCTGCCGGCCCGAACGCGGCAACTGCACATTGATTTCGTAATTCTGACCATCCCCTGCCAGCCAGGTACCGAGTTGTTCGCCATTAACAAAGGGACGCAGGGTGGTGCCGATGCGCTCAACCGTGAGGCCCAGATCGCTCGCCACGGCAGCGTTAACCTTGATGATGACGGCCGGGTTGGCTGCCTGCAGACTATGTTCGAGATCGGTAACGCCCTTGATTGCCCCGATCACTTTCATGATCGATTCCAGCACCGCCGGCAATTCATCCGATGCGGGGCCAATAAGATTGATCCAGATCGGCTTGTCGAAACCGATCGAGGGCTCAACACCGGGAATCGCCTTCAGGCGTGCCCGCACGTCCGCTTCGACCTCTTTTTGAGAACGCCGCTGCGTCTCACGGCGATTGGTCAGCTTGATCAGCAATTCGGCTTCGTTGCGATTGTTCTCGCCGATCGTGGTACTGACCAGCAACACTTCGGGAAAGCTGCGCACGAGTTCTTCCACCTGGCGCGTCTTGGCATCGGTGTAATCCAGACTGGAACCGACCGGCGTCTTGATTTTCAGCGACAGAAAGCCTTCGTCGATCTTCGGCATGAACTCGCCGCCAACCAGCGGGAACAGGAAGAAGCTGCCGATAAACACCGCTCCGGCGATTCCCAGCGTGGTCTTGCGTCGCCTCAAGGCGGTTTCCAGAATTCGCCCATAAACCTCGTGCAATCTGACCACGCCGCGCTCGACGCGCTCCATGAGATGCCCCAGCCACGGCACAAACTGGAAGCGCGTCGCGATCGGATCACGCCAGATCGAGGATAGCATCGGGTCCAGCGTGAAGCTGACGAAGAGCGACACCAGTACGGCCACGGCGACAGTGATGCCGAACTGGAAAAAGACCCGGCCGATGATCCCGCTCATGAAAGCCACCGGGATAAACACGGCGCAAATCGCGAAGGTGGTCGCCATCACCGCCAGACCGATTTCTTCCGTCCCATCGCGCGCGGCACTGCGATGATCTTTGCCCATACCGAGATGGCGGACGATGTTTTCGCGCACCACGATGGCATCGTCGATCAACAAGCCGATGCAGAGCGACAAGGCCATCAAGGTCACGTAATTGAGGGTGAAACCGAAGGCATACATGGCGATGAAGGTCGACATCACCGAGATCGGCAGCGTGAGCCCAGTAATCACCGTGCTGCGCCAGGAATGCAGGAACAGGAACACGATGAAGATCGTCAAGAGTCCGCCTTCGATGATGGTGCGCTTGACGTTGTCGAGCGAGTTCTTGACCGAGCGCGCGGATTCCTGGATCGGCTGGATATCGACATCGGCCGGTAAGGTCTGGCGCAATTGCTCCAGCGCCTTGTCCAGTGCCGCCCCCACCGCCACCAGGTTGGCGTCCTGGGTTTTCATCACACTCAACGTTAATCCCGGACGGCCATTGATACGGCCAATCGATGATTTCTCTTGTTCGCCGTCGAGCACGGTGGCCACCTGTTCCAGATACACCGGCGTGCCGCCGCGACGGGCGACGATGATGCGGCGAAAAGCCTCGACCGTCTTCAGTTTGCCCTCGATACGCACCATCTGCTCCTGCTCGCTGGCGCGCAATGAGCCGGCTGGCAGATCCTGATTGGTCTGACGAATCGCGGTCATGACTTCATCAACACCGATCTGATAGGCCAGCAATTGCCCCGGCTGCAGTCGAATCGACACTTCACGTTTCACCTGTCCACCGAGCCGCACCTGACCGACACCGGATACGCCCTGAATACGCTTGACGATCTGCTGCTCGGCAAACGTGGTCAGCTCACGCAAGCTGCGGGTGTTCGAGACGATACCGAACGAGGCGCTCGGTTGGCCGCCTTCAAAATCGCCGCGAATGATCAGCGGTTCCTTGGTGTCCTTGGGAAAAGTGGGGCGAATCTGGGCAATTTTGTCGCGCACATCCTGAATGCCCTTGTTCATGTCGGTGCTGAGGTCGAACTCGATCCACAACTCGCCCCGGCCTTCGAAGCAGTTGCCGAAAATGTTCTTGACCCCGGTGATGGTATTGACCGCCTCCTCTAGTGGCTTGACCAGATCGGCTTCCACTTGCTCCGGTGACGCGCCCGGATAGCGAATCTGCATCCAGATACCGGGCATCTGGATATTCGGCATCTGCTCGACACCGAGGCGGCTGTACGAAATCATGCCCAGCACCATCAGTGCCAACATGACCATGGTGGCAAAGACGGGTTGGTTGATGCTGACGCGGGTCATCCACATAGAGTTAGCTCGTAAAAAGTCGGTGCTGGCGGGACGGCGCTAAGACTTGGCCACCATCCTCAACACGGCTGGCGTGCCGGCCTTGAGGCTCGCCATCCGGATGCGCACCACCTGCGCCCCTGGTTGCAATCCGCTCGTCACCGCCGTCAGGCCGGTGCTCTCATCCTTCATCCCGGTGCTGACAGCCACTTTCGCCAGTTTGCCGCCCTCAATAGCAAAAACGTAACTCTGGCCGGCCTCCTCAAACACCGCGCTGGTCGGCAGCACCGGTGTCGGCGCAGCAAGCGACAGCATCACTCCGCCCTGCGCAAACATGCCGCCCTTCAAGCTAGCATCGGGATTGGGCACGGCGATAAACAACTTGATCGCCCGCGCAGCGGCCTCGGTCTGCGGATTGATGCGATCCACCCGCCCGACAAACGGCCTCGTGCCGAAACCATCGACGGCGAATTGCACGGCTTGGCCGATATGAATTTCCGGCACATCCGAGACTGGCACCGTCACTTCCAGTTCCAGTCGGGCGAGATCAACCAGAGTAACCAGCGGCGCATCAACGCTCACCCGCTCACCGGCATTCACCTGACGCTTCGCCACCTGCCCGGCAATCGGCGCCCGCACCACGGCGTCGGCCAAGGCCTTGCGCGCCAATGTCACTTGCGCATCGGCCCAGCGCACCGCCGCTTCGGCGGCTTCGTAATTGCCCTGCATCTGATCGAAAGCGTTCTTGGAAATGAACTTCTGCACCAGTAATGACTCGTTGGTATTGCGATTGTTCCGCGCCACCGCCAGGCGCGCGCGCCGCTCTTCCTGGTCGGCAATTGCGGCATCAAGCCGACTACGCAGATCGGTCGTCGCGATTTCAGCAATAACGTCGCCACGCCGTACCGTGTCACCTTCACGCACCGCCAGACGCAACACCTCACCAGCCACAGCGGCCTTGACCACCGACTGCATCACCGGCTGCAGTGAGCCCGAAATGCTGATCGAGCGCGCCAGTGCCTTGACCTCGACGGTAGCAATATCGGTGCTGTTGAATTCCAGCGTCACCGGCGCCTCATTGGCCTTGTCCGACGTCGCCGCCTTAGCCTGGCTACGCTGCCAGAAAGCTCCGGCCACCGCGACAAAAAGGACGAGCGCAACGAACAACAAGCCCCAACGCCCCGTGCTGCGGGATGTCGACGAGATTGCGGTGGGCTGATTCATGCTGCTTTCCTTGCGATGGGTTTCCGAACGGGTGCTCAACGGCGATTGCTAGGCAAATTACAGAAGCGGGACAGAATTGAAACACATCTGCGACAAAACGCCGACGATGACGCATGAAATGCTGCCACGCGGCGTGAAGCGAAGATTAGCCGCACGGAGCAGACCACGGCGCAGCGTAGAATTCGCGGCCTTTCACCCGCTCCAGCCTTGATTCATGTCACGCTTGCAGGCCGATCTGTTGCTCCTTGTCGTTGCCCTGATCTGGGGTTCGGCCTTCGTGGCCCAAAACCTGGGGATGGCCAACGTCGGACCCTACACTTTCACCGCCGCACGCTTCTGGCTCGGCGCACTGATCGTTGCCCCGCTGGCCTGGCGCGAAATGCAGGAGCGTGGACGCGCTGCCGGCACAACATTCACCCTGCCTGATCGGCGCGACCTGCGGCTGATGCTCATCCTCGGCAGTTTCCTGTTTCTCGGTGCCGCTTTCCAGCAGATCGGCATTGTCAGCACCACCGTGACCAACGCCGGATTCCTCACCGCCTTGTACGTTCCCCTCGTGCCCTTGCTGGCCTGGCTGATCAACCACCATCGACCGCACTGGTCAACCTGGCCGGCTGCCATCGGCTGCCTGCTCGGCTCCTGGCTGCTGACGGGTGGACAATCGATTGCCATCAACAGCGGTGACCTCTGGGTCGTCTCCAGTGCCGTGTTCTGGGCCGGACACATTTTGTTGCTGGGCCAAACAGCGAAACATCCGATCGGCCCCTTCACTGTCGCCTGCGGTCAGTTTCTGATCGTGGGCGTCCTCGGTACCCTCGTCGCGGTGATTTTGGAGCCAGTGACCGTGGCTAAACTTACCGCAGCGACTGGCTCGATCGCCTACGCCGGCATCCTCTCGGTCGGCTTCGCCTTCACCGCACAAGTCATTGCCCAGCGCCACACCCTGCCCGCCGATACGGCCATCATCATTTCTTCAGAGATGGCGTTTGCCGCGATCTTCGGCGCCATCTGGTTTGGCGACAAGCTCGATGGCAGCGGCATTCTCGGCTGTGTTCTGATCCTCTGCGGCAGTTTACTGGTGCAACTGCTGCCCTTGTTCGAGACGATGCGCCGCATCGGCAAGACAAACTAAACTTGGCTGGTCGGGTGTAGCAAATCCGGCGCGGTGGCCGCACGGAGAATGTCGAGCGCGCCCGGGTACTCCGTCATCAGGAGGTCGAATTCTCTCCGCGCGGGATCGAGGTCACCCGCCTTGCCAAACATTTCGATTGACCGCGCGCGCTCGGCAACAAGCATCAAGCCAACGTTGCCACTGGCTGATTTCAGCGCGTGAGCGGTGCGCCCCACGAGTCGTCCATCGGCAGCGTCGAACGCATGACGCAGTTGTTGGAGGCTATCCGCCGAGGCCTTGAAAAAGGTCTTTACCACGTGCTGCACAAAGTCGGTCTGACCCAACTCCAACAGCGACTCGATCGCGCTCTGGTCGAATACGACCACAGGCGGAGGTTCGGCGCTGGCCATGAACGGCTCATTACCTGGCGCCGCTGGCGTCGACAGTACCCAGCGCTCAAGCATGGCCTTGAGCGCCTTGCGGTTAAACGGTTTAGAGATGAAATCATCCATCCCGGATGCAATGCAGGCCTCGCGGCTACCTTGCATGGCATTGGCCGTGAGGGCGATTACCGGTACGCGTGTTGCTGTAGTCCCACGCGCCGCCTGTCGAGCTTCCCAACTGCGAATACGCCGCGTCGCTTCATAGCCATCGATATCCGGCATCTGGCAGTCCATCAGGATGATGTTGTACTGACTCGAGGTTGCCGCCGCGACGCCCTCCACCCCACCACCAGCCACGGTCACCCGGCAACCCATCTGGCGCAAGGTCATGCTCGCCACCTCCTGATTGACCGGGTTATCTTCGACCAGAAGAACGTTCAAGCCGGCAAACACCGGCAACTTGTCCCGATTGTCTGTATTCGCTGCAATATCTTCGGCCGCCAGCCCCAGTGCCACGCGCATGCCACCAAAGAGTTGCGCCTTGCGTACCGGTTTGAGGATATAGCGATCGACCCCGGCGGCAAGTGCCACCTGTGCCGCCCCGACACGAGTCATCGATGTCAGCATGATGACGCGGACTGCCGCCAACAGCGGATCGGAACGAATCCGCTGGGTTACCGTGACGCCGTCCATACCGGGCATCAACATATCGAGTAGCACGACGTGGTAGGGCAGACCGCCCTGCGCGGCGTGGCGCAGCTTCACCAGCGCGTCACCGCCATTGGCGGCGGCATCGGCCGACATGCCCCAACCGAAGACATGAGCGAGCAAGATCGCGCGATTGGTCGCGTTATCGTCAACGATCAGCACCTTCAGACCGCGCAGGCCATCGCCATCGCCATCCTGATCAACTTCACTGCGAGTTTGTTCCTGCGTCAGATCCAGCCGAACCGAAAACCAGAAGGTGCTTCCGACCCCGACTTCACTGCGCAACCCCACGGCGCCGCCCATCAATTCACTCAGACGACGAATGATCGAAAGGCCCAGCCCAGTGCCGCCATGGCGACGAGCCGTACCCTTGTCGCCCTGATCGAACTCTTCAAATACCGTCTCCTGCTGTTCCTCGGGAATTCCGCAACCGGTATCCTTGACTTCCACTCGCAGCAACACCTGTTCGCCACAGAATTCGGCAACGCCTGCCCAAACGACAATTTCGCCGTGCTCGGTAAATTTGATTGCATTGCTCAACAGGTTGGACAGAATCTGCCGCAAACGGCCGTTATCTGCCCGTACCCAGAGTGGCAGATCGGGTGCGAGTTGGCCATGAATTTCCAGGCCCTTGCTCTGGGCGCGTTCGGCAAACAAGCCGATGACGTCCTCGAACAGGTCTCGCAACAGGAAATCGGTCTGATCCAACTCCAGCTTGCCGGCCTCGATTTTTGAGAAATCGAGGATGTCATTGATCACCCCCATCAGGGCTTGTCCGGAACGCAGGGCCGTTTGCGCCAGCCGGCGCTGCTCGTCGGTCAATTCTGAATCGAGCAACAGTTCCGTCATCCCCAGCACACCATTCATCGGTGTGCGGACTTCGTGACTCATATTGGCGAGGAACATCGATTTTGAGCGTGTGGCCTCCTCGGCACGCATCCGGGCATCGGTCGCGTCGGCAACGGCGAGTTCCAGGTCGCGATTACTGTCCGCCAGCTCGCGGCTGCGCTCCGCAAGGTAACGATCGCGCTGCTCCAGTTGCGCCAGCATTTCATTGAAACCGGTCGTCAACTGGCCAACCTCATCGCTACCGCCGCCTGGCACACGGATGCTGAAGTTCTGTTTGTCCGTCACCTGGCGCACCGAATCCGCCAAACGCAAAATGGGATCGACGATGCGTCGCTGCAGGCGTGTTGTCGAATAGATGGCCAGCCAGCCCGAAAGCAGGATGGAAACCACAATCAGAACACCGCTGCCGGCCAGTTGCAGATAGAAACGCTCCGGACTGGCTTGAAGGTAGACGTAACCGATCGTTTCCCGGTGCAGGATGACCGGCTCCAGATACTCGACTTGATGCAAACCAAAGCGATAGGCACTGACGCTGCTGGCGACACTCTCCTGGAGCCAGGCACTACCGTCCGCCACATCGGGACGTGCGCCGTCCGCGTGTCGGTAGCCGGCAAAGAACTTGCCATCCCCGGTAAACACGGTAATCAGTCGTATATCTTGCTCGCCCTCGATAGACGCCAGGAGTTTGCTTGCCTGGCGCTCCTCTTCGAATTCGAGCGCAGCCGCCACGTTGACAGTAACCACTTTGGCCACCACCGACAAGCGGTCAATCATCGTGGTGGCGAAGGTCCAGGTTTGAAACAGCAGTACCGCGACAGCAATCGCTACCAAGGCACTGGCCAACGCACGCCAGACCAGACGTGAAAGTTTGTCGCGTATCGAGCCTAGCGGCCGTCGCAAATCCGATTCATCACGCATGGTCGTCAATCGACGATGATTGCCAGTTCAAGCAACGATGCGCCGGGAGCCAGCCCGGCATCGCGGGCGGTGTGGAGATTGATTTCAAAACCAATCTTATTCTCGTCCCGAACCAGACCGATCATGCCGCCGCGACGGGCAAAATCTGGGGCGTCACTGATGGTCAAGACGCCCAGGCTCTTTGGTACAACAGTGCCGGCCACCATTTCGCGTGATCCGGCCGGGATGAACAGCACGTGACAAGACTTGACGTCCGCCGCCGCGAGCCCGCCAATACGGCGGAACTGCGCCAGACGGTCGCGCGCCGGACGGCCATCGACGACCGCCAGAGCATCGCCCACAGCAGAACTACCCAACGCGCAAATTTGCAGCGGATCCTTGCCAGCCAGAGCTTGTGCCGGCCAATCGATGAACTTGACGAGTTTGAAGATCAGCGCTGCCTTGATCCGGTCCTCACGCTGCAACGCCGTCTCAGCATAGGGTTCGCCTGCCATCCCGAGTCCGACCGCAAATGCTGTCAGCACGACAAGAGGCAAACGCTTCGCACGCGTCGCGAAAAAAGCCGACAAAAACTTCATGCGCACTTCTTACCGAATCGTCCGTTCGGGTTCAGAACTTCCAGTTGACCTGGCCATAAACTGAGCGCTCGACCAACATGGGAGGCACATCCAGCGCCTCGGACACAAATTCCGCATGCCGTTTCTTGAGCAAGTTGCGGCCGACCAGACTGACTTCGACATTCTTGAGTGGCCGAAAAGCCAGGCGCAGATCAAGTTCGGTATAGGCGGGGATCGGGATGATGGACTCGCCAAGATCGACCACCCGTCCGACATGGCGCAGCCATAGATCGATATCGGTGTCGGCACGCGGATTCCATGCGGTACGCAGCGAAAGTTGTTGTTTTGGCACGCTACCTTCGCGATCGGTGCTAAACGCGTTGCCTTGCTCCTTGATCGTCATGGAAAATTGCGACAGCGCAAGTTGGAACTTCAGGTTCGCCATGGCACGCCAGTCGGCAGCCAGCTCAAAACCCTGACTATGCCCGGTCGCCATGTTCCCGGCTGCGACCGGCTGCACGACGTAGGCTTGCCCCGGAAAGAGAAAGCATCCCGAGGCCACCGGCAAACCCGATGGTTGGCACACCGGGCTGACGAAACGCCCGGTCCTCAATTCGTCGTAATCGTTGTAATACATGGCCAGGTCGACGCTTACACTGGGGCTGAAGCGTTGCTTCCAACCCACTTCGTAGGCGCGCAGAGTTTCTGAACCCACTTCGCCATAGCCCTGCAGCAGTGCCGGCAGCGGCAGCGGATTGCGGAAAGAGAGCGGTGGCAGAACAGTCTGGTTGACCAAACCACCGCCATCGAGTCGACTGGGCGTCCGCACGGCACGGGCCACAGCACCCCACACCGTAGTTCCGTCATTGGGAGTCCACAGCAGGCGGGCATTGGGCTGATGTTCGGTTCCGGTGTAATCGTTGTGCTCCAACTTGGTACCGAGCGTCAAGATCAATTTATTGGACGACAAGGTGATGTCGTCCTGAATAAAGACGCTCGACAATTTGCGCTTCGCTTCCGTTTGCAGGAAGGTCACATACGGCAGCGCTGTGGACGGGATACCAGTCACGGAATTTGCGATGCGGTCATTGGCCTGCCGATAGCCAGCGCCAACGACCAGGTCGTGTCCGTCGAAGCGCTTGGTCCGAAACTGGAAATCAACGTCAAAGATGGTCCGCTCATCGGTCAGGTGAGCAGGCCAGTCACGATCGGCGTGGTCAATATAGCCTTGCAAGGTAAACGAGTCGATCGCGGAAATTTCCCGCTGCCAGCGGCCGAGCAGATTCCCGCCGGATACTTTCTGCGTGGTTCCCATAAGGGCGTTATAGGGTGGCGTCAGGAAATTCAAAACTGTGGATTCGCCGGAGCGGCCCCGGTAAGCGTCCCCTTGCACGGTAAATGCGTCGTGACTGCCTGTGGCGAAATCGGTGCGGAATCCGATGCGATTCTGGCGCCACTGGTCATGACCGGCAGAACCCAGCGCCTCGATCACGGATTCATCGCGTTCAGAACCCTTGGCATAAATACGCCAGTGGCCAATCTCGCCAAGCTGGCCACCATAGCGGAGCGCGACCGACTGCTTCTCTTCGTCGCCCAGGCGCACGCTCGCGAGTCCGCCCTGCGTTGCTGCCGCCGACTTGGTGATGATGTTGATCACCCCATTGACGGCGTTGGCGCCCCACAGCGCGGCTCCGGGGCCACGGATGATTTCAATACGTTCGATATCGGCGAGGATCGTATCCTGCACGTCCCAATACACACCGGAATACGTCGGCGTATAGAGACTGCGCCCGTCCATCAGGACCAGCAACTTGTTGGTAAACCGGCCGTCGAGACCACGGGCGCTGACAGCCCAGGCATTGGAACTGATCTGGCCAACCTGAATACCCGGCGCCATACGCAGCACATCGGGAATACTGGTCGCGCCGGAGCGCCGAATATCATCGGAGGTAATGACGAAAGCGGCAGCGGCTGCCTGCGATAAGGTTTGCGGCTTCTTGGAGACTGAAGTTATCTCCAGGCTCAGCACTTCTTTCAGATCAAGATCAAAAAACGGGTCGGCGTCGGCAGCCCACGAAAACTGAGCCAGGCCACCCGCCAGCAAACCCAGCATGATCCGATTGAAGCCCGTACGTAATGAAGTCCTGTCCATGTTCAACACTCCGATCAATTTGGCGCGCATGTTACGCCCCATCATGGTGCAAGGAATATCAATTTCCGCACGAATCGCTTTGGTCAATCAGGGACTGTGTATCAAATCCCACCCACGTTGGCCACGGCTAAACGAGCAGTTCAGTGTCGGCGGCACGCCAAGCGATGTGCGCCACCACACTCCGCTTCGCGTAATTCCGGTACATCGGTGGCGCAATCAGCGAACGCCTGCGGGCAACGCGTGCGAAACACGCAGCCTGAGGGAGGAGAAATCGGGCTGGGCAAATCGCCTTCGAGAATCTGAATCACTCGGCTGCGTTGGCGTTGCGGATCGGGAATTGGCACGGCGGAGAGCAAGGCCTGGGTATACGGGTGCTGCGGCCGACTAAATAGCTCATCGGCCGGCGCGCTTTCCATGACCTTGCCCAGATACATGACCATGACGCGATCGGAAATATGGCGCACCACCGCCAGATCGTGAGCGATGAAGATCAAGGCCAGACCTTCGTCTTTTTGCAGATCCACCAGCAGATTGATCACCTGGGCCTGAATGGAGACGTCGAGCGCCGACACCGGCTCGTCGCAGATGATCAGTTTGGGACGCACAATCAATGCACGGGCAATGCCGACGCGCTGGCACTGACCGCCAGAGAATTCGTGCGGATAGCGGTTGATGACATTCGGCAGGAGCCCAACACGCGCCATGACGCGATCGAGTTCATGCTTCACATCGACGCGACTCAGGCTAGGTTGCAAGGTTCGCAGCGGCTCGGCGATGATTTCGCCGATGGTCATGCGCGGATTGAGCGACGACAGTGGATCCTGGAAGATCATCTGCATCTCGCTGCGCAAAGGCCGCCACTGGCTGGCTGGCAAGCCGGCTAACTCGCGGCCGGCGAGCTTGACACTGCCGGCAGTCACCGGATTGAGACCGATCAGGGCCCGCGCCAGCGAACTCTTGCCGCAGCCGGATTCACCGACGATGCCCAGCGTTTCGCCGGCTCGCAAGGTGAAACTGACACCAGACACCGCCTTCAGCAGACGCGGCGGCGACCACGGCAGAAGACTTTCGCGACCGACATTGAAATGCACGTGCAAGTCATCAACGACCAGCAAAGCTTGATCCTGGGCCTGACTCACGCGACCACACCCAATTCAGTGGTCGTCCGGTGGCAGGCGCGCTGACGATCGACAGCAAACCGCTGCAGTGGCGCTGGTCTCAGACAGGCGTCGAAGCGTTCGACACAACGCGGAGCGAATGGACAACCGGGGGGCAAGGCCAGGACATTCGGCGGATTGCCAGGAATGGTCGCCAGATACTGCTCGCCGTGGCTGGCATCGAGACACGGCACGGCCTGCAACAGACCACGGGTGTAAGGGTGTGAAGGCTGCGCGAAAATGTCCTGAGCTGCGCCCTCCTCCATCATCCGTCCCGCATACATGACCAGAACCCGGTCGCAGATGCCGGCAACAACGCCAAGATCGTGGGTAATCATGATGATGGCGGTCTGGAAGTCGCGACGTAGATCCTGCAGCAGTTGCAGGATCTGCGCCTGAACCGTGACATCAAGCGCCGTCGTCGGCTCATCCGCGATCAGCAATTTTGGCCGGCACAACAGCGCCATGGCGATCACCACGCGCTGCCGCATGCCGCCGGAAAACTCGTGCGGATACATGCTCATGCGCCGGGTTGATTCGGCAATCTTGACGGCATCGAGCATGCGCAGCGATTCGGCAAACGCTGCCGATTTGTCCATGTGCTTGTGAAAACGCAGAACCTCCATCAACTGTTCGCCGATGGTCAAATAGGGATTCAGCGAGGTCATCGGATCCTGGTAGATCATGGTGATCTCCACTCCACGCCGACGATTCAGTTCTGCCTCGTCCAGTGCCAGCAGGTTGACGCCACCGTAATCCACCATACCGCTCGCTGTACCGTTTTTCGCCAGCAAACCCATCAGCGCGAATGCCGTCTGACTCTTGCCGGAGCCCGACTCTCCGACGATGCCCAACGACTCGCCCGGATTCAGTGCAAACGACAGGTCGTTGACCGCCGCCACCGTGCCATCGGGCGTGGCGAAGCGAACATTGAGCTGGCGAACATCGAGTAGCGACACGTCAACGATCCTTCGGATCGAGGGCATCGCGCAAGCCGTCGCCAATAAAGTTGAAGCAGAACAGCGTCGTGACAAGAAAACCGGCCGGAAAAGCCAATTCCCAAGGTGCGGCTTCGAGCGATTTGGCGCCCTGTTCGAGCAAGGCGCCCCACGAGGTCATCGGTTCCTGCACGCCCAGCCCAAGATAGGACAGAAAACTCTCGAACAGGATCATCGACGGCACCAGCAGCGTGGCATACACGGCGACGATGCCGAGCGCATTGGGCACGATGTGGCGACGGATGATGCCGAAACTGGATACGCCACAAACTTGAGCCACCTCGACGAACTCCTTGCGCTTCAGCGATAGGGTTTGCCCCCGCACGATACGCGCCATGTCGAGCCAGGACACTGCCCCAATCGCAACAAAGATCAGCCACAACTCGCGGCCAAAGAAAGTCATTAGCAAGATCACCAGAAACATCACCGGGAAACTGGCCAAAATCTCAAGGAAACGCATCATCACGCTATCGGTTTTGCCACCGACGAAACCCGCCGTGGCGCCGTACAAGGTACCGATCAGCACCGCCACCGTCGCCCCCAGGGCCCCGACCATCAGGGAAATTCGCCCACCGAGCAAGGTGCGCACAAACAGGTCCCGCCCCAGATTATCGGTACCAAACCAGTGTTGCCCGGCCAGCGACGGAGGGGCGTGCATGGCGGCAAAGTCTGGTTCATCAAAGATATTGGGCGACAACGCAGAACCGGCCACGCACAGCAAGACGATCAGCCCCAGCACGAACAAGCTGGCGACGGCCGCGCGATTGCGCAAAAAACGACGTCGCGCATCAGTCCACAAGCCACGTCCTTGCAACGCGAGACCAAGATCCTCATCCAGCCCGGGCAGAGGTGGCAGCAGGGGAACGCGTGGTGTGATCACTTGATGCGAATCCGTGGATCGATCAGCCCATAGACGATGTCGACAATCGCATTGAAGACGATCATCAGCGTTCCGATCAGGATGGTCAGGCCGAGCACCATCGGGTAATCACGATTCAGCGCGCCATTGACGAATAACTGGCCGATCCCGGGAATACCGAAAAAGGTCTCGACCACCACCGACCCCGTGATGATGCCGACAAACGCCGGCCCCAGATAGGAAATGACCGGCAACATGGCGGGCTTGAGTGCATGGCGGCGCACGATGTAGCGCATCGGCAAACCCTTGGCGCGCGCGGTACGGATGAAGGGGCTGCCAAGCACTTCGATCATGCTGCCGCGCGTGATCCGTGCAATGACCGAGATGTAGTGCTGGCAGAGCACCGCTACCGGCAGCACCATATAAATGGCGCGACCGCCATCCCAGCCACCGGCCGGCAGGAGCTTGAGCCAGATGGCAAAGATCAGCGCCAGCACCGGAGCAAGGACGAAATTCGGCAAAACCACGCCGATCATGGCGACGCCCATCACCGAATAGTCGATCCACGTGTTCTGGCGCAAAGCCGCCGTCACGCCAGCACCGACCCCCAGAATCACCGCAATGATGAACGCCGTCACGCCCAGTCGAAACGACACTGGCATGGCTTTATTGACCAGATCATTGACCGTGAAATCCTTGTACTTGAATGAGGGACCGAAATCACCGCGTGTGAGATCCGCCAGATAGCCGAAGTACTGCGCCGGAAGACTCTGATCCAACCGGTATTTGGCTTCAATCGCCGCCTTGACTTCGGGTGGCACGTCGATTTCCGCCGAAAACGGACCGCCCGGCGCCAGCCGGATCAGGAAGAACGTGACCGTGACAAGGATCAACAGTGTTGGCAGCGCTTCAAGAAGAATGCGCCGAAGAATGAACTTGAGCACGAGGCGGCAGTGCCAGGATCAGTGAGCCAGAATGTAAAGGTCGCTGGTCTTGATGCGCCCTTCCGGATTCCGCCCGTAGCCCTTGACCCACGGCTTGATCAGATGGCGGACCGAGTAGTGGTAAACGATAGCGACCGGAAAATCCTCGGCCAACTGGCGTTCGGCATTCTGGTATGCGGCAAGCCGTTGGCCATCATCCAGCGTCGTCTTTGCACCATCGACGATGCCATCGTACTTCGCACTCAGGTATTTGCCGTCGTTGTTGCCATGCTTGCTGTGGAACATGTCCAGCATGGTCGAGGGCTCGTTATAGTCGGCAATCCAGGCGGCGCGGGCGACGGCAAAATTGCCGTTGTTGCGTGTATCAAGAAAGGTCTTCCATTCCTGATTCACCAGTTCGATTTCAACCGGGCCGATCTTCTTCCACATCGAGGCAACGGCCAAGGCAATCTTCTTGTGCAGCTCATTGGTGTTGTAGAGCAACTCAAACTTGAGTGGCTTCCCGGGACCATACCCGGCCTCGGCCAGCAGTTTTCGGGCTTCGTCATCACGTTGCGCCTGGGTCAGCTTTTCCCAGGCATGCTCGATCGGCTTGTAGCCATCGGTGGTCGCGGGCGTAAAGCTGTAGGCCGCCGTCTCGCCAGTACCGACTATATTCTTGGCGATGATCTCGCGATTGATTGCCAGCGACAACGCCTTGCGCACACGGATATCGTCAAACGGCTTGGTGCGGAAGTTGAAGATGTAATAGTAAGTGCCGAGTTGCGGCCAATAGGCCAGCTCATTCGGGATATCGCGCCGGATTTGTGCCAGTTGCTCCGACGGCACGCCGCCATCCGCCGAGAGATCAATTTCGTTGGCGCGATAACGTTGATACTCGGCAGACTGGTGCTGGATTGGCAGGAAAGTCACCTTGTCGATCACGGTCGCGGCATTGTTCCAATAATGCGAATTACGCTTCATCACGATGCGCTCGTTCACCACCCGCTCGACCAGGCGGTAGGGTCCGTTGCTCACAAGGTTGGCTGCATCGGTCCATTTGTCGCCGAATTTTTCCACCACTTTCTGTGGCAAGGGCATCAGGCTGCCGTGCGCCAACGTGGCGACGACATAGGCAACCGGCTTTTCCAGCGTGAATTGCAGCGTGTGGTCGTTCAATGCCTTGATGCCCAGCTCGGCAGGCGGCTTCTTGCCTTCCATCACCGCTACGGCGTTCGACACATTGGCGGCCTTGCCAAGATACCAGGCGTACTGCGAGGCGGTCTTGGGATCGACCATGCGCTTGAACGAAAACTCGAAGTCACGTGCAGTGACGGGGCTGCCGTCCGACCATTTGGCCGTCTTGCGCAACGAAAACACCCAGATGCGGCCACCTTCCTTGCTTTCCCATTTCTCCGCTACACCCGGAATCACCTTGCCATCGGGATCCAGCGAGACCAAACCCTCAAACAATTCGACGGCCAGGTTCGATTCCGGCCGGCCTTCCATCTTGTTCGGGTCCAGCGTCGCCGGCTCGGTACCGTTGCCGCGCACCAGTTCCTGCACGGCATGCAGCTTCGCGCCGGGCGGCACTTTTGCGGCCCAGGCGTTGGCGCTCAGCGCCAACGCGCATGCGATGACAAGCAGACTGCGAGATGTATTCATTGTGTCACCCTCGTTGTACGTTCAGTGCCGGCGAAACCATAGCGGACTCGGCGGCCCGCAGCTTATCACCACGGCGACGGCGAGCGCCCGCCAGCACGTAGCTCCTCTGCCGATTCCGGGCATTTCGTGCCAGAATGGAAACACAGGAATGATTGATGATCACAGAACCGCTCACTGATATTGAGGCCTGGGTAAACTTCTTCGACGCGGCGGAGTTGCCCGTGTTGCGCCATACCGTACACGAGCTTGATCAGTTTCGTGAAGACCTTGATCGGGTAAATGCCCGCGTGCTCGCTGGCGTTATCCTGCGCGACCCGTTGATGACTTTGCGTGTGCTGGGCTACATCGAAAGCCATCGCCGCCAGCGCCAAACGACGGATATCACGACCATCGAGCGAGCCTTGATGATGATCGGTATCGAACCGTTCTTCCGTGATTTTCAGGATTTGCCACTGGTTGAAGATCAGCTCAAGCCGCATCCGAAGGCGTTGCTCGGTTTGCTGAAAGTCATGGCGCGAGCCCGCAAAGCCGCCCATTGGGCGCGTGAATGGGCGATTTCACGCCATGATCTGGATGTCGATGAAATCACCGTCGCCGCCCTGCTCCACGATTTCACCGAGATTCTGATGTGGTGTTTCGCGCCCGCGTTGGCAATCAAGGCGCGCGAATCGCAATTGCACGACCGCAGCCTGCGTTCGCTGGATGTCCAGACCGAGATTTACGGTATCTCGCCTGACGCATTGAAGTCCGCCCTGGCCACCACCTTGCACCTGCCCGCATTACTATCGACGCTGATGGCAAACGAAAATTCGGAAAATGCACGCGTCAAGAATGTCAAATTGGCGATCAACCTCGCCCGTCACGCCGCCAATGGTTGGGACGATGCGGCGCTACCGGATGACTTCCGTGCGATTGAAGAACTGATCCACATTGGCCACGACCATTTGCTGCAAAAACTTGGCCTTGATCTTGAAACCTTGCCAGCTTCCCTCCGGGCAGTACCCGCCACGGATGCAAGCGACAATCCGTCCGCCGATCAGCCGCAATAACGCACGTTGATCGTTTCCAGCAGCAGATCGGGCTGACGATAGCCGATAAAAGCCAGGGCCAGCAAGGCGCCGAGCAAGACTAAACCACCAGCAATCAGCGCCTTGCGCATCAAAACGCTTCGCCCTCACCGAGAAAGCGCCATTGCCCGAGCGGCAGATCACTCAATCGCACACGTCCGATACGTACCCGCTTGAGTCCCGTCACCTCCAGACCAACCAGTTCGCACATGCGCCGAATCTGCCGCTTGCGACCCTCGCGCAAGACAAAACGCAGTTGATCCGAATTGGCCCAGGCTACCTGCGCCGGGCGCAGTTTCTTGCCATCCAGACTCAGGCCGTGATTGAGCAGTGCCAAGCCGCGCGCATCAAGCACGCCATCGACCCGAACCAGATATTCCTTATCCACCTGCGAATCATCGCCAATCAGTTGCCGCGCCACACGGCCGTCCTGAGTCAGTACCAATAGTCCCGTGGAATCGATGTCAAGCCGCCCGGCCGGCGCCATGCCGCGGAGCACTTGCGGCGTAAATCGTTGCGGATCATCGCTCACCTGCGTTTCAGGTCCAATCAAGACCACGGCCGGTTGATGCCCGTCTTCGGCTTGTCCTGACACATAACCTATCGGCTTGTGCAGGAGGATCGTGGCTTGCCGTGCCTGTGTGGCACGCGCCTCAGCGGTCAAGGCAATGATGGCCTTGGGTGACACCTTGGTGCCAAGTTGGGTGATGCGCTGGCCATCGACCATAACCAGTCCGCGCTCGATATAGGCATCCGCTTCGCGGCGCGAACACAGGCCGCGGGCGGCCATCAGCTTAGACACCCGGACCAGATCAGCATCGCCCGCCGCTTTCCCGCCACCGGTGGAAACCGGCTCGGCACGTCGCGCAACACGACGAATATTGTTGGAACGACCCGGCGGGCCATCTCTCTGCGTATCATTCATGGAGATCAATTCTAATCCGCCCCATGCTCAGCTACCGTCACGCCTATCACGCCGGCAATCACGCCGACCTCCTCAAGCATCTGGTTTTGTCCCTGTGTCTGCAGCACATGAACACCAAGGACAAACCTTACCTGGTGCTCGACACCCATGCCGGCGCCGGCCAATACGCACTCGACGCCGAGCAGGCGAAGAAGACTGGCGAGTACATCGACGGTATTGCCCGCCTTTGGAACCGCACCGATCTGCCGGCCGCGCTATCCGACTACATGAAGGCGCTGCAAACCTGCAATGGCGGTACCAAATTGCGCCGCTATCCGGGGTCTCCCTGGCTGACGGCGCATTTCGCACGCCAGATCGATACGCTGCGTTTTTGCGAGCTGCACTCGACCGACTTTGCCCTGCTGCGCCGCGAATTCAAGGAAGCCGGACGGCGCGTGAAAGTCGAGCAAAACGATGGTTTCGAGACCATGAAAGCCGCCCTCCCGCCACTCTCGCGTCGCGGCTTGGTGCTAATCGACCCGTCTTACGAAGTCAAGAGCGATTATCTGCGCGTGCTGGCCGCGATCAAGGATGGATTGAAGCGCTTTGCCACTGGAACCTATCTGGTCTGGCTGCCTTTCCTGCCGACCTTGGAAGCGCGCAACCTGCCCGAAAAACTGAAGAAACTCCCTGCCGAATGGCTCTACGCCAGCCTCACCGTGCGCGGCCCGGCGACGCAGGGATACGGCATGACTGGAAGCGCAATGTTTGTGATCAATCCGCCCTGGACCTTGAAAGCCGGACTCACGGACAGCCTACCCTGGCTGGCCAAAACGCTGGCCATGGACGAGAAGTTCGCCTGGGAAGTGCTGACTTCGGATCAGGCCGCCTCAAAGGCGACTGCCGACTGAACGATTGGCGGTAGGCGCCATCTCGCCAGCGCCGACTTTTTGTGGCTTTCCGGGTTCTGTGATTTTGTGTCCAGAATCCAGCGCACGAAACCATTCGGTTGCGCCTTGTCGTTGCCTGGAGATCTTCGGTCGGCCATGAGCGGCAATTGACCAGGCCGAAATGTCGGGAAGAAGTGGACCAGAAGCGGCCGCAGATTGTTATCTGGTGAGGAGTCACGAATGGCGTATCGCCCGGACCAAACATCAACAAAGAGATCCTACACCGCAGCATCCGTTCTCGATATCAATCCCAGATTCCCGATAGCCGTTCTTACGAGGCCCCGAACACCTCATTCAACTGCCGAGCGACACGAATAAACGTGGTCCGCTTCGACAACTCTTTCAGTTTGCGCGCGCCCACATAGGTGCATGCTGAGCGCACGCCACCAAGAATATCCTTCAACGTGTTTTCGACCGGCCCGCGATAGTCGAGCAACACATCCTTGCCTTCCGAGGCCCGGTAATTGGCGACACCGCCGGAATGCTTGTCCATGGCCGTGCGCGAACTCATGCCATAGAACGGGACTTTGCGGCTACCGTCCTGTTCGATCACCTCCACCGCGCATTCATCATGCCCGGCCAGCATGCCGCCCAACATGATGAAGTCGGCACCGCCGCCAAATGCCTTGGCCAAATCACCCGGCGAAGTGCAACCGCCATCCGCGCAGATCAAGCCGCCCAGTCCGTGCGCCGCATCGGCGCATTCGATGATCGCCGACAGTTGCGGATAGCCGACGCCGGTCATCTTGCGTGTGGTACATACCGAACCCGGACCAATCCCGACCTTGACGATATCGGCGCCATCGATAATCAGCTCTTCAGTCATCTCGCCGGTGACCACGTTGCCAGCCATGATGACAATGTCCGGATAAGCGGCGCGCAGCTTGTGCAGGAAATCGATGAAGACCTTGGTATAGCCGTTCGCCACATCGACGCAAACGTAAGTGATCGCATCGCCGGCCAGATCTTTTACCCGCTGAAACTTTTCATAATCGGCGCGGGTGATTCCCATCGAATAAAAGGCGGTCGTGGTCGCCGGCAATGCCTTGAAGAAAGCAACCAGATCGACTTCCTGATAGTGCTTGTGCAAGGCTACCGCCAGATCGTGCCGGGCCAGAGCCTGTGACATCTGGAACGTACCGACCGTATCCATATTGGCAGCGATAATCGGAATGCCACGGTAGGTATGTGCGGAGTGCAGGAAGCTGAACTCGCGCGAGATATCCACTTCGGAACGTGACGTCAGCGTCGAGCGTTTCGGCCGGATCAGTACATCCTTGAAATCGAGCTTGAGATCTTCTTCGATGCGCATGAAATTTCGCCTCTATTGTTTGACCAGTTCGACCCGCCGGTTTTTGGCCCGTCCGGCTTCGGCATCGTTCGATGCCACGGGTGCCACCGGACCGACGCCGTGCGGAATCAAGCGTGGCGCGGCGATCCCATGCCGGGTGGTGAGCGCTTGGACCACCGCCTCGGCCCGCGCCCGGGAAAGTTTCAGGTTGAGATCAAGGTTGGCGACGTTGTCGGTGTGGCCCACCACATGCAGTTTGAGCGCCGGCTGGTTCTTGAGTAGCTTGGCAATCTCGACCAAGGCCGGCTCGGAAGCGGGCTTGATCTCGGCCTTGCCGGTATCGAACTGGATGCCATAGACCGCAATGCGGCCTTCATTCTTGATCCCGGTGCCGAGCGCCGCCGCATCCGCCTCGATCTCCTGCTTCATCGCACCTTTTTCGACAATCCGCACCAGATACTGCTCGGCGATATTCATGCTGACATTGATCCATATCTCGGTGCCATCCCGCGCGACCTTGAGATACGACTCACCATCCTCGCCGCTTTCCGTGACGCTACCGCCGATCTTCTTGATGGCGTTTTCGAAATTGCGATGCACCTGCAGCGGGCTGGGCGCTTTCGCCGACTCGTTCTTGTAGTACATGATCTCCGTGTAGCGCCCCTCGACGGTAAGCTCCTTCTTGGCGGCAATGAACTTATGCGCGGCAAAGTCATTCAGGGTGCAACGCTGGATGCGAAAACCGGGGAAACGGGTCAACAACTGGTGATCCTTGCAACCGGGGGCATCGGGCTCATCGGCCCAGACCGGCATGGCGCACATGCCCAGAGCCGCAGCAACAACAACCAATCGACGAAACATGTAAAGCTCCTCAAACGCAAAAAATGGGGAAACAGGGGCAACGAACTAGCGACCAAAAATGCCTTTCAGCAGATCGAGTGCTTGCGGCAACTTGGGCATGCCCGACGATTCTTCGCGGGCTGGCGCGGGACTTTCGCTCTCTGTGACTGGCTCTTCGGTCGCGTTACCCCCACGCATTGACCCCATCGACCCCATGGCGCCGTCGCCAGACATCCCCAGCATGCCCATGGTCACCGACTTGACCCGGAGTTTGACCGCCCAGATCGGCTCCCATTTGATCTTGGGGTCTTTCGGCCGTGGCGGATGGGCAAGATTCAGCTCATCACCGTAGGCGATCAGACGCAACATGCCGCCGGTCTCACCAAATACGCCGTTTGGTACCGTGCATGTGGTCATCTTGGGCGCGAGCAAGATTTTTTCCTTGAGCCAGCGATCGACCGCCGCGTTGGTCTGGTAATCCAGCAGCCCGAAACCCGTATCGGCCAATTCGCTGGAGGTCCACATCACCATGTCCTCTTTTTCATTGGCCCCCATGGCGGCAACGAAGTAGGCACGGGCGGTATCAATCGCGTTCCAGCTTAAATCGGTCGCCCCGCCTTTGTCCGACTGGCTCAAGTTCAATGGCGGCATCAGATCCTGCGCCGCCGGAATTTGGAAGCGAAAACCATCCGGCACGCCCTGCCCCGTGAAGCTGTGTTCGCCGACCAGCGACGCCCCTGCCGGCACCATCCGGTTATCGTCGGCACTCGGCCAGACTGGACGCCCAACGGCACTGTGGGCGCCGCGCTGAGTGGCACTGCGTCCAACAAAGAACTTACCGAAATCGGCTGGCGACGCCGTCGCCATGTCGAGCACCCGTGGTTGCCCCGGCTTGATTGTCGAACCACAACCCCAGTAGAGCAGCATCCGTCCCTTGGGACGTTCCGGATCTTCGCGCCGAATTTCCTCATCATCACGCGTCGTCGGTGCCGGCGGCGCATTCTTGGGTGTTCGAAGTTCCAGCGCTGGATTCAGAAATCCAGCCGGTACGGCCTGCTGTGCCGCGTCCAGATTCGGGTTGGTGCGCGTGTGTAGCGTGACATCGACCCATTGACCTGCTCCCATGCCGCGAGTATTGCCAAAGCTGTTACCGCCACCCTGGCCACCACCACCGAACAGACCACCTAGCGCCCCCATGCCGGGCATTCCACCCATCGGCATGCCCATGCCGGACATCGTCGCAATATCGATCCAGGCCTGGGCAACCGGTGGCGCCACGACCTGTGCCGCATTCACCGCGCCGGTGCCCATGCCGATGCCGATACCCAAGAACGTCAGACCAAGAACACGTCTTTTCACTTGCCTGGATGTCATGATTTTCCCCGTCACAATGTTTTTCGAATTTACGCTGCCAACCCGTGCCACGTGCATATACGCTTGAAATCATACTCCTGCCATGGCAGAGCGAAGAATTGCGAATTGGACTAGGATTCCCGAATCATTACGACCACGGAGGCAATCATGGAACTGGTACAACGAGTCAAAGATATCCTTCTCGCCCCACAACAGACTTGGCCCGTTATCGATGCCGAATCGGTGAGCACGGCCGATCTTTACAAGAACTACGTCATGATTCTGGCGGCCATTCCTGCCGTCGCCAGCTTTATCGGCATGACCATTTTCGGCTTCAGCATGATGGGCGTGACCGTCCGCGTTCCATTCTTGAGCGGCATAGCGCAGTTGATTACCGGCTATGTGCTCTCGCTGGCGATGGTGTTCATCGTGGCATTAATCGCTGACGCGCTGGCACCCACGTTTGGCGGCCAAAAGAACCAATCCAGCGCCCTGAAACTGGTGGCCTATGGCAGCACGGCAGGCATGCTCGGGGGCATCGCCAGCCTGATTCCGTCACTGTCCGTGCTGGGTTTTATCGCCGCCCTGTATTCGATCTATCTGATCTACCTTGGCTTGCCGGTACTGATGAAGTGCCCGCAGCCCCGCGCCCTGGCCTATACGGCCGTGATCATGGTCTGTGCGGTGATCGCGGGCATGTTGGTTGGCGGCGTCTCGGCGATGTTCGCGCCTAGCCACGCTGGTTTCAGCATGGCGCACTGAGTAACGCGCTGAATGAGTTACTGAATGCGGGCGGCTCGTTGCAAAAAGTGCGACAGCCGCCGTCCCGCCAGCGCCGACTTTTTAGACTGTCGGCCGCTTGTCTTTCTTGTTGGGCGACAACAGCGTGCGCAGACCGGTGTAGGTCTTTTGCCGCGCCGCTTCCATGGCGAGACTCTCGGGAGTCAGGGGACGTATCGACTCGAGTTCGACACTCAGGTCTCCGACCTTTTTCTCGCTCGCGGCCAATTTGCGCTCAAGCTCGGCAACCTGACGTGTCAGTCGAGTAACCGTCCATCGCCCGCGGATCACGGTGGGCGATGAAAGGAGGCCGGCGATCAATACGCCCAGCCCAACCGATACCAACAACACCAGTGCCAGCGACCCCTCAAAACTCCACGCCGCCAGGGTCACCGTCACCGCAGTAATGTTTTGCAGCGCGAACAGCACCGCACCAATGGCGAAGAGGATGCCGAAAATCAGGGTGAGTTGCATGGCGGATTCCGTTTCAGCGTAGGGGCAACGCTGTAACTATAGCCTGCTTCGGCCAGTGTGTTGCGGCCCGGCCAGAGGTACTGGGCCGGGCGTACCCACTCAGCGCTTTTAGTCGCTGCTACCAGCAAAGCCCAACAACTGCAGCAGGCTGGTGAAGAGATTGAAGATCGACACGAATAGCGACAAGGTCGCCATGACGTAGTTGGTCTCGCCACCATGAATGATGTTGCTGGTCTCAAACAGGATCAGGCCGGACATCAACAGCACAAAAGCAGCCGAAACCGTCAGCGACAGTGCCGGGATCTCGAAGAAAATCGCCGCCAGGCCTGCAAGGAAGGCGATCAGAATGCCAACCGTGAGGAAGCCACCCATGAAGCTGAAATCCTTGCGCGTCGTCAGCGCATAGCCAGACAGGCCGAGGAAGATCGCGGCCGTGCCGGCCATTGCCATCATTACCGTCTGGCCGCCGTTGGGCAAACCAAGGTAATGGCTGACGATCGGTCCCAGCGTGTAGCCCATGAAGCCGGTGAGAGCGAAGACCGAGACCAGACCCCAGCCACTGTTGCGCAGCTTGGTCGTGGCGTATAGCAAACCAAAGTAGCCAACCAGCGTCAGGACGATGCCGGGATGGGGCAACTTCAAGGCCACCGACGTCGCCGCCGTGATCGCAGCGAATAGCAGCGTCATCGACAGCAACATGTAGGTATTGCGAATCACCTTGTTGGTACCGAGTACGGATTCCGTACCCCGGTGCGGGAACGCAATGGCTTGGGCTTTCGGGTAGTTAAAACTCATGAGAATCTCCTTATCAAGGATTTACAACAGCAAGCAAATGAATCAAACAAGAACAAGACCATCAGTAAATATAGGCGGCATGGGTGAATTCCATAGTCTGCGGCAGCTTAACGTGCATTCGCCAGAGCGGCGATACGAACTTCAAGCGGCGGGTGGCTGGAAAACAGATCCATCCAACCCGGACGACCGCTGATACCCGAGGTAGCCACATTCTGCGGCAATTCACCTGCCTCCATACCGCCAAGGCGGCGCAAGGCGGCCATCATCGGTTGCGGGGAACCCATCAACTGCGCGGCACCCGCATCGGCGCGGAACTCACGCTGACGCGAAAAGTACATGACGACGACGCTGGCAACGATGCCGAAGACGATATCGCATACGATCACGGTAATCGTGTAGCCAATGCCAGGTCCGGATTCATTGTCGCTACCGCGACGCAGGAAGGAATCCACCAGATAGCCGACGACACGGGCCAGGAAGTAAACAAAAGTATTCATAACGCCCTGGATCAGCGTCAAGGTCACCATATCGCCATTGGCGACGTGAGCAACTTCGTGAGCGATCACTGCCTCGGCTTCCTGGCGCGTCATCGTCTGCAACAAGCCGGTCGAGACGGCCACCAGCGAGTTGTTGCGGCTGGAACCGGTAGCGAAGGCATTCGGCGCGCCTTCATAAATGGCGACTTCGGGCATCGGCAAACCGGCCTTTTCCGAGAAACGACGCACGGTGTCAAACAACCACAGCTCGGTCGCGGTATTGGGTGAGGAAATCACCTGGGCGCCGGTGCTCCACTTGGCAATGGTCTTCGACATCCACAGCGAGATAAATGCACCACCAAAACCCATGATGGCCGAAAACACCATCAATTTGCCCAGATCGAGCCCGGCACTGGTGAAGTACCGGTTGGCACCGGTTAGCGTGGTAACGATACCCAGGACGAGCATGATCGCCAGATTGGTACCGATGAGCAGCAGCGTACGCTTCATGATGAGACTCCTTTAAAAAGCTGTGACACGTTGCAGTGTAGATAATCTCATAACATCGCACAAATCGATTATTATTTACAAACAATTCGAAATACACGAACCATCAACACGCCCTAGCGAGACCATGGCCCAGCTCAATTACAAGCATTTGCGGTATTTCTGGATGGTCGCCAAAACCGGCAGCATTGCCCGTGCCGCCGAACAATTGTTCCTGACGCCGCAATCCATCAGCGGCCAACTGACTGAATTCGAATCCGTTCTTGGTGTCGAATTGTTTCGCCGCGCCGGACGCGGGCTGGAACTCACCGAGACCGGGCAACGCTTGCTCGGCTACGCCGAACAGATCTTTTCGATTGGCGATGAATTTCTCGCTGCCGTGCACGAAGGCGTGTCACCTCAAAGCGTGCCGTTTCGGGTCGGTATTGCCGATTCCGTACCCAAAATGGTGGCCTACCGCCTGGTCGAGCCCTCGCTTGAACTCGACGAACCGATCCGCCTGATTTGCCGCGAAGGCCAACTCACCAAGCTGTTGGCCGATCTCGCCATCCATCAACTCGACATGGTGATCGCCGATCGCCCGATGCCGGACAATCTCAATGTTCGCGGCCACGATCACTATCTGGGCGAAAGCGGCGTGACGGTACTGGCGGCGCAGAAACTCATCGCGCAGCCGCCTGCGCCGTTTCCTGCTCTACTCGACGGCGCACCGTTCTTGCTGCCCGGCGCCGAGGTCGCCTTGCACTCGCGCTTGATGCGTTGGTTCGACGCGCAACGTCTGCGCCCACGAATCGTTGGCGAATTTGACGACAGTGCGCTGCTGATGGCCTTTGGTGAAGCCGGGGCCGGATTCTTTGTCGTCCCCACCGCGATTGAAACCACCATCGTGCAGCAATACAAGGTGCACGTAGTGGGCCGGATCGACGTCGTTCGCGAACAGATCTTCGCCATCACCACCGAACGTAAACTGACCCACCCGATCGTTGCCGCCATCTGCCGCTTTGCCCAGCACGATATCTTTGGCGTCGGGGAAAAACCACATGAAGGACAATAGCGTGCTCCGCTGGTTTCATCGGCTATTTCCCGCCCCGATATTTCCAGGCGACGCCACGCGCACCCGTCTGGGGGCGATGATCAACGACTTCTTTGGTGTCGCCATCGTCATCGGCAGCATCAATCTCATTGTCACCGTACCATTCGGCCTCTATGTCAGCCGATTGACCGTGTTCATGACGGTCGCCGCTGTGTCGCTGAGTTTCCTTGCGCTGGCAATGAATCGGCGCGGCTGGATCTTTCGCGTCGCCACCTTCGGCACGGTGATGCTGGCCCTGGTTGGCCTGTCGGGTCTGTACGCTGTGGGCACCGTGCAATCGCTGCAAATGACGGCCTTCTTCACGGCTATCGTGTTCGCCACATTGACGCTCGGTGCCGGCCTCGGCGGTGCGGTCACCGGCTCGCTGGCCCTGGTATTTCTCGGCTTCACCTACGCCGAAACCTTGGGCTTGCTACGTGCGGCACCGGCGCCAAGCCCCTGGAGCCAGTGGATTCTGTTTCTCACCCACGGCTTTTTGATCTATCTGCTTTCCGTGTTGATTCGTCACCACATGGCGGATGCCGTCAGCGAGGAACAGAAACTGACGGAACATGCGCTCGGCCTGCTAGCCGAAGTCACGACGGCCAAGGAAGTCGCCAACGAAATGGGCGCGCGGTACCGGACCGTGGTCGACAATGTGGCCGAAAGCATCGCTATCATCCAGGACGGCAAGATCGTGTTCGGCAATCCGCGCCTAGAAAAGCTGCTGCGCCGAAGCATGGATACCCTGATCGGCCTGTCGTTCAAACGCTGGGTTCATGCCGACGATTTGCCCAAAGTGTTACAGATCGAAGAAGCCCGCCGACAAGGCGAGATGGCGCCGCGCCGTATCAGCGTCCGTGTTCGCACCCCGGATGGAGTGGTCACCTGGGTCGAAGCCTCGGTCGTCCACATCACTTGGCAAGGGCAACCGGCCACCCTTGCCTTCATCACCGATATTTCAGCGCGGCGACATCTGGAAGAGAGCCTCGAGCGCAGCCTCGTCGACGCCACCACGGCACGGCGTCACGCCGAATCTGCAAGCAATTTCAAGAGCCGTTTCCTGGCCAACATCAGCCATGAAATCCGCACGCCGATGAACAGCATCATCGGCATGTCGCTGCTCGCCGAGCGCACTGAACTGACTCCGCAACAACGCGATTACCTGAGCAAGATCCGCATTTCCGGCGATCATCTGCTCAATCTGATCGACAGCATCCTTGATCTGTCGAAAATCGAAGTCGGCAAGCTCGAGCTTGAGCACGTGCCGTTTTCGCCGAAGACGCTGCTGGCTCAGTTGCAGGCCATGCTGCGGCCGCGTGCCGATGATCGCGGTCTGCGCTTCGCCATCGACTACCCGCCCGATCTGCCGCCGACCCTGCGCGGCGACCCGCTGCGGCTACGGCAAATCCTGCTCAACCTGTGCGCCAATGCCATCAAGTTCACCGACCATGGCAGCGTTGAAGTGCTGATCGAACCGATGGCAAGCACCCTGGAAAGCATCGAGTTGCGCTTTACCGTCACCGACACGGGGATCGGCCTGACACCGGACCAGCTCGAGCGATTGTTCACCGACTTCACCCAAGCCGATTCCTCGATCAGCCGCAAATATGGCGGCACCGGACTCGGGCTGGCGATCAGCCGGCAGCTTGTGGAATTGATGGGCGGGCACTATGGTGTTGATAGCGAACTCGGCCAGGGCAGCAGCTTCTGGTTCTCTGTGCCCCTTGAATTAGCCGCTACCGAAGCGCCTGACGCCGTCTCGCCAGAACCGACTTTTCAGGTAATGCCCTCTGGACTGGCCGGTGTCCGCATCCTTCTTGCTGACGACAACAGTTTCAACCGCCAGGTCGCCACGGAATTCCTGGTCGCCGCCGGGATCCAGGTCGCCGCCGTCGGCAACGGGGCCGAAGCAGTCACGCTCGCCCTGCGCGAAGAGTTCGATTGCCTGCTGATGGACGTACAGATGCCGATCCTCGATGGCCTTGCCGCGACCCGCCAGATTCGCAGCCTGGAAAATGATCACGTGCTGATTCTGGCGCTCACCGCCAGCGCGACCGTTGAAGACCGCCAGCGCTGTCTTGCCGCCGGCATGGACGAGGTAATCACCAAGCCGATCGATCCCGAGAGACTATTAGCCATGTTGGCGCAGCATCTGCACCGTGTCGCGCCGCCGCGCACGTCCTCGGCAAACATCCCTTCGGCTACGATGAACCCTCCCGCCGGCCCCATCGACCACAGCACGCTGCTGCGTATCGCCGGCAATGACGCAACGAAAGCCGACGAATTCGCCCGCCGTTTCCTTGATGTTTTATCAGCGGCGCAGCAAGACATCAGCGACGCTCTTGCAGAAAATTCGCCCGGCGACCTGGCGCTGATCGCGCATCGCCTCAAATCGTCGGCGGAATGGATCGGTGCCGGCGGGCTGGCGGCGGAATACGATGCCCTGCAAACCGCTGCAGCCGGCGGTGATATCGGCGAAGCACGCCGGCGGATCGAGGAAATCAACCGCTTGGCGGCGGCGACTCGCTCCCAACTCGGTAGCGCTTAATACGTTTAGCATCCGGTCCAGACCGGTTTTTCCTTGGCCATGAAGCAATCGATGCCGTGCGCTGCATCGGCGGTCATCATGTTACAGGCCATAGTTTCGGACGCCAGTTGATACGCGGCGTCGAGGCCCATTTCCATCTGGCGGTAGAACAACTGCTTGCCCATCGCCACGGCGACCGACGATTTGGCGCAGATCGAGTCGCTGAGTTGTCTCACTTCGGCATCAAGCTGGTCGAGCGGTACCACGCGATTCACCAGGCCACGCCGCTGTGCCTCGGCAGCGCTGATGAAATCCCCGGTAAGCAACATTTCCAGCGCTTCCTTGCGACCCATGGCCCGCCCGAGAGCCACGGCCGGCGTCGAACAAAAGAGTCCGACATTGATACCGGACACGGCAAAGCGCGAATTCTCCGACGCCACAGCCAGATCGCAGGTTGCCACCAATTGACAACCAGCCGCTGTCGCCACGCCGTGAATGCGGGCGATCACCGGTTGCGGCAGGCGCGTGATGCTGGTCATCACCTTGCCGCATTGGCGAAATAATTGCTGCATGTACTCCTTGCTGTGATTGGCGCGCATCTGCTTCAAATCGTGTCCTGCGCAAAACGCCTTGCCGGCGCCGGCGATGACCACCACGCGCACGGCCTCATCGGTGGCAATAGCGTCGAGGGCACCTTGCAATTCATCAAGCATTTCCTCGGAAAGCGAATTGAACTGGCTCGGACGGTTCAGCGTCAAGGTTGTCACACCTGCCACATCTTCACGCAGCAGGATCGGCAGATCGGCATGGGGTACTTGGTTCGTGGATTGGCTCATCACTGTTCCTCCTGGTTGTCAGTGGGCTTTGTCGCTGCCACGCAGCAACAACGTCCGGTCTCCGGTGGACCATGCCGGTACGTATTCGACGGCCGCCCAAAGCGGTGCAAAGTCGCGGAAGTGCGGCGAGAAAATGATCCCGGATTGTCCGCTGGAATGCATGAAGCGGGACTGCAAAGGATCGGACAGATCATAGATCGCACGCAGGCTGGCGGCATGTTCGTTCAGATAAGGTTCGTCGCCGCGCAAATGGTAACGGGCCACATTCACCGTGTAGCTGTCGCCGCCGGTCGGCACCCGCACCTCGAACCAGCGCGCGAGCGGCTTCACTTTGGAAAATGGCCGGTGTTCGGAACGCGCAAGGTGCGCTCTGCCCCACTGCCACTGGTCCATGTCCGGGCCTTGCGCAGCCTCGATTTCCGCCAGCGCCCGATCCAGCGATCGACTGATCAGCTCGGCACAGGTCTCCTTCGCGGCGGTAGAGACGTCGTCACACCAGCGTTCGTCCTTGCGCCCAAGCACGCCTTCCAGTGCCGGCCGGAAATCACGCCGTCCCACCTCCGCCAGATAAGCCTCGTCGCCGCCGAGCTCATCGGCAAACACCGCGCGCGTCAGCTCCCGAGCCCAGGCCGCGAAAATCATCGGTGCGCCATCCTCGGCCCGCATCGTGCCGTCGAATGTGTCCAGCTTGCGCATCGCTTCAGCACCCAATCGATGTGTCGGCTGGGTGGAACGAATGAATGGCAGCAAGACCTGGGCCGCCGACGAAACCTGGTCAGCCTGAATGGCTTGCAGGCTGGCGTGGCTGTGTTTGGATCGAGCAGCCAGCAGTTGCTCGATGCGCTGCTGACGATTGGGTACGGCCCAGTCGCTACCGATGTAGTGCGGATATTGTTCGGGATGGATCTTCTGGTTGGCGGTGGCGATCCAACCCCGCGCCGGATTGATTTCGCGCGGCGTCTGGTCGGCGGGCACAAAACCGACCCAGTCGTAGCGTGCATCCCAGCCTGGTGCTGGCACATGGCCCTTGAGCACGTTGTCTGGCCGACGCACGGGCACACGGCCCGCCGCAACAAATCCGATATTGCCATCCACATCGGCCACCACCATGTTCTGCATCGGGGCCACGTAGCCCTCGGCGGCACGCACAAAGCCAGCCACCGAATCGGTCCGATTCAATGCCAGCCCGGCACCGATGGCCACCGCATCATCATCCAGAGCGGTCCAGCGCATGGCCAGGACATGCCCGGCGCGCTTGCCGTCGCCACCGACCAAGCCTTTGGTGGCGGCGGTATCGGCATCCGAGATGACCGGCCCATGACGCGTCATGCGGGCCGTCAGGGTGAATGGCGTCTGGCCCTTGATCTTGATGATCTCGTCGATGCGGGAAAATTCCGCCCAGCCACTGGGCGTCAGATAGCGAGTGGGATCATCGGGCTTGATCTGCTCAAGGTAAAGATCCTGCACATCCGGTCCGGTATTGGTGAAGCCCCAGGCGACGCGGCGATTTTGCCCCAGCACGACAAACGGCAGACCCGGCATGGTGGCACCGGTCACCTGATAGGCTTGCTCGCCGTCGACCTCGATGCGGGCGAAATACCACAGCGCGGGCGTCGTCAGCTTCAGATGCGGATCATTCGCCAGTAGCGGCTTGCCGCTTTCGGTGTGCGATCCGGCCACCACCCAGTTGTTCGAACCAACGCCCTCGACACCGGATTCCGGCGCATGCAACAAGGCCTGGGCACCCAGATTCGATTCGCCCAGCAAGTCACGGTAAAGTGCTACGTAATCATGGCTCAGCAGCGGCTGCTCGCCCGGATACGGTGGCAAAAGTTGGTTGATACGCGTCACGACATCGTCGCCACGCAGGGTGAGGGCCAGACGCATGCGCAACAATTCGTTGCTCCAGTTGCCGCCCAGATCCCAGGCCATCATCATGCTCCAGGCCAGCGTGTCCTCGGGGGTCCAGGGCTCGACGTCGAGACCAAGGATGACGAACTCTGGCGGACGGGCACGCAAATGCTGGCTGATGAAGGCATTGATGCCCGCCGTATAGGCCTCGACAACCTGGCGCGATGCCGCATCGAGTCGCTGCCATTGGCGCGCAGCGGCCCGCTTAACGCCCAAGGCACGGAGAAACTTGTCGTTTTCCAGCGCGCCTGGCCCAAACGTTTCGGCCAGGCGCCCGGAGCCAATGCGTCGGTGCGTTTCAAGTTGCCACAACCGATCCTGGGCATGGACAAAACCTAGACCAAATGCCGCTGCATTGGTCGACGCGGCGCGTATGTTCGGAATGCCGTGGGCGTCTCGCGTGATGCTGATCTCGCCCTCGGCCTGAAGACCTGTCACCAACAAACTGCCCTTCTCCACGGGCAGAACCTGATGGCGATAAACCAGCCCGGCAACGACCAGCATGATGACAAGTCCCGACACCACCCACAAACCACGTCGAAGCCAACGCATCATGTTCTTGCCTTCACGGGAATTTATTGATTGCCACGACAGCGTTGCACCAAGCCAGGATCATCGCCAGCCAGTTTCGCCAACCAAACGGCGGTATCGTTATTCACCTGCTCGGTCAGGCCAACGAAGGCCGCCACGCCGCCCGGCGCATCAGCCGTCGGCGTCGTCCTGCTCAGATTCAGGTTGCGTCGCGCCAGGATCTGATCGCCGCGCGGGGCCAGCAACAGGATGCGTCCGTCGAGCACCGCCCGACTCGCTTTGGGCGCATCGAAGACCTGGACGAACTCATCCAGCTCAAGACGCAAACGGCACCCGGAATTACCCGCCTCGCCGCTGCCCGAGACGAGACGACGGCGCATGGCGACCTCCAGCAGTTCGGCCGGCGGCGCGGCCCACCGTGAGGCGGCATAGCTTTCGCGCCGTCCCATGTCGGCGTAGGCCAGACGGTATTGCATGGCCGGTGTCGCCAGCCAGGACGGCACAGCAAACTCGACAGCGCGCACGGTGAGCGCCTGGCTTCCTCCGCCGAGCGGCGCGATGCCGAGATCGTAACGTGCGATATCGGGCGCCTTGGTGCCGCCACCGGCACACGCCGCCAACAGGAATGCGGCACAGGGAATGAGAAGACGTTTCATGGAATCTCCTTGCTACTTTGCGGGAGCGGTAAAGCCGCTTTCGCCAGGCCCGGGCTTGACCGTCTCGCGGCCGAAGATGAGCATCTGCGGGTTGGATTCGAGGCTTTCGAGCAATTGGTTGAGTTGGCGGGCGTTGCTGTTCAACTCGCGCATCAGGGCGTTGGCGCGTGGCAGCGTGGTACTGTTGATCTCGTCACCAACGGCTTTACCCTGGCCCGCCACCGCATCGAGCTTCTCCGACAGCTTGTTCATCGAGCGCACCAAATTGCGCAGATCGGTGGCGATCGGCGCCGCTTCGCCGGTGGTTTTTTCGACATGGACGAGAATCTGTTGCAAGCGCTGCAGATTGTCGGCCGACAAACCGGAACGGAGCACGGCGATTACCGCCGGTAGCTCGCGCATGCTCTCCGATGCCGTCGCCAAGTTGTCCAGGGTGCGCGCAATATTGCGGGCATTCTTCTCGTCCAGAATGGTCGCCAGGCGCGCCGAAACCAGCGTGATCTGCGCCACGATGTCGCCGGCCTTTTCACCCAGCGAATCAAACAGGGTGGACTTCAATTCGATCTTTGGCGCCGTCCCGCCAGCACCGACTTTTAGGGGTTCCAGAGAATCGTCATCATCCTCCAGTTGCACATAAGCGAGGCCGGTGAGGCCCTGATAACCGAGTTGCGCCGTCGTACCCTTGGTCAGCTTGTAGCGACTATCGACGCTAATATTGACCTGGATGATGCGCGGATCGTCTGCTGCCGGAACAATTGAATCGACTTTGCCGGCACGAATGCCGCGATAGCGCACGGTAGCCTGGACATTCAGCCCGGTAACATTTTTGCGCGTCCACAAGACGTAGTAATCGACCGAGTCGTCGGACTGACCGAGCCACCAGACCGCCAAGGCGGCGGCGATGCCAAACAAGATAACGAACAATCCGGCGGCGAGAGCGTGAGAGCGATTTTCCATGAGTGATATCCGTCGGCGAAATCTCAACTGGCCGCAACGACCGGCTTGGGCAAATTCTGCAAAGCCCGCACGCTGCGCTCGGAGAGAAAGAAATTCTGGATGAAAGGATGATCGATTGCGATCACGTCATCGATGCTGCCATAAGCGAGGATACGCTGCTCGGCCAGCACGGCGACACGCGTGGACAATGCCGCCAGGGTATCCAGATCATGCGTCACCAGCACCACGGTCAACCCGAGTTCCTGACCCAGCATACGGATCAGGCGCACGAAACCATCGGACCGGTCGGGGTCGAGGCCGGCGGTCGGCTCGTCCAGCAGCAGCAATTCCGGCTCCAGCGCCAAGGCCCGCGCCAGCGCCACGCGTTTGATCATGCCGCCGGAAAGTTCGGCCGGCATTAGCGATCCATGGCGTGGTAACAATTCCACCATCGCCAGTTTGAGCATGACCAAATCGCGGATCGTGTCGTGGTCATAACACTTGAGCTCGCGCAGCGGAAACGCCACATTGTCGAACACGCTCAAGGCCGAAAACAGCGCCCCATGCTGGAACAAGACACCAAAGCGCCGACGCAAAGCGCGTTCGCGCATGGCCCCGGTACCGAACAAGGGCTCGCCCAAAATCCGGATTTCACCGCGCGTCGGTACCAGCAAGCCGATCAGTTGACGCAGTAGGGTCGTCTTGCCGCTGCCGGAGCCACCCACCAGCGACACCATTTCGCCTTTGCTGATCTCGAGATTGAGCCCCCGATGCACCCACACGTCGCCAAAGCGGGTATCGAGATCACGGACGCTGATTACCGGGCCACCCGTCACTGTCATCCTCTAGCCCGGCAAGCCGATGGAGCGCGTGGCAATGGCGAAAATTGCATCGACCAGAATCACCAAGGTGATGGCCGCCACCACCGAGGTCGTGGTGTTGGACGACAGACTCTCAGTGTTCGGTCGCACCCGCAAGCCAAAATGGCAGGCGATCAGCGCAATCACGATGCCAAACACCAAGCCCTTGGTCAGACCAATCCACAAGTTGGCCACCGGCACCGCACGCGGTAGGGAATGAATGAAAAAGCCGTAAGCGAGATCAAGCTGAATCTGCGCCGAAACCATGCCACCGATCAAGGCGATGACCGTCGTCCACAGCACCAGAAAGGGCATCGCAATTGCCAACGCGATCACCTTGGGAAACACCAGGCGCAAGCTGCGCGAAACACCCATGGTGGCCAGAGCATCGATCTCCTCGGTGACCCGCATCACGCCTAATTGCGCCGTCATCGCCGACCCCGACCGACCGGCGACCAGCACGGCCACCAGCACCGGTCCCAGTTCGCGGACGATGCCCATGCCCAGGATATTGACGATAAAGGCATCGGCGCCAAATTGCTTGAGTTGCAAGGCCGACAGATACGACAGCACGACGCCAATCAGAAAGCCAACCAAGGCGGTGACCGGCATCGCGATCACGCCACTTTTGAATAAATTGGCCGAAATTTCGCGCCGTGGCCAATCCGCCGGATGTCGCAGCACATGCATAAAATCGAGCAGGATTTGGCCGAGCAGAGCGACAAAATCAACCAGATGGTGTTTGAATCCAATGACCGCCGTGCCGATGGTGATGATGCTTTCCAGCGGCGAGACCGGCGGCGGCGCGGTCTGTGGGACGGCGTCGGCCGCCTGCAGGCGCTCGAAAATCGCCAGATGTTTCGGACGCGCCAGCAAGACATTGGGCAAGCTCCGTTGCCAGGCCTGCCAGATCAAAATCGCGCCTGCCGAATCGAGCGCTTCGACACCGAGACAATCCCAACTCGCTGCCGGATCCGCGTTTGCCGCCACCAACCGTGCCGCCAGTTGCCTGGCCTGGCCGGCGGTTTCGGCCAGGGTCCAGCGCCCGGAGAGGCTGACGGTTTGCCCGCTGGGGGTCTCGCTGACAATCAGGGATGCGGAATGCGTCATTGCCGAACTTTTAGCTCACCGCCGACACTCGCCCATTGCACAGCTTCTTCGCTCAGGGCCGCCGCCGTGAGCGGCGCGTCGGCCAAGCGCGTGCTTTCAAAATTCAGTTCAAACCCACGCCCGGTGAAGGCCACGCTGAACGGTATCGGTGGCGCTCCATCGCGCGATCGATGCAGCAACGCGGCGATCCGCAAACAGAAGATCAAGGTCCATTCCGACGCCTCGCCACGGAGTGGCTGGGCGCGCTCCAGTTTGCCGCGATGAGCCAGAACCAGACGCGCCAAACGTTCCTGATCGCGCCGGGAAAACCCTGGCATGTCGGCATTGCTCAAGACGTAGGCGCTGTGCTTGTGAAAGCTCGAATGGGCGATCGACACCCCGATTTCATGCAAACGCGCGGCCCACGTCAGAAAATGCACATCCGGATGATCGTCATCTATCGTCGCCGGCACCAGTTGGCGTAGCAGCTTCAATGCCGTCTGGGCGACACGCCCGGCGTGCCGTCGATCGACCTGGTAGCGCTCCATGAACAGGCTGACAGTCGCCTCGCGCAGATCGTCGTGGTGATAGCGACCGAGCAGATCGTAGAGCACGCCGAGGCGCAGCGCGCCCTCGGAAAACACCATCCGCTCCAGCCCGAATTCTTTGAACACCGCCGACATGATGGCGACACCGCCAGCCAGTACCCCTGTCCGGTCCGGGCGCAAACCAGCGAGTTTGAGGCGATGTGCGCCACCGGCATCGATCAGGGCGTTGCGCAGCACATCCAGGCCACTGCGCGAAATACCTTCATCGACGAAACCATTTTGTTCAAGCAGATCGGCGATCGCCTTCGCCGTTCCCGAGGAGCCAACCGCTTCTTGCCAGCCGACAGCGCGGAACGGCGCGACGATGGACTGCAGTTCGCGCCGCGCGGCCAACTCGGCGTCGCGCATCGACCGCTTATCGACCTTGCCATCGGGGAAGAAGCGCAGCGTAAAACTGACGCACCCCATGTACAGCGACTCCAGCACAATCGGCTGGATATTGCGACCGATGATGAACTCGGTCGAGCCACCACCGATATCGAAAACCAGTTGCTGGCGTTGCGGATTGGGCAGGGTATGGGCGACGCCCAGGTAAATCAACCGCGCCTCTTCGCGCCCGGCGATGACTTCAATCGGGAAGCCCAGCGCCGCTTCGCCACGCTCAAGAAATTCAGCCGCGTTCTTCGCCACGCGCAAGGTATTGGTTGCCACGGCGCGCACCGCCGTCGGCTCAAAACCCCGCAGCCGCTCGCCAAAGCGCGCCAGGGCGGCCAAACCGCGATCCTGTGCGGCCGGGTCGAGCAATTTGCCGGCAGTCAAACCGGCGGCGAGACGTACCCCTTCCTTGAGTCCATCGAGGGGAAATATCTGGTTACCGACCACGCGTCCGACTTGCAAACGAAAGCTGTTCGAACCCAGGTCGACGGCGGCAATCAGTTCATGTTTCATGGCGCAATTCTACCCAGAGCAAGCGACTGAAATGCCATCGCAACAAAACTGCCACATAATGCAGATTGGAAACCGTTCCTGACCCGCCCACACCCACACTGAGCTCCTACCGACCATGAACGCCATAACGACGACGCCCGAACAATTCATCAATCGCGAACTTTCGCTCCTCGCGTTCAATCGCCGTGTATTGGCGCAGGCGGCAGACGAAGCGGTGCCCTTGCTGGAACGCTTGCGCTTCCTGTGCATCGTTTCCTCCAACCTGGATGAATTCTTCGAGATCCGCGCCGCCGGACTCAAGGAACAGATCAAGCTCGGCGGTCACACCACCGGCGTCGACGGCATCCTGCCGCAGGAATTGTTCCGGCGCATCACCGGGGAAGCCCACATCCTGATCGCCGAGCAGTACGCCTTGCTCAACAACGTCATCCTGCCGGCACTGGAAAACGAAGGCATCCGCTTCATTCGCCGCACTTTGTGGACACCCGAACAAGCGGAGTGGATACGCGACTACTTTTTCCGCGAAGTGATGCCGGTTTTGACGCCGATCGGGCTCGATCCTTCGCATCCCTTCCCGCGCGTACTCAACAAGAGTCTCAATTTCGCCGTCGAACTGGATGGCACCGATGCCTTCGGTCGCAATTCCGGCGCCGCCATTGTCCAGGCACCGCGAACGCTGCCACGCGTGATCCAGTTGCCCAAGGAACTGACCGGTGTCGATTACGGTTTCGTCTTCCTTTCGTCCATTCTGCACAAGCATGTCGATGAGCTGTTTTCCGGCATGCAGGTGCTGGGTTGCTATCAGTTCCGCGTCACGCGCAATTCCGATCTTTTCGTCGACGACGAAGAGGTCAAGAACCTGCGCACCGCGCTGCAGGGCGAACTGCCGCAACGTCACTTCGGTGATGGCGTGCGCCTGGAGGTCGCCGACAACTGCTCGGAAGAAATGGCCGACTTTCTGTTGCGCCAGTTTGGCCTCGGTCGCGACGATCTCTATCGCGTCCATGGCATCGTTAATCTGGTGCGGTTGATGTCAGTGCCGGATCGCGTTGATCGTCCAGATCTGAAGTTCGTTCCCTTCCGGCCGGGTCTGCCGAAATGTCTGGCGAAACGCTACAACATCTTTGAGAGCATCCGCCGCCAGGACATTCTGCTGCATCACCCCTACCAGAGCTTCGAGCCGGTAATCCAGTTACTGCAACAGGCGGCCGACGATCCCGATGTCGTGGCGATCCGCATGACCGTGTATCGCACCGGTACCGATTCCGTGCTGATGGAACATCTGCTGCGCGCCGCTCAAAAAGGCAAGGAAGTCACTGTCGTGGTGGAACTGATGGCACGCTTCGATGAAGAAGCCAATCTCTCGATTGCCGCCCGTCTCGAAGAAGTCGGCGCCCATGTGGTGTATGGCGTGGTTGGCTACAAGACGCACGCCAAGATGTTGCTGATCCTGCGCCGCGAGGAAGGGGGATACCGCCACTACGCCCACCTCGGCACCGGCAATTACCATCCACGGACCACGCGCTTCTATACCGACTTCGGCCTGATGACCTGCAACCCGGAGATCGCCGCCGACATGAATGAAGTGTTCAAGCAGCTCACCGGTTTGGGCAAGGCGGGCACGCTCAAGCATCTGTGGCAGGCGCCATTCACCCTCCACCCGAGCATGGTCGCGGCGATCCACGCCGAAACCGAGGCGGCCCGCGCCGGCCGCAAGGGACGCATCATTGCCAAGATGAATTCCCTCCTGGAACCGCAAATCATCGCCGAGCTCTACGAGGCCAGCCAGGCCGGCGTCGAAATCGACCTGATCGTGCGTGGCGTGTGTTCGTTGCGCGGTGGCGTCCCCGGCCTGTCGGAGAATATCCGCGTGCGCTCGGTGATCGGGCGCTTCCTTGAACACCACCGCATCTATTACTTTCTCGCCGATGGTCAGGAAAAGCTCTACCTGTCGAGTGCCGACTGGATGGAACGCAACTTCTTCCGCCGCATCGAAATCGGCTTCCCGGTGCTCGATCCGGCGCTCAAGCGGCGCGTGCTGCGTGAAGGCCTTAAGCCGTACTTGGCCGATAACTGCCAGTCCTGGGAAATGAAAGCCGACAGCAGCTACCAGCTCCGCCGCAGTCGCGCACGTCGCATCAGTGCCCAGGAGATGTTGCTGGCCGATATGGCCGAGCACACCTGAACCATCTGAACTCCTGATCCCAAAAAGTCGGTGCTGGTGACACGGCGCCCAAACCCTATCTACCGGAAATTCAATCATGCACATCACGTCACCGTCCCTTCGCACCCTGCTGCTCGGCCTCGGACTCGTTTTCGCCACCGCCAGTCATGCTCAGCTCGCCAACCTGAGCAGCAAGGACACCAGTGCCGGCCTCAAAGAAGCCCTGACCCGTGGCGCGGAATTCGCCGTCGCCGAACTGGGTAAGGAAAATGGCTTTCTCGGCAACGACAAAGTTCGCATCGGATTGCCCGGTTCGCTGCAAAAAATCGAAGGCATGGCGCGCAAACTCGGCCTCGCCAAGCAAACCGATGAACTCATCAACACCATGAACCACGCCGCCGAAGCGGCCGTCGTCGAAGCCCGGCCCTTGCTCGTAGACGCTGTCAAAAAGATGTCGGTCAAGGATGCGGCGAGCATTCTTACGGGGCCACCGGACGCGGCAACGCAGTATTTTCGCAACGCGACGGGTGAGCAGTTGACGACCAAGTTTGCCCCCATCGTCAAGAAGGCCACCGCCAAAGTGCAACTAGCCGACAAATTCAATGCCTATGCCAGCAAGGCGGCGAAGTTCAACCTGATCGACGAGAAAGACGCCAACCTCGACGGTTACGTCACCGGCAAAGCCATTGATGGCCTGTTCATCATGATCGCCGAGCAAGAGAAACAGATTCGCCAGGACCCGATCGGCACCGGCAGCAAGCTGCTGTCCAAGGTGTTCGGTGCCCTGGGCAAATAGCGGCAAATAGCTACTCGGCGTTTTTCATGCCGTAGATCGCGTCATAAGTGGCCAGGGCTTGGGCCACTTTCCCGCTCGGCTTAGCGGGATCGCCCAAGCCAAATTCGGCCTGCAAATCCTGCTTGTTGTCTTTGATGAAATCGATTGCACGATCCAGGTTATCGAGCCGGGTCGGAACAAAATTCCCGGGCGAATTAAGCAATTCAGCCGCCCGGGCGAAGTTCGCACTGAAACTTTGCACGGTGGCGATCGCCCCGGTCTTGTTAGTGGCCAGGATCGAATCCAGACGCGTGTGATCGACACTCGCCCGATTGGTCAACGGGTCGACCGTCAGCCCGAGCTCACGCATGCCATGCAAGCCGACCTCGGCCCCGGTAAAGAAATCGTCCACGCTGCGTTCCAGCTCCCACTGCGCGACTTGCGCCGCCTGGGTACCGGACAACATGCCATTAGCCTGCAAGTCCTCATCAAAGCGATCGATCCAGCCATTGTAGGCATCGGCAAAGCCTTGCAAACGCTCGTGAATCGAGGCGTTGTCGGTCGTTGCCTCGACTCCACCCAAAGCCCGCCCCACATCCTCCATCGAGGCCAGATAGGATTTCATATCCTGCATCTCGACGAACTCGGCCTTGTAGGTCACGTCGCGGGCGTTGATGGTGGTCATCATCTGGTACGCGGACTCCGGATCAAACAGCGCCGAATTGCGCCCGGTAGCCGTCAGCCCGTTTTCCATCACCGAACTGGCCATCAAGGACGCATAGACTTGATCACTATTTGAAGTACTCACGCTATTGCTGCCGGCGGCACTATCACTACCGAACAAGGCGTCATAGTTGGCTGAATAGTCGTCGTCCTTGCTATCCATCCGCGACGCCAGCAACATACCGAAGGTCTGCGACTTGATTTCGGCCAGCCGCAGCGTCAACGCCGACTTCATCGCGGTATCGGCTGGCTGGCTGGTGCTTGAATTGGGGGAAATCATTGCGCTTGATGACATGGTGCTTTCCTCCATGAGGTAGTGTGTCGATTAGTCAAAAGCAAGAAATCGGCCCGCTTTCAATATCAACTCATCAGACCATGAATCGACACATAGCCGCCACAAAAGCGGCGAGTTCTTCACTCAGGCGGCAATAACGGCCTGCTTAGCGGCAACCCACCTAGCCACGCCGGACCGAAATCACGCCCGGCACCTCCGCCAGTTGCGCAAACATCCGCTTCATCGCCGCAGCCCCCGCCAATTCGACGGTAAATGCCATCGACGCATTGCCGGCGCGGGACAAGGTATTCACCGACGTGACATTGATTTTCTCGCGCGAAAACACGTCCGAAATATCGCGCAGCAAGCCTTGGCGGTCGGCCGCCTCGACGCGCAGATCGATCGGATACATGGAATCGGTCTTGGCGCCCCAATCCGAGGGAATTACCCGCTCCGGATTACGCGCCGCCATGTTGCGGAAATTCTTGCAATGCAGGCGATGAATCGAGACGCCCTTGCCACGCGTGACAAAGCCGGCAATCTGATCCGGCGGCATCGGTTTGCAGCAGCGTCCAATTTGCGTCAGCAGCTTATCGACGCCGACCACCAAAATATCGCTGGTGCTGGCCTTACTCTTCTTGGTCAGGATTTCCGGTTCGGGCGCGACCGGCTCGACCACGCCACGGATCGCGATCTGTAGTTGCCGTGAATTGACCTCGCTGCGCGCTGCCGCCAGATACAAAGCATCGGCGTTCTTCAGCCCGAGACGCCCGGCCAAGTCGTCGATTCCGGCGTGGGTCTGGCCTTCGCGCTGCAACTCGCGAGCGACGATGGCGCGGCCCTGCGCCAGCAAATCGGTCTCTTCCAGCGCGGCAAACCACTGCTTGACCTTCTGTCGTGACCGCGCCGTGCCCAAATAACCTTGCTCAATATTCAGCCAGTCGCGTGAGGGGCCACCGGTCTTGGTGGTAATGATCTCGACCTGCTGGCCATTCGCCAGCGGCTTGTTGAGCGGCACCATATGGCCATTCACGCGCGCCCCTCGGCAACGATGGCCAAGATCGGTATGTAAACGGTAGGCGAAGTCCACTGGCGTCGCCCCACGAGCCAGATCGATCACCTTGCCTTGTGGCGTCAACACGTACAGCGTGTCGTCAAGTGCGGCACGCTTGAATTGTTCGACCCACTGCGCGGAATCGGTGATTTCGTCACGCCAGGTGAGCAACTGCCGCAACCAGGCAATCTTGTCCTCGTACTCGCCACTGGCCTTGGTCGAACTGCCGGATTCCTTGTAACGCCAATGCGCAGCGACGCCCAATTCGGCGTGATCGTGCATCTCGCGCGTGCGAATCTGCACTTCAAGCGAACGGCCATCGTCGGCACGCACGGCCGTGTGCAGCGAGCGGTAGTAATTGCCCTTCGGATGCGAGATGTAGTCGTCGAATTCGCCATGGATCGGCTGCCACAGGTGATGCACAATGCCCAGCGCGGCATAGCAATCCTTGAGCTCATCGACAACGATGCGCAGCGCACGAACGTCATAGACCTGTTCAAAGTCGATATTCTTGCCGCGCATCTTGTTCCAGATGCTGTAGATGTGTTTTGGCCGGCCATACACTTCTGCCGTAACGCCCAGTGCCGCCAGTTCGTCCTTGAGCCGCTGCACGGCCGATTCGATGAAGGATTGCCGCTCGGTGCGCTTTTCATCCAGCATCTTGGCAATGCGCTTGTAGGTCTCGGGTTCCAGGTAACGAAAGGAACGGTCCTCCAGCTCCCATTTCAATTGCCAGACACCCAGGCGATTGGCCAGCGGGGCATAGATCGACAGACTTTCGCGCGCCATGTCATCGCGTTCCTGGCCGGGATGATCGCCCAGATAACGCAACGTTTGGGTGCGGCTGGCGAGACGCAGGATGACAACGCGAATGTCGGTCGCCATCGCCAGCAACATCTTGCGCAGAATCTCCGTTTGGGAATGCACGTCGGTCGCACTGGCCGCACGCGTCAGCGGACGCAAGCGCTTGAGCCGGGCCAGGCTGGTGACAATTTCAGCACTTGCGGTGCCGAATTCCACCTTGAGGCGCTCATCGGCATCCTTGAGAAAATCGGCCACCGCAAACAACAGCGCCGCGACGCGGGCATCAGCGTCGAGCTCCAGCGCCTTGGCCAACAGACTCAAGCCGACGGCGTGATCAAGCGCCGGCTCACCGGTACCCAACAGCTTGCTGCCATACAGACTGGCCGCCAGTTGATACGCGTGGATGACCCGCGTTGCCGCCTCGGGCGGCAGACCTTCGGCGAGCAGTGGCAGCGCCGTTTCGGCAGCGGCTGACGCCGGCAGAGAGTGGACAACGGAAACCATGCGCGGATTATCGCATTGACGCCCGTGCTGCATAATCGATGCTCGACATTGCTTACTGCTCATCATGTTTCAAAAACTGTTCGACTGGCAGCGTGAACGTCGTGCGCGCCGTCTCGCCATCACCGACTTTTTATGGCAGAGCGCCGAGAACGTCTTGCCGTTCCTGCGCTACCTGACCCCGGCTGACCGCCTCCGGTTGCGCGAACTGGCGCGTCAGTTCATCAGCGACAAACAATGGACCGCCGCCAATGGCCTCGCCCTGACGGCGGAAATCCAGCTTTGCATCGCTTTGCAGGCGTGTTTGCCGATACTCAATCTGGGACTGGACTGGTATCGCGGCTGGGTCGGCATCATCATCTATCCCGGCGATTTCATCATTCCACGCCAGTTCATGGACGAAGACGGCATCGTGCATGAGTTTGACGACGAGGTATTGGGTGAAGCGTGGGATGGCGGCCCGGTGCTTCTATCGTGGTTTGAACCGGATCAGCAGCCGACCAGCGAAACCGGTGAAATCAACATCGTGATCCACGAATTCGCGCACAAACTGGACATGGCTCACGGCTACGCCGATGGCCTACCGCAGCTTCACGAAGGCATGTCGCGGACGACCTGGACGCAAACCATGCAAGCCGCGTTTGAAGACTTAAATCGCCGTCTCGACGATGACGAGGAAACCACGATCGATCCGTATGCGGCGGAAACGCCAGCGGAGTTTTTCGCCGTGACCAGCGAAGCCTTCTTCACCGCACCAGAAATTCTGCTTGCCGAATACCCGACGGTCTATGATCAGTTGGCCATGTTCTATCGGCAAGACCCGGCCGGGGTTGGGAACTTACGTTCCCCGGATGGCTGACCTCGCCCGCCCAAACACCGTCACCACTCCCAGCGCCAGCGCGCCCGCCACCAGCCCCAGCAGAATATCCAGCAAGGTCGGCACAATCACGCCGAGCATTGAACCGGCCATCTCCACCGCGTGGTGCACGACATCATGCGACCCCGGCAAGCCATGCATCAGGATGCTGCCACCGACCATGAACATGGCAATCGTGCCAATCACCGTCAGCGCTTTCATCAGTTTTGGCGCTGCGAGCAAAAGCCCGCGCCCGATCGCCGCCGCGATCGCCCCACCGCGTTGCGTCAGGTAAAGACCCAGATCATCCATCTTGACGATGGCGGCAACAATTCCATACACCCCCACTGTCATGATCAGCCCAATCCCGGCCAGGACCATCACCTGACTGGAGAACGGCTTGTCCGCCACAGTACCCAGCGCAATCACGATAATCTCGGCCGAAAGGACGAAATCGGTACGGATCGCCCCCTGGATTTTCTCTTTCTCCATTTCCGCCAGATCGATAGTCGGATCGCTCAAATGGCTCAGGTGCTCGGTATGTTCGGCAACGTCCTCGGCGGCATCATGCAGCCACTTGTGCGCCAGCTTTTCGACACCCTCGAAGCACAGGAACAGCCCGCCCAGCATCAACAACGGAGTAATCGCCCAGGGTAACAACGCGCTAATGGCGAGCGCTGTCGGTACCAAAATCAACTTGTTCTTCAGCGAACCCACGGCTACCGCCCAAACCACCGGCAATTCCCGCTCCGCCCGCACACCGGCCACCTGTTCCGCGTTCAAGGCCAGGTCGTCACCCAAGACGCCGGCCGTTTTCTTCGCTGCGACCTTGGTCATCAAAGCCACGTCATCAAGAATCGAGGCAATGTCGTCGATCAGGGCGAGTAGGCTAGCTCCGGCCATGAGAAAAACTTTCGAAAATGAGAAAGGATCATTCTAGCCGGCACGCACCGATTGAATTGACCCGGCAGCCAGTGGCGTCCACTCATTGTTGCCCTTGCCACGCCCGGCATTCTGATGAATAATTTCCCGGCACCCGACATCGATCTGGAATTATCGATGTTGTTTTGCCTGCACTGTTTCAACATTCGGACACAAATGGATATTAACTAGCGAAGGAATGATCATGAAAATGCGATTGATGGCTTTGTCGGTTTTGGTCTGTAGCAGTTTGCTGTCACTATCGCCACCTGCGGTAGCGTATGGCGGTGGCCCATGGGGTGGTGACGCCCCGTGGGATCGTTTTGACGGTCCATGGAACAGCGTTGACGGCCCGTGGAACAGGGGCGGCTCGTGGAATAGAGGTGGCCCGTGGGGTAGTGATGGTCCCTGGGATCGTTTTGACGGCCCGTGGAATGGCGGTGGTGGTGGTCCATGGAACCGGGGCGGCTCATGGAATAGAGGTGGCCCGTGGGGCGGTGATGCGCCGTGGGATCGCGTTGATGGCCCATGGAACAGTTTTGACGGCCCGTGGAACAACCGTGGCCGGCGTGGCCGTGGCTTCGGCCCATTCAACTGGTAGGAATGCACCTTCCCCGCCAGGTTTTGTCCCCTGGTGGGGGTCGGATTCGAGTCGAAATAGCGTCGCAAATAGCGCCGCTTCGGAGACGATTATCGAGCGATCGCTCTCATTGATCGCCTTGTGTATTCGACTTAGGTATTCTGGTGCGCCCGGAGGGATTCGAACCCCCTACCCCTAGGTTCGAAGCCTAGTGCTCTATCCAAGTGAGCTACGGACGCGAAGCAATTCTGGCAGCCGACGACTTGCAATATGACTCCGGTAAGGCTTTTGCTTCCGGAGGAACCTCGCTAAGTGCTTGTTTTTTTTGGGGTGACCGATGGGGCTCGAACCCACGACAACTGGAATCACAATCCAGGACTCTACCAACTGAGCTACGGCCACCACCGTCTGCTGCACATCCATTTTGTTGCCGAAGCAGCAAATGGATTTCGAATTATAGCAGCGAGAAAATTTTCTTGTGCGCTTCATCTGGCGCCTGAAAATATGGTCGGCAATCCTACCGTATCGACACCGCTGCCCAAGCAGAAAGATGCAACCATGAGTCACCCAAACGTTCTGGTCGCTATCACCGACCATGTCATGACGATCGAGATTTCACGGCGCGACAAGAAGAATTCGCTTACCACCGAGATGTATCACGCCTTGAGCAAGGCCTTGCTCCATGCCCGTGAGCACACTGACGTGCGTGCCGTCCTGATCCATGGCCAACCTGATTTGTTCTCGGCCGGCAATGATCTGGCGGATTTCCTGGCGCGCAAAAATAATGAACAAAGTGCGGCGATCCCTTTCCTGCACCTGTTAGCCAGCTTTGAAAAACCGCTGGTGGCCGCTGTGGGTGGCAATGCGGTGGGGATAGGCACCACGCTGCTGCTGCATTGCGATCTGGTTTTTGCGGCCACGGATGCGAAGTTTCAATTGCCCTTCGTCAATCTGGCGCTCTGTCCGGAAGGTGCATCCAGTCAATTGCTGCCGTTGACGGCCGGTCACCGCCTGGCTGCTGAACTACTGATGCTCGGTGAAGTCTTCGATGCTGAAACCGCACAACGCGCCGGAATCGTCGGCCGTATCGTCGCCGCCGGCGAACTTCTGGATGCGGCACTGGTGGCCGCACGAAAGCTGGCGGCAAAACCCGTGCAGGCGCTGGCCGTGACGAAAACCTTGATGAAGCGCGCGCCCGACCTGTCGATGATCGACCGGATTGACGAAGAGGCTATTCATTTCGGCGAACTGCTGGGCGCACCGGCGGCCAAAGAAATCTTTGCCGCATTCCTCGAAAAGCGTGTACCCGATCCGACCAAACTGAACGCCTGAGCACCGCCGATCGCGCCCGCCAAGGCTGAGCCGTACAAGGAATCCCGCATGAACTATCAAACCCTGAAAATCCACCACGAGGGCGCAGTCGCCATCGTTGAGCTCAATCGACCGGAGAAAGCCAACGCCATGGAAGCGGCCATGTGGCAGGAAATCCGGCAGGCGATCAACTGGGCCGATGCAACGCCCGAGGTGCGGGTCGTGGTGCTGCGTGGCGCCGGCAAACACTTCACGGCGGGTATTGATCTGGCCATGCTGGGCAGCATCACAAGCCAGATCCGCGATCCCGACCGGGCACGTAGCGGCGAGAAACTGCGGCGTTTGATTCTCGATCTGCAAGACACGCTGACCAGCATCGAACGCTTCCGCAAACCGGTGATTGCGGCCATTCACGGCGCTTGCGTGGGCGGCGGCATCGATCTGATCACCGCCTGCGACATGCGCTATTGCTCGGCAGAGGCCAAGTTTTCGGTGAAGGAAATCGATGTCGGTATGACCGCAGATGTCGGCACCCTGCAACGCTTGCCGCGTCTCATCGGTGAGGGCATGGCGCGCGAACTGGCGTATACCGGGCGCTTCGTCGATGGTGCTGAAGCCAAGGAAATCCGCTTGGTCAATCGCTGCTTCGATACGCCAGCCGCCTTGCATGCCGGCGTGATGGATCTGGCACAACAGATCGCTGCCAAGTCGCCGCTAGCGATACGCGGATGCAAGGAAATGATTACCTATGCCCGCGACCATAGCGTGGCCGATGGCCTCAATTACAACGCCACCTGGAATGCAGCGATGTTGCTTTCAGCCGACTTGCAGGAAGCCGGGCTGGCAAGCGCCGAGAAACGGGCACCGCGCTTTGCTGATTAGGCTGGGCTAGGCTGCGGGTGCCGACTGGCCGAGGTCGTCGTCGGCCAGTTGCTGCAACAGAAAATCGGCAAACTCCGCTGAAATCGGCAAGACCGAGATCAGGTGTGCGTGCGAGACGCCGGGAAGCAACTCGCCCACGGTCTTTACATCGTCCAGAATCGCCGGATTTTCAGGATTCTTGACGATGTGCCGGGCCGCATCGGTCGCCAGGCGGGCAATATTTGCACGCAAGGTATCGGCGCCCTTGATCAACTGGGCGATCAGTGGCGGCAGATGCCAGGCGTCACAAAGTGCCAGGGTGAGCACCTTGAAACTGAAACCGCAGGCTTGTTGTTGGGCTTGCATGGTGCGCGATGCGCGAGTGCTGCGCAGTTCCTCCAGTGCCCGTTCAGGCAATTCCGGCGCGAAGTGCCATAGCAAGAGTTCCCCGCTTTCGCCGAGCAATGTCGCCAGGGCCACCTCATCAGCAGAAATATCCGCCCGCGCTGCGGCCCAACGGCGGGCAATCTCGGCGGCTAGCACCGCCTCACGCTCGCAATCGTTCTGTCCGGCGTGAGACTCGGCAGCGAGCGTACTGTTTTTTACGGTACGCAGAATGGCGTTCAAGCCAGTTTGCAATACCGTACCCAATGCGGTGGTGGTGTCATGCCCCAAGGTGCTGGAACGATGTCCCTCAGCGCGGCGCAACAACTTCAAGGCCAGATAGGGATCGGTGACAAGAATGTCGGCCAGTTCCTTTGGGGCGACGGTCTCGCGCCGAACCTCCGCTAGCTCTTTCAACAGCAGCTGCGTGCGCGACAACACGGGAATCTCCTTGTCCTTGAGGAAAGCCACCCATTGCTCGACGCCCCACTTTTGCTGAAATGCAGTCAACATGGAGTCAAGCTTACTGTTTCTCGACCCAGACTAAAATGCGCTTCAGCACAACAAAAGCTAACCAACTACATGCATCGCTTACTGACCATCATTGCCGGCATCAGCATCGCACTCATCGGCTTGAGTGTCTCTCTGGTCGTTTTCGCCTTCGTCGCCCTGTTCGGTAGCGTCGCGTTTATTTATTACTGGTGGAAAACGCGCGAGATACGCGCGCTGATGAAGGCGCATATCAAAGAAAGACAACGCGCGACAAACCCGGGGAGCATGGACGATAGCAAAGGTATCGTGATCGAGGGCGAGTGGCAATGCGATGCGGCTAAGCCGCAGATAAATCCTCAGACGAAGCCGCAGACCAAACCCACCACCTTGTCAGACCCGAATAAGCTGACTTCTGACTAGGCGCACGATACGAGTACGTTTTGTGCCGTCGAAAAAAACCGGCTAGTCGCTATGAGCTTTCATTCGAACGACTTCAGTCATGCTCCGGCAGACGCACGAGATTGATCCAGTAGTCGCCGATACCACGCACGATTTTGATGAAGGTATCCACATCCACCGGCTTGACGATGTAACCGGCGGCGAAGTGGTCGTAGCTGTAAAGCATGTCGCGCTCGGCATCCGAAGTCGTCAGCACCACTACCGGAATGGCGTGCAATTTCGCATCCGCCTTGATTTTTTCCAGAAACTGGCGGCCGTCCATGCGCGGCATGTTGAGATCGAGCAGGATCAGGTCGGGCGCCGGGGCTTGTGCGTGGCTTTTCTCACGGCGCAGGAACTCAAAGGCTTCGACGCCATCCAGAGCATGAAGCAGATTGACCACGATCTTGCCCTCCTCGAAGGCCAGACGCACCAAATGGGCATCGGCAGGTTCATCCTCGACCAACAGGACGGTCAATGTCTTCAGTGCGCTCATAGCGTGATCTCCACCGGTAAATCAAAAATGATGCAGGCGCCGCCGTCTATGCCATCCTCAACGTGGACGTCGCCGTCGGTCTGCTGGACGATCTTGCGCACCAGCGCCAGGCCCATGCCGGTGCCAGGAACGCTATTGGGCACCAGGCGCGTAAACAGCTCGAACACCTGCGTGCGGTATTCGGGCGCGATGCCGCTGCCGTTGTCGGCAAAGCGAAACACCGCGCGGTCGCCGGTCACGGTGGCACTGACCTCCACGCGCAAGGGGCGTTCCGGGTGGCGATAGCGAAGTGCGTTGTCGAACAGAATGGCAAATAGCTCACGCAGCAGTTTCTCCGCCTGGCGCACCGTCGGCAAAGGCTCGCGCAAGGAAATGTCGGCGTCCGCTGCCGCCATTTCCGCCGCCGCAATGCTCTGGCGCAGCGCCGCACCGCTATCCGCCGTCTCGCCAGCGCCGACTTTTGTGTAATCGAGGGCCAGATAGCGCTGGACGTCACGCACCAGTTCAGACAGGCGCCGCGCCTGCTGGTCGATGAATTCCAGCGACTGGCGACTGTCGGCGTCGGTCGCCAGCGCTGACTTGTTTGCCAGACGCTGGGCGAAACTCGTCAAGCGGCGCGTCGGTTCCTGAAAGTGATGCGCCATCACGACGCCAAGGCGGGTCAGTTCCGCATTGGTCCGGGTGAGGGCTTCGGCGTGCCGTTGCAGCGAGGCTTCGCGTTCGACGATTTTTGCTACCAGGTCCTCGGCGATACGCTCGGCCGTGGTCCGGGTATTGATGACCGAGAGCATCAAACCCAACAGCAAACCACTAACGACCATTCCCCCCAGCAGCACAAACCACGCATTCGCATAGTTGAGGCTGGCGGCCGTCACGTTGTGCTCAAAAACCAGCCGCCACTGGCGGCCGTTAAAGTCCAGGCGCCGTTGCTGATAAAAGAGCGAATGAACGTCGATCGAGTGGGTTGGTTTGCTGTCAAACAGCAAGGCACTCGGCACCACGTCCCCGCCATCGTAGACCTGAAGATCGATCGCGTGGCCCTCCTCGGCTCCCCAGTGACGCAAAATTCCGCTCATCAGATCATTCATGCGATAGGGGCTGTAAGCCCAACCCACTAGCGCCGCCCGCCTTTCTGCGACAGACCCGACTGCGGCACCATTGCGATAGATGGGCACATACATCAACGTGCCGGCTTGCACATCGGTGGCCGTTTCCTGCACCAGTTCAACTTTGCCGCTCAATGATGCGCTACCGCTATCGCGCGCCTGCTCCATGGCGGCGCGGCGCACTGATTCAGAAAACATGTCGTAACCGAAAGCGCGCAGATTGCGCTCGCGAAACGGTTCGAGATAAATGATCGCCGTCATGAAGGCGCGCTGATCCGGGGGCCGCACCGTATAGTCAGGAAACCCTTCGCTGCGGATACGGTTGATATGGGCGTCGAGTTGCCCGGCGGGGATAACTTGCGCAAAGCCAATGCCCTGCACGCCGGGAACGGCTTCGTCGGTATGCAGCTTCTCAACATAGGCGCGCCACGCCGAACGGGTGACGGTATCCGACGTAGCAAACAGGCCGGCGCCACCGCGCAGAATCTGCGCATAAGTAGTCAGTCGTTCCTGAATCCTGAGCGTGGCCTGGTCGTAGGCAAAGCCCACTTGCCTGATGGCTTCGGCCTCGATGCGCTGCTTGACCTGAATGCTGGCGAATACCGTCATCAGCACACTGACCACGAACAGCGCCCAGGCTGGCCAGGCTTTGTGGGGACGTGTGGCGATAGTTGATGGCGACATGGAACTGATCATGATCAGGCCTCGACTGCGTGCGCCGGCAAGTTGAAACAAAACCGGCATCCCAGCCCCGCACCGCCGGATTCGACCCAGAGCCGGCCGCCGTGGCGTTCGACGATCTTGCGCGCCACCGCCAGGCCGATGCCGGTGCCTTCGTACTTGTCCCTCGTATGTAGGCGCTGAAACACCTTGAACAAGCGATCGAACTGCGCTGGTTCGATGCCGATCCCGTTGTCGACCACGCAGAAACACCAACCGTCCTCTACTGGTGCGACCGTGATATCGATTTCCGGCGCGCGATCCGGGGCGCGGTATTTCACCGCGTTGCCGATCAGGTTTTGCCACAGACGGGTGAATTCGTCACGGCTGGCGACGATTTGCGGCCAATCGCCAGACACGCGCACCGTGGCATTGGCTTCCTGGATGACCGGTGCGAGGAACTGCAATGCCTCATCCACCCCGCTGCGACTGGACAGCGGCGCCAAGGGCTCGCCCATGCGTCCGACGCGCGAATAGTCGAGCAAGGAAACCAGCATCTGATCCATGCGTTTGGCACCATCGGTGGCGAAATGCATCAGTTCACGTGTCTCGTCGTCGAGTTTGTCGGCCAGCCGCCGTTCCAGCAGTTGCACATAGCTATTAACCATGCGCAGCGGCTGGCGCAGATCATGCGAGGCTGCATACGCAAACTGTTCAAGTTCGACGTTGGAGCGGGCGAGGGCCATAGTTTTCTGTTGTAGGGATTCTTCGGTCTGCTTGCGCACGGTGATTTCCATGTGCGTGCCAGCCATCCACTCGGGCCGACCATCGGGCGCACGGCTGATGACCTTGCCACGGTCGAGCACCCAAATCCAGTGACCGTCCTTGTGGCGCATGCGCGCTTCAAACTCGTAATGGTCGATCTCGCCGGCAAAATGGCGCGCCAGCAACTTGCCCGACTGCGCCAGATCGTCGGGGTGCGCCAGGCGCATCCAGGTATCGATGGTGATCGGCGACAGTTCGTCCAGAGTGTAACCAACCAGCTCTGCCCAGCGCTCGTTGAAACGCGCTTCGCCGGTCTGCACATTCCACTCCCAGGTGCTAGCTCCGGTGCCCCACAGGATATTGACCAAGCGCTGCCGCTCTCGCGCAAGCCCTTGCTCCGCGATTTTGCGCTCGGTTATGTCGATACCGGTCACGGCGATGTAATGCTTGCCCCCAGTCTGAACCGGCACGGCGTGAAACAGCACGGTGATTTCGCCACCACCGGTGTGCGGATGGACCGCCTCGAAGCTGCCCGCCGTGCCAGTGGCAGCGGCCTGGATCGTCGCGGCCAAGGCATGCCGATCTGCCTGCCGCGACCACCACGACGTATCGGCAAAATAGCGCCCGGTCACCTCCTCGCGGCGCAGTCCAATCACATCCAAAGCGGCCTGATTGACTTCCAGCAGGTGCCCGGATTGGTCAAGAATGCCGGCAAGAAACCCGGATTGCTCGAACAGGCCACCAAACAGCGCCTCGCGATAGGCGATCTGGCGCGCTGCCACCTCCGCAGCGGCCATCGATTTTCGGATTTTCCGAATAGCAAAGGCAAAGCCACTTAACAGGCCAAAGGCGAGAACAGCAACAAAGACGAGCCCTTGCCTCCAACTTGAGAGATAGTGGTCTTTCGCGATCGCCACCTGAACATAAAAGGGAGCCTTATCCAGTGCCTTGAAACTGGCGAGTCGCTCGACACCATCGGTGCTAGCGATCAAGGTCAGCGTGCCGGCACGTTCGCCCGCGTCGATACGCTGGCGGATCGGATTATTCGGGGGCAGCGACTGGTTAAAGTCCTTCTCATTGTTGCGCGGTATGCGCATGACCAGTTTCGAGCTGTCGCTGCGCCGCAGAAGCGTGACGCCGCCAGGGCCGACGTCAATCGACTCAAACAGCTTAGCGACGCTGTCGAGGGTAATCGCCGCATTGACCGTGCCTATGAAGCGCCCCCGTTCATCGCGCAGGGCGCGAACCACAACAATCGACCATTTCCCCGTGGTGCGTGCAACCTGAGCATCCGAAAATGCGATCTGCGCGGCGGGATCATCGCGTAATACCCGGAAGTGCGGCCGATCGGCAATGCTGATGCCTTTGAGCTTCGGGTCTGAGGCGTGGCGCAGAATACCTTCGGCATCAAAAAGCGTCAGCCCGCCGGCATCCGGGAAACTCTTCTCCAGGTCGGCTAGCTGCCCGGTGAGCGCGGCCTGCTCCTTGGCCGAAAGCATGGGCCTTAAATCGGCCTCGCTGACTCTGCGGGCAAGAAAGGCCAGGGCATCGCTAGTTTGCGCGAAATCACTTGACAAGCGCGACTCCAGCACCTGCACCAGATTGCGTGTCACTACTGCGCCGTCAGCTTCCGCCTGGCGATAGCTAAAAATCGAAAAATAGGCTAGCAGCCCGAGCATGATCACCAGGGCGAGCGACAACCAACGGACCGGAGCGTTATCGCGAGTCGTCATGCGATGCCCTTTTCACCCGATTTCTTCAGCCATTTCAGCAATATCTCGAAGAATCTCTCGGCATCAACGGGCTTGCCGAGGTGGTCGTTCATACCCGCCGCGAGGCAGACCTGGCGGTCCTCGTCGAAGACATTGGCGGTCATCGCCACGATCGGCGTCTGGCCGTAGCCCGGCAACGCACGGATCATCCGCGTCGCTTCGATACCGTTCAGTTGCGGCATCTGGATATCCATCAGGATCAGGCGGTAGTGCGTGAGTTTGGCCATTTCCACCGCTTGCACACCGTCGTCGGCCAGATCCACCGCGAGCCCGGCGTCTTCCAGCAGCATCAGCGAGACCTCCCGGTTGACCGGCTCGTCTTCGGCCAACAAAACACGAATGCCGGCGAACTCCGCCTTCACCCGAGCCTCGGCGGCACCCGGCGTAAAAGTCGGCGCTGGCGGGACGGCGTCGACAGCCGCCTTGAGCACCCGCATGGTCAGCCAGAACGTACTGCCTACCCCGGGCTGACTGCTTACCCCGATATCGCCGTCCATCAAGCGCGCCAGGCGCTGGCTGATAACCAACCCGAGGCCGGTGCCGCCGTACTTACGGGTGGCTGAGCCGTCGGCCTGCTCGAAGGCCAAGAACAACCGCTTTTGCTGTTCGGCAGAAATGCCGATGCCGGTATCTTCGACTTCGAAGCGCAACTGCATAGCGGTGGCGTTTTCCTCGACGATCCGGGCGCGCAAGGTGACTGATCCCTGCGCGGTAAATTTGACGGCATTGCCCATCAGGTTAAGCAGAATCTGCCCCAGCCGCAGCGGATCACCCCGCAGATGGATGCCGGCAAGTCCGGAGGCCACGTCGAGCTTCATTTGCAGATGTTTTTCCGTGACCTTGTGGCCGATCATGCTGGTCAGATTTTCCAGCACCGCCCCCATTTTGAAGTCAACTTGTTCGAGTGTCAGGCGCTCGGCCTCGATTTTGGAAATGTCGAGAATGTCATTGATGATGTGGAGCAAATGCTCCGACGCGGTCATGACCTTGGAGAGTTGATCGATCTGTTTCGGATCGGTAATCCGCCGTAAGACAATGCCGGTCATGCCCATGATGGCATTCATCGGCGTGCGCAGTTCGTGGCTCATGTTGGCGAGGAAGGTGCTCTTGGCCCGGTTCGCCGTCTCGGCAACCTCCTTGGCGATCGACAGCGCGGCGGTGCGTTCCTGCACCATTTCTTCGAGGTGCTGCTGGTGCTGGCGCAGGCTCTGTTCGAGCTTGCCGCGCACCAGAGCGTAGCGCAAAGAGCGGCCCAGCATGTCGGGATCAAACTGGCCTTTGACCAGAAAATCTTGCGCACCGGCTTCGAGCGCCTCAAGGGCCACACTACGCTCGTCGTTTCCCGTAAGCACCACGATCGGCGCATCGCTCACGGCCGCACGCATGGCACGCACGGTATCGAGCCCGTTGGAATCCGGCAAGGACAGATCGAGCAGAATGGCATCCGGCAGAACACGCTGGGCCGTCGCCATGCCCTCGGCCAGCGTCTTGGCCCACAGCGGCTCGGGGCCGCTGGTGTGGCCAAAGCCGGCCTGACGCAGGTGCACCCGCACTAGGCCAAAGTCGCCGGGATCGTCCTCGACGACGAGGATCAAAACGTTGTCTTGAACGAACGTGGTCATGCGATTTCTCCCGAGTGATGCGGCCGGTGCGGCAGGCGCACCAGATCAATCCAATAGTTGCACAGGCCGTGAATGGTCGCCATTTCTTCATCCACCAGCCCATCGAAGACACGGTAACTGAGCCACGGGTTTGCCGTGCTTAGCAAGCCAAGGATGAAAGCGGTGGCCAGGAGCAATCGGGTTCGCAGCTTCATGCGCTTGCCTCGCCATCTTCCCGCCGCAGCGGCAATTCCAGGCAAAACCGGCTGCCCTGCCCCTCGCCCGCCGACTCGGCCCAGATGCGGCCGCCGAGATGCTCGGCGATCTTGCGGCACAGCGCCAGACCGATACCGGTGCCTTCGTAGGTGGCGCGTGCCTGCAAACGCTGGAAGACCTGGAACAGGCGGTCGATCTGGTCGGGCAGGATGCCGACGCCGTTGTCGGCCACGTTCAGACGCCAGTGGCCAGCGATAACTTGACTGGTGATGATGACGACTGGCGGACGTCCTTCGACGCGGAACTTAAGGGCGTTGCCAATCAGATTTTGCAGCAATCGCAACAGCTCATCAGGGCTGGCAAGGAGGCGCGGCCACTCGCCTTCGATGCAAATTTCGGCCTGCGCTTCGGCCACCAGCGGGCGCAGAAACAACAGCGCCTCGTCGAGTGCGGTGCGACTCTCGATCCACGCCGGAGGTTCGCCCTTGCGGCCGACGCGCGAATAGTCGAGCAGCCCGCGCAGCATGGCATCGAGGCGTTGCGCGCCGTCGATGGCGAAATGAAAATACTCGCGCTGCTCGGCGTTCAGCGTGTCACCCAGTCCATTCTGCAGTAGTTGCAGATAGCTCGAAATCATGCGCAGTGGCTGGCGCATATCGTGCGAGATGCTGTAGCTGAATTGTTCGAGTTCGGCGTTGGAGCGCAGCAATTCCTCGGCTTTTTCTTGCAAAGCAACTTTGGCCAGCTTGCGTTCGGTAATGTCGATGGCGATCTGCATGCGGACAAGGTGACCATCGGTCCAGGGAATAGCGCGGTCATGGCGCTGGAACCAGCGACCGAGGGCGGGGTTGAAGTTTTCCCAGATGTAGGTGTCGTTCGGTGTGCCGTCGGTGGCCAGCAGGTACGGGGTAGTGCAGAAATCGCAGGGGCCGTTCATGCCGGACTGAAGCGTCTTCCAGCAGAGCTGGCCGACCACGTCACCAATCATGTCGCGCAGATAGCGGTTAATAAACAGCACTTCATGGGTATTCATGTCCGAGACATATACCGTGGCTTCGAGGCTGTCGAGGATGGTTGCGAGGCGTGTCTCGCTTTGGCGTAGTTCCGCCGCCGCTTTGCGCTGATCGGCCATGGCCTTGCGCTGCAAAACCCACACGAGGGTTAGCAAGATGCCAAGAATGACCAGGGCAGTGGCCGTGATGGCGGCCTGCATTTTCCATGGCGCCATGATGTCATCTTCGGCCACGCCGAGCATCACGAACAGCGGATAGTTTCCCACCTGCCGGTAGCTGTAGGTGCGCCAGATACCGTCGGTGGTGCTTTGCGCCCGGTAAGTCGCCGTGCGGATGCCCTGCTGCCAGAATTCCTTGAACTCAGGCGAGCCGATCTTCCGTCCGATGGTGCTTCCCGGCCCTTTGGGTTCCGGGTAGCGCAGATTGATGCTGGCGTCCGCATCGAAAAGGACAACCACACTATTGGGGCCGGACTTCAGCGAGGCGAAGAGATCGGTAAATTTCTTGGTCTGCAGATTCGCCACCAGCAAACCATCAAAGCGGCCAGCAGGACCGTCCAAGCGCCAGGCGACCGGAATCACCCATTCCTGACTGATCCTGCCCAAGACCGGGGGCGAGATGACCAGCCGGTTGCCGTTATCGCGGGCCGCCGCGAAATAGGGACGATCGGAAATATCGGCCGGGCGCTCCAAAAGTCCGTTTTCGCCAAACCTGATCTGGCCGGACGCATCGCTCACCCGCAGGTTGGCAATGGCCGGAATCCGTTTGCGGTTGAAGGTCAGGTAGTCGGCAAAAGCATTGGGGTCGTATCGGCCCGCTTGCAACTCACGGCGGTATTCGTCCGACGCCATTTGCAACAGGACTTCGGACTCATGGATCGACGTAAAAACAAACTGCTCAAGCACATTGACAAGCGTCTCGGCATTGTTGGCCGCACGTTCATGGAGCATGGCACGGCTTTGCCACAGAAAGTAGCCGGCAAGCGACAGAATCGCCGCAAAGGTCAAACTGATGCCTGCAATCAGGCTTGACGGTAATCGCGCTGATGCGTCAGAACTTTTGCTTTTATCAGGCACCATAGCCTTTGTCTTCAATGTGATTCGCAAACCTTGACGGCAACGGTGGCATTTCGCCGTGAGTTGTCGTAATGGCGTGGAATCCTATTGCGGAAGTCTAGCCCAATAATCAGCGCAAGATAATCCACATAGAAAGGTAGATAGGTACCTACCTATGTGGGTTTTTGTGGCGTATTTTCCGGCTGAGATCGTCGGCCACGAACGGGCTATTCGCCCGAACTCAAGCCGTGCTCGATGGCGTAGCGGGTCAGTTCGGCAACGCTGTGCAAATCAAGCTTCTGCATCAGGTCGCGCCGATGCGTCACCACCGTGGCGGGTTTGATATTCAAGCGTTCGGCAATTTCGGCCGAGGTACAGCCAGCGGCGACCAGTTTGATTACGTCGCGCTGACGTTCGCTGAGGTGGCGACGATTCGCGCTGCCATCGTTCTGGCTACCGTCGGTGTTACCGATCTGCCCGGGACGCACGCCGGCATTGCGAACGAGTGCCTCGATGCGTTGCAGTAAATCAGCGCCTTCCTGGCGAATACGCTGTTGATGGCTGATGTCCAGATTGGTGCCGATAATGCGCAACGGATTGCCGTCGCCGTCGCGACTGACAATTTTGCCGCGCGTGAGGATCCAGACCCAGTGACCATCCTGGTGGCGGATACGATATTCGTACTCCAGATTGGACACATCGCCTTTGATGTAGGCATCGAGACTGGCGCGCGTTGCCGCACGGTCATCCGGGTGAATCAGCTTTTCCCAATCGGCCAAATTGGTCGGTGTGTCGGCCGGGGAATAGCCCAGGATTCCGTGCCAGCGCGCATTGGTCACCTCATTTCCGCTGGCAATATCCAGATCCCACATGCCAAGATCGGATGACGCCAATGCCAGTTCGAGCCGCTGCTCGCTCTGCGTAAGCCGCTGTTCGATAAGTTTTCGCTCGCTGATGTCCTGCTTGACCGCGACAAAATTCCGGATCGAACCAGCGGCCGTCAGTACCGGTGCGATGGAGAGCATTTCGTCATAAAGACTACCGTCGCGGCGACGATTGACGACCTCGCCGCGCCACACCTTGCCGGACAGAATGGTTTCCCACATCTGCTGATAAAACGCCTGATCGTGGAGACCGGACTTCAACAATTCGCCAGGCGTATGACCGACGACTTCGGCGGCTGTATACCCAGTCATTTGCGTAAACGCCTGATTGACCCATTCGATACATCCGTCCGCGTCAGTGATTTCGACGCCATCTGCGGCCGAATTCAGCGCCGATTCAAACAGGCGCAGGTTCTGCTCCATGCGTTTGCGCACCGTCACATTGCGCAGCGCCCGTTTGATCGCATAGCGATCGAGTTGCCCCTTCACCAGATAATCCTGCGCGCCGTTTTCCAGGGCCGTGATGGCCATGGCGTCGTCGTCGCTGTGAGTAAAGATGACGACAGGAACGCCGGGCAATGCGGCAACCACCGATTCCAGCGTGGCAATGCCAAAGGTATCGGGCAACGACAGATCAAGCAAGACGACATCAGGAAACGCATCGCGTGCCACGGCCAGCCCCGCCGCCAGCGTCTGTGCCCAAATCAGACGCGGACAATGGTCGCCGTCGCCCTGCCCGATATGCTGAAACGCCGCCTTGACCAAGCCAAAATCACCGGGATCATCCTCGATGATCAGGACCGACAGACCGGACGTGCTGGACATAAGGTAGATCCCTGAGTCAAGATAAAGTGACTGTGGCGTGAGCGCCTACATTGCAAAAGACGATAAACCCGTTCGGCCTAGAGAGCCCTGTCGAAGGCCCGTGTCGCTCCGAAACCTGCGGTTCGACAAGTTCATCGCGAACGGTAGTTCCGTCAAAACAACAACTTCAAGCATAAACCCCTGCCTGAGTAGTTACGAATATTGTGGTTTAAGTAGAGAGGGTTAGCAAGAACACGCTGATCTTGCTAAGCCTTCAAGGCATTCCGTTTTCAGTGCCTTTTCCGTGAACCAAAAAAGACGCACCACTCGCGTGATGCGTTTTTGAACCACGAAAAGTCGGCGCTGGCGGGACGGCGCCCGCCCGGCAAAACCCTAGCCGAAGCGGCCGGTAATGTAGTCCTCGGTCTGCTTGTTCCGTGGTTTGACGAAGAGGCCTTCGCTTTCACCGAACTCGACCATTTCGCCGATGTACATGAAGCCGGTGTAGTCCGAAATCCGCGCCGCCTGCTGCATGTTGTGGGTGACGATCAGAATAGTGACCTGTTCCTTTAATTCCACCACCAGTTCCTCGA
>CAMDMZ010000001.1 GCA_945902805.1 Propionivibrio dicarboxylicus | reverse complement strand
GAATTACGCCAGCGCCGACCGCTCAACGTGGCGGTCGTGGCACTGGCCAACAAGATGGCGCGGACGATCTGGGCGATGCTGGCCCACGAGCGGACGTACCAAAAGGAGTTTGTGAGTCAACCCGCGTAGGGTTGGCGCACAACGCGTGTATCAACCAATTGAGAAAGGAGTGGCCGCCGTAAAGGTTGCGTAAGGTCGATAAAGTGTGATGGCAAACAGGTCAGACCGTGACCCGCCAAGCCTGAATGATTTGTTGGACTTCGAGTCCTTCCGGAGAATGAGGCGCGGGTCAGCGGATTCCATCAGGGCCAGCAGGTCTATTCCTGCACAAACAGGCCGGATATAGAACTGCAGCCTATCTGTCCCAACACACCAACATCGTCCTTGGCAAACGGGAGGCGTCCATATAGAAAATCATGAATCAACTGATCCGTCGTGATCCCATTGACGACTTTTTTCGCGGTTTCCTGGTGCGTCCGGTCGATGTCGGTGGTGGCGATACGCCCGAAATGAAGATTGACGTCAAGGAAGAGGAAAAGCAATACCTGATCCATGCCGAAATCCCTGGCGTCAATCGAGACGACATCCACGTTCATATCGAGGGTGCCGTGGTGTCTATCAGCGCCGAGCGGCGTCAAGAAAAGAATGTGAAGGAAGGCGAGCGTGTGTTGCGCACGGAACGTTATTTCGGCAAGGTCGCGCGCAGCTTCCAGTTGGCGCAAGAAGTCGACGAGGCGCAGTCGGCGGCCAAGTACACCAATGGCGTGCTGGAACTGACGTTGCCCAAGAAAGTGGCGGCCCAAGCCAAGCGGCTGGTCATCCAGTAGTTCTGCAATAAGTCGGTGCTGGCGGGACGGCGCCGTGCGCGGCGCCGTCCCGCTTTTTCATTTGCCGGCTAGAATCTGCGAAGCAATTACTCACTCGGCGGAATTCCATGACTGAAAAACTCCCCCCCACGACCAAAGCGAAGATCCTCGGCGAGGCGCTGCCATACATCAAGCGCTTTTTTGACAAGACGATCGTCATCAAGTACGGCGGCAACGCGATGACTGATCCGAAACTGCAGGATTGCTTCGCCCGTGACGTGGTGTTGCTCAAACTGGTCGGCATGAATCCGGTGGTCGTTCATGGTGGTGGGCCGCAAATCGAGGATCTACTTAAACGCTTGGGCAAGGAAGGCAAGTTCATCCAGGGCATGCGCGTGACCGACGAGGAAACCATGGATATCGTCGAGATGGTGCTCGGCGGCCAGGTGAACAAGGAGATCGTCAATCTCATTAACCAGCATGGCGGCAAAGCCGTGGGTCTCACCGGCCAGGACGGCAATTTCATCCGCGCCCACAAGTTGATGCTGCCAAACAAAGATAATCCTGCGGAAATGATCGACATCGGTTCGGTCGGTGAGATTACTTCGATAGATCCCTCGCTGATTACCTTCCTCGACAAAGGCGACTTCATTCCGGTGATCGCCCCGATTGGCGTCGGTGCGCACGGTGAAACTTACAACATCAACGCCGACGTGGTTGCTGGCAAAATCGCCGAAGTGCTGCAGGCCGAGAAGCTGATGCTCCTCACCAACACCCCGGGCGTACTCGACAAACAGGGCAATCTGCTGACCGGGATCACGCCCAAGGAAATCGACGCCATGGTTGAAGACGGCACCCTTTCCGGCGGCATGCTGCCCAAGATCAGTTCGGCGCTCGATGCGGCACGCAGCGGGGTTCGGAGCGTGCATATCATCGATGGCCGCGTCGAACATGCGCTGCTGCTGGAAATTCTGACCGACGAAGGTGTCGGCACTCTGATCAAGTCGAAGTAACCACCCGGAAAGTCTGCAATGAATGAAGCCCGCGCTGCCAGGATTGGCGAAAAGAAACTGCAGATTCTGCAAACCATCGCTGAAATGCTGGAGCGTCCCGAAGCAGTCAAGGTCACCACGGCCTTACTTGCCAAGCAACTCGATGTCTCGGAGGCCGCGCTGTATCGCCATTTCGCTAGTAAGGCGCAGATGTACGAGGGCATCATCGAGTTCATCGAGACCGGCATGTTCTCGGTCATCGGCCAGATCGAGGCCAAGGAGGAATCCGGCCTCAAGCAGGCCGAGGCGATTGTCGCTTCGCTGCTCCGCTTTGCTCAGAAGAATCGCGGCCTGACGCGCGTTTTAGTGGGCGACGCCCTGATACACGAAAATCCGCGCTTGCAGACACGCATCAACCAATTGCTGGATCGCATCGAAGCCACGCTCAAGCAATGCCTGAAGGTCGCCGCCGCACAGGGCGCATTGGCGACCGAGCACGATTTCACTGCCCATGCCGATGCGTTGGTGTGCTACACGCTGGGACGCTGGCAACGCTTTGTCAAAAGCGGCTTCAAGGATGACCCGCTGGCCCGCTGGGCCGTGCAGTGGCCGCTACTCGCCCGCTAAGTTAGGGTGATCGGCGGGCGCCGCCGTTGCTGCTATCACCAGATCGTCGACTTCGCCACGGTCAATCATGGCGAGAAAGGTTTCGGCAATCCTGGGGTCGAAATGGGCGCCGCTGCCGTTACGAATTTCCGTCGTGGCCTTGTCTTTCTGCCACGGTCCTTTGTAGGGCCGCTTGCTGACCAGTGCATCGAACACATCGACCGCCGCCACGAGTCGAGCCACGAACGGTATCGCATCGCCAGCCAATCCATCCGGATAGCCTGTGCCGTTCCATTTTTCGTGATGGCTGCGTGCTACCAGTCGGGCCACGGCGAGTGAGGGGCTGCGTTTGAGCACCGTATCGCCAATTTTGGTGTGGCGCTTGATGATCTCGAACTCGTCGTCGTTAAGCGACCCCGGCTTGCGCAGAATATTGTCGGGAATGCCGACCTTGCCCACGTCGTGCAGGCGGCTTGCTTTGGCATACACCTCGGCTTCGTCTGCCGGGCAGCCCAGCGCGATGGCGAGTCGGCGCGTGTATTCCTGAATGCGGCGGATGTGCGTTCCGGTGGCGCTATCCTTGAACTCGGCCACCTGGCCGAGCATGTCGATCGCCTCGTCGTAGGATTCCTCGAGGCTATGGTGCAGGCGGAAATTATCCAGCGCGGCGGCGCACTGATTGGCCATGATCTGGATCAGCTCGCGGTCGCTTTCAGATATGTCTTCCCCGGTTTCCAGATAGACAAAGCCGAAGATCTCCTCGCCAACTTGCAGAGGTATAACCAGGGCACCGTTGCGCAAGCGCGCCGGCATGTCGCGGCCGACGATAACGTTGGAACACAATTCGACAATCTCGTTACGGCGAGTGTCTGCCCCCGGCGAATCGTCGAAATCCCCCGCGCCGGCACGAATGCGGATGTCCTGTCCATCGACCGTGGCGACCAGTCCGTCGATAGTCGAGATCATGCCTGAATGGCCGAGTTTGCAGATACCGATTAACTGCATCAGCACACCCTGAAAGTAATCCTCCAGCTTGTCGCGATGCAGGTTGTAGAGATCCGGCGTAACGGCCAGGATGCGCGATAGGCCGATTCGGTTCCACTCGATGGTCTGCAGGTCGCGGTAACCCTTGAGCGCGGTGCGTACGGTCGTGTAGAGCTTTTGCGCGGTGAGTTCGGTCTTGTCCTTGTAGTCGTCAATGTCGAAATTGTCGATGACAAAGCGTTCGGGTGCGACGCCTGGCTGTCCGGTACGGATCACCAGCCGGATCATCAGGTTTTTCAGATCCTTGCGGATGTATTCGACCAGCTTGAGTCCGGCGTCGTCCGACTCCATGACCACATCAATAAGGGCCAGGGCAATGTCGCCGTGCTCCTTCAGGCGCTCATGTGCTTCGGTCGCCGAGCCGGCCTCGATCAGCTCCAGCGGTCGCCCGGCAAATTCAAAGCCACGCAAATTGAGCGCTGTCAGGCGTCGTACATCGGGTTCGTCGTCCACCACCAGCAGTTTCCACGGCACGACACGGGCGCCAGCGCTTCCCTCACTACTGGGTGGCAATTTGCGAACGATCTTCATGGGCGACTTCCAGAATTGTTGTTTGGCATCCAGCCCAGTTCTCGATGTCGTGCCAGATGCCGAGGCGTCCAGCTTAGCGGACTCTTGTTCACAAAGTGAAAACGGGCGACGTGATAGCTCGGGTCGAAACCGTAGAAATTGCGTCGCATCTGGGCAAGTTCTTCGTCGCGATAGGCGGCGAGCGGTTTGATTGCCTCGTCACGGTCCCGTGTTGCGCGCTTGGCCTCCAATTGCGCGGCAAAGTCGTTTGCAGCAGCGATTTCGCCGGCACGGCGTGCCACGTCGATGCGAAACGCCGGTCGCTCACTCGCTAGCACGGCATCGGCAAACCCGATCGCAACCGCCCGTTGCGCGCTCAAGGGCAAGCGGTCGCGCATGATGCGTTGTGCGCCTTCTTCACCGACACGTTTCGGCAGCAGGTAGGTCCAGTATTCCGAGCCGTAGAGATTACCCATGTTTTTGTAATGCGGATTCATCAGCGCACCGGCGCGGACCCAGACCTGGTCTGCGGCACGCGCCAGAAAGCAGCCGCCCGCACCGGCGTTACCGCCGATAGCGGCGACCGTGATCTGGTTCGGCGTCTTGATCAGTTCCAGCGTCAGGTCGTTCATGGCGTTGATGTTGCGCCAGGATTCATCGGCCGGCGAGCCATCGCCCAAGCTGGCCGCTTCGATCACGTTGAGATGGATGCCGTTGGACCAGAAGTCTTCACCGCCCATCAACACCAGTACGCGCACCGGACGCTGCTTGGCCCAGGCCAGGGCGGCACGCAGGCGTTCGCATTGCGCGGTCGACATGGCGCCGTTGTAGAACTCGAAATGCAGGAAACCGACACTGTCCGCTTCTTCGTAGGCGATGTCCTGCCAGGTGGCCGTGGTCAGCTTCCACCAGTCAAAAGTCGGTGATGACGGGATGAAATGCCCCGCCGCGGGTACGGCGCATTCGGGAAAGGCGAGTGTGGCTGGCAGCTTGATCGCACCCTGTCGCTTTACGTGCCCAATCCAGACCGCGCCATCGATTGTCGCGCGCAACAGGGCCGTTTCGCGCTGGGCGATGATCTCGCCGGGTGTTCCGCGCAGCGTGCTTTCGGGCCAGGCATCGAACAGATGGCAGGGTTCGCCGCAGAGCGTATCGGCGACGCCGGGGAAACCGTCGCCGGCATTGATTTTTGCCAGCACAGTGGCGGTGGCGTCGCCCTGCCAATCGATGCGGCGAGCTGCCTGCGTCATGAGCGGCTGCCACTGGCCGTGCTCGGGACGCTGAGGCACGTAGCCGCTTTGCACCCGCGCCACCGCCTGCATGAGCGCCTGGGCGGCGGCTTCGGTCACCTCGTTACGATAGAGGCTGGCTTTTTTGGCCCTGCGCAACGGAAACATGACGCTGGCCCATACTGGCCCGGCGTCCATTTCCGCTTCCGCTTGCAGCACCGTGACGCCCCATTCCGTGGCGCCGTTGTGAATCGCCCAATCCAGTGCCGACGGCCCGCGATCACCCGGTGGACCGGGATGCACGATCAGGCACACATGACGCGACCAGATGGACTCGGGAATCGCCCGGCGCAGGTAGGGGGCGACGATCAGTTCCGGTTGAAAAAGCGCGACCGCTTCCGTTGCCACCGAGTCGGCAATATCAAACTCGATCGATACCTCGTGTCCAGCGGTCACCAGATCCGCCCATAGACGCTGGGTCAGGCTGTTGAAGGCGTGGGTCAGGAGCAGGATGCGCATCGGCAAGCGACTTTCAGCAAATTCGCGGCAACTGGTCGCCGGTCAACCAATCGACAATGCGCTTGCCGCCAAACGCGGTGAGCAGTTGCACAAAATGATGCTCGTCGGTAATTACTTCGCCGATCTGCACCGCGTCGCGTCCGAGCGGATGGGCGCGCATCGCCGCCAGCAACTCCGGTGCGGCGGCGGCCGGGCAGATGCAGATCAGCTTGCCTTCGTTCGCCACGTAGAGCGGGTCGAGACCGAGAAATTCGCACGCCGCATTCACCACCGGCTTGATCGGAATATCCTTTTCGCGGAGCAACATGCCGACGCCAGACTGGCCGGCGATCTCGTTGAGCGTGGTGGCCAGACCGCCCCGCGTCGGGTCGCGCATGACGTGGATGTCCGCTGCCGTGGCCAGCATGTCGGCAATCATGCCATTGAGCGCGGCGGTGTCAGATTTGATCGGGGCATCGAAGCTGAGATTTTCGCGCTGGCTCATGATCGCCACGCCGTGATCGCCGAGCGAGCCGGAAACCAGGATCGCATCGCCCGGCTGGGCGCCGGCGCCACCGATTGCTCGCCCCGGCGGCAGGACGCCGACCCCGGTGGTGGTGATGTAGACGCCGTCACCTTTGCCCTGCTCGACCACTTTGGTATCGCCCGTGACCACCGGCACACCGGCCTCGCGCGCGGCGTTCGCCATCGAAATCACAATGCGTTCCAGATCGGCCAGCGGGAAGCCTTCTTCGAGAATGAAGCCGGCAGCAAGATACAGTGGTCGCGCGCCCATCACGGCCACATCGTTGATCGTCCCATGCACCGAGAGGCAGCCGATGTCGCCACCGGCAAAGAACAAGGGCGTCACGACGTGGCAATCGGTCGACATCACCAATTGTCCGGGCACGCCGTCAAAAGTCGGTGCTGGCAGGACGGCGCCGTCATTGCCCTGACCAAGGTATTCATTGCCCAGATGGCGGGCGAACAACTCCGCAATCAGCTGCACCATCGCCCGTCCGCCGGAACCATGCGTGAGATCGACGCGTCCGTGTTTCATATCCAGCGGCCGCACATAGCCGCGTTTGACTGTTCCGCTCATGATGCTTCCTGGGTGTCCCTGAAACGTCCGTAGGTGTAGTGCGCCGCGCAGGCGCCTTCCGAGCTGACCATGCAGGAGCCGATGGGGTTTTCGGGGGTGCATACGGTGCCGAAAATCTTGCAGTCCTGCGGTCGCTTGACACCACGCAAAATGGCGCCGCATTCGCACGCCTTGTTGTCTGGCACCGAGACATACTCGAGCTTGAAGCGCCGCTCGGCGTCGAAGCTGGCGTACTTGGCCCGGATGCGCAGCGCCGAATAGGGCACCACCGAGAGTCCGCGCCATTCGAATTCGCGGCGCAGTTCAAACACTTCGGCGACGCGGTCCTGCGCCTTGCGGTTACCGTCGCGGCTAACTGCCCGCGAAAACTCGTTTTCGACTTCGGCGCGCCCTTCGTTGACCTGGCGGACCAGCATCAGGATGGCTTGCATCACATCCAGTGGCTCGAAACCCGCGATCACCACCGGCTTGCGATATTCCTCGGCAAAAAACTCATACGGCCGGCTGCCGATGACGGTCGAGACATGCGCCGGACCAATGAAGCCATCGAGCGGCACGGTGCCGTATTGCCGCACCTCGGGGGATTCAAGAATATTGCTGATTGCCGCCGGTGTCAGCACATGGCAGCACAAGACGCTGAAATTCGCGAGTTGCTCAGCCTGGGCCTGCTGGATGGCGACGGCAGTCGGTGGCGTCGTGGTTTCGAAGCCGATGCCGAAAAACACCACCTCACGTCCCGGATTGTCGCGTGCGATTTGCAGCGCATCGGCCGTCGAATACACCATGCGGATATCGCCGTCGTGGGCTTTGGCTTTCATCAGCGACAACTGGTTGGAGGCGGGTACCCGCAGCGTGTCGCCGTAGGTGCACAGGATGACGCCCTGGTCAAGCGCAAGGCGAATCGCCAGATCGACCCGGCCGATGGGCAGCACGCAGACCGGGCAACCGGGGCCATGCACCATGCGCACGCTATCCGGCAGCAGATCGGTCAGGCCGTAGCGTGAAATCGCGTGCGTATGGCCGCCGCAAAATTCCATGAAGCTGTAGCGGCGGTTGCTCTCAACTTCATTGGCGATCTTGTCCGCAATGGTGCGGGCGACCTCGCCATCACGGAATTCGTCGATGTATTTCACGACTCGGCGGCCGCCATTTCTGCAAACAGCGCCAGCGTTTTTTCGGCTTCCTCGGGATCAAGTTTGGAGAGGGCAAAGCCGACATGGAGAATCACATAATCCCCAACCTTGACATCTTCGAGCAGCGCCAGCGAGATCTCTTTCCTGACGCCGCCCAGGTCGACGATCGCCCAATCCTCATCGGGACCGGAGCCGACCTCAACTACCTTGACGGGAAGTGCCAGACACATGTTCTTTCCTTATGATTGCGATGTCGGATGGGCAGCGTAGCGCGCCGGATAGCGCAGTATGAACTGAACACCGTGATCCGGCGTGCTGTGGCATTGAATCGATCCGCCGAGTTTGCGGGTGGCGATTTCATAGGCGAGATAGAGCCCCAGGCCGCTACCGCCGCCGCCGCGTTTTGTCGTGTAGAAGGGCTCGAAGGCGTGGGCGACCGTTTCCGCGCTCATGCCGGCGCCGTCGTCCCGGTAATCGATCGCGATCATGTCGCCGTCGGTATGTGCGTCGATGGTAATGGTGCCGGCCTGGGTACCGTTGGCAAAGCCGTGAATATGACTATTGGTCAGCAGATTGGTCAGCAACTGCTCCAAGGCGCCGGCGGGTCCGTGCAGGCGCAGGCCGGAGGCACAGTTTGCCTGAATCGTGGCGGATGTTTTCTTGAACATTCCGTGCAGATTTTGTCGAACGTCGTCGATGATCTCGGTGAGATCATAGTCGCGTTCGGCTTCCGAGCTTTGATCGACGGCGGTGCGTTTGAAGCTCTGCACCAGCGCCGCAGCGCGTCGCAGATTGCCGAGCGCCAGGGTGTTGGTTTCGGTCAGAATCGCCAGATGGCCACGGATTTCATCTTCGTCGACCTCCTCCTGATCGAGCAATTGCGCGAATTGTCGCACGACCTCTCCAGCTTGTGAAACCGCACCAACCGCCACACCCACAGGCGTATTCACTTCATGGGCAAAGCCCGCCACCATGCGCCCGAGTGATGCCATTTTTTCGGTGTCGGCCAAATCGTTGCGTGCGCTGTCGACGTCGAGCAGGCGCCGGCGCAATGCCGCCAGACTGGACAGCGACAAGGCCGACAGCAAGAGGAAAGCGATGACATGAATGATGATGAAAGCCCGACGCTGCCCGGCGATTGCATCCGAAATGCTTTGCGCCGGGAAACTGACACTCAGGCCGCCGCGAATATCCCCGACTTTGTGTCCCTGATGGGCGTGGCAATCGAGGCACGAGGCTTTGGTCGGCAACGGCGCCATGAAGCGAAATAGATCGCCATCGACGCCATAGCGCTCGGCGCTTCCGGCGTCGAACGCGTGTAACGCAGCGTCCTCCCAGGCGTCGGGCGCGTTGGCCGGGTTCAGCAGTTTCAAGCTGGTGAGGTGGATTTTGAGATTCGGGTCGCGATCTTGTTGAATCAAATCGCCCAACTGCCGTGTCATCAGCGCCGAGTTATCGGCAAAGCCACGAGCGTGGCTCTGCTGCGCGGCCCAATCGCGCATGGTTTCGACCATTTGCACAATCAACCGACCGCGCTGCAGGGCGAAATTCTGCGCGTAGTTTTCCAGCTCGTGTTGGTGCCAGGCAAACGAGGCCGCCGCAATGGCGGCCCAGAACACGACCAAGACTGGCCACCACGCGGGTCGCCGGATCAAGGCATCAACCGCCAGCCCGAAGCGTGAGGCAGTGCTCATACAGGTGTCGTGCCGGGTTTCTGACTTACTCGCGCAATTTGGTCGCGGCTTCCAGCGCGAAGTAGGTCAGGATGCCGTCGGCGCCAGCCCGTTTGAAGGCCAGCAAGGATTCCATCATCACCGCGTCGTGATCCAGCCAGCCATTTTGTGCGGCGGCTTTCAGCATCGCGTATTCGCCGCTGACCTGATAGGCATAGGTCGGCACGCCGAACTCGTCTTTGACGCGGCGCACGATGTCGAGGTAGGGCATGCCCGGCTTGACCATCACCATGTCGGCACCTTCCTCGATGTCGAGCGCCACTTCACGCAGGGCTTCGTTGGTATTGGCCGGGTCCATCTGATAGGTGTATTTGTTGCCCTTGCCCAGATTGCCCGCCGAGCCGACCGCATCACGGAATGGGCCGTAAAAGGCCGAGGCGTACTTGGCGGAGTAGGCGAGGATGCGGGTGTGAATGTGCTTCTCTGCATCGAGCGTGGCGCGGATACGACCGATGCGGCCATCCATCATGTCGGACGGCGCCACCACGTCAGCGCCGGCGCGGGCGTGACACAGCGCCTGCTGCGCCAAGGCGGCCAAGGTTTCATCGTTCATTACATAACCCAGCGGATCGGCCGCATCAATCAGTCCATCCTGGCCGTGGCTGGTGTAGGGATCGAGGGCGACATCGGTGATCACGCCAAGCTCGGGAAATTCCTGTTTAAGCCGGGCCACGACGGTTGGCACCAAGCCCTCTGGATTCCAGGCCTCCTCAGCTCCCCAAGATTTCTTTTCCACACCCACCACCGGGAACAGGGCGAGGGCAGGAATACCGAGCTGCAAAGCATGTTCGGCAACTGGTAGCAGGCGATCCAGCGACATGCGCTCGACCCCGGGCATCGAGGCGACGGCTTCGGTGCGACCGCTGCCCTCCAGGACGAATACCGGGTAGATCAAGTCATTCGCCGTCAGCGCGTGCTCGCGCATCAAGCGCCGCGAAAAGTCGTCCCGGCGCATCCTGCGCATTCGAGTTGAGGGAAATAGGCCCTTTGTAATCATGGTCTTAGTCCGAAAAAATAAGTTGAACTTTTTGCTGAGGCATCTATCATAGCTCCTAGACAGCGCTGAACGCTCGTTCGGCCAGTCTCCCGCTTCACCTCCCTGAGCGGGGCCTTGTTCAAGCCGCATGGCTGCAAGGCATTTGGCCCTCGGCTTTCCCCCTTTAGCCGAGGGCTTTTTATTTGGTGACGCGCGCGGTGCGATGTGTCGGTAAATCTTACACATCATGATGAATATGTCGCCGATGTACCTTACGTGGTGCCCTAAGGAGTTGAATTGAATGGGCGCGCACGAAGCTTGCTTCCGGTAGGTCGAAAACGCGTGGTGGCGGTTAATGCCACTCTCGAGAACAATAGATGGGAAGGAACCAGTGTCTTGGATGTGCGTAGCGCCATGACCAATTCTATTGAATTGGACCAGCAAATTGCTTGCGACTGTACCTACCAGCGCATACACGAAAGCATGCGGGATGCCTTCGCGTTGGTCGATATGCACGGCCATCTGCTGAAATGGAATCTCGCCTTCAGCGAAATGCTCGGGTATTCCGATGCTGAGTTGCAACACTTGACCTATGTCGATCTGACCCCGGAACACTGGCGCGAGATCGAGGCCCTGATTGTGGCTGAGCAGGTCATTCCCCATGGGCAATCACGCTTGTACGAAAAGGAATATCGGCGCAAGGATGGTGCCCTCCTGTCAGTCGAGTTGAAGACTCATTTGCTGCGCGACCCGCAGGGACAGCCCGAGGCCATGTGGGCCATCGTTCGTGATATTTCCGAGCGCAAGCGGATTGAAGCCGTCGTGCGCGAGCAGGAAGAGTTCTTTCGTCTGGTGGCCGAAAACAGCGGCGACTTCATTGCGGTGCTGGATCTCGAGGGCCGCCGTCTCTACAACAGCCCGTCTTACACGCATTTTTTCGGCGATACCAAGCTTCTACTGGGCACCAATTCGTTCAATGAAATTCATCCGGACGATCGGGATCGCGTGCGCGAGGTCTTCCTTGAAACGGTGAAGACCGGTATCGGCCAGCGGCTGGAGTTCCGCTTTGTTTTGCCGGATGGCGCGATACGCTGGATGGAATCGCGCGGCGGCGTGATCCGCGACGCCGCTGGCGCTGTCGCCCGTGTCGTGGTGGTCTCAAACGACATCACCAACCGCAGGGCGGCCGAGGAGCAGATCCATCGCCTGGCGTATTTTGATCCCTTGACCATGCTGCCCAACCGGCGCCTGTTGATCGATCGTCTGCGCCTGATCATGGCGACGACGCGGCGCAACAGTCGCTATGGCGCGCTGCTGTTCCTGGATCTGGATAATTTCAAGCCGGTGAATGACGCCCACGGTCATGGGGTTGGCGATCTGTTACTGGTCGAAGCGGCCGGACGCCTGACGAAGTGTGTGCGCGAAGTTGATACCGTGGCGCGTTTTGGCGGGGATGAATTTGTGGTCCTGCTCGGCGATCTCGATGCGACCACGGCTGAATCGGAAAGCTCGGTTTTTCTGGTCGCGGAAAAAATCCGCAACCGGATGAGCGAACCCTTCGTGCTTCCGGTTCATCATCAAGGCGAAGACGATCACTTAATCAAGCATCAATGTACGTCGAGCATTGGCGTAGTGCTATTTCTCGATGGTGAATATTCCGAGGAAGACATCCTGCGCTGGGCGGATATCGCCATGTATCAGGCCAAGGAAAATGGCCGCAATCAGGTCTGCCTGATTGATCCACACACCGGAAATACGATTTCAGCACCGCAGTAAGTTGTAACGTGCCGCATTTCCCCGCGTAAAAAGTCGGTGCTGGCGGGACGGCGCTTACGCGAAAATCGCGTCGAATCCGGCCGCGTCATTCCTCGATCCAGCGCCGGCTCCGGTCAATCGCATTCTGCCAGCGCTCCCGAATGGTATTGACGTCCGTCGCCGCCATGATTGGCTCGAAGCGACGCTCTGCCCGCCATAGCTCAGCCACTGCGTTCACATCACGCCAGACACCGACCGCGATACCGGCCAGATAAGCGGCGCCAAGCGCGGTGGTTTCGGTGACGACGGGTCGCACGATATGGCGACCGAGCAAGTCGGCCTGAAGTTGCAGCAGCAGGTTGTTGGCGGCCGCGCCGCCATCGACACGCAACTCAGCGAGGGCCTGGCCGGATTGGCTTTCGAGGGCAGTGACCAGGTCGGCGACCTGCAGCGCAATCGATTCCAGTGCGGCACGGGCGATGTGTGCGGCCGTGGTGCCGCGCGTCAGGCCGAACATGGCGCCACGCGCATACGGGTCCCAATGCGGCGCGCCGAGCCCGGAAAATGCCGGCACGAAAACCACGCCGCCGGCATCCGGAACGCTCGCCGCCAGTGCCTCGACTTCGCTGGCGCTTCTGATCAGACCGAGCCCGTCGCGTAACCATTGCACCACCGCCCCACCGATGAACACGCTGCCTTCGAGCGCATAGCTGAGCTGATCGCCGCGCCGACAGGCAACCGTCGACAGCAGTCCATTCGCGGCAACAGGGGTTTCGTTGCCCGTGTGCATCAGCAGAAAGCAGCCGGTGCCGTAGGTGTTCTTGGCCAATCCGGCGGAAAAGCAGGCCTGGCCCGCCAGCGCTCCCTGTTGGTCACCGACCAATGCGGCAATCGGGATGCCCGCCAGTTCGGGAATGGTCGTCACGTGGCCGACTAAGCCGCTACTGGCGACCACGTGCGGTAACACGGCGCGCGGGATGCCGAATTCGGCCAAAAGTGCTTCGCTCCAGTCTCCCTGGTGTAAATCGAACAACAACGTACGTGAGGCATTGCTGGCATCGGTGACATGCACGGTGCCGCCGGTAAGCTTCCAGGTGAGCCAGCTATCGACCGTGCCGAAGGCCAGTTCGCCGGCCTCGGCCCGTTTTCGCAGACCCGGCTGGTTATCGAGGAGCCACGCCAGTTTGGTGGCAGAAAAATAGGGATCGAGTATCAGGCCGGTGCGGGCGCGGATCTCGGCTTCGCGACCCGCCGCGCGCAGGCGGGCACAGTGTTCGGCGGTACGTCGATCCTGCCAGACTATGGCCGGCGCTACTGCCTTGCCGGTTGCGCGCTCCCACAGCAAGGTGGTTTCGCGCTGATTGGCGATGCCCAGCGCGGCGACCTCGTTGGCCGATATTCCAGCCTGGGCGAGGGCCGCCACGGCGACCGCCGCTTGCGTGCGCCAGAGCGTTTCGGGATCGTGCTCAACCCAGCCGGGCTGCGGATAACTCTGCGCAAACTCCTGCTGCGCCACGGCGCAGGGCGTACCACGGGCGTCAAAAACGATGGCTCGCGAACTGGTGGTGCCTTGGTCAAGCGCGAGCACGTAAGGCATGATCGGTCTCAGCCTGCTGGCAGCAGCCCGTCAAATCCCAACAGCAACAGGATCGGTAGATACGGGAAGGCAACGGTCGGCCGACTGGCACTGGCCACATAGCCGATAAGCAAAGCCCAGCTGCCAGGGCGACTGGTCAACCAGTCTGAATACAACTGCATCGCGGCCCCAGACGATTCGGGCTGGCGCAATTGGGTTTCAATACGCAGCAGGCGGTTAGCGAGACGGCTTTGGAAAGTCTTGTAGATGCCTTCCTGCAACCAGCAAAGTCCGATCGTGATCGCGATCCAACCCAGGGGCAAACCAAAGGCGAGGCTGGCGGTCGTTAACACCAGGCACGTCAGTTTGATCAGCAGAGCCGATTTTTCATACTGCTCATGGTTGCTTTGCAGGGTCTGCCATTCCTGGCCGAGTAGAGTTTGCTGTTCAGTCATTGTCTTCGGCAGCGAGATCGGTAGCCACATCGGTAGCCTCATCGGCCTCGGCGGCTGAGTCTGCGTCAGCCTTGGCGAACCATAGCCCGACTACCCGCTCGACCTCTTCAATGCCGGTCTTCTTCAGGCTGGAGAACATTTGCAGGCTGACTTGCTCGCCAAGGTTGGCGGCGGCGAGGGCTTTGCGCGCTTCACGCAGCGTCTTGATCTGTTCCTGATGGGTCAGTTTGTCGGATTTGGTTAGCAGGCAATGGATCGGCCGGCCACTGGGGGCGTACCAGCCGATCATTTTCCAGTCAAGCTCGGTGAAAGGGCGTCGCGCATCCATGATCAGCACCAGGCCGACCAGGTTATGGCGTTGGGTCAGATAGGTTTCGAGCAGCCCTTGCCATTGTTTGCGTACCGCGAGCGGCACCTGGGCAAAGCCGTAGCCGGGAAGATCGACCATGGCGGCGCCATTCTTAAGACGGAACAGGTTGATCAGTTGTGTCCGCCCCGGGGTCTTGGACACATAGGCGAGCCGGGTGTGGTCGGCCAGGGTATTGATGGCGCTGGATTTTCCGGCGTTGGAGCGGCCGGCAAAGGCAATCTCCGCCCCCACCGGACGCGGCAGTCCGGAAGGTTGGGCAACGGAAATTTCAAACGTCGCGTGGCGAAAGAGTGACATGGCGGAGTCCCTGATACGAATTCAGCAGAGGGTACTCCGCCCGGGGTGCAAATTGCTTAGGAAATTCTTACTTCTTCTTTTGCTGGTCGAGACGGAACTTGACGAAGGAGCCCGGCGCATCTTCGAGCACTTTCAGCTTGCCCTTGACCGGATCGCGGGCGGCAACCATCTCGCCATTCAGACCGGTGATCCATGCCTGCCAGTCGGTCCACCAGGAGCCTTCGTTCTGCTTTGCACCGGCCAGCCAATCGTCGGGCGATTCCGGGTTGGTCTTGGTGTCGTTGGTCCAGTAGCCGTACTTGTTGGCTGAGGGTGGATTGACGATGCCGGCGATGTGACCGGAACCACCGAGGACAAAGCGCACCGGACCGCCAAGGGCGCCGGAACCGAGGTAGGTGCCCTTCCACGGGGCGATATGGTCGTCGACGGTGGAAATGAAATAGCTCGGTGTCTTGACCTTGGAAAGATCGATCGGGGTATCGAGCAGTGTGATGCCGCCGGGCTCGCGCAGCTTGTTGTTGAGGTACATGTTGCGCAGGTAGTAACTGTGCATTTTGTACGGCATACGCGTCGAGTCGGAGTTCCAGAACAACAAATCGAACGGGAAAGGGTCTTTACCCATCAGGTAGTTATTGACCACGAAGGACCAGATCAGGTCGTTCGATCGTAGCATGTTGAAGGTGCCGGCCATCTCGGTCCCTTCGAGGTAGCCGCGTTCCGACATCTTCTTTTCGAGGCTGGCAATCTGGCCCTCGTCGATGAAGACACCCAGTTCGCCGGGAATCGAGAAATCGAGCAGGGCGACAAAGAAGGTGGCCGAGGCAATCCGTTTGTCTTTCTTGGCCGCCATGTAGCCCATGGTCGAGCCGAGCAGCGTACCACCAAGGCAGTAGCCGATCATATTCACTTCCTTCTCGCCAGTCTGCTGGCAGACGACATCGATGGCAGTCAGCGAGCCTTCTTCAAGATAGGCTTCGAAGCCTTTCTCGGCCAGCTTGGCATCCGGATTGACCCATGACATCACAAATACGGTGTGGCCCTGATCGGTCGCCCACTTGATGAAGGAATTGCTGGCGCGCAGATCGAGGATGTAGAACTTGTTGATCCACGGCGGAACGATCAGCAGTGGGCGCTTGTACTGCTTGTCGGTGGTCGGCGTGAATTGCAGCAGCTGGATCAGATCGTTCTGGAAGACCACCTTGCCGGGCGTGGTGGCGACGTTCTCGCCCAGCTTGAAGGCGCTGGCGTCGGTCATCTTGACGCGCAACTGGCCGTCACCCTCTTCGATATCGCGCAGCAGGTTGTTGAAGCCCTTGAGCAGATTTTGACCGTGGCTATTCACCGTCTCGCGCAGGACCGATGGGTTGGTCATGGCGAAGTTGGAAGGCGACATGGCATCGATGAACTGGCGGGTGAAGAAGTTCACCTTCTTCATGCTGATCTCGTCGAGACCCTCAACATTGCTGACGGAATCATGCACGTGGCGCGCGGTGATGAGATAGGACTGCTTGACGAAATCGAACAGGAAGTGCTCTTCCCAATCCTGATCCTTGAAGCGGTTATCACCTTTCTTCGGCGAGGCAATCGGAATGCCCTGCATGCCCATCATGCGCATGGTCGAGTGCTGCCAAAGCGAGAAGTAATCCCACACTAGGTTCATCTGCGCCTGCGCCAGCTTGTACGGGTTGGCCAACATTTTGGCCATCATGTCCATAAAGGCCTGGGCGATGCCGAGGTCGTCCGAGGGCGTCGAAACGCCCTTTTTCATCTGGCGCTGGACGTGGTCGGAAATTAGCTTGGATGCGCGCTGCGCCACTTCGGCGTAGGTCTTGGCGATTTCCTGGGGATCGGGGAGTTGCTTGGCTTCGGTCTTCGGTGCAGACATGGTGACTCCTTTAAGGTCAGTTGCGGACAAAGCGGATTACAGCACCAGTATCACTCTGGATGCGCTGCAACTCGCCACGGTGTTCAAGCAGGTTAAGGTGGGCGATAGCCTCGCCCATGGCAAACATGGTCTGGTGCGGATCAGGAATCTCGCGGTCGAACAGCACGGGGATCAGTTCCGCCGCCGATTGCGGCGCGGCACATGCGGCCAGCAGCAGATCGCAGCGTGACGTGTGATGGGCGTGCAATTGCTCAACACGTGCGTGCAGGCCACGGAAGGGCTTGCCATGCGACGGCAGCACCAGCGTATCAGTCGGTAGCATGCGGAAATCGTCGATCGAATCGAGGAACCATTGCAAAGGGTTGTCGTTCGGGTTGATCGCCAGCACCGGCACATTGGTCGAGATGCGCGGTAGCAGCATGTCGCCGGAAATCAGCACGCCGAGCTCTTCGCAATACAGGCTGGCATGTTCCGGGGCGTGGCCGTAGCCGACAATCACGCGCCAGCCGTTTTCGCCAATTTGAAGAATCTGCCCATCGAACAAACGTCGGTAGCGTTGCGGGATGGCCGGCACGCCTTTCTTGTAGGCGTTGCCACGGGCGGCCAGGGCGTCAATGCGGCCCTGATCAAGGCCGTGGCTTTTGAAGAACTCGAGCATGGCCGGGATGCCGTAGCCATCGACCTGACTATAGATCATCAAGCCGCCCAGATACTCGCCCTGGGTCATAGAGAGCGGCGCACCGTATTCGCTTTCGAGCCAGGCCGCGTTGCCGAGGTGATCGGGGTGGCAATGGGTGACGATGGTACGCGAGAGGTGCCGTCCCGCCAACACCGACTTCCATGCGGCACGGGTTTCGTCCAGCGCGATGCCGGTATCAATTGCCGTGTAGCTGTCGCCATCGGCCAGTAACCACAGATTGATGTGATCCAGCGCGAAGGGCAAGGACATGCGTAGCCATTCGATACCCTCCGCCACAGGCATCGCCACGCCGGCGGCGGGCAATTCTGCGAACGGGTAGGCGATGGCAGATGGCATGGTCAGATCAAGGGAATGGCGGGAAATTGCGGAGCAAAATTGCAGCCGTAGCGGAATTCTGCTCTACTCCAACAGCGATCAAATTTTATTTTAGTTCTATATTGTATCCAGATTCAGTTACTTATGTGCGGTGCAACATAATCCATGGGCGATACCTATACGATTACTGAATTGGCGCGCGAATTCGAGGTCACGCCGCGCGCGATCCGTTACTGGGAAGATCAGGGTCTGGTGGCGCCGCAACGGGCCGGACAGGCGCGGATCTACACCAAGCGCGACCGTACACGCCTCAAACTCGCCTTGCGCGGCAAACGGCTTGGTCTCTCGCTGGCAGAGATCAAGGAACTGATCGACATGTACGATCCGGCCGGTAGCGAAGTCACCCAATTGCAAAGTTTTCTCGATGTCTTGTCACGTCGGCGAGCTGCGCTCGAACAACAGCGGGACGACATTGCCGCCGTCTTGCAAGACGTTGCCCGCTTCGAGCAGCAGTGCCGCAAACTCCTCAAGGAAGCCGAGTTAATTTCGCTTAGTTGACGTTAACGTCAACGTCAACCTAAAATCCTTGCCACCCCTGACCGAGGACCCACCTGATGCCGCACACTCATCACGTTCCCAAGCCACTCGAAGCCCGTGATCCGGCGTGGGAAAGCAAGGTCCGCGAGAGCTTCACCAAGCAGGGTGCGATGGGCCTGCTCGGCGCCGAGCTGACGGCCATCCGCCCGGGCCATTGCGAGATCCGGCTGAAGTTTCGGCCAGACCTGACGCAGCAGAACGGCTTTTTTCATGCCGGGATTACCAGCACCATTGTCGACAGCGCTGCCGGCTATGCCGGTTTTTCGCTGATGCCGCCGAACACTGACGTCCTCAGCGTCGAATTCAAGATCAACCTGCTGGCCCCCGCCGACGGCGAACTGCTGATCGCCACCGGCGACGTGCTGAAGTCCGGCCGCAACCTGGTGATCGCCCGTGGCGAGGTCTATGTCGTTAAGAACGGCATCACCACCCATTGCGCCACCATGCAGCAGACCCTGATGACCATGCATCACAAATCGGAGACAAAATAATGCTCGGACTCAACTTTGACCTCGGCGAAGACATCGACATGCTGCGCGACGCGGTATGGGATTTCGCCAAGAACGAAATCCTGCCGCGTGCCGCCGAGATCGACCGTGACAACTTTTTCCCCGCCGACCTGTGGAAGAAGTTCGGCGACATGGGTCTGCTCGGCATGACCGCCGGCGAAGAATATGGCGGTACCAACATGGGCTATCTCGCGCACATGGTGGCGATGGAGGAAATCTCGCGCGCGTCGGCCTCGGTTGGCTTGTCGTATGGCGCGCACTCCAACCTCTGCGTGAACCAGATTCGTCGCAACGGCACCGAAGCGCAGAAGCAGAAATACCTGACCAAGCTGATCTCCGGCGAGCATGTCGGGGCGCTGGCCATGTCCGAGCCGGGTGCCGGTTCCGACGTGGTGTCGATGAAACTGAAGGCCACGCTCAAAGGTGACCGCTACGTGCTGAATGGCTCCAAGATGTGGATCACCAACGGCGGCGATGCCGACACCCTAGTGGTTTACGCCAAGACCAACCCCGACGCCGGAGCCAAGGGAATGACCGCCTTCATCGTCGAAAAGGGCTTTGCTGGTTTCACCAAAGGCCAGCACCTGGACAAGCTGGGCATGCGCGGCTCCAACACCTATCCGCTGTTCTTCGACGATTGCGAAGTGCCGGTCGAGAACATTCTCGGTGGCGAAGGCAATGGCACCAAGGTGCTGATGTCGGGCCTCGACTACGAACGCGCCGTACTATCCGGCGGCCCGCTGGGCATAATGGCCGCCTGCATGGACGTGGTGCTGCCCTTCATCCACGAACGCAAACAGTTCGGCCAGAGCATCGGCGAATTCCAGTTGATGCAGGGCAAGCTGGCTGACATGTATTCGATCTGGCAGGCCACCCGCGCCTATGTCTATGCGCTGGGCAAGGCCTGCGATCGCGGCGACCACGCGAGGACGCTGCGCAAGGACGCTGCTGGCGCCATCCTTTACTCGGCGGAAAAGGCCACCTGGATGGCCGGCGAGGCAATCCAGACCCTGGGCGGCGTCGGCTACACCAACGAGTATCCGGTCGGTCGCTTGTGGCGCGACGCCAAGCTGTACGAGATTGGCGCCGGCACCTCGGAAATCCGCCGCATGCTGATCGGCCGCGAGCTCTACAACGAGACCATGTGATGAGCGCAGCCAAAAAGGCAGAATGGCAGAAGCTGTACGACGAGGTGCTGGTGCGCTCCAGCGGTCCCGGCGTGCTGACGCTGGAAAATCTGCGCGAATGCTCCGGCCTGGAACTATTTCAAAAGATGATTGCCGGCGAACTGCCACGTCCGCCCATCACCGACACGCTGGGTTTTGTCATGGTCGAGGCCGAGAAAGGTCGGGTCACGTTTCAGGGTACGCCGCAGCACCGCCACTACAACCCGATCGGCTCGGTGCATGGCGGCTTCCACGCCACGCTGCTCGACTCCTGCGTCGCCTGTGCCATCCAGTCGACCCTCGAAGCCGGGCAGGGCTACACCACCATCGAACTCAAGATCAACTACATCCGTGCGCTGACCGACCGCGTCGGTCCGGTGCGTGCCGAAGGCAAGGTTATCCACGCCGGGAAACAGATCGGGACCGCGGAGGGCAAGCTGATCGATGCCGATGGCAAGCTCTACGCTCATGCTTCCACCACCTGTCTGATTTTCAATGTGTGATCCCGAGCCGCAAAAAGTCTGCGCTGACCGCAGGGAATCCCCTTTTCGGGATGGCGGTACGGCGCGTTACAGCGCCGCACCTGAACTGTTCAACTGAAAGGAATGACCATGTCCGATCCCATCGTTATCGTCGGCGCTGCCCGCACCCCCATGGGCGGCTTTCAGGGCGACTTCGCCTCCCTGACCTGCGCACAGCTTGGCAGCGTCGCCGTCAAGGCGGCCGTCGAGCGCAGCGGCATTGCTGTTGAGAAAATCGACGAAGTCATCATGGGCTGCGTGCTGCCCGCAGGACAAGGCCAGGCGCCGGCGCGCCAGGCCAGCCTGGGCGCGGGCTTGCCGCTGGCGACCGGTTGTACCACCGTGAACAAGATGTGCGGTTCCGGCATGCGCGCCGCGATGTACGCCCACGACATGCTGCTGGCGGGCAGCGTGGACGTGATGGTCGCAGGCGGCATGGAATCGATGACAAACGCGCCCTATCTGATGACCAAGGCCCGCGGTGGCTTCCGTCTCGGTCACGGCGAAGTCAAGGATCACATGTTCCTCGACGGCCTCGAAGATGCCTATGAAAAAGGCCGCCTGATGGGCACCTTCGCCGAAGAGTGCGCCGATAGCTACCAATTCACCCGCGAGGCGCAGGACCAGTTCTCTATCGCCTCGACCACCCGCTCCAAGCAGGCCAACAGCGACGGCAGCTTCGCCTGGGAAATCGCTCCGGTCACCGTTCCCGGCCGCAAAGGCGAGCAGGTCTTCGACAAGGACGAGCAGCCATTTAAGGCCAACCTGGAAAAGATCCCGACCCTGAAGCCGGCCTTTCGCAAGGACGGCACGGTGACACCAGCCAATTCCTCGTCGATCTCTGACGGCGCCGCTGCGCTGGTGATGATGCGCGCCTCGACAGCTGCCAAGCTTGGCGCCAAGCCGGTTGCCACCATCGTCGGTCACAGCACCTTCGCGCAGGAGCCGAATCTCTTCACCACGGCACCGGTCGGCGCCATCAAGAAGCTGCTGGCCAAGAATGATTGGTCGGTCGATAGCGTCGACCTGTGGGAAATCAACGAAGCCTTCGCCGTCGTCACTATGGCGGCGATGCACGACCTCAACTTACCGCACGATAAGGTGAATGTGCACGGAGGTGCCTGTGCGCTCGGTCACCCCATCGGCGCTTCCGGCGCCCGCATCATCGTCACACTAATTGGCGCGCTGAAAAAATATGGCAAGAAGCGTGGCGTGGCGAGCCTGTGCATCGGTGGCGGTGAAGCTACCGCCATCGGCATCGAACTGCCTTGAATTCGATCCTGAGTCCGGTCCCGGAAGAATGAAACCCGCCGCGCACCCGTTCGCCAGACTCCTGGCAGTCGCCTTTTTCTGGGGCGGCACCTGGGTGGCGGCGCGCGTCGCTGTCGGCGAAATTTCACCCTTGGCTACGGCCAGTTGGCGTTTCCTTCTGGCGGCACTGGTGCTCGGCGCGATCCTGCTCAAGACCGAGGGCCTTGGCTCGCTGCTCGCCTGGCGGCGCCGCGATTGGCTCGGCGTTACCGCGCTCGGCACCAGCGGCATTTTTCTCTACAACATCTGCTTTCTCTACGGCCTCAAGTACATCGAGGCCGGTCGCGGTGCGCTGGTGGTCGCCTTGACCCCGGCCGTGATCGCCCTGGCCGATTGGCTGATCTTCCGCGCACCGATGACCGCACGACGCTTCAGTGGCGTCGTGATTGCGATGCTGGGCTGCCTGCTGGTCGTCACACGCGGCGATGTTCATCTGCTCACCAGCGGTGCCGTCGGGCTGGGCGAGGTCTTGATCCTCGGCTGCGTCGTGTTGTGGGCGGCGTACACCTTCATCGGTCGTCGCGTCAATCAGCATATTTCGCCCCTCGCCGCGACGTTTGGGGCCAGCCTGACCGGCTGGGCCATGCTCACTACGGCGGCGGCACTCGATGGCAGTCTGTTCCAGCTCGCCACGCTCACTGTGGCCGGCGGCCTCAGCATTGCGTTTCTCGGCTTGCTCGGTACGGCGCTGTCCTTCACTTGGTACGCCACCGCCGTGCGTGACATCGGTCCCACGCGTGCCGGCATGTTCATCAACCTGGTCCCGGTTTTCGGCGTGTTGCTCGGTGCCTTGATGCTGCACGAGCGCTTGTCGATTGCCACTTATCTCGGCGGCGCCGTCGTGATTCTCGGCGTCATCACCCTCAACTGGCCCAACAAGGCGGTGTCTGCATGATCCTTAGCACTGAGCAGGAACAAATCCGCGATATGCTGCGCGACTTTGCGCGTGAGCAACTCGCTCCCAAAGCTGCCGCATGGGACAAGACTGCCCACTTTCCGGCGGACGAACTGCGTCAGCTTGGCGAACTGGGTTTGTATGGCATGGTGGTGCACGAGGAGTGGGGCGGCACCGGGCTCGACTATGTCTCGCTTGCTTTGGCGCTGGAAGAAATCGCCGCCGGCGACGGCGCCACCTCGACCATCATCAGCGTACAAAACTCGGTGGTGTGCGGCCCGATCAATGCCTTTGGCAATGATGCGCAGAAAGAGCAGTACCTGAGGAAACTCGCCAACGGCGAATGGCTCGGTTGCTTTTGCCTCACCGAGCCACATGTCGGCTCCGATGCCGCAGCGATCAAGACCAAAGCGGTGAAGGAAGGCGAAACCTGGGTGATCAACGGCGTCAAGCAATTCATCACCAGCGGCAAGAACGCCCAGATCGCCATCGTCTTCGCCGTCACCGATCCAACCGCCGGGAAGAAGGGCATCTCGGCCTTCATCGTGCCGACCGACACCCTCGGCTACACCGTTGCGCGCATCGAGGAAAAGCTCGGCCAGCATGCCTCCGACACCGCGCAGATCCTGTTCGAGAACTGCCGCGTGCCCGCCGCCAACCTGCTCGGCGGCGAAGGCGATGGCTACAGGATCGCACTCGCCAACCTCGAAGGCGGCCGCATCGGTATCGCTGCCCAGTCGGTCGGCATGGCCCGTGCAGCCTTCGAGGCCGCGCTCAAGTACGCGCACGAACGCGAGAGCTTTGGCAAACCGATCTTCGAGCACCAGGCCGTGAATTTCCGCCTTGCCGACATGGCGACACAGATCGAAGTTGCGCGCCAGATAGTGCACCACGCCGCCAGCCTCAAGGACGCCGGTCGCCCCTGTCTGAAGGAAGCCTCGATGGCCAAGCTGTTTGCTTCCGAAATGGCCGAGAAAGTCTGTTCCGATGCCATCCAGATCCACGGCGGCTACGGTTACGTCGCCGACTTCCCGGTCGAACGTATCTATCGCGACGTCCGCGTCTGTCAGATCTACGAAGGCGCGTCGGATATCCAGCGGCTCGTCATTGGACGGTCGCTGGCCAAATTCGCGTGACAAGTTGCAAGCATCGCAAATCGCATCATTTGGTGCTATATTTGATGCTACACAGCCTCTGGAGAACCCAATGAGAACCACTGTCACCCTGGATGATGACCTGCTTGCCGATGTCGAGCAGTTGAGCGGCATCCGCGACCGCTCCCAGTTGCTCCGAGAAGCGTTGCTGGAAATGCGCCACCGTCTTACCTCTCAGCGACTGGCATTGCTCGCAGGTACGGAGCCCCATGTCGTCGTCGCGCCGCGCCGCCGGGCACCTGACTTTGTTTCCGAGCCGGAACCGGCATCCTATGGTGCAAAGAAACGTTCGAAAGCCGGCTCATGAGAATTCTCGCAGACACGTCGGTCTGGGTGGATTACCTGCGCCATAAGCACTCGCCCATCCTTGATCGTTTGAGTCTGGGCGATGTCGTCTTGCATGACTACGTGATCGGCGAAATGGTGCTGGGCGGCATCAGCCAAGTGAAACTCGCCATGTTCAACCAGATGCGCCGTTGCCACTGCGCCAGCCACGACGAAGTCATGCACCTGATCGCAGAACGCAATCTCGCCGGCCGTGGTCTCGGCTACGTCGATAGCCATCTGTTGGCCGCCGCGCTGATTGGCGGTCTGGAACTATGGACGCTGGACAAGGCGCTGCAGCAGGTAGCGTATGAGTGCGGCTGCGGGTTGGCAGTGCATTGAATGGGCACAGGACGCCACTCTGAAAGAAGCATTCGCGTACCTATTGTGGGTATCCAACGCTTCGGCTATAAAAACAGGTCTAGCCTTTTTAATTCATCATGACGCCGAAATTGGTCAATCAGGAGCTTTCGTATCAAGTCATTGTCGGTGCCATTATTGCCATCGTGCTTCTTCCCGTTTGGATCCCTTTCGACTACCTGATTGATCCGCAAAATTTCAATACTTTCCTAACTCTGCGCGTCGTTGGCATGCTGGTTATTTTGACGGGCTTGGTCGTATTCATCAAAACCGGAAAGCAGGTTGCGCATTACAGAAAATCCGCGATGCTTACCTACCTGACCCTCATCGTGAGCATGCTCCCTATGTGCGTTCTGACGAGTGAAAAGCTGCCTTATTACATTGGGTTTAGCACCGTATTTTTTGCAGTATCGATACTGGTGGTTTGGCCATTGCGCTACTTTGTTTTGCCGATGGTTCTGGCCGCATTGGTGCTTGGTGTTACGCATTGGAACACTTCCAGTGATTTGAAATCCACAATCACAGGGATGTTTCTGATGATCAACGTATTCTCAATGTCGGGGGTTTCCAGTTGGCTGACTTACCGGAGCTTCATGAAGAATGAAAGCCTGTTGAACCAGTTGGGAAATCTTTCCAATACTGATCGTTTGACAGGTTTGAACAACCGCCGGTTTTTTGATCATCGACTGCAAGAGGAACTTGCGCATGCACAACGCAACGATACTGTCACCGCAGTATTGATGCTCGATGTGGATCACTTCAAAAAATACAACGATCACTATGGTCACCAACAAGGCGATGAATGTCTGCGTCAGTTTGGCGGCTGCCTACACCGGGCTTTGTCACGCGAAACTGACTTCGTGGCACGTTACGGTGGCGAAGAATTTGTTGTCGTGATGCCGAATACCGATGTCGGTGGAGCGGAAACCGTGGCAAACAAAATCATCACCATTTTGGGAGATCTGAAAATTCCACACTGCCAATCCCCGGTGGACTCATTCGTCACCGCAAGTATTGGCATAGCCTGCAGTAAGTCCAAGTCGCCACAGGAAATCGTGGCGCTGGCTGATTCTGCACTTTACAAGGCCAAGGAAAGTGGCCGAAATCGCTTTGTTGTGGCGGAGGAATAAAGTATCCGGGCTCGAGCAAAGAGGCCAATCTCAAATTGATTCAGAAAATCAAGTACTACAAAAAGTAGTGTTCGCGGCAGACTCCGCACAACATCGATCCCAGCTTTTGTAATTTCCCAGGAGAACCAACGTGGCCGAATACACGCTTTACTGTTTCGCCCAATCCGGCAACGCCTACAAGGCCGCGCTGATGCTGCAACTCTGTGGCGCCGATTGGGAGCCGCGCTTCGTTGATTTCTTCAACGGCGCCACACGGACCCCGGAGTATCGGGCGATCAATGTCATGGGCGAAGTGCCGGTGCTTGAGCACGCCGGCCGGCGCTTGTCGCAATCCGGCGTGATCCTCGATTACCTGACCGAAAAGCTGGGTCGCTTCGGCTGGGAGAACGACGACGAACGGCGCGAAATCCTGCGTTGGCTGCTGTTCGATAACCACAAGTTCACCAGCTACACAGCGACGCTGCGTTATCTCAGGATGTTTGCGCCGAATCCCGACGCCGGCGCCGTGGCGATGTTCCGGGCGCGTGCCGAAGCGGCCTGGAAAGTACTCGACGCCCATCTTGCCGGACGCGAATGGGTGGTTGGCCGCCGTCCCACCAGCGCCGACTTTTCGCTTTGCGGCTACGTTTATTGGCCCGAGGAAATCGGCGTCGACTGGAACGACTACCCCAACATCCGCGACTGGGCGGCGCGTATCGCCGCGCTTCCGGGCTGGGTGCATCCCTATCAACTGATGCCCGGCTATCCCTTGCCGGCCAAATCCTGAGGAGCGCAACATGAGCGACGCCATCGTTTTCTGGTTTGATTTTTCCTCGCCCTATTCCTACCTCGCCAGCGAGTTGATCGACACTCTCGCCGTCAAGTACGAACGCAAAGTGAAATGGCGGCCGATCATGCTCGGTGCTGCCCTCAAGGCCACCGGCGGCAAGCTGCTGACCGATATCCCGCTCAAGGGCGAATACAGCCTGCGCGACTTCGATCGCTCGGCACGCTTCTACGGTGTGCCGTTTCGCTTTCCATCGAAGTTCCCGCAGATAACGCTGGCAGCGGCGCGCGCTTATTACTGGCTGCATGGGCAGGATTGCGCCAAGGCGCGCGAGTTTGCCCGCGCTGTTTTCCGCGCGCTGTGGGTCGATCACAAGGATGTTTCCGACATCAATGTGATCGGCGAACTCGCCGCTAGTCTGGGCATCGATCGTGCGCAACTCGAGGTGGCTGTCGCCGATCCGGCGATCAAGGAAAAGACCAAGCAGGAGACCGACGCGGCAATTGCCCAGGGCATGTTCGGCGCGCCGTTCTTCCTCGTCGACGGCGAGCCCTTCTGGGGTGCTGACCGCTTGCCGCAAATCGAAAAATGGCTGCAAACAGGAGGATTCTGAGTGTCCGCAATCAAGTCAAAGCTCAACACGCGCAGCGAGGAGTTCAAAGCCAACACCGCCGCGATGCAGGCGCTGGTGGACGACCTGCGAGCAAAGTCGGCGCTGGTGGGACGGGGCGGGAGCGACGATGCCCGCGCCAAGCACCTCGCCCGTGGCAAGCTGCTGCCGCGTGATCGGGTTAACAACCTGCTCGATCCCGGCGCACCTTTCCTTGAGCTCTCGCAACTTGCGGCTTACGGCATGTACGGCGGCGACGTGCCGAGCGCGTCCGTCATCACTGGCATCGGCCGCGTCAATGGCGTCGAATGCATGATCGTCGCCAACGACGCCACGGTGAAAGGCGGCACCTACTATCCGCTGACGGTGAAGAAGCATCTGCGCGCGCAGGAAATCGCCCAGCAGAACCGGCTGCCCTGCGTCTATCTGGTGGATTCCGGCGGCGCATTCCTGCCGGCACAGGAAGATGTCTTTCCCGATCGCGAGCACTTCGGCCGCATCTTCTTCAACCAGGCCAACATGTCGGCGCAAGGCATCCCGCAGATCGCCGTGGTCATGGGCTCCTGCACCGCCGGCGGCGCCTATGTGCCGGCGATGTCCGACGAATCCATCATCGTCAAGAATCAGGGCACTATCTTTCTCGGCGGTCCGCCGCTGGTGAAGGCCGCGACGGGCGAGATCGTGTCGGCCGAAGACCTCGGTGGCGGTGACGTACACACCCGCATCTCCGGCGTTTGCGACCATCTGGCCGAAAATGACCACCATGCGTTGTCGATCGCGCGCCGCATCGTCGGCAATCTCAACTGGCAAAAGCCGATGTCGCTTGACCTGGCGACACCCGAAGAACCGCTCTACGACCCGGCCGAACTCTGGGGCGTGATCCCGACCGACACACGCAAGCCCTACGACGTGCGCGAAGTCATCGCGCGCCTGGTCGACGGTTCGCGCTTCGACGAATTCAAGGCCCGCTACGGCACCACGCTGGTCACCGGCTTTTCCCGCATCTACGGCTATCCTGTAGGCATCGTCGCCAACAACGGCATCCTGTTCGGCGAATCGGCGCAGAAGGGTGCGCACTTCATCGAGCTCTGTGCCCAGCGCGGCATTCCGCTGCTGTTCCTGCAGAACATCACCGGCTTCATGGTTGGCCGCAAATACGAGAACGGCGGCATCGCCAAGGACGGCGCCAAGATGGTGACGGCGGTGGCCACCGCCAACGTGCCGAAGTTCACTGTGCTGATCGGCGGCAGCTTCGGCGCCGGCAACTACGGCATGTGCGGCCGCGCCTACTCGCCGCGTTTCTTGTGGATGTGGCCGAATTCACGCATCAGCGTGATGGGCGGCGAACAGGCCGCTAGTGTGCTTTCTACCGTGCGTCGCGATGGCATCGAGGCCAAAGGTGGCAGTTGGTCGAAAGAGGATGAAGAGGCATTCAAGTCGCCCATCCGCGAGCAGTACGAGACGCAGGGCCATCCTTACTACGCGACGGCGCGACTGTGGGACGATGGCGTACTCGATCCGGCGCAGACCCGACGTGCGCTCGGCCTGGGCATTTCAGCTTCGCTGAACGCACCCATTCAGTCGACCAAGTTCGGCGTGTTCCGCATGTAAGCGGGGGAAACGAAATGTACCAATCCATCCTCACCGAAATCGACCAAGGCGTCGGCATCATCACGCTGAACCGCGCCGACCGCCACAATGCCTTTGACGACGTGCTCATCGCTGAGCTTTCGGATGCCGTAGAAATCATGGGTAACGAGCCGGCGGTGCGTGTCATCGTTTTATCCAGTACCGGCAAGAGCTTCTGCGCCGGCGCTGACCTCAACTGGATGCGGCGCATGGCCGGCTACTCGCACGAAGAAAACCTGCGCGATTCGCGCGCGCTGGCCGAGCTTTTCCGCCGCGTCGCGCAGTGTCCGAAGCCGGTGATCGCCCGTGTCCAAGGTCCGGCTTATGGCGGTGGGGTCGGCCTAGTCGCCGCTTGCGACATCGCCATCGCCACCTTCGATGCGCAATTCGCGCTGACCGAAGTCAAGCTCGGCATCATCCCCGCAGCCATCAGCCCGCACGTCATCGCTGCCATTGGCGAACGCTACGCTCGCCGTTACATGCTGACGGCCGAGCGCTTCTCCGCCGCAGAAGCCTATCGCATCGGCTTGATCCACGAAATGGTGGCCGACGAAGAAGGCCTGGACGAGGCCCTGGGCGAAGTCATCGACGCGATTATGAAAAACGGCCCGAATGCCCTGCGTGAATGCAAGGAACTGATTGCCGCCGTGGCGTGGAAACCGCTGACGCCGGAAATCGTCGAGGACACCGCCCAGCGCATTACACGCGTCCGCGCCAGCGCCGAAGGGCGCGAAGGCATGGGGTCTTTCCTCGAGAAGCGCAAACCCAACTGGATCGTGGGGAACTGAATCATGTTCAATAAAATCCTGATCGCCAATCGCGGAGAAATCGCCTGCCGCGTCATCAAGACCGCGCGCCGCATGGGCATCCGCACCGTGGCCGTGTATTCCGATGCCGATGCTGGTGCGCGCCATGTGCGCCTGGCTGACGAGGCGGTGCATATCGGCCCCTCGGTGGCCAAGGAATCCTATCTGGTCTTCGACCGCATCATCGACGCCTGCAAGGCCACCGGCGCCCAGGCCGTGCATCCGGGCTATGGTTTCCTTTCCGAAAACGAGAATTTCGCCGAGGTCTGCAAAGCCAACGGCATCGTCTTCATCGGCCCGCCGATCGCTGCCATCCGCGCCATGGGCAGCAAGTCCGAGGCCAAGAAGCTGATGGAAAAAGCCGGCGTGCCGCTTACGCCCGGTTATCACGGCGACGATCAGGAGCCAGCGTTCCTCAAGCAACAGGCTGACCAGATCGGCTATCCGGTGCTGATCAAGGCGGTGGCAGGCGGCGGCGGCAAGGGCATGCGCGCGGTGTGCCGGACCGAGGAATTCCTCGACGCGCTGGCCTCCTGTAAGCGCGAGGCGGTCTCGAGCTTCGGCAACGACCACGTACTGATCGAGAAATATCTGCTACGCCCGCGACATATAGAAATTCAGGTCTTTGGCGATAGCCACGGCAATTGCGTGTATCTCTTCGAGCGTGACTGCTCGGTGCAGCGTCGCCATCAGAAGGTGCTGGAAGAGGCGCCGGCTCCCGGCATGACGTCCGAAAAACGCGTCGCCATGGGCAAGGCGGCGGTCGATGCGGCGAAGGCGGTCGGTTATGTCGGCGCCGGCACGGTGGAATTCATCGTCCCGGAAGGTGATGCACAAGACGGCACTTTTTACTTCATGGAAATGAACACGCGCCTCCAGGTTGAGCACCCGGTGACCGAAATGATCACTGGCGTCGATCTGGTCGAGTGGCAGCTAAAAGTCGGTGCTGGCGGGACGGTGCCCTTGACGCAGGAGCAGTTGTCAATTCGCGGCCACGCCATCGAGGCGCGCATCTACGCCGAAGACCCCGACAAGGGCTTCCTGCCCTCGACCGGCAAGCTGCTGCACCTGGCGCCGCCGGCCGAATCGCTCAATGTCCGTGTCGACACTGGCGTCGAGCAGGGCGACGAAATCTCGCCGTTCTACGATCCGATGATCGCCAAACTGATCGTCTGGGACGAAAACCGCGAGCAGGCCTTGGCGCGCATGCTGCAGGCGCTGGCTGAATACCGCGTGGTGGGTGTCGCCAACAACGTCGGCTTTCTCTCGCGACTCGTTGCCTGCCCGGCCTTCGCTAATGCCGATCTCGACACCGGCCTGATTGAGCGCGAGCGCGCCTTCCTCTTTCCGGAAGCCGCCGACACCCCGCGCGAAGCCTGGTTGGTCGCCGCGCTGGCAGAGTTGATCCGCAACCAGCAGTCCGCCCGCGACGCGGCGCAAAACCGGCCCGACCCGACCTCGCCCTGGCATGAACGCGATGGCTGGCGCGCCAATGGTGATGGTCGGCGCGAGATCGTCTTGCGCCTGGGCGACACAGAACAGACGGTGGCGGCGGCTTACACGCATAACGGCTTTCGCCTCGAATTTGTCGGCCAGACCACCGATGCCAGCGGCCGCCTGCTGCCCAGCGGTGCCCTCCGTGCCGATCTTGGCGGCCGTCGCATCAATGCCACGGTAATTTCCGCTGGCGAAAAGCGCCATGTCTTCCTCGACGGCCGCGCCTTCATCTTCGCCGCCATTGATCCGCTGTTCCATGCCGGCGAAGGCGGTGGTGCGGAAGGTGGCCTCACGGCACCGATGCCGGGCAAGGTGATTGCCTTGATTGCGACAGCTGGCGCCAAGGTCGAAAAAGGTGCACCGCTGCTGATCCTGGAGGCCATGAAAATGGAACACACGATTGCGGCCCCTGGCGCCGGCGTGGTCAAGGGATTCTGCTTCAGCGTTGGCGATCAAGTGACGGACGGCGCCGAGCTAGTAGAATTTGAAGCTGATAAATCCTGATGTCGTAATGACTCGCCGCACCCACCCATGGCCCTCCCCAGCAAAGTAAGAATCGTCGAAGTCGGTCCGCGCGATGGTCTGCAGAACGAAAAGCAGAATGTCCCGACCCAGACCAAGATCGAGTTGATTCGTCGCTTGGGCGAGGCCGGGCTGCGGAGTATCGAAGCCACGGCTTTTGTATCACCCAAGTGGGTGCCACAAATGGCCGATGCCGCCGAGGTACTGGCCGGCATCGAGCGCCGCGCCGATGTCAGCTATCCGGTGCTCACCCCCAACATGAAGGGCCTGGAAGCCGCGATTGTCGCTGGCGCCAAGGAAGTCGCGGTCTTCGGCGCCGCCTCCGAAGCCTTCTCGCAGAAGAACATCAACTGCTCGATTGCCGAATCGCTGGAGCGTTTCCGTCCTCTCGTCCAGGCGGCCAAGACGGCCGAGATCAAGGTGCGCGGCTACGTTTCCTGCGTGCTTGGCTGTCCTTATCAGGGCGACGTGGCTCCCAATAACGTGGCCGAAGTAGCCAAGGCGCTGTTCGACATGGGCTGCTACGAAATCAGCCTCGGTGACACCATAGGCAGTGGCACCCCGGAAAAGACCAAGGCCATGATCGAGGCCGTCGCCCGCCGCGTGCCGCTGAAAAAACTCGCCGGACACTATCACGACACTTGGGGCATGGCCATCGCCAATATCTATGCCTCGCTGCAACTCGGCGTTAGCGTCTTCGACAGTTCCGTCGCCGGCCTCGGTGGCTGTCCCTACGCGGCCGGAGCCTCGGGCAACGTGGCGACCGAAGACGTGGTCTGGTTGCTCAAGGGTCTGGGAATCGAAAGTGGTATCGACCTCGAGAAGCTGATCGATACCGGCGCCTGGATTTCGGCCGAACTTGGCCGCGAACCAGTCTCGCGCGTCGCCCGTGCGGCGTTGGCGAAGCGTGCCGCCGACGGGATATGATTCCGTCGCCGTGTATCAACGTCTGCAAGATGGCGGACGATCTGTGCGCCGGATGCCAGCGCACCATCGACGAAATCGCCCGCTGGGGCAATGCGCCGGATTCGGAGAAGCAGCGCATTCTAGCCGCAGTCACACAACGGCGCTTGAAGGCTGAGAGCGAACTGATTTGCAACTGTAGCGACTGAGATGGTCGCCTTACCCGCATCGATTCAGGTTCTGGAACGCGGCTGGCTGTCGTCCAACAACATTCTCTGTTTTGACGGCGACCAAGCGACGCTGATCGACTCGGGCTATGTCGGCCATGCCGAGCAAACGCTGGTACTCGTAAAGTCGGCGCTGGCGGCACGGCGCCACGCGAAGCAACTCACCCGCCTGATTAACACCCACTCGCACTCCGACCACATCGGCGGCAACGCCACCGTAAAAGCCGCCTTCGGTTGCGACATCCTGATTCCCGCCGGCATCGAAAAAATGGTCTCGGAATGGGATGCCGAAGCCCTGCTGCTGGAACCCGCCTGCCAGCGTGCCGACCGCTTCGCCCACGATGGCGTGATTACCGATTACAGTGAAATCAAGATGGGCGGCTTGAACTGGCGCGCCCTGCCGGCTCCCGGCCACGACATGGCGGCGCTGGTCTATTACTGCGCGGAACAACGCCTGCTCCTTTCTGGCGACGCGCTCTGGCAAGATGGCTTTGGCATCATCTTCGGCGAACTGATGGGCAAGAACGACGCCCTGCCGGCCACCCGTGCGACGCTCGAAATGATCGGCCGGCTTGCCATCGACGTCGTGATTCCCGGCCACGGCGCGCCCTTCACCGATATTGACGCGGCCATGACCCGCGCCTTCCAGCGCCTTGCCGCCTTTGAAGCCGACGGCACACGCATGGGCCGCAACGCCGTACGTGCCTGCTTCACCTTCAATTTGTTGGACATGCAGCGTCTGGCCGAAGACAACCTGCCGGCCTACCTGCAAAGCGTGCCCTTCTTCGCCACCGTCAATCAACGCGTGCTCAAGCTCTCTGATGACGATTTCGCCAGTTGGCTGCTCGGCGATCTGTTGCGCGCGCGTGCCGTCGAAGTGCGCGACGGCTGGATACTTCCCACCATTGCGCCCTAGCCGAAGCAGCAGACCTGCGATATCCTTGCCGCCATGCAAGTCGTCATCATCAGCGGGCTTTCCGGCTCCGGTAAATCCATCGCCCTCAATGTGCTTGAGGACGCCAGCTATTATTGCGTCGATAACTTGCCGGCGCCGTTACTTTCCGATCTGGTCAAGCATCTGCGCATGGAGGGCCATGAGCGTGTTGCGGTCGCTGCCGACATGCGCGGCGGCTCCTCGATTGCCGCGCTGCCGCCGCAACTGCGTCAGATCGAATCCGACGGCATCGATGTGCGTTTCGTCTTTCTCGATGCGCGCGACGAAAAACTGATCCAGCGTTTCTCCGAGACCCGTCGTCGCCACCCAATGGCGGACGGCACCGTTACGCTCGCTGAGGCTATCGCCAACGAACGTGAAGCCTTGGAAACCCTGGCGTCACTTGGCCATCACATCGACACCAGCAACCTGCGGCCGAATGGGCTGCGCGACTTCATCAAGGATTTTGCTGCCCTTGACGTGCGAGCCGGCCTCACCTTGCTGTTCGAGTCATTCGGCTTCAAGCACGGCATTCCGCTGGATGCCGATCTCGTTTTCGACGTGCGACCGTTGCCGAATCCGCACTATGACCCGGTTTTGCGACCTCTGACCGGGCGCGACGCACCGGTAATCGAGTTCATTGAAGCGCAACCCGACGCCTTGCGTATGCTGGACGACATCCATGGCTTCATCGATACCTGGCTGCCGGCCTACATTCGTGACAACCGCTCCTACCTCACAGTCGCTATCGGCTGCACCGGTGGGCAACATCGCTCGGTGTATTTCGTCGAGCAACTGGCCAAGCGCCTCGCCGGCAAAGTGGCGGTTCTGGTACGGCATCGCACCCTGGCGCTGGGCTGATGAAGCCCCGGGGGCCGCAGGGGCCAATGGATCCAATGGGGCCAATTGGTTCTATGGGTCTGTCGGACCTTCACTTGCGCGACTGGCGTAGCTGGCTCGGCTACATAAAGCGCGGCGACTGGGTGACGCTGCTGGCTGGCATCGCAGGTGTCGCCATCCTGTTCCCACTGTTCTGGAGTGGCGCCCACGCCGACCGCGCCATCATCCGTCGCGATGGCGACCTGATCGCTGAAGTGGCGCTCACCGTCGCGAAACGCATTGAGGTCAGCGGTCCGATCGGCACCACGGTGATCGAGATCGCGCCGGGCCGCGCTCGCGTTCTATCCGATCCCGGGCCGCGCCAGTATTGCGTGCAACAGGGCTGGCTCAGTCACGCCAACGCCATCGCCATCTGCGCTCCCAACCATGTCTCGCTGATCCTGCGCGGACGCAGCGGAACGCATGACAGTATCAACTATTGATTTACGGCACCGAGGGGTTTAGAAAAGTCGGTTCTGGCGGGACGGTGTAAGTGGTCTTGGCGGCGGCGCAAATGCCGGGTCACGGGCAACTGCGATGTGCTTTCTCGAACGCCTGGGAATAACGCCAGCCGGGGGCTAAGGCAGGTTCTGGCGCCGATGTTGGCCGCTCGTGAGCCCAACGAGCTTGGATGCCGGGAAACTCCTTACACCAGATCGCGGCCATCCGTTCCAGCCCCATGCTGTCGTTTTCATTCTGTTCGCGGGTGACCAGATAGATCTGCATGGCCAACGCAGTCAGCTCGGTGGACACCAGATTCGGATGGGTGACGGGGCTGATGCTTGCGGTGTGATAAGTCTTCAACACCTCGCTCGATGTCGAATGTCCGGGATCAAACGCCAACAATTTGATGAAGCGTCGTGCCTTCGGGGTCATTTCGCTGAGTAGTTTGGCCGTGCGCGGCGCGACCAGCACAACGACATCGATGCTCCGGTCGGTCAGCAATTTGACCAAGGCCTTATCGTGCGGCAAAAAGCTGGCTTTCGCGGCGGGCAGCGGCGTGCCGAACATGAGTCGGTAGAGTGTTGCGGCGGTCAACGCTGTTCCGCCATCCAACGGCCCGACATTGATGCGGGCACCGGCGATTTGATGTAAGGCGTTGATGGGGGCGTCGTGGCGGACAATGAAATAGACAATCTCGTCGTGTAGCGGCGCGACGACTCGCAGCGGATCAAGCAGTTGTTGCGGCCTGCTGCGACCTTCCTGACTGGCTAGCTCGTAGGCGGTCTTGACGTCTGACTGCAACATGCCGAGTTGAATGCCGTCCTTTGCGGCAAGCAGCGACAGCGTGTCGGGCGATCCGGATGAATACCGGAGATCCAGATTGAGCCCGGCCGGACGGGCGATTTGGCGAGCAATGTTTTTCGCCAATTCCACTTGGATGGGATTATCTTTCGTCGCAATTATCCGGCCACGTTGGGTCTGGGTCTGGGTCTGGGTCTGGTCCGGCGTCGAAAACGCAGGGGATGAAAGCAGAACCGAGCACGCAAGCAGTAGCGCCGCCGTGAGACGACGGGCCTTACCCATCAGCGCTTGGGCGAGCACAGCCCGAGCGCGGCGACCGCTTCGGTACACTTTTCTGCAGGCGGCGCTGATTTTGTCGGTTTTGGTGGCACGGCGGTCGGCACCGGTTTGGGTTCCGCCGTGACGGTCGCGCTTACCGCCGGAGCGGGAGCGACAGCGGGCGGCGCGGCTGGTGTTGGGACCACTGGCGCTACTGGAGCTACTGGCACCACCGTTACCGCAACCGGTTTGGCCACCGTCGTTGACTGCGGCGCAGCGACAGGCTTTGCGGCGCCTACCGCCGGAGCAGGAATCGTATCCGGCGCCTTGGTTTGCCACGCCTTGGGCATCGGAATCCGGTCGCGACTGAACCAAAGCAGGGGCAAACCGCCGGCCACAATGGCGACGATGACCAGCGGCAGGGCATTCATGCGTTGCGGGCGGGAAGGATCAACCGCAGTGGGGCGGCCTCGTCCGGTTAGGTCCGGCGGTGTTGCTTCGGCCGGGGAAAGCTCCTGAATCGGGAAAACGGCTTGGCAGAATTCACAGGCTTTGGCGGAGACATCGCTGACCTTGCCACAGGATGCGCACACTTGCAGATGCAGCGGCGAGCCGCAGTCCGCGCAGAAGCGGGCACCCGGGGTGTTGTCGTGCTGGCAGAAGGAGCATTTGGTCGCGAACATCAGAACGCAAGGATAACGGATAAGTTAAAGCAAGGTTAAAACAAGGTTAAATCAAGAGACAAATTCTCGTCCTTACTCGGCGACGGCCGGATAAGTGAGTAACAGATCTTCAACAATTTGTGCTTTCGATGGCTGCAGGAAATGGTAACCCTGCATGATGTCGCAGCCAAGGTCTTGCAAGGCGGCCACCTGCGCTGACGTTTCAACGCCTTCTGCCACCAGATGCAGCGAGAAGCCATCCGCAATGCCGACAAAGGCACGGATAATCGATGCCACACCCGCGTCGGCGGCCAGGGTATGAATGAACGACTGGTCGATCTTGATGCTGCTGACGGGGAAGCGGCGCAAGTAATTGAGCGAGGAATAGCGCGTGCCAAAATCGTCGATGGCCACATGGACGCCGCAGCGGCGCAAGGTGCGCACTTTGTCAATGACGCGATCGGCGTCCTGCAGCAGCAGATTTTCGGTGATTTCGACTTCGAGCGCGCCGGGGGCCAACTGATGGCGGCCGATGGCGGAGGTCACCCGCTCGACGATATCATCGCGTTCAAATTCGCGCGGCGATAGATTAACGGACATGCGCAAGCCGCGATGCCCGATTGCATGCCATACCGCCAACTGGCGACAGGCCTCATTCAGGACCCAGTCGCTGATGGCGTTGATGAAGCCGGCCTCTTCGGCCAGCGCAAGAAAGTGGCTTGGATCGAGAAGCCCGAGCTTGGGATGGCGCCAGCGTAATAGCGCTTCCATACCGATCATGCGGGTGCGTGCAACGCTGATCTGGGGTTGATAGGCCAGTTCGAACTCGCCGCGTTCGTGCGCACGCCGCAGATCATTTTCGAGAGCAATGCGGTCCCATTGGCCCTGGCTCATTTCCTCGGTAAAAAAGGCCAAACTGTTCTTGCCCGACTTCTTGATGTGGTACATCGCCAAGTCAGCGTTGCGAATTAGTGCTTCGGGGCTGTCGCCGTCCTTGGGGAAGACCGATATGCCCATGCTGACGGTGGCAACGAATTCTTGCTCGGCAACGATGAACGGCGCACGCATGGCTTCGACGATTTTTTCGCCAATGGTGGCGGCATCGTCAATACGTACCAGATCCGGCAGAATGATCGTGAATTCGTCACCGCCTTGCCGGGCCAGGGTGTCGCCAGCCCGCAGTTGTGCAGAAAGGCGTTCGGCGAAGCTCTTGAGTAAGCGATCGCCCTCGGCATGGCCATAGGTGTCATTGACCAGCTTGAAGCGATCCAGATCAAGAAACACGATGGCGACCACATTCTCACGGCGCTTCGACTGACGCAGGGCGACGGTGAGGCGATCGCGAAACAGGGTGCGGTTGGGCAAGCCGGTGAGCTGGTCATGGTAAGCATGGAAACTGACCAGTTCTTCGGCGCGTTTGCGTTCGGTAATGTCGCGTGCGACGCCGTAGGTGCCGACGAAACGCTGCTCGCCCCGGTTCTGCGGGCCTTCGTAAAGGCCGGTGGCGCTGAGAATAGTGACAATCAGCCGACTATCGAAATGCAGATAGCCGTTGTTTTCTTTGCGCCGCAAGCGGACCTCAATGTTGTTGCTGGAGCGATCGCCGGTACGCCGTTCGGCGAAGGCAAAGGCGGCGACCTCGCGGTCCTCATCATGCAGCAGGGACGAAAAATGTTTACCGATGAGTTCTTTCCGATCAAAGCCGAGCAGGCTTTCGACTCGTCCGCTGATGAACAGGAAACAGCCTTGTTCGTCTAGCGTGTAAATTATGTCCGGCGATTGGTCGACCAGGAAACGGTGCAAATGTTCGGATTGCTCGAGACGGGCCGACATGAGCGTATGGCTGTGGACGAGGCGCCGTTCGTGGAGTGCATTTTCAACAACACGTTCGAGTTGCTCGGGTTTGAACGGTTTACGCAGAAATTCGTAAACGCCATTTCGCAAGGACTGAATTGCTGAGTCGATCTGGCGGTCGGCGCTAATCACAATGACGGTTGCCTTGGAAGGTAGCCGGCGCAAGTGTGCCATGACCTCGATGCCGCTGATGTCGGGCAGATTCAAATCCAGCAAGATGAGATCGACATCGCGTTGCTCGATGAGCGCCAGTGCTTCGGTACCGGTGCCGCACTGGGTAATCTCGCGACCTTCATGGGCGAGCAGAAGGACGGTGCTTTCGCGCAAACGAGGCTCGTCATCGACGACCAGAATGGAATCGCGAGTGAGCTCGGTGGGTCGCGCCGGATCCCGCCAATTTCCCAATGGGAAAACCAAAGACTGCGTTGGATTTGTCATGATTCCTTGGCGGGAAGAAGAATGGAAAAGGCGGTTCCCGAATCGGGGCTCGAGCGGCACGTCAGCTTACCGTTTTGGGCGGTCACCAGGGTATTGACGATATCGAGCCCGAGCCCGTGCCGATCGCGGGCAGCCTGGTCGCTTGGGCGGCTTCCGGCCAACTGCTCTTTGACCGCAGGTGGCAAGCCAGGGCCGTTGTCGGCGACGAGTAGCTCAACGTAGCGCTTGCCACCTTCGAGTACGTCGGCATGAGTCGCCAGTCGCATGCGACCGCCCTTGTTCATGGCTGTCGCGGCGTTCTTGCAAAGATTCAGGAGGATTTGTTTGACGCTGTCCCGATTGCCCAAAAAATAGGGAACCTCTTTGGCCAGACTGGTTTCAATGCTGATACCGCGCGGAGAACAAAGTCCGTTGTCGCAAATTGGAAGCAGTTCAGTGACCAGCTGATTCAGATTGCCGTCTTCGCTGTCATCTGGCAATTCACCCATGTCTTCGAGAATGCGGCTGACTCGCTCGATTTCTTCTTCCAGAATCGCCAGATCAGATCGGGCGGCAGAATCGTCGGGTAGCTTGCGCGATAGCAGGGTGAGGTAGTTCTGGATGATCCCTAACGGATTTCCCGCTTCGTGAGCGACCCGACGTGCTTGTCGGACAAACCGTTCGCTGACCGTCGCTTCGAGTTCAGCGCGTTGCTCGGCGCGTTGTTGCCAGGAGCGCAGCGCTTTTGACGCCAACTGAACAAATTCGGTGAGCCACGCCATGCGATCGCGCAACTGATCAAATTGCTCTTCCGACAAACCAATCACCAGCACGCCCGGCAGCCCGGCCGGTGATCGCATAGGAATATGGAGCAGGCCTTCGGAATTGAGCGCACGGGCAATCTGGATGTCGGTCAACGACCGGGTTCCGGGCGCGTCGCCGTTAAAGGTCGATAAAGCCTGCGACTCAACAAAGGCACGGGCCACGGCGCTGGTCGCCGGATCGATGGAAATCTCGAGTTGCTGTAGCGGTGAGGATTGATCATCGTCGTTGGCCAGTCGCAAGCTGGCGGAAGGCTTGTCCAGCACGAAAAACGCCAGGCGACTCAATCCAAACAGGATGTTTGCGGTTTCCCGAAGGCTGCGCACGAGGTCGGCATGGCTATCGGCATCATCCACCGATTGCAGCACCGCTTGGCGTAGAGCAAGTTCACGAACCGCCGTTTCGACGCCAGAATCACTCGGCGATGCGGTGCTTGTCGATAACACCTGGGGAAACGCACCGGGCCAGACATCATCCAGCTCGGGCACAATGATTCCGAGCGATAGCGCTATGCGGCGAACGTCATTGGTGGCTCGCTCGACAATCAGTTCAACCCGGGCGGGATCGATACCAAGTGCGGCCGCAGCCGTCGTCGGCTGCGCGTTGGATTTAACAGCGGTGTGTGCAGCCCATACGGTGCGTGAAAACGGGTCGGCAAAGGCAATCTCGGACTTGTCGCGATGATGGAACAGAATCGCGTCGGCAACTGGCGAATCCAGGTCCCATTGGTCTGCGAGCCAGGCGCCGGCAATGGCGTGATCGATACCCAGAGTTTGGATTTCAAACTGGGGCAAGATATCTTCGTTGGGACAAAATGCCAGTACCTCGGGGTACTCGCTGATGGCAACCAGCAAGGTCAGTTCGCCCATGTCGTGCAACAAGCCGGCCAGATAGGCATCCTCGGCGGCGATACCGCGCACCTCGACCGCCAAGCTGCGGGCCGTTTCCGCCACCAGCATGGCGTGCAGCCAGAACCCAGAAAGATCCAGCTTCATCCGCTTGGCCAGTGGATCAAAGGCTTGCTGGATGGCGAGACAGGTGACGATGGTACGAATGATCCGCGTGCCCAGAATTTGCACGCAGTCCTTGATACTTTTGGTTTCCTTGCCACGGCGGAACGCGACCGAGTTGGCGGCGGTAAGCACACGCACCACCATGACCGGATCGCACGAAATCAGTTCGGCGAGTTCTTCGATCGATGTGCTTTGGTTCTCGATAACGCCGAGCAGACGCAACAACACCTGCGGCAACGGTGGAATCGGTGCCGATTTCAGCGCGCTGGCAATCTGGGGCGGAATGTCAAGAGACCGCAGCATGAAGTCCTTAGAACACAAACAATCGATAAAGTGGCCAAAATGATCGGCCGATTGTATGCGATGTCAATGAGCGCTTCTCATTGAATGGGGCCGTAAAAATGGCCCTATGCATCAAATTGGGATTTCTTTGGCGGGCAGATCGTGGGTAACGCGTCTCGCAAAAGCTAGGCGGGTAAGGATGGGCTACAGATCAGCGCCGGCCAATCGCAAAGTATTCCAACCCCGCTCGGCGCGGCGTGGCGGGGTCGTAAAGATTCCGTCCATCAAAAATTACCGGTGTTCTGAGTTTGGCCTTGATGGCGTCGAAATCTGGCGCGCGAAATTCTTTCCACTCGGTCACGATGGCCAAAACATCGGCCCCATCCAGGGCCGCCATTGGAGTTTGGGCATATCGGATGCGGGGGTCATCGCCAAAAATGCGTTGCGCTTCGTGTGTCGCGACGGGGTCGTAGGCGTTGATTTTCGCGCCTCGAGCTAACAAATCGGCAATCAGTACCCGGCTCGGGGCTTCGCGCATATCGTCGGTATTTGGCTTGAAGGCCAGCCCCCACAGGGCGATAGTCTTGCCAGTCAAATCATCACCTAGCCGTTTGACGATTTTGGCCGGGAGGACAGATTTCTGGGCGTCGTTGGCATCCTCGACGGCTTGCAACACCTTCAGGGCTTGGCCGGAGCTTTCAGCGGTACGAATCAGCGCCTGGACATCCTTGGGGAAACAGGATCCGCCGTAGCCCACGCCGGGGTAGAGGAAGTGGAAGCCGATACGCGGATCCGATCCGATGCCTTTGCGGACCAATTCGATGTCGGCACCGAGTGTTTCCGCGAGGTTGGCCAGTTCGTTCATGAAGCTGATCCGTGTGGCGAGCATGGCGTTGGCCGCGTACTTGGTCAGTTCGGCGCTCTTGACATCCATGACGATGAGACGTTCATGGTTGCGCTGGAATGGTGCGTAGAGCTCACGCATGAGTTCGATAGAACGCGGATCTTCGGCGCCGACCACAATGCGGTCGGGCTTCATGAAGTCCTCAATCGCGGCGCCTTCTTTGAGGAATTCCGGATTGGATACGACGCTGTAGGGTAGTTGTACCCCGCGAGTCTTTAGCTCGTCGGCAATGGCGGCACGGACTTTGTCACCGGTGCCGACCGGAACGGTGCTCTTGTCGACCACAACCTTGTAGTCGCTCATGTGCCGGCCGATATTGCGTGCGGCGGCAACGACGTACTGAAGGTCGGCAGAACCATCTTCATCGGGCGGGGTGCCGACGGCGATAAACTGCAGAACGCCGTGGGCAACCGCCTCTTGGACGTCGGTGGTAAAGCGCAATCGGCCAGCGGCAACGTTTTTCTTCACCATACCCTCAAGACCGGGTTCGAAGATGGGAATTCCGCCCTCCTTGAGTATGCGAATCTTGTTGGTATCGACATCCAGGCATAGCACGTCGTTGCCAACGTCTGCAAGACAGGTTCCGGAAACAAGACCGACATAGCCGGTGCCGATGACAGTGATTTTCATGAGTGATCCCCTTTTTATCTGCATGGAATCATAGCCGAATATGGGTGTTGTGGCTTTCGGGAAATCCTGGGTTTTTTCCAACCGATAGCGTGCGACTGCGATAATCGGCTGGATGTACAGCGATCTCCTGTTCCTGGCTAAAAAATTGGCGTCCGTCATCTTGCTGCCACCGATGTTGCCGGTGGTCTTTATCCTTGCGGGCTTGGTACTTGTTGGCCGATCACGACGGCTGGGCTTGAGCCTGGCTTTGCTAGGTTTGGCTGTTCTCCTTGGTTTTTCGACACCCGTGGTGGTGAATCTGCTCACCACACCACTCGAATCGGTTCCTGTGTTCGACGAGGCAGCCGCAAAACGGGCCGGGGCTATCGTCATTCTGGGCGGAGGGCAGCGGCGTAAAAGTCGGGAGTATGGCGCTGCTGTGCCTAATCACCTCACCTTGGAGCGCCTGCGGTATGGAGCGCGTGTCGCCAGGCAAACTGGCCTTCCGATTTTGGTGACCGGGGGCGCGGTTCGAGCGGAACCGCCGGAAGCGCAGGTGATGGCGGAGTCACTTACTAGAGATTTTGCTTTGACGCCGCGCTGGCTTGAGACTGCCTCGCGAGACACCGCTGAAAACGCAGCCTTTTCTGCCCGGATTCTCCATGCGGAATCCATCCGACGGATTGTCTTGGTGACACATGCGGCGCATATGCGCCGCGCCCAGGCTGAATTTATGGCCGCAGGTTTCGAGGTTGTTCCTGCTCCGACCGCTTTTCTTTCGGACCCTGATGTCGGCGATGAGTTCTTTTCGTATCTACCGGGAGCGACCGCATCCTATTCAGGCTGGTATGCAGCGCACGAATGGGTCGGATTGCTTGTCCAGGCTTTGCGCTTGAGCAAACTCTGATTTTGAATTGACACGGATGATGAAAAGCATCAAAATTCGCGTCCTTTCGACGCTGGACCAAATTATTTTGGTGTCTGTGTCGAGTTGGGGAGTCGCCAAGTTGGTTAAGGCACCGGATTTTGATTCCGGCATTCGAAGGTTCGACTCCTTCCTCCCCAGCCAATTATTTCTCGAGCGGCATTCACGATCATGCATCTGATCAAGCGCTTGCCTCTTCATCGTCCGCATCGCCTGAGCCCGACTGCAATGGCCTACGAAAGCCTGATGGTATTTACCGGCAACGCCAACCCCAAGTTGGCTGCCGACGTCGTCAAGCGCCTCAACATTTCGCTTGGGCGCGCCACTGTGGGTCGCTTCTCGGATGGCGAGGTGAATGTCGAGATTCTCGAACATGTGCGTGGCCAGGACTGCTTTGTCCTGCAATCAACTTGCCAGCCGACCAACGACAATCTGATGGAGTTGATGGTCATGGTCGACGCGCTCAAACGTGCCTCGGCCGGCCGCATTACCGCTGCCATCCCCTATTTCGGTTACGCCCGCCAGGATCGCCGGCCGCGGTCGGCACGTGTAGCAATAACCGCCAAAGTGGTGGCCAACATGCTCCAGGCCGCCGGTGTCGATCGCGTCCTGACGGTTGATCTGCATGCCGATCAGATCCAGGGTTTCTTCGATATCCCGGTCGACAATGTTTACGCCGCACCGATCCTGCTCGGCGACATCTGGCGCCAACGTCACGAAGACCTTTTGGTCGTATCGCCGGACGTCGGTGGCGTTGTGCGCGCGCGCGCGCTGGCCAAGCGCCTTGAATCCGATCTGGCGATCATCGACAAACGGCGGCCGAAGGCGAACGTCTCCGAAGTGATGAACATCATTGGTGACGTGGAAGACCGTACCTGCGTCATCATGGATGACATGGTCGATACCGCTGGCACCTTGTGTAAAGCCGCCGGTGCGCTCAAGGCGCGTGGCGCCAAGCGCGTCCTGGCCTACTGTACGCACCCGGTGCTTTCCGGCAGTGCGGTGCAACGCATCGTCAATTCAGAAATGGATGAGCTGGTGGTCACCGATACCATCCCGCTGTCGCCGGAAGCCAAGGCCTGTCCACGCATTCGTCAGATTTCTATTGCCGAGTTGTTGGCCGAGACCATGTTGCGCATCAGCAACGAATCCTCGGTTTCGTCGCTGTTCATGGAGTAAATCAGTTTTTCACCCCTCGCCTGGTCGCGGGCGGGGATTTCAATGCAGTAACCACACACAAACCTACTGGAGTCACCATGCAAATTGAATTTAGCGCCAAGAAGCGCGACGGACAGGGCACTGGAGCGAGCCGCCGCCTACGTCGTACTGGCCGCGTTCCCGGCATCATCTACGGCGGTACCGGTGCCGCTCAATCGATCGATATCGACCACAACGAGCTCTTTCAGTTGATGCGCAAGGAAGCTTTTTACTCCTCCGTGCTGACTGCCAACATCGACGGCGTCAAGGAAATTTGTCTATTCCGCGACGTACAGCGCCACCCCTACCGCATCCAGATCCTGCACATCGATTTCCAGCGTATCGATGCGACGCACAAGATTCACCAGAAAGTGCCGCTGCACTTCATCAATGCCGACATCGCCCCTGGCGTCAAGCTCAATGGCGGCATGATCTCGCACGTTACCAACGAAATCGATGTTAAGTGTCTGCCTGCTGACTTGCCTGAGTTTATCGAGGTTGACCTCAAGGATCTGGCGTCCGGACAGTCGATTCACATCTCCCAGTTGGTTCTGCCGGCAGGTGTTGAAGTCGCGCATCACGGTGATGCTGATCCCGTGGTGGCAACCATCATGCTGAAGGGTGGCTCAAGCACGACTGAAGAAGTTGAAGTTGCTCCCGTCGTCGCTGCGGCTCCTGCGGCCCCGGTACGGAAAGCCGAGCGCGTCGACAAGAGATAATTCTTGGCGTCCCCTTTGCGCCTCATTGTCGGCCTCGGTAACCCCGGGGCCGATTACGCTGAAACCCGGCACAACGCCGGGTTTTGGCTTTGTGAGCGCCTAGCGCGCGAGCTGGGCGTCAGTCTCGGTCGCGAATCGCGTTTTCACGGAGTAGCCGGGCAAGCACGTGCTGAACAGCTCTGGATACTGTTCCCGCAGACCTTCATGAATCGTTCCGGTCAGGCCGTGCGTGCCCTGACCCAGTTTTATCGTATTCAGCCCGACGAAATGCTGGTGGTGCATGACGAACTCGATCTTCCGCCGGGTCAGATGCGGCTCAAGTTCGGCGGTGGTCTCGGCGGCCACAATGGCCTCAAGGACATCACCGCCCACTTGGGCACACAAGATTATTGGCGCCTGCGCGTCGGCATCGGTCATCCTGGCGACCGCAACGAAGTGGCGAATTACGTCCTGAAGCCGCCGCGTAAAGAAGAACGCGCGGATATCGACGCCGCCCTTGATCGCGCTCTGCTAGCCTGGCCGTTGCTGGCCAAGGCCGATTTCAACGGCGCCACGCAACGGCTGAATTCGAAACCGCCGGCACCCAAGCCGGACCAACCCCAAGAAACACCCAAAGACAACCCGAAAGAGACACCATGAGCCTCAAATGCGGCATCGTCGGTCTGCCCAATGTTGGCAAATCCACCCTCTTCAACGCCCTGACCAAATCGGGCATCGCGGCGGAAAACTATCCCTTCTGCACCATTGAGCCCAATGTCGGTATCGTCGAAGTGCCGGACGCACGCCTGGATGCGCTTTCAGCCATCGTCAAACCGCAGAAAATCCAGCCAGCCATCGTTGAGTTTGTCGATATCGCGGGCCTGGTGGCCGGCGCCAGCAAGGGCGAGGGTCTGGGCAATCAGTTTCTCGCCAATATTCGTGAAACCGATGCCGTCGTGCATGTCGTGCGCTGCTTTTCGGACGATAACGTGGTTCATGTGGCGGGCAAGATCGATCCACTCGACGATATCGAAGTGATCGATACCGAGCTCGCCCTGGCCGACATGGCGACGGTCGAAAAGGCGGTGAATCGGCTGAGCAAACAGGCTAAATCGGGCGGCGACAAAGAAGCCAAGGTGCTGGTTGCTGTGCTGGAAAGATGTCTCGCGCAATTGAACGAAGGCAAGCCGGTGCGCGCGCTCGACCTCTCGAAAGAGGAAAAGCTCAACCTGCGTCAGTTCTTCCTGATTACCGCCAAGCCGGTGTTGTATGTGGCCAACGTCAAGGAAGGCGGCTTCGAGAACAATCCGCATCTCGACGCCGTGCGCGCCCATGCCGCCAAGGAAGGCGCCGATGTGGTTGCCCTATGCGCCGCGATCGAAGCGGAAATCGCCGATCTTGCCGATGAAGACAAGGAAATGTTTCTCAGCGAGATGGGCCTTCACGAGCCCGGCCTGAATCGTTTGATCCGTGCCGGCTACCATATCCTCGGCCTGCAAACCTACTTTACCGCTGGCGTCAAGGAAGTCCGTGCCTGGACCATTCATCAGGGCGACACCGCACCCCAAGCCGCCGGCGTAATCCATACCGATTTCGAAAAAGGCTTTATCCGCGCCCAGACCATCGCCTTCGACGACTTCATTACCTACAAGGGCGAAGCGGGAGCCAAGGAAGCGGGCAAGATGCGCGCCGAGGGCAAGGAATACGTCGTAAAAGACGGCGACGTACTAAATTTCTTGTTCAACGTGTAGCGACTGAAAAGTCGGTGCTGGCAGGACGGCGGAAATCCTGTCCCGGATCATCCGCTTGTGGCCAAAGCCGTTGCACGGGTTAAAACAGCCGCTTATGGCGGATGCGCCCCGACGCATGGCTGATCGCTACCGAATACACCAGGATGGCCCAGAACAAGGGCAGGCGTGCTTCTGGCCACGCCACCATCAGCCCAACCAGGATCAGCTTAACCACCATGGCGAGGCCGTTGATCTGGCGAAAATGGTTTGGATTGGACCAGGCGTCGATCCCAAGAATTCCCAGCCCCGAGGCGACCAGCAAAAACGCGAACGCGGCGCCATTGACGACGAGACTGGCATTGCCCCCAACATCGCCGACCAAGACCCAACCCGAGACGCCGGCCAGGCCAGCAACGTGGGCAATCCGGAACAAATTGATCAATAAGCGGCGACCCGAAAAATCGCGATGGGGTTGTTCTTCTTCGATATCCGTTTCAAGTGTCATTCCAGTCTTGCCCGCAAGAAAAAGTCGGCGCCGACGAGACGGCGCTCGAGTACGTTAAGGTGCTTGGCGCCAGAGAGTTCGGTGAGCTCGGCCAGGCCAAACATGCCGCGTGCGGAGTCGCCCAGCAGCAGCGGCGCCTGATAGATCAGTAACTCGTCGACACACGCTTCGCGCAACAGCGAGCCATTGAGTCGCGTGCCGGCTTCGGCCATGACGTCGTTGATCCCGCGTCGACCGAGTTCTTGCAACAAGGCTGCTAAATCGACCTTGCCGTGAGCATTCGGTAGCACCACGATCTCGGCCCCCGCCGCTTCCAGCGCGGTACGGCGTTCCGGCGCATCCAGCGCGCAGGCGATGAGGGTACCGCCGCCCGCCAGAATGGCCGCGTTGGGCGGCGTTTCCAAACGGCTATCGATCACCACCCGCAACGGTTGCCGCGAACACGGGATGTCGCGCACATTTAGGCGCGGATTGTCGTCCTTGACCGTGCCGATTCCGGTCAGCATGGCGCAGCTACGTGCGCGCCATGCATGCGCATGCAGACGCGCCGCCGGGCCGGTGATCCATTGCGAGTTACCGTTGTTGAGCGCGGCTTTTCCGTCCAGGCTGGCCGCGACTTTCAGACGCAGCCAGGGCCGGCCGCGTGTCATGCGCGAGATAAAGCCGATATTGAGTTCGCGCGCCTCGGCCTCAAGCAGGCCGGAGTCGACTTTGACGCCGGCGGTACGCAATTTGGCCAGGCCATTGCCGGCAACCAGCGGATTCGGGTCCGCCATGGCCGCCACAACCCGCGCGACCCCAGCGGCAATCAGGGCATCGGCGCAGGGCGGCGTGCGGCCATGATGCGAGCAGGGTTCGAGCGTGACGTAGGCCGTCGTTCCCGCCGTGTTGCCAGAACCGACTTTTTGCAACGCGGCGGCTTCGGCATGCGGCCCGCCGGCCTTTTCATGCCAGCCTTCGGCGAGCAGTTCGCCATCGCGCACGATGACGCAACCGACGCGAGGATTCGGCGTCGTGGTATTCAGTCCGCGTTGCGCGAGTTGCAAAGCGCACGCCATCCAGGCGTGATCAGTGGCCGAAAATGTCACGTCTCAGCGGGGCGCCGGCGCGGCTTTTGCACTTCGCGAATGACATCGGAAAAGGCATCGACATCCTCGAAATTGCGATACACAGAGGCGAAGCGGATGTAGGCAATCTTGTCCAGCTTCTTCAGTTCGCGCATCACCAGTTCGCCAATGCGGTCGGAGGCGACTTCGCGTTCGGCCGATTGCACCAGCTTTTCTTCAATGCGATCCAGCGCACCATCGATGCTTTCCGTGGTCACCGGTCGTTTGCGCAAGGCGAGCATCATGCTGGCTTTGAGCTTGTCGCGCTGGTAGTCGGTGCGGCTGCCGTTTTTCTTGACTACCTGTGGCAGTTGCAGTTCGACCCGTTCGTAGGTGGTGAAGCGCTTGTCGCAGGCCGCGCAGCGACGACGACGACGAACCGTGTCGCCATCGTCGTTTTCGCGCGTATCAACGACCTGCGTGTTTTCGTCCCCGCAGAACGGACATTTCACCGATTAGGCTCCGTAAACCGGGAACTTCTTGCACAAGGCGGCAACCTGGTTGCGCACCTTGCTTAGCACGGTTTCGTCAGCGGGCGCGTCGAGTACGTCGGCGATCAGATTGGCCACTTGCTCGGCTTCGATTTCGGTGAAACCACGCGTGGTCATCGCCGGCGTACCGATCCGCACACCGCTGGTAACGAATGGCTTTTGCGGATCGTTCGGGATGGCGTTTTTGTTCACCGTGATGTGTGCCTTGCCCAAGGCGGCTTCGGCATCCTTGCCGGTGATGTTCTTGGCTTGCAGATCAACCAGAAAAACGTGCGATTCGGTGCGGCCGGAGACGATGCGAAGGCCTCGGCTCTTGAGCACTTTGCACATCACTTGCGCGTTCTCGATCACCTGCTCCTGGTAATGCTTGAAGTCGGGTGTCATGGCCTCTTTGAAGGCCACGGCCTTGGCGGCAATTACGTGTTCCAGGGGGCCACCTTGCAGGCCGGGGAAGATCGCGGAATTGATCGCCTTCTCATGCTCGGCCTTCATCAGAATCAAGCCGCCACGTGGGCCGCGCAGGGTCTTGTGCGTGGTCGAGGTGACGACATCGGCATGCGGTACCGGGTTCGGGTAGTAACCGGCGGCGACGAGGCCGGCGTAGTGCGCCATGTCGACCATGAAGATGGCGCCGACTTCCTTGGCGATCTTGGCGAAGCGCGGGAAATCGATTTTCAACGCAAACGCCGAGGCGCCGGCGATGATCAGTTTCGGCTTGTTCTCGCGCGCCAGACGCTCCATTTCGGCGTAGTCGATGTCTTCCTTGGCATCGAGTCCGTAGGGCACAACCTTGAACCATTTTCCCGACATGTTGAGTGCCATGCCGTGGGTCAGATGGCCGCCCGCAGCGAGGTTCATGCCCAGGATGGTGTCGCCCGGCTGCAGAAAAGCCAAGAACACAGCCTGGTTCGCCTGCGAGCCGGAATTCGGCTGGACGTTGGCGGCATCGGCACCAAACAATTTCTTGGCGCGATCGATCGCCAGTTGCTCGGCTCGGTCCACGTACTCACAGCCACCGTAGTAACGCTTGCCCGGATAGCCTTCGGCGTACTTGTTGGTCAGCTGCGAACCTTGGGCTTCCATGACGGCATGGGAGACGTAGTTTTCGGAGGCGATCAGTTCGATGTGATCTTCCTGGCGACGGGTTTCGTCGCTGATCGCGGCCCAAAGTTCGGGATCGGTCTTGGCTAGGGTGTTTTGTTTGGAGAACATGGCGGTTCCTGAAAAAAGAGGGGAAACAAAGGCAAGATTTTACTCCGCCACCTCATCCAGCGCGCGGTCTAGGTGGGAGGTATCGGCCCACGAGATCAGGCTCCAGTCGCCATTGCGGCATTCGAGCCAGTTCAAGGCGGCGTTGGGAATGCTGAAATCACGCGGTGCTTCCAGATCCTGGCCGACGGCAGCGCGATAAATGATGTCGAGTACGCCGCCATGCGTGAAAACCAGCACGTTCTCGCCGCGATGACGAGCCGCCAGTTCGGCGAAACCATCCATGACGCGTGCGGCAAAGCGAAGCAGGGATTCGCCCGTCTCATAGTCGTAATCCAGACTGCGCGCGGTGTGATGGCGATGGACGTCGGGATGGCGCGCCAGTGCTTCCGCCGGTGTCAGCCCTTGATACACGCCGTAGTGGCGCTCACGAAAAGTCGGTGCTGGCAAGACGGCGATGTCGAGTCCTTCGGTGGCGATTTCGGCCGTGCGCCAGGCGCGCTCAAGATCGGAACTGTAGGCCGCAGCGAATACCTGGCCGGCCAGACCCGGACGCACCGAGCGTGCCTGTGCCTCACCCATCGCGTTGAGGCTGATGTCGACATGCCCTTGCAGGCGCTTTTCGGTGTTCCAGTCGGTCTCGCCGTGGCGAATAATGCAGAAGCGGGTAGTCATGAGAGGCAATGCTTGAATCCAGCAGAAAATGGGTCTTGATGATAACCCGGCGCCCACAGGTCGATTTTCATGGTGAAATCGGGCTGGCGACAGAACCAATAGAAATTTACAACGGAGGAGGCTCGCGTGACTGCTGCGCATAATTCACCACGGCGCTATTCCGAGAAGCCGTCCGACGTCTATCTGTTCGGTACCTGCGTGCTGGATCTGTTCGATCCCGAAGCCGGTGTTTCCGCCGTGCAACTGCTTGAGCGCGAAGGCATCCGCGTGCATTACCCGCAGGATCAGACCTGCTGCGGGCAGCCGGCCTACACCTCGGGCTTTCCGGATGAGGCGCGCGCCGTGGCGAAGGCGCAACTCACCCTGTTTCCCGGCACCTGGCCGGTGATTGTGCCGTCCGGTTCCTGCGCCGGAATGATGCGCCACCACTGGCCGCGCCTGTTTGCCGACGATTTGACGAACTTGCCGCGCGCCGAGTCGATCGCCTCGCGCACCTTCGAACTGACCGAGTTTCTGCTCAATGTTCTGCACGTCGAATGGAAGCCGTCAGCCAAGCAGAAGCCCGAAACCGTCGTGCTGCATACGTCCTGCTCGGCGCGGCGTGAAATGAACACGCACGTGCATGCCAGGGCGCTGCTGGCGAAATTCGGCGATGTCGAGGTCAAGCAACAAGAACACGAAGCCGAATGCTGCGGCTTTGGTGGCAGCTTTTCGGTCAAACATCCGGAAATTTCGGCGGCGATGGCCAGTGACAAAGCCGATGCGCTGGAAGCGACCGGCGCCACGACGCTGGTGTCGGCCGATGCCGGTTGCTTGCTGAATCTCAACGGCACCTTGGAAAAACGCGGTTCGGCGTTGCGCGGCCAGCATATTGCGACCTACTTCTGGAACAAAGTGAAGGAGGGCGCATGAACACCGCCCGCGAACGCATCCTGGGTCGCTTACGAAGCCACCCAAGCGCCGTAGCCTCTTCGGGCCACCTCCGGCCAAATGACCTCCCCGTCCCACCAGCGCCGACTTTTTCGGCTATATCCGGAAGCCTCGCGCTCGATGATGCCATCGCCAGCTTCCGGCGCGGCAGCGAAACTTTTCACGCCGAAGTAATCGATACGCGCGCGGGCGACTGGCGTCAAACGCTGGCCGAAATTTGCGCCGCAAAGAACGTCCGTCACCTCGTGCTGCCACCGCAGTCCGATCTGATGCCCTGGCCCAACGGTCCCGAACTACGAAAGTTTGAGCAGCCGATCGAGAACTTCAAGCGCGAGTTATTCGACGACACCGACGCCGGTTTGACCATTGCCGACGGCGCGATCGCCGACACCGGGACGCTATTCCAGATCGATCCACGCACCACGCCGCGCACACTCTCGCTGGTGCCGCCTATCCATTTCTGCGTACTCAACGTCAATCGCATTCTGCCCACGCTGCAGTCCGCCGTAGCCAGCGAGGGCTGGCAGGTGGCGATGCCGAGTAATTTGGTTTTCATCACCGGCCCCTCGAAAACCGCGGACATCCAGCAAACCCTGGCCTACGGCGCGCATGGTCCAAAAGAACTCGTTGTGCTATTGACGGAGGGCGCCGCATGAACGCCCCCATCACCTTCCACGAGAACGCCCGCCGCGTCGTCGCCAATCCGGTCCTGCGTGCCAGTTTCCGTGGCGCCATGGATTTCCTCATGGCCAAGCGCGCGGCGCAGTTTCCCGACCTCGATGCCTTCGAAGCCCTTCGCACCCAAGGCGAAGCCATCCGCCAATACAGCCTGGCACGCCTGCCTGATCTCCTGGAACAACTTGAGGCCAATCTGACCAGAAATGGGATTCAGGTGCATTGGGCCGAAACGCCGAAAGAAGCCTGCCAGATCATCATCGACATCACGCGCAAAGCAGGTGGCGATCTCGTCGTCAAGGGCAAGTCCATGGTCAGCGAGGAAGTCGAGCTGAACCACGCGCTGGAAGCCGCCGGGATCGGTGCACTGGAATCGGACATGGGCGAATACATTGTCCAGCTCGCCGGTGAGAAACCGTCGCACATCATCATGCCAGCGATCCACAAGACCAAGGAAGAAATCGCGCGCTTGTTTGCCGAGAAGGTACCGGGCGTCGCTTACACCGACTCGGTCGACGAGCTGATCCAGATCGGCCGCCGCGTGCTGCGCGAGAAGTTCCGCGACACCAAAGTCGGACTCTCCGGCGTCAATGTCGCCATTGCGGAGACCGGCACTTTGTGTCTGGTCGAGAACGAAGGCAACGGCCGCATGTGCACCACCGTACCCGAGGTGCATATCGCCATCACCGGCATCGAGAAAGTGGTGGAAAAGCTGGAACACTTACCGCCGCTGATGGCCCTGCTGACCCGCTCGGCCACCGGGCAGGCGATCACCACCTATTTCAACTGGATTTCCTCGCCGCGCCGCGAAGGGGAACTGGACGGGCCGAAGGAAGTGCACCTGGTGCTGCTCGACAACGGCCGCAGCCAGATGTACACCGACGAACGCCTGCGCGCCACGCTGCAGTGCATCCGCTGCGGTGCCTGCATGAACCACTGCCCCGTCTATACCCGCATCGGCGGCCACGCCTACGGCACCACCTATCCCGGCCCGATCGGCAAGATGGTTTCGCCGCACATGCTGGGGCTCGACGCGACCAAGGATCTGGTCACCGCCTCTAGCCTGTGCGGCGCCTGCGGCGAAGTCTGCCCGGTAAAGATCCCGATTCCGGACATCCTGATGCAGTTGCGGCGCCAGAGCCAAGGCACCGCCGGCGGCATACAACTGCCCGCTGCCGGCAGTGGGCGCAGGCCGCTGCAATCGATGGCTTTCAAACTCTGGGCCGGGTTGTATGCGCGGCCACTGCTGTATCGGATCTTCGGCTTTTTCGCCACGCGATTGCGTGGCTTGACGCCAAAATGGCAGGGCGCGTGGACAAATTCCCGTGCACCTTTGCGCCCCGCCGCGCAAACCCTGCACGAACGAATGCGGCTTTCCACAACCCGAGATTAAAGGGAGCAGTTGTGGTTAAACTTGGCGGCAGTTTGTAAATCAGCGGTACGCTTTTCAAGGTATCCGAGAGGAGAAACACACGATGCAAGGACTATTGAAGTTATCTGGCCTGATCGATGGCCTCAACGAACGCGTCGGCCGCGCCACCATCTGGCTGGTGCTGATCGTGGTGGTGATCAGTGCCGGCAATGCGCTCTTCCGTTTCGCCTTCAATCTCAGTTCAAATGGCATGCTGGAAATTCAGTGGTATTTGTTCTCGGCGATTTTTCTGTTTTCCTCCGGCTATGTGCTGAAGCGCAACGAGCACATTCGCATCGACGTCGTTGTTGGCCGCTTTTCCGAGCGCGCCCAGAACTGGATCGATGTCTTCGGCTTCGTCGTCTTCCTGTTGCCAATGGCCGCCATCATTTTGTACTTTTCGTGGCCGGTGTTCATGAATGCGTGGAACTCGGGCGAAATGTCGTCGAATCCGGGCGGCCTCATCCGCTGGCCGGTGCGGCTCATGCTTCCGGTCGGCTTCGCCTTGCTGATCCTGCAAGCCGTCTCAGAGCTGACCAAGCGCATCGCTTTCCTGACCGGTGCCGGACCTAACTCGCTCCTCAAGCAGGCCGGCCCCAGTGCCGAGGATGAGTTGGCGGAAGCCATCAAGAAGCACCATGTTGGCGGTGAAGTCGTCAGCTATGTCGAGGCCAACCATGAAATGGTTGCCGATCGTCACCACGAAGGAGCCGCCAAGTGACCGAATTTCTGATCGCCAACATGGCGCCGATCATTTTTGCCTCGCTGATCTTTTTCCTGCTGGTCGGTTTTCCGGTGGCCTTCTCGTTGGCCGCCAATGGCGTGATCTTCGGCTGGATCGGCATCGAGCTGGGCCTGTTCCAGCCCACCTTCTTCCAGGCTTTGCCGGAGCGCATCTTCGGCGGCGTGATGAACAACGACACGCTGATGGCGATCCCGTTTTTCACCTTCATGGGCTTGATTCTGGAACGCTCCGGCATGGCCGAAGACCTGCTCGAAACCATTGGCCAGTTGTTCGGTCCGGTGCGCGGTGGTCTGGCTTACGCGGTCATCCTGGTCGGCGCCATGCTCGCTGCGACAACCGGCGTGGTGGCAGCGTCGGTGATCTCGATGGGCCTGATCTCGCTGCCCATCATGTTGCGCTACGGCTATGACCGCCGCCTCGCTTCAGGCGTCATTGCTGCCTCCGGTACGCTGGCGCAGATCATTCCGCCATCGCTGGTGCTGATCATCATTGCCGACCAACTCGGGAAATCGGTTGGCGATATGTACAAGGGTGCATTCGTACCAGGCTTCGTACTGACCGGTCTGTACCTCGCGTATGTGATGGGCATCACCATTTTCTTCCCCAAAGCCGCCCCCGCGCTCCCCCCTGAGGCGCGCGTCTTCCGCGAGGCCAGCGGCAAATCCGGCGGAGCTTCGCTGTTTGTCCTGACGGTGATTTCAGTCGGTGCGGCGATGTTTTGGTCGCTGCAACAGCCGGCGGACAAGCCGACCGATGAGTTGATCGTCATCGCCATGAGTATCGGCATGGCCGTTGCCTTTTCGCTGGCCGTTGCCAGCCGGGTGCTCAAGCTCGGCTTGCTGTCGAAGATGGCGGAAAAGGTGACTTTCGTCCTGATTCCACCACTAGCACTGATCTTCCTGGTGCTCGGTACCATCTTCATCGGTATCGCCACTCCGACCGAGGGCGGCGCCATGGGTGCCGCCGGTGCACTGATCATGGCCGTCGCCAGACGGCGCCTGAGCTGGAGTCTCCTCAAACAGGCGATGGATTCCACCGCCAAGCTCACTACCTTCGTGGTCTTTATTCTCGTCGGCGCCCGTGTCTTCAGCCTGACCTTCTACGGCGTCGACGGTCACAAGTGGGTCGAACATCTGCTCAGCGATCTCCCCGGCGGACAGATCGGCTTCCTGATCGTCGTGAATGCGCTGATCTTCTTCCTCGCCTTTTTCCTCGACTTCTTCGAGTTGTGTTTCATCGTCGTGCCGCTACTCGGACCAGTCGCGGACAAACTCGGCATCGACCTGATCTGGTTCGGCATCCTGCTGGCGATCAACATGCAGACTTCGTTCATGCACCCGCCGTTTGGCTTTGCCTTGTTCTACCTGCGCTCGGTGGCACCCAACTCGCCGTACAAGGATAGTCACACCGGCAAGCTCACCGAACCGGTCACCACCGGCCAGATCTATTGGGGCGCGATTCCCTTCGTGGTGATCCAGATCATCATGGTCGGCCTGGTCATCGCCTTCCCCGAACTGGTTGGTCACGACAAGCAAATGACGGAAGCGGAAATGAACCTGCAAGGCGAGTCCATCAACATCGAGAAAATGTTGCAGGAGGACGCAGATGCTGACCAGTCCAACACTTCCGACGAGGAAAATAAAGACGAGGACGACGATGGCGATGCCCTGACGAAATCGCTCCAGGACGCCAACAAAAAGCAGTAGCAACGAGGGTCGGCGCCGTCTCGCCAGCGCCGACTTTTATCCGTTCAAAGGCCAATAAAAATCCCCGCCGCAGCGGGGATTTTTATTGGGGCAAGCGAAACTACCGGATGGATTGCTACCGGATTTTTTTCTGCAGAAAGTCATCCATACCCAGCTCTGCGACGCTGAACCACTGATTCTGCGTCTTTTGGTAGGCGAGGTACTCGGTATAGATCTTCTTGAAGGCTGGGTTCTTTGCCGACTCGTCGGAGTAGAGCTGGACGGCGGCCTTGTAGGCGGATTCGAGAATATCCTTCGAATACTTCTTGAGCTTGACCCCTTGACCGACCAGGCGGCGCAGCGCCGCCGGGTTCTTGTGGTCGTATTCAGCCATCATCGTCACGTTGGCTTCGTACGCAGCGGCCTGGAAGATTTCCTGGTATTCCTTCGGCAGCTTGGCCCACTGATCCTTGTTCACGAAGAAGTGAATGACCGGACCCGGCTCCCACCAACCCGGGAAGTAGTAGTTCTTGGCGACCTTGAAGAAGCCCAGCTTCTCGTCATCATAGGGGCCGACCCATTCGGCCGCATCGATAGTACCTTTTTCCAGTGCGGGGTAGATATCCGAGCCCGGGATCTGCTGCGGCACGGCACCCAGCGAGGAAAATACGGCACCGCCGAGGCCTGCGATGCGCATCTTGAGACCTTTAACGTCAGCCAGCGTCTTGATCTCCTTGCGGAACCAGCCGCCCATCTGCACGCCGGTGTTGCCGCCAGCGAAGGAGACGACGTTGTAGTTGCTGTAAAAGTCATCAAGCAGCTTCTGGCCACCGCCGTAGTAGATCCAGGCGTTCATCTGGCGAGCGTTCATGCCGAAGGGTACGGCGGTGCCGAAGGCGAAGGTCTTGTCCTTGCCGACGAAGTAATAGGAGCAGGTATGGCAGCACTCGACAGTACCGTTCTGGGTAACGTCCAACGCCTGCGGACCGGGGGCGATTTCGCCGCTGGCGAAAACCTGAATGTCGAATTTGCCACCGGTCATGGCTTTGACGCGATTGGCCAGCACCTCGGCACCGCCGTAAATCGTATCCAGGCTCTTGGGGAAGCTTGAGGTCAAACGCCACTTGATCGTGGGGGCGGACTGGGCAATCGCCGGCGCGGCGCCCGCAGCCAAGATGCCGGTCAAGCCAGCGTGTTGCAAAAATTTCCGTCGTTCCATAGTTTGCGTCTCCTTGGTTTTGTGTTCTCGTATTGACGACTTTCAACAGCGGCGGTCCCGGTTGCGGACCGTTTTGAAATACTACACCAAAGGATATAGCTAACGGCACTCGTCAAGACGATTTCGTGTCGCCGCAAGGTATCCTGCCGCCATGTCGCCGCACCTCCTGTTCACCATCGTTTTCATCGAAGGCTACTGCTCTCTCGGCGCCGAAGTCATCGCCCTGCGGCGCCTGATTCCACACGTTGGTAGTTCGATCGTCGTGACTGCGCCGACCATCGGATTTTTCCTGCTCGCGTTGGCGCTTGGCTATCACTCAGGCAGCCGCGTGGCAACCGACTTCCGTGGCGTCGTGGCGCGCAATCTCATGATTTCGGCGACTCTGATGGGTGCCGGATTGGCCGGTGGCAGTGTCGATGCGATTTTTGCCAGCGCGCCGACGCTGCTGGCCTACCTGCTGTTCATCGCGACGGTGCTCGGCCCGCTGGCCTGGCTACTGGGTCAGACGGTGCCGATACTCACCAACCTGATGCACGCCGAGCGCAGTGGCGAAGCGGCCGGGCGAGCGTTGTACTGGTCCACCCTGGGGAGTTTTCTTGGTTCGATCACCCTCTCGTTGGGCATGATGCAGGCCTTCGGCGTTTGGTCAGCCGTTTTGTTCGGCGCCCTGCTGCTGGTGCTGGGCGCGGCGTTGGTGCAACCGCCCCGTGTGGCCAGTGCCCTCTTGCTGATCATCGTCGCGGCCATCGCCGTCGTCGTCAATCTGCGCGACCGCAACCGCGCCGATACCGCCTATGCCGATTACGCCGTCGAGGCGGTGGGTCGCAATGACATGACGGCGCCGCGTTCCTTCAGCGTCAACCAGCAGATCGCCTCGATGATCGACGAAAGCACGCCGCCGGCGTATGCGCGGTACATCGAACACATGCGCCATATTCTGCTCAAGGACCTGGCGTTTGCTGACCGCGATATTCTGGTTCTGGGTGCCGGCGGCTTTACACTTTCGCATCGCGAACCGACCAACCGTTATACCTACATCGACATCGATCCATCGATTCGCGAAATCGCCGAAACGCAGTTTCTCAAGGAGCCGATACAGGGCGAATTCATTGTCGGCGATGCGCGCGCCCATGTGGCCAAGACCACCCAATACTACGATGCCATCGTCGTCGATGTGTTCAGCGCCCGCACCTCGATTCCGGCGGATTTGGTCACTCGCGAATTCTGGCGCACGACGCGCCGCGCGCTAAAACCCGGCGGTGTGCTGCTGGCTAATCTGATACTCGACGGTCGGCTGGCGACGCCGTATGCGCGCAACCTGCTGGCGACGATTGAGAGCGCCTACGGCCGCTGTGCCGTTGAGGTGCTAAGCAAAGCAGCCCCGATCAGCAATGTGGTGGTTAGTTGCTTCCCCGACAGCAAGTCAGAGCCGAGCCATGTTTACGTTGACGAGCGCAATCGGGCCGATATCGATAGCGCCCTGTCGCCGTAAGAAGCTCAATTTCCGGCGATGGTCATGCGATCGATTAGCACCGACCCGATTTGCTTCGAACCACGGGCCACGGTATCCGTGCCGATCTCGGCGATGTCTGCAAAAATCTGCTTGAGGTTGCCGGCGATGGTGATCTCATGCACCGGATAAGCGATCTTGCCGTTTTCGACCCAATATCCCGCCGCGCCACGTGAGTAGTCACCGGTTACGTAGTTCACGCCCTGGCCAAGCAATTCGGTGACCAAAAGTCCTTTGCCCATCTCCCGCAACAGGCCGTCCAGGTTGTGTTTTCCCGATTTGACCAAGAGGTTGTGCGAACCGCCGGCGTTACCCGTCGTCTGCATGCCCAGCTTGCGCGCCGAGTAGGTTGAGAGGAAATAGCCCTCGACATGGCCATTCTTGACCACTTCTCGATTTTTCGTGGCGACACCGTCATCGTCGAAGGGCGAGGATGCCATGGCGCCTTTCAGATGTGGCCGTTCGCTGATTTGCATGAAGTCGGGGAATATCTGTTTGCCCAGGCTGTCGAGCAGGAACGAGGTCTTGCGGTACAGCGAGCCGCCGGATACGGCATACACGTAATTGCCGATCAGACCGGTCGCCAGCGGCGCTTCAAAGATCACCGGGCATTTGCGCGTCGACAGTTTGCGCGCACCCAGGCGAGAGAGCGCACGGCGCGCGGCGTAATCGCCAATCGCGGCGGGATCCTTGAACAAGGCCGCATCACGCTCGGAAACGTACCAGTCGTCGCGCTGCATGTCGTCGCCTTCGCCGGCGATTACCGAACAGGAAACGTAATGGCGCGTGGTCGCAAAGCCGTCCATGAAACCCAGGCTGTTGGCCGAGATGAACTGTGACTGCTGCGCTGAAACGCTCGCGCCTTCGGAGTTCTTGATCAGCGGGCTGACATCGAACGCGGCCTGTTCACAGCGTGCCGCAATATCGATGGCCTGCTCGACCGAAACATCCCAGGGATGGAATAAGTCGAGATTCATCGACTTTTTCGCCAGCAAACTGGCGTCAGGCAAGCCGGCACAATCATCTTCGGCCGTGAAGCGGGCAATCGCCAGGGCCGCATCGACGGTGGCCTGCATGGCATGTTCGGAAAAATCCGAACTGCTGGCGTGGCCACGGCGCTGACCGAGGTAGACCGTGATGCCGAGCCCCTTGTCGCGGTTGTACTCAATGGTATCGACCGCTTGCCGGCGCACGGTGATCGATTGTCCAAAACCCTCTGAAACATCCACCTCGCACGCGGTAGCGCCTGCTTTGGCAGCGTAATCGAGTACTTGCTGGGCAAGCGCTTTCAGCACCGGCCGGGAATGGCTGAACCCTTGGGACATGCGACAATCCTCACCATGAACAAGACCCGAATCTTACCCGTGGAATCTGACGATACTGAAACCGAATTTTTTTGGGCCGGCCCGAGCAAATCGCAGCGCAAGCGCGAGAGTACCGCGCTGCAGGATATGGGCGAGGAACTGGTCGCCTTATCGCCGGAACGCCTGAAGAAAATCGACATCCCCGACAATCTGCGTGAAGCCTTGCGCGATGCCCAGCGCTTCACCCAGCACGGCGCCCGACGGCGCCAGATGCAATTGATCGGCAAGCTTATGCGCAGTGTCGATACCGAACCGCTGCAAGCGGCGCTGGATGAAGTCAAGGGTGTCTCGGCGGCTGCCACCGCGCGCCAGCATCATCTGGAAAAGCTGCGCGAACGTCTGATGGCAGACGATGCCGTGTTCGCCGAGATTGGCCGCGACTACCCGGATGCCGATATCCAGTATTTACGTCAATTGCGCCGCAACGCGTTAAAGGAAATCGAGCAGCAAAAGCCGCCGCGCGCCTTTCGCGAACTATTTCGCCAACTGCGACAACTGGTCGAAGGGGCTGAAAAAGTCGGTGCTGGCGAGACGGCGGCCGGAGACGTTACAGACGCTGATGACGCTGATTGAAAGGTTGTTTTCTGACTTAAGCCGCCTGCCGGCAACGCTGCGAAATGACAAGTTGTAACGCGCGCTGAACCCGATGATTGGGCTGCATCTGCAGCCACGGTAGACATTCGGCGAGGTTGAGGGCGATCTCGACCTTGTTCTCGATCGTGATCACTTGTTCGCACAGGCGCTGCAATTCGGCGGCACACTGCGTTTGCAGACTGTCTTCCGGCGCCATCACGCCGACGACCAACCCAACTGCGAGCAAATCCGACTGGTGTTGGCCAGAAAACCACGGCTCGCCGATCGCGGTCAACGCCACCAGGGCCGGCAATTCGGTTTGAATCCGATTCTTGATCCCAAGGGGGAGAACTGCTGATTTTCTCGAACTGGCTTTTTGCATGAAGATCTCCGGCAAAGGATGCCGCCTTTTTAGAAGAGTGGCGGCAATAACTGGATTAACGGTCATTTCGCACGTATCTTTTGGGTGCTTGAGCAACAAATTGCAGATTTCGTGCCAAAGCCTCGGATTTGGGCTATTTTTCCGGATCAATTCCCCCTCACACGCCATAACGCTACGACTCGTATGCCCGGATTGCTGATCGCGTTCCTGCTGTTCATCCTCGGTGGCGGGGTTTTTCTGGCGCTGAAAAAGCGCTGGCGCGGGCTCGGTCTGGCGACGGGAATGTTTCTGGCCGTCGCCGGCGTCGGCGTATGGGCAATTTTTCAGTCGCGCTCATCCACCGCCGCTATCGGCATTTTGTTTTTACCCTTCTACGCCCTGTTTGCCGCAGTAATGGCCTGGCTGTTTGGCAACTTGCGTGGCGCCCAGCGGCCGCTGTTACGGCTGCTGGCCTGGATTTGCCTGGTCCTCGCGCTGGCGGTGCCGGCGCTGCTGGTGTTTCAGGGTTTTCAGAGCATTGCACTCAACGCCAGCCGAGACGAACAGCATCGGGCGAGTCTTGCTGCGATCGATCGCAATCGGCAGGCGATTCGCGCGGCGCTCCCGCAAGCCCCCGGTCACGAAACGGAAACCCTTGCCCGACTGATCCGTGAGCACGCGGATGACCGAAATTATCTGTTGCCAATTCTGGAAAGCCCCTTTGTTGCAGCCGACACGCTGGATCAACTCGCGGCCCACGACGATCTCGGCATTGCCTTGTCCGCCGTCAGAAACCCGAACTGTCGGGCCGAGACACTGACGCGGATTTACCGCACGCATTCGTATCCGGACTATTTCTTTCAGGCGCTTGCCAGTCATCCGAATACGCCGCCGGAGATCCTGACCGAGCTATTCCGCCGGCCGCCGACCATCATGGGGCTCGATCGCTCCTTCGCCGACAATCCGGCCACGCCGCGAGAAATCATCCAGGCAATCATCGCCAGCACCAAGGAAAGCTTTGTCGTCCAGCGCCTGTTGCACAACCCGACACTGGATTGCGCTCAGCTACGCGATATCGAAATCGCCTTGAAGCGCACCGAGCGCCCGGCGGACAGTTTTAGTGTCCGTCGGATTCAGGAACTCAATGCCGAAAAGTGCGTCGCCAAACCATAGCCTGATTGGGTTTTGTCCCTATGAAACTTAGCACTCACCGTCGCCGCCCCGACCGCCGCGCTCATTCGCCTGATGCGGGCGGTTGGTTGCCGCTGCTGCCACTTGATTTGCGCCCGGGTGTGGGTGAGCGTATTGCTCGGTCAGCGGGAATCGCCCCATGGTTACGCGAAAGTGCCTCGTTGACGGCCCGTTTGCAGCGATTTGGTGCGACCAAGGTGCTGCGCGTGCGTCAAACCAGAGCCCGGCCGAATCGTGATGAGGAATGGTTTATCGGCGCGCCCGGTAGCGGGCATTGTGGCCGGTCGGTGATGGTGCGCGAGGTCGTGCTCACCGTCGCCGGTGTGCCGTGGGTGTTTGCCCATACCTTGGCGAATGCCCCGGCCACGCGCCTCTTGCGCCGCGCCGGCCGCAATGCGCTTGCCATGGTGTTATTCACCGATCCGAAAGTCAGTGCCGGGCCGCTCCAATATCGGCGGATCGATATTCGACATCCGCTCTATGCGGCCGCACAATCGTGGTATGGCGAATCGTCGTATGGCCTGCCTTTGACGCTGATGGCCCGGCGGGCCTTGTTCGCGCGCGGCACGGCGCGGCTACTGGTTACGGAGGTCTTTCTGCCACCGCTCGTGGGTGCCGGCGGATAGAAGGCACGTCACCTGGTCGTCACCGAGAGTACGGTTTGAAGACGATCCAGGTTCTGCTCGTTCGCCGGAACGATGATGTGTGCCACGTTCGCAGCGAATCGGGGATCGTCGAAGGCTTGGTGCCAGACAAGGTTCGTGTTCCCGGCATCTTCCGTCAATGTGACGGTCAGGGTGAAGTTTGGCTGTGAGTTGTGCCGAATGACGATTCTGGGTAGTGAGGTTTCGAGGAAGACATTTTCGTTCCGATAATTCTTGCCATCCGGACCGTGCATCACAAAGTGCCATCGACCCTGAGGCTTGAACTCGCAAATCTCGAATGTGTTGGTGAACCCGTCCGGTCCCCACCATGTGGCAAGCCGGTTTGTATCGGCAAACGCGGCAAGAACCTGCTCGGGAGTGAATGGGAAGAAACGGCTGGATGAGAAAACACCGTCTGCGCTGATTTGTGCTGTCAAGGAGGGATCCTTTCTAAATCGCAAGGTGAAATCCGATGGCTGGGGGGCGTCGGTAAAGGGCTGATGGGACCAGCATCAGGTGAGAGGCGATGCGCCGTGTCGCCAGCGCCGACTTTTTGAATAGTCCGGACTCAGCGTACCTTGATGACCACGCCTGAGGTATGCAGCATCAACGTGCGGGCTTCGCGAATGTCGGCGTGTAGCGCTTCGACGAGCGGGGGATTCGCTGGCGCTTCCGCCGTCCATACGATCAGGAAATTGGCGCCCGAGCCACCGGCCGTATCGCTGCGCGGTACGAACAGTTCATGCGTGCCCAACGGCGGCACCGTGACGGCTGCCGGCAGATAGTTGCGCACTTGTTTACCTTGCGTATCGAAGTAGCGGGCACTCGTGAGGCGAATGGCAACCGCAGGATCGGTATTGCGAATGCTGACGTGGGTCGAGACCAGCGTCTCGGCCGGCTTGCCCTGTTTGTTCACGTCACCGTGATAAACATGCGAATACACCGGCAGGTAGATTGTCTGGCCGGAGGAAAGCTGCGGCTCCTGGGCCATCAGCGGGGCGCTCAGCAGCGCCGTGAGGGTGGCGAATAGTGCGGGGAAACGTGTATGCAAGGTCAACTCTCCTGACTAAAGCGTTGCAAATTCTACTTGCCGCGTTTGCCATAAAACTCACGCAGCGAGGCATAGCGTTCCGCCCGCGCGTCACGCACATGGGCAATCGCGCGTTCCATCGGAATTCCAATCTGGGCCAGGGTTTCGGCGGCGATCATCAAACTGCCTTCGAGCGTTTCCGGGATCACTTCGGTGGCACCTGCGGCCTTTAGGCGGGCAACATCGGCATCGTCGGCGGTGCGCACGATGACGGGAATATCTTCGCGCTTGCGTCGCACGGCTTTGAGCACGCGCTCGGCAGAATGACGGTCCGGGTAGGCGATGGCGACGCCGCGCGCCCGCGATAAACCGGCGGCCTGCAGCACTTCGCTGCGGTCGGCATTACCGAACACGACCGCACCACCACGCGCGGCGGCGCGTGAAATGCGTTGCAGATCAATGTCGAGTGCCAGAAAGGGAATGCCCTCGATGGTAAGAAATTCGCCAATCTGCTCGCCGGTGCGGCCGTAGCCGCAGATGATGACGTGATCTTCCAGGCCAAAACTCTTGGTCGAAATATCGTGGATGGTCTTGGCTTTGTGCGCCCAGTCGCCCTTGCCCAGTTCACCGGAAAGTCGAGCGGTGCGCTCGATCAGGAAAGGGGCGGCAAACATCGAGATCAGCATCGCCGAAAGCGTGACCTGGAACACGTCAGGCTCGATCAGCTTGAGTTGGCGGGCCACCTCGATCAGCACCAGACCGAATTCACCAGCCTGTGCCAACTGGGCACCGGTGCGCAAGGCGGTATCCATCGGATTCTTGGCGATATAGGCCAGCAACAGGACAACGATCGCCTTGCCACCGATAAGCAAAAGGACGGCAAGAACAAGCTTGTGCAGATTGTCGAGAACGAAACCCAGGTCGAGCATCATGCCAACGGTGATAAAAAAGAAGCCCAGCAGAATGTCGCGGAAGGGGCGAATGTCCGCTTCCACCTGATGTCGATAGGCGGTTTCCGATATCAGCATGCCACCGATAAACGCGCCGGCGGCGAGTGACAGGCCGGCCTGTTCGGTGGCATACGAAAGCCCGACCACGATCCATAGCGTGGTGAGGACGAACAACTCTTCGGAGCGGTGATGAGCGACCGAGTCGTACATGCGCCGCATCAGGCGTTGGCCGATCCAGATCATCAGGAACAGCATTGCGGCGGCCTGCATGCTGGCGATTGTGAGTGACCGTACCAGGTCGCCGCTGGGGTCCGCCAGCGCCGGCAGCAGAATCAGGCTGGGCACCACGGCCAGATCCTGAAACAGCAGCGCACCCATGGTTTGTCGTCCTGAGCGCGAGTGCAATTCGAAGCGCTCGGAGAGCATGCGGGCGACGATAGCCGTCGACGACATCGCCACCGCGAGCCCGACCGCGATGCCAGCCTTCCAGCCCTGCTGATAACCGAACCAGGTGATGAGACCGGCACCTGTGGCGGTGAGCACGACCTGTGCCGAACCGAAGCCGAAGACCAGACTGCGCATGGCCTTGAGGTGCTGCAGGCTGAATTCGAGCCCAATCGAAAACATCAAGAAAACGATGCCGAATTCGGCGAGCGTCTTTACTTCCTCGGTTTCCTGCAGCAGGCCAACGCCGTGCGGACCAACGGCAATCCCGATGACGAGGTAGGACAGCATGCTGGGCAAACCAAACCGGCGCGCGATGGCCACCCCAAGAACTCCGGTGGAAAGCAGCAACAGCAAGGCGAGCAGATTGAAGTGCATGGCGGTGATGATACCTTTGGATGCACACGCGTTGGTTTCACGCGATGCCCTACGGATACAATCTACTGGAATAGCGGAAATTGCCGCGCCCGCCGAAACCCACACACTCTGTTCACGCAATGGATTACAGCACCCATACTCAAGACGTCTTCCGCCGCGCACGGCACTCGATGGGTATTGCGTTACTGCTGTTTTGCGCCATCCTGGTAGTCGGGATGATCGGCTACCGTTATCTTGGCGGTCCGGATACAAGCTGGATTGATGCGCTCTACATGACCTTCCTGATGGTGGCCACCATCGGCTACGGCGCAGGAGTGGAAATCTGGCACAAGCCGGAAACCGAAATCTTCACCATGTTGATCTCATTCTCCGGGATCGCCCTGATGACCTATTTCTTTTCAAGCGTCACGGCCATCGTATTGGCCAGCGATTTCGACAAAACGATACGGAGGCGGCGGATGGAAAAAACAATGAAGAAGCTCCACAAGCACTACATCCTCTGCGGGTACGGGCGCGTGGGACGGAATGTCGGACAGGAGCTTGAGGCGACCAATCGTCATTACATCGCGATTGATGAAAAACTCGATCTGCTGGAGCAGTATGCCGAAAAGAAACCCGGTATGTATTACATCCACGGCGATGCGGTCGATGAAGATATTCTGACCGAGGCGAATATCCATGAGGCACGTGGCCTGTTTGCCGTCACCGGCGATGACAGCCGGAATCTGATGATCGCACTGACGGCACGGCAAATGTCGGGCAGTGTCCGTATCGTGGCGCGCTGCAACGATCTGCGTAACGTCGAAAAACTGCGCAAAGCCGGGGCCGATGCCATCGTCTCGCCCAATTTCACCGGCGGCATGCGCATTGCCTCGGCGATGATTCGACCCCATGTCGTCTCGTTTCTGGACGAAATGTTGCGCTCGGAACACAAGCTACGGGTCGAGGAGGTAGTCGTTCCTTCCAACTTTCAGCCGCAGATTCTCGGTGAGCTGAAATTGCAGAGCAACAGCTACGTGCTACTGGCGGTGCGGACGCGCGGTGACTGGCTGTTTAACCCACCGTTAGATTTCGTCGTCCAACCCGGATTCACGCTGATCGCCATGGCTTCGCCTCACGGCCGTCTGGAACTCGAAATAGCCCTGCAGCAAACCGACTTCAACGACGACTGACGGCGCGTTGGCGGCGGCGCGAATTAGTCGCCGGACAAGCGGAGCTCCACGCGTCGTTCATTTTGACGGCAGCTTGCCGAGGCACAGGTATAGGCTCCGGACGCCTCATTGCCATAGCTGACACGACGGATCTGGCGCGATGAAATTCCGAAAGATTGGAGTTCCGTGGCAACGGCTTCGACCCGTCGCTGCGCCAGGGCCAAATTGAATTCCGAACTGCCGGCATCATCGGTGTGGCCAATCAAGGTGACATCGGCGCGCGGCTTGGACTTCATCTTTTCCGCAATCAACGATAACTGACGCCGTCCGGCCGGCGTGATGGTATCCGAGCCAGAGGCGAAGAATATATTGTTCGCCGGATCGGGCGGCGGCGGTTCCATGGCCGGCGGTGGCGCATCTGCTACCGGTAGCCGCGATGCCTCTAGCGGCGGAGGATTGACTGTCGCGCGCGGTAAGTTACGCAGGGGTCTGGCACCGAGTGCCGGTGTGATTCCTTCGGTGCGCGAGTCTTCGGTTGCTGGCATGGCGTCCGGCGGTAGGGTGCTGCAAGCTGCCAGAAACAGCCCTGAGGCGACGCTGGCAAAAATTAATCGGGTGAGATGGATCATGAGTAATTTGGGTTCCGCCGCGAAATAGCCGGGCAAAGATCAGGGTTTTTGTCGGGAATGAGGCGCAATTTAGCCCAAAAAGTCGGAACAATCAGAGGTAGCTCGCCAGAAAGTGACGAGATTGAATTAGAATTCGGCAAATACGGTAAAGTCAGAAACCGCTGGCCGGCTTAACTCCTTACCGCTTTGCGTCTTTGTTCTCGTCAATCCTATTGCAGTACTCATTGTGGAGTTTCTCATGTCAGCTGAAGTTGCAAATCAAACATCTGAAGATGTGATGACAGTTCTTAAAGAGTTTCGGCTGATTTTCAAGTCGATGAAACGTCATTTCCAGTGGGTGGAAAAGCAGACGGGAATCAGCGGCGCGCAGCTCTGGGCGCTGGCTGCCGTGGTCGGGCAACCGGGCATTCGCGTGACGGAACTCGGCAAGTCGATGGCGATTCATCAATCGACGACCAGCAATCTGGTCGAGCGCCTGGTGCAGGCCGATTTGATGCGGCGCGAGCGTTCCGCCAAGGATCAGCGTGTGGTTCAGCTTTTCCCGACACCCAAGGGCTCGCGCTTGGTCAAGAAGGCGCCGATGCCGGTGCGCGGGGTGCTGATGGATGGCCTGGAAAAACTGAGTCCCAAGGAACTCACCTCGCTCGTCGCCTCGCTCAAGACCTTGATCGGCAAGATGGACGTTAAAGACGCCAGCGGGCAATCGCTCACCCTGTCTGATTTTTGACGGCGATGTTCAGCCCCGTAGCGCCTGCAACTCCTGAATCGTGACGCGCAGGCGCGTCGACAGATTGCGCGCCACGGCTTTCATGACCGTGAGTGCGATGCCCCGCTGATTGGCGGCGAGCGCCTCGAAATTGGCGCGGGACAAGACGTAAACTTCCGTGTCGGTCAAGGCCAGGGCATCCGCTGCGTGCCCCTCGGTATCAAGAAAGCCCATGTTGCCGATGATGCCGCCCCGACTGCTGGTGGCCAGGTGGTAACTTTCCTTCTTGCGTATCGGCACGGTAATCTTGACCGTGCCACGGCGAATAATAAAGAGATCGGTATCGGCCGCACCGGCCTTGAATACCTTCTTGCCGGCCTTGATAAGACGTAACTCCATCGCCGCCTCGAGTGCGGCAATGGCTTCAGCGGATTGGCGAGCAAAGACCGGCATGTCCTGCAGCTCAAGAGGAATCGACTCGGTGGTGTTCTCCAATGCCTGTTGCCGCTCCTGCGCATCGACCCATTCCAGCGCTTCATCCAATTGACGGAAGGCAAAGGCTTTGTTGGTCGTCCGCACCACACCGGTGTCTTTGAGGAAACGCTTCATCTTGAGGCCGCTGGGTAGCCCTTTGGGAATATCGCAAAACACCAGGTACGCGTTGTTTTCCTCAAGACGGTCCTTGATTTGCTCAAGAACGTGCGTGGCGGTGACATCCAACGATTGCACCCGGCGCATGCTCAGGATGACATATTTGCGGTTGGCTGTTTCTGGCTCCAGCGCGGTCAGCAACTGGTTGGCGGTGCCGAAGAAAAGACTGCCCTGCAACTCGAATACCACGGTGTCGTCACCGTCGCGCTCGGCCGTCGATAATTCCTTCTCGGCACGAATGCGCTTGGAAAAAATCTCGTGGCCTTCGACCTTGGTGCGGACCACGGAACTGCGGGTTTGTTCGCGGATGAACAGCATGATTGCCAGCGCCACGCCAACGCCCGAGGCCGCGATCAGGTTGCCGAAGATGGCGACCAAGATGACGGCCATGATGACGACAAAGTCGAGACGGGTGGTCTCCGAGTAGAAAAAGGAAAGACTGTGGCTGTCGATCATGCGGAAACCGATCACGATCAGGATGGCAGCCAACGCAGGAACAGGAACCCAGGCAATCAGGGGCGCCAGCAGCAGAAAGGCAGCGAGAGAAAAAACCCCGGACATCAGCCCCGAGGCGCGCGTGGTACCGCCACTGGAAATATTGATCAGCGAGGCGCCCATGGTGCCAGCGCCGGGGATGCCACCAGCCAGCGACGATGCCATGTTGCCAAGTCCCTGACCGATCAGTTCGCGATCCGAGTCGTGGTGCGAGTTGGTCATCGCGTCGATCACCAGGCAGGTTTTCAAGGTATCGATTGAAAGCAGTACGGCCAGGGTCAGGGCCGGCACCAAGACCTTGATCACAATATCCAAGCCCAACCCGCTCAAGGCGCGCCAATGCTCGCGGATGGCATCGGCGAGACCGCCCTCGGCGGCCAGATCGCCAACTAGCAAGGGGTTATTGCTGGTCACCATCAGAGTGGGATCGAGCAAACCGAGACCGAGGTAACTGAGGATGGCGGCCAGTAGCGCGAGTATGGCGGCAGGTATGGCTTGGGTAATTCGTGGCACCAACAGCATGGTGACGATGGCCACGCTGCCGACGACGATACTTTGCCAGGACCAGTCCGTCGGCGCGCTCAACGCACCAAGCAGGGTGGAACCGCTGGGCGCGCCCAAAAGTTTCGGAATCTGGCTGCCGATGATGATCAAGCCGACACCCGACAGATAGCCGCTGACGACAGGGAATGGGATGAACTTGATCAGCTGACCAACGCGGGCGAACCCCAGCCCGATCTGTATTCCACCGGCCAGCAGGCCGATCAGCGCCAGCATCAACATCACCGCGCGCGGTTCGATGCCCTGTTGCGTAAAGCTGATCGCCAGTGCGGAAAGCACGGCAGCGGCTGGCGCACAAGGTGCGGTGATCAGGCGCTGGCTACCGCCAAAAGCGGGGGCGACCAAGCCGAGTGCCGTGGCGCCGAGTATGCCTGCCATCGCCCCCTGTGCAGCGAGCGAGCCGCCCAGAGGGGCAAAGATGGTGACGCCGAAGGCAATTGCCGAAGGCAGCGCCACCAGCATTGCCGCCAAGCCACCCCACAAGTCGCCGGGGAGGGTGCGCCGTGGCGCGGGCGTCAGCAGGGTGACAGGGGTATGGGCCGTACTCATTGTCTTTGCATGTTCACGCAGCTTGAAGATCAGGTCAAGAAATTACGCATGAAGTTTCAAGTGTCGTGAAAGTGCCCGTGAATTTGGCCCAAGGTTCTCATAAAGCACATTCAGTTTGAATTCTATCTACGTTGATTTTTCAAGATAAATAATTTGCGCATTGACGTCAAGAAAGTTTCTTAAGCCATTGTTACGGCAAGGAAAATTCGGCAATCCCTCTTGACCACTCGCAATTAGTGTCCTAAAGTGGGAAACAGTGGGGAAAAGTGGTGAAAAAAGCCAATTCCCCAATCCACCTTAGGAGGGAGAGATGTTCCAGGGCGCCGCCGTGCTGAATCTCGATGCCAAGGGCCGCATGGCGGTCCCGAGCAAGCATCGTGATGCGCTTGGCGCACCTGGAAGCGGCCGTCTGGTCGTTACCGCCCATCCTCATCGTTGCTTGCTGCTTTATCCGCAACCCGCCTGGGAGCCGATTCGCGCCCAGATCCTCGCCGCACCCAGTCTGCAGATCGAGTCCGCCATGGTGCGGCGTCTGCTGGTGGGCTTTGCCGAAGATGTCGAGCTGGATGGCGCCGGTCGAGTGCTGATTTCCCCCGCGCTACGCCAGTACGCCGGCCTGGAAAAGGAAATCTGGTTGGTCGGGCAGGGAAGTCATTTCGAAATTTGGTCCGATGCCGGTTGGAAGGCGCAGCAGGAGGCGATCTTCGCGCTGGGCGACAAGCTGTTGCCGTCTGGCCTTGAAAACCTGGCGTTGTGAGTACCGGTGCGCACGTCAGCGTGCTGCTGGCCGAGGCCGTGGCTGCATTGACCATCAAGCCCGCCGGTATCTACGTGGATGGCACCTTCGGTCGCGGCGGGCACAGCCGGAAGATTCTCGAGGCACTCGGGCCGCAGGGAAAGCTGATTGCACTGGATCGCGATCCGGTCGCCATCGAGGCCGGTCATGCGATTGCCGACCCACGCTTCACGCTGGTGCACGCCGCTTTCAGTCAGCTCGATGCGGTCCTGGCCGATCTGAGCGTGGGGCAGGTGGATGGGATTCTGCTGGATATCGGCGTGTCATCGCCGCAGTTGGATACGCCCGAACGGGGCATGAGTTTTCGTTTCGATGCGCCGCTGGACATGCGCATGGATACGACACAGGGGGAGACCGCAGCCGATTTTCTGGCGCGGGCAGAACAATCTGAAATTGAGAGGGTGATACGAGACTATGGCGAAGAACGGTTTGCTAATGCGATTGCAAAGGCGCTTGTTGTTGCTCGGGGCGAGCAACGTATTTCAAGCACAGGACAGCTTGCCACGCTCGTGGCGCAAGTCGTCCGGACGCGCGAGCCGGGCCAACACCCGGCGACGCGCAGCTTTCAAGCTCTACGGATTCACGTCAATCGGGAGCTTGAGGAGCTGTCGCTAAGCTTGCCGCAATGCCTGTTCCGGCTAAAGCCGGGTGGACGCCTGGCCGTGATCAGCTTTCATTCCCTCGAAGACCGTATCGTCAAACGCTTCCTCAAAGAGGCCGCGACGCCAGCCCAGCCGCCCAAGGGGGTACCGGTGCGCGCGGCTGATCTGCCGTCGGCGGCCATTCGCCTGGTCGGCAAACCGGTTTTTGCCTCGTCTGCCGAGGTCGCGGTGAATCCGCGATCTCGCAGTGCCGTGTTGCGAGTCGCCGAAAAACTCTGATGGCCCGCCTTAATCTCATTCTGCTGATCATCGCCGTCGGCTGCGCACTGTCAGCCGTCAGTTCGACGCATCGCGCGCGCAAGCTATTTATCGAGCTGGAATCCGAGCAAAAGCGGATGCGTGATCTGGACGTGGAATGGGGTCAGTTGCAGCTCGAACAAAGCACCTGGGCCTCGCACGCCCGTATCGAAAAGATTGCCCGCGAGAAATTGGGGATGAGGCCGCCACTTCCCGGTCAGATCATTTCCGTCGACGCGGATCACGGCGGTACATCGACTGTCGTCGGAGGCGCCCGCTGATGCGTCCGGTGAAATTCTCGCGCAGCCCCTTGCTCTCGCAGCGCTTGCCCGCCTGGCGGCAGCGTCTGTTGCTGGGTTTGCTACTGGGCGGCTTCCTGGTTCTTCTGGGGCGCTCGGTGTATTTGCAAGGCATCAACAATGAGTTTCTCGGCGACAAGGGCCGCGCCCGCTACGAGCGCGTGATCGAGATCTCCGCCACGCGTGGCCGTATCGTCGATCGCCATGGCGATGTGCTGGCGGTGTCGACGCCGGTCAAGTCGGTGTGGGCGATTCCCGAGGATGTCAAACTGAGCCCAGCGCAATCGCGTGACCTGTCCAAGATGCTTGATCTGGATGTCCGCGACCTCAATCGCAAGCTCGCTGCTGACCGTGATTTCGTTTTCGTCAAACGCCAGATCCCGCCGGAGCTGGCGACGCAAGTCGCGGGATTGAAGTTGGCTGGCATTCATCTGCAGAACGAATACCGCCGCTACTACCCGGCCGGCGATGTGATGGCGCACATGCTGGGCTTTACCGGCATCGAGGACAAAGGGCAGGAAGGCATCGAGCTAGCGTTCAACGACCAGTTGACGGGCCGCGCGGGTAGCCGCCGCGTGATCAAGGATAGACGCGGCAACATCGTCGAGGACGTGGAAAGTATCCACGGTCCGCAGGAGGGCAAAGACATTGTTCTGGCGCTCGATTCCAAGGTGCAATATCTCGCTTATGCCAGTTTGAAAAAAGCCATCACCGAACACAAGGCGAAGGCTGGCGGCATGGTCGTGCTGGATGCCCGGAATGGCGAAATTCTGGCCTTGGTGAATTTGCCGACCTACAACCCGAATAATCGCAATCGTCTGGCTGGTGCGCAATTGCGCAATCGCGCGCTGACCGATACCTTCGAGCCGGGGTCGACCATGAAGCCGTTCACGGCGGCGCTGGCGCTGGACAAAGGCAAGGTGCGTTTCGATACACCGATCCAGACCTCGCCCGGCAAACTGACGATTGGTTCGGCGACGATATCGGATGCCCACGCGCATGGATTGCTGACCGTCGCACAGGTGATCCAGAAGTCATCCAATATCGGCGCCGCCAAGCTGGCCCTGTCGATGACGCCGGCCGAGATGTGGGAAATGTTCGATCACATCGGCTTCGGTTCGCCGATCAAACTGGGATTCCCCGGCGAGGTGGGCGGCCGTTTACGCCCGGCCAAATACTGGAAGCCGATCGAGCAGGCGACGATGTCCTACGGCCATGGCATTTCGGTGACGCTGATGCAAATGGCGCGGGCCTATCAGGTGTTTGCCCGTGATGGCGATATTGTGCCGCTGTCATTGACGCGCCTCGACAATCCGCCGCCAGCTGGCGAGCAAATCTTTTCCGCGCAAACCGCGCGCGAAGTCCGCGCCATGCTCGAAATGGCGGTGCAACCCGGCGGCACGGCACCCAAGGCGCAGATTCCCGGTTATCGCGTCGCCGGCAAGACCGGCACCGCACACAAGCTCGAAGGCGGTGCTTACGCGAACAAGTATGTGTCGTCATTTGTGGGCTTTGCCCCGGTGTCTGATCCGCGCCTGATTGTGGCTGTGATGATCGATGAACCGTCGGCAGGCAAACACTACGGCGGCGAAGTGGCCGCGCCGGTATTTGCCGAGGTTATGGCCGGAGCGCTGCGAACGCTGGGCGTCGGTTCCGACGCACCGCTCAAACCCTTGCAGATGGCCAATGTCGAATTGGTCAAGGAGGGCATGTGAGCGCAGCGCAGGCGATCATTGCGCAACTTCACCAGCGTGGCATCAGGCCGGCCGGACTGGCTGTTGACTCGCGCCGCGTCAAGCCGGGCGACGTTTTCCTCGCCTACCCCGGTGCGCGCGTGGACGGGCGTCAGTACATCGCCCAGGCGTTGGCCAACGGCGCTGTTGCGGTTCTGGCCGAGCACGGCGAAAAAGTCGGCGCTGGCGGGACGGCGGTCCCGGTGATTGCGGTCGAGAATCTGGCCCGGTTGGCCGGCGAAATTGCTCATCTGGTGTATGGCAAGCCCTCGGAACAGCTCTGGCTGGCGGGCATCACCGGCACCAATGGAAAGACTTCGGTGTCGCAATGGATTGCGCAGGCCATGAATCGGCTTGAATGCAAATGCGCGGTGATCGGCACGCTGGGCAATGGCTTTCCGCCCCATCTGGACCCGAGCCCGAACACCACGCCCGACGCGGTTGGCTTTCATGCCGCCCTGGCCGACTATGTCCGTCACGGCGCGGTCGCTTGTGCCATGGAGGTTTCGTCGATTGGCATCGATCAGGGGAGGGCGAATGGGGCGCAGTTTGATGTCGCCGTTTTCACCAATCTGACGCGCGATCATCTGGAATATCACGGCACCATGGCGGCTTACGGTGAAGCCAAAGCCAAGCTGTTTGCTATGCCGGGCTTGAAGACTGCCGTGCTGAATCTCGATGACGACTTCGGTCGTGAGCTTGCCGCGCGTCTGCACGGCTCGATCAGGACCATCGGTTACAGTCTGGAGGGACGCACGGGAACGGATCATGTGCTGCAGGCGACCGATTTGCGTGCCGGTCCGCGCGGCGTTGAATTCACCCTGGATGGCGTGGCGATCGCGGCGCCGGTGGTGGGGCGTTTCAACGCCTCCAATCTACTGGCCGTGATCGGTGCTCTGCTGGCCGGCGACGAAACGCTGGACGATATCGCGGTGGTTCTGCGCCACATCGAGCCGCCACCGGGACGCATGCAGGCGCTGGGCGGCGAAGCGCAACCACTGGTGATCGTTGACTATGCGCACACGCCGGACGCACTGGAGAAGGCCCTGACCGCCTTGCGCGATACCGCCACCGCCCGTGGCGGCAAGTTGGTTTGCGTCTTCGGTTGTGGTGGTGATCGTGATCCGGGCAAGCGTCCGCAGATGGGCGCCATGGCCGAGCGCCATGCCGATACCGTGTGGGTCACCAGCGACAATCCGCGCAGCGAAACTCCGCAAGCGATCATCGACATGATTCTGGCTGGCTTGTCTACGTCACCAAAGGTCGAAGTCGATCGAGCCCAGGCGCTGGCGGCGGTGATTGCAACGGCCGACGTGCGTGACGTCATTTTGGTGGCCGGCAAAGGCCACGAACCCTATCAGGAGATCGCCGGCGTGCGAATTCCCTATTCCGATCTTGAGGCCGCAAAGTCGGCGCTGATGAAGCTACTGCGCAACAAGGCGGTCGAGCAAAAAACGCTCTCCTCGCCGTTGCGGATGGGAGGACGGCGCCCATGAGCATGATGCGATTATCTGACGTAGCACACGCGCTTGGCGTCGCGCCGCCGGCCAGTGATGCGGGCTTTTCCGCCGTGTCGACCGATTCGCGCGCGATTCAACCCGGCGAGCTGTTCATTGCCCTCAAAGGCGAGCGCTTCGACGCCCATGCGTACGTCGCCGACGTCTTGTCGCGCGGTGCGGCGGGGGCACTGGTTGAGGCCAGTTTCGCCGCCCAGCATCCCGGCCAGCCACTTGTCGGCGTCCTTGATACGCGGCACGCCCTGGCGGCACTGGCCGCCCATTGGCGTGCACGCTTTACGCTCCCGGTGATCGGAGTGGTCGGCAGTAACGGCAAAACCACCGCCAAGGAGATGTGTGCCGCCATCCTGCGTGCACATTTCGGCGACGCGGCGGTACTCGCCACCACGGGGAATCTCAATAACAACATCGGCTTGCCAACGATGGCGCTGCGCCTGCGCGACACGCATCGTGCCGCCGTGCTCGAGATCGGCATGAATCATCCTGGCGAAACCCTGGCCCTGGCAGCCGTGGCGCAAGCGACCGTGGCCTTGATCAATAACGCCCAGCGTGAACACCAGGAATTTATGCAGTCGGTGCGTGCCGTCGCCGAGGAACACGCGATCATGATTGAAGCCCTGCCCCAGTACGGCGTCGCCGTTTTCAATGCCGACGACGAGCATGCGCCGCTGTGGCGTTTGCGCGCTGGAAATCGTCAGGCACTGGGTTTCGGGCTGGAGCGCGGCGAAGTTCGCGGCGATTTTGTGCCGTCCTTGCTGGGCGGCCAATTGAGTCTGGCGACGCCGTGGGGGCCGATTGTGACCGAACTGCGTGTGCCGGGCGTGCACAATGCCCGCAACGCCTGTGGTGCCGCGGCTGCCTGTCTGGCGGTCGGCGTCACGCTGGATGCCGTGGCGCGCGGCCTGACCGAGTTCAACGGGGTCAAGGGACGCTTGCAGCAACGTCCTGGCAAGCGCGGTGCCCGCGTCATCGACGATAGTTACAACGCCAATCCCGATTCGATGCGCGCGGCGATCGACGTGTTGGCGCAGCTTCCCGGTCGCCGCCTGTTCATCATGGGCGACATGGGTGAGGTGGGTGACAACTCCGGCCAGATGCACGATGAAATCGGTGGCTACGCCAAGAGCCACGGCATCGATCGTCTACTCTGTATCGGCGACGCATCGCGCGCGGCAGCCTATAACTTCGGTGCCGGCGGCGAACACTACGAGCGCATCGACGACCTGATCGCGGCCGTCGAAACCGAGCTCGCGCCAGACACCACGTTTTTGATCAAGGGCTCACGTTTCATGAAAATGGAACGCGTGGCCGACGCCCTGACGGAGGCAACCCATGCTGCTTGATCTGGCCGAATGGCTGGCCAAGGATTACCGTGGCTTCAACGTCTTTACCTACATCACCTTGCGCGCGGTGCTGGCGACCATGACGGCACTGACGATCTCGTTCGTCTTCGGCCCGCGCGTGATCCGCTGGCTGAGCGAAAAGAAGATTGGCCAATCGGTACGCACGGATGGTCCGCAAACGCACCTCGTCAAGTCGGGTACGCCGACCATGGGCGGGGCGTTGATCCTGATCTCGATGAGTATTTCCACCTTGCTCTGGGCCGATCTTTCCAATCGTTTTGTCTGGATCATCCTCATCGTGACCCTCGGTTATGGCGCGGTGGGTTGGGTCGACGACTGGCGTAAGGTGGTGTATCGCAATCCGGACGGTCTTTCGGCGCGGAGCAAGTTTTTCTGGCAGTCAGTGATTGGACTGATTGCCGCGATCTATCTCGCCTTCTCGATTTCGGCGCCGAACAACGAGAAGGTGGTGCAACTGTTTTTCCAATGGGTCGGCAGCGGCTTTACGCTGGAATTGCCGAGCAAGATCGACCTGATCGTGCCCTTCTTCAAAAGTGTGTCCTACCCGCTGGGAATCTTCGGCTTCATCGTGCTTTCCTATCTGGTGATCGTCGGTACCAGCAACGCCGTGAATCTGACGGACGGCCTCGACGGCCTGGCGATCATGCCAACGGTGATGGTCGGCGCGGCCTTGGGCATCTTCACGTATGTCGCCGGTAATGCGGTGTTTTCGAAATATCTCTTGCTACCGCATATTCCCGGTGCCGGCGAACTGGCTGTGTTCTGTGGTGCGCTGGCGGGTGCGGGGCTGGGCTTTCTCTGGTTTAACGCCTATCCGGCGGAAGTCTTCATGGGCGATGTGGGAGCGCTGGCGCTGGGCGCGGCGCTGGGCGCGGTGGCTATCGTCGCTCGCCAGGAAATCGTGCTCTTCATCATGGGCGGCGTCTTCGTTGCCGAGACCTTGTCGGTCATGTTGCAAGTCGGTTGGTTCAAGTACACCAAGAAGCGCTATGGCGCCGGCCGCCGCATTTTGCTGATGGCGCCGCTGCATCATCATTTCGAGCAAACCGGCTGGAAGGAAACGCAGGTGGTGGTGCGCTTCTGGATCATCACCATCCTGTTGGTCTTGTTTGGTCTGTCGACGCTGAAAATCCGCTGATGAAGTTGGCCGGCAAACACGTGTTGATTCTTGGCCTCGGCGAATCCGGTTTCGCAGCGGCCTGCTGGTGCGCGCGCCGTGGCGCCCAGGTGCGCGTGGTCGATAGCCGCGCCGAACCGCCCTACCTGGGCGAGCTCAAGCGCCGTGTCGCCAGAGCCGACTTTTTCAGTACGCCCTTGAACGAGGGATTCGACAAGATCTTGCTGGCCGGGGTCGATCTGCTGGTGCTCTCGCCGGGTTTGTCTGGTGGCTTGATGGCCGTGATCCACGCCCGCGCCGCTGGAATTCCGGTGATTGGCGAGATTGAATTGTTTTCCTGGGGTGTGCAGGAACTCTCGCCCAGTGTGCCGGTGTTGGCGATTACGGGCACCAATGGCAAGACCACCACCACGGCGCTGACCGGACATCTGGTCGCTGCTGCCGGCAAGCGCGTCGGGGTGGCCGGCAATATTTCCCCGGCCGCACTCACGGCCTTGATGGATGCCGAATATGCGGCGGCGCTGCCCGAGGTCTGGGTGCTGGAACTGTCGAGTTTCCAGCTTGAAACCACGGCAACGCTGAACCCGCTGGCGGCCACCGTCCTGAATATTTCTGACGACCATCTCGATCGCTACATCGACCTCGATGACTACAGCAGGACCAAAGCGCGCGTCTTCTGCGGCGAGGGTGTGCAGGTGCTGAATCGTGACGATGCGCGCGTCAAGAGCATGGCTATTGCGGGTCGTCAGATCGTCAGTTTCGGATTCGACGCTCCGGGCGATACCCATGACTTTGGCCTGCGCGACAATCGCGGCGAACCTTGGCTCGTGCAGGGTGATCGCTTTCTACTGCCCGTCTCCGAGTTACCGCTCAGTGGGCTGCACAATGCCGCCAACGCGATGGCTGCCTTGGCCTTGTGCGGCACTCTGGGATTTTCCGTGAGCGCATTGCTGCCGGCACTGCGAGCATTTCGTGGCCTGCCACATCGCGTCGAAAAGGTCGCCGAAATTGGTGGCGTGACCTGGTACGACGACTCCAAAGGCACCAACGTAGGTGCCACCGTCGCGGCGCTAAATGGACTCGGTGGCCTGGGTGACATGGGTGGCAAAGTGGTGGTGATCCTTGGCGGCGATGGCAAGGGCCAGGATTTTTCCCCATTGGCGTCGGCGGTAGCGCGTCACGCGCGGGCGGTGGTCCTGATTGGTCGTGATGGTCCGGCGATTGGAGAAGTGCTGGCTGCTACCGGCGTGTGTCTGGAAACCGCGACCGACATGAGCGATGCCGTGAATCGTCTGGCGCGGCATGCCCAAGCGGGTGACGCCGCACTGCTGTCGCCGGCCTGTGCCAGTTACGACATGTTCCGCAACTATGAACACCGGGCCGAAGCCTTCATCGCCGCTGTTCGGAGCCTGCCATGTTGAGCCGCTTCGCCGGGGGCATCGATACGGGCGGACGCGAAGAGCTCGACAGCCTGACCTTGTGGCCGGCGCTGGCGCTTCTGCTGATCGGGCTGGTGATGGTGTACTCGTCATCGATCGCCACTGCAGAAGCCAGCCGCTTCACCGGCAACCAACCGAGTTACTTTCTCATCCGCCACAGCGTCTTTCTCGCTGTCGGTCTGGTCACCGGCGTGATGGCCTTTCAGATTCCGCTACGTTTGTGGCAACAGGCGGCACCCTGGCTTTTCCTTGCCGGCGTCGTGTTGCTGATCCTGGTCCTGGTGCCGTTCATCGGCCGTTCGGTGAATGGCGCCCAGCGCTGGATCGGGCTCGGTCCGATCAACTTGCAGCCCTCCGAATTGATGAAGGTCTTTGCCGTGCTTTACGCCGCGGATTACACCGCACGCAAGCTCGATGACATGGCCAGCTTCCGCAAAGGCTTTGTGCCCATGGCCATCGTAATGGTGCTGGTGGGCGGCCTGTTGCTGCGCGAACCGGACTTCGGTGCCTTTGTCGTGGTCGTCGCGATTGCGGTCGGCATTCTGTTTCTCGGCGGCATCAATGCGCGCCTGTTTGGCGGGCTGATGATCGTCATGGCGATCGCTTTCGTGATCCTGATCTGGTCATCGCCCTACCGCCGCGAGCGTATCTTTGGTTTCATGGATCCGTGGCAGGACGCTTACGGCAAGGGCTATCAACTCTCGCACGCACTGATCGCCTTTGGTCGTGGCGAATGGTTCGGCGTGGGTCTCGGCGCCAGCGTCGAGAAATTGTTCTATCTACCCGAAGCCCATACTGATTTCCTGCTTGCCGTCATCGCCGAGGAACTTGGCTTTGTCGGCGTTGCGCTGGTCGTTGGCTTGTTCGCCTTGCTAGTCCATCGCTGTTTCGCCATCGGTCGTCAGGCGCTGGTCCTCGATCGCGTCTATGCCGGCCTGGTGGCGCAGGGCGTCGGGATCTGGCTCGGCGTTCAGGGCTTCATCAATATGGGCGTCAACATGGGCCTGCTGCCGACCAAGGGCTTGACCTTGCCGCTGATGAGTTTCGGCGGCTCGGGCATCATGGCGAACTGCCTGGCGCTGGGAATCCTGCTGCGGGTGGATTGGGAAAATCGTCAGCTGATGCGGGGCCAGCAGGTATGAAGACGATCCTCATCATGGCGGGTGGCACGGGCGGGCACATCATGCCGGGCATCGCCGTGGCCGAAGTCATGAAAGCTGACGGCTGGCATATCGCCTGGATGGGAAATCCGGACGGCATGGAAGTCAAGCTGACCGCTGGACGCGGTTACGAAATGGCCTGGGTGCAGTTTGCTGCCTTGCGTGGCAAAGGCCTGATGCGCAAGTTGCTGCTGCCATTCAACCTGTTGCGTGGTTTCCTCCTCGCCTTGCGCGCGCTGAAGCGAGTGAAGCCGGATGTCGTGCTCGGCTTCGGTGGTTACATCACCTTTCCCGGCGGCATGATGGCGGCGTTGAAAGGGATTCCGCTGGTACTGCATGAGCAAAATTCCGTGGCCGGACTGGCCAATCGCGTCCTGGCCGGCGTCGCTGATCGCGTTTTAACCGGATTCCCCGATGTGTTGAAAAAGGCCGAATGGATCGGCAACCCGGTGCGGCCCGAAATCGCCGTCCTGCCAGCACCGACTTTTCGCTATGCCGAACGTAGTGGCCCCTTACACATCCTGGTGATTGGCGGCAGCCTGGGGGCGCTGGCCTTGAACGAAGCCTTGCCCAAGGCCATGGCGCTGATTCCTGAAGCAGAACGGCCGGAAATTGTTCATCAGGCCGGCGAGAAGCACCTGACCCAGCTCAATACCGACTATGCCAGCGCTGGTGTACGCGCCAACTGCGTGAGCTTCATCAAGGATATGGGCGGCGCCTATGCCTGGGCCGATCTGGTGATCTGTCGCGCGGGTGCCCTGACCATCGCCGAACTGGCGGCAGCGGGAGTCGCCAGTCTGCTGGTGCCGTTTCCGCATGCCGTGGATGACCATCAGACATCGAACGCCCGCTTTCTATCCAACGCCGGCGCCGCGATTCTGTTGCCACAAACCGAATTGACGCCGGAGCGGCTGACCGAAATCCGCCGCCTCTCGCGCGAACAGCTGTGTCAGATGGCCGAAAAGGCGCGCGCACTGGCGCGGCCGGAGGCGACCGCCGGCGTGGCCGTCATTTGCAAGGAACTCGCTCAATGAAACATAAAGTCAAGCGCATACATTTTGTTGGCATCGGCGGCTCCGGTATGTCGGGCATCGCCGAAGTGCTGGCCAATCAGGGCTACGAGGTCAGCGGCTCCGACCTCGTGGCCAGTGCGACCACGCAACGCCTGGCCGAGCAGGGCATCCGCGTGGACATCGGTCACCAGGCGGCCAATGTCGATGCCGCTGACGCCGTGGTGGTGTCGACCGCCGTGAAGGAAAGCAACCCGGAAGTAATCGCCGCGCGCGAACGCAAGCTGCCGGTGGTGCCACGGGCGCAGATGCTGGCCGAATTGATGCGCTTCAAGCAGGGCGTCGCGATTGCCGGCACGCACGGCAAGACTACGACCACCAGTCTGGCGGCGAGTTGCCTGGCGGAAGGCGGTCTCGATCCGACCTTCGTCATCGGCGGCCGGTTGAATTCTGCCGGCGCCAACGCGCGCCTGGGCAGCGGTGAATTCCTCGTCGCCGAAGCCGACGAGTCGGATGCCTCGTTCCTCTTCCTGTCACCGGTGATTTCAGTCGTCACGAATATCGACGCCGATCACATGGAAACCTACGGCCACGACTTCGAGCGGCTCAAGACCGCCTTTGTCGATTTCCTGCAGCGCCTGCCGTTTTATGGGGTCGCCGTGGTCTGTGCCGACGACGCCAATGTGCGCGAAATCATTCCACGGGTGGCGAAGCAGGTGGTGACCTACGGTATCGACCGCGAGGCGAATTTCCGCGCCGAAGACATCGTTGCCGATGCCGGCACCATGCGCTTCACCTGCGTGCGCACCAATGGCAGCGTCTCGCGTCTGCCCATCGTGCTCAATCTGCCGGGCCGGCACAATGTGCTGAATGCGCTGGCAGCGATTGCCGTGGCGACAGAAGTCGGTGTTGGCGATACGGCGATCATCAAGGCCCTGGCTGAATTCAAGGGCGTCGGCCGGCGTTTCACGCGCTATGGCGAACTCACGGCGGCGAATGGTGGCGAATACACCTTGATCGACGACTACGGCCATCATCCGGTGGAGATGGCGGCGACGATTGCTGCCGCGCGCGGCGCCTTCCCGGGTCGGCGCCTGGTGCTGGCCTTCCAGCCGCATCGCTATACCCGCACGCGCGATTGCTTCGAAGATTTCGTCAAAGTGCTGAGTTCTGTCGATGGCCTCGTCCTGGCCGATGTCTATGCGGCCGGCGAAGCACCCATCGTGGCGGCGGATGGCCGCACCCTGGCGCGGGCGGTACGCGTGGCTGGCAAGGTCGAACCTGTGTTCGTCGAGGCTATCGCCGACATGCCGACCGCGATCCGCGCCGCTGCACGTGATGGCGATGTGATCATTACCATGGGCGCTGGCTCGATCGGTGGCGTGCCCGCCAAGTTGGCCGGAAAGGCGGATCATGGCTGACGCCTGCAGTGGCACACTGACTGAACACGAGGCGACGTCGCGCCATGTTTCGTGGCGCGCTGGCGGGGCTGTGGCGCGTGCCTACATGCCGGCCAATCTGGATGATCTGGCGGTGTTTCTTTCGCGCATGCGGCACGATGAACCGGTGCTGGCCGTCGGTCTGGGCAGCAACCTCTTGATTCGTGATGGCGGCTTTGAGGGTACTGCGCTCTTCCTGCATGGTGCGTTGCGTGAGTTGCGTCAGGAGCCGGATGGCACGATCTACGCTGAAGCCGGGGTCGCCTCGCCCAAGCTGGCGCGCTTTGCGGCGAATGCCGGATGTGTCGAGGCCGAGTTTCTGGCTGGCATTCCCGGCACGGTGGGCGGGGCGCTGGCGATGAATGCCGGCTGTTATGGCGGTGAAACCTGGAACTATGTTGAGCGTGTGTTGATGTTGGATCGCGGCGGTCGTCGGATCGAGCGTCGGCCGGAGGAGTTTGCCATTGGCTATCGTCACGCCGGACTTAAGGAGTCATTGGACGAGATCTTCGTCGCCGCCTGGTTTCGCTTTCCGGCCGGTGATGGCACTGCGGCGCGCGCGCGTATTCACGAACTGCTGGAAAAGCGCGTCGCCACCCAGCCACTCGATTTGCCAAACGCCGGTTCCGTATTTCGCAATCCACCGGGTGACCACGCGGCGCGCCTGATCGAGGCGGCAGGATTGAAGGGGACACGAATCGGTGGTGCGCAGGTGTCCGAAAAGCATGCGAATTTCATCGTTAATCCCGAGGGTGAAGCCACAGCGGCTGCGATAGAAATGCTAATCGGCCATGTTCAGCGTGCCGTGAGGGAAAAGTTCGACGTCGAACTGGTGCGCGAAGTGCGCATCGTTGGCGCGCAAACGCAGCAAGGGAGCGGGTTTTGACGCAGTTGGAGCACTCATTCGGCAAGGTGGCAGTCATGTTGGGCGGCAAATCCGCCGAGCGTGAGGTATCGCTGCGCAGCGGTCGTGCGGTGCTCGCTGCTTTGTGCTCGCTCGGAATTGATGCCTACCCCTTTGATCCGGCCGAGAAGCCGCTGGAGCAACTGCACGTGGAAGGCTATAACCGCGTCTTTATCGCCTTGCACGGCCGTGGTGGCGAAGACGGCACTTTGCAGGGCGCTTTGGATTGGCTGGGCATTCCCTATACCGGTAGCGGCGTGCTGGCTTCCGCGTTGGCGATGGACAAGTGGCGCACGAAGCTCCTATGGGAGGCGATGGGCCTGCCAGTGCCCGAGTTTTCGTTGCTGTGTGAATCGACCGATTTTGCAGCCGTCACGGCGCAACTAGGGTTGCCGTGTTTCGTCAAGCCGGCCAACGAGGGCTCAAGCATCGGTATCAGCAAAGTCAAGCAGACTTCGGATCTCGAGGCTGCCTACTATGCAGCGGCCAAGTACGATAGCTGTGTGATTGTCGAGCGCTATCTGGCGGGTGGCGAATTTACCGTGGGTATTCTCGCCGGAGAAGCTCTGCCGGTGATTCGTATCATCCCGGCAACGGAGTTCTACGACTACGATGCCAAGTATCTGCGCGACGACACCAAATACTTGATTCCCAGCGGACTTGGCGCACCCGAAGAAAAGGCAATGCAGGCGCTGGCGCTGGAGGCGTTTGACGCGTTGGGTGGCCGTGGCTGGGGTCGCGTCGACTTCCTGGTCGATAACGACGGGCGCCCGAGTTGCCTTGAGGCCAACACCTCGCCGGGCATGACTGATCACTCTCTGGTGCCGATGGCCGCGCGCGCGGCCGGGATCGAATTTCCGCAGTTGGTGCTGAAAATTCTGTCGGAGGCGCGCCATGGCTGATGCTGACGCGAAGAAGACGAAGGCAGTCAAACCCGGTCGCGGCGGCAATGTCCGCCGCACTGCCACTGAGGAGTCTGGCGGACTGTGGGAGCGGCCCTTGCTGCTTAACCTGCTCTCGGATTTGCTACTCCTGGGCGGCAGCGTCTTGCTGGCCTGGACGGCAGTGAACGCGCTACAACGTCTGCCGGTTTTTCCGTTGCGGCAATTGGTCGTGACGGCGCCACTGACGCAGGTCAGTCGTGCCCAGATCGAACACACGACACGAACCTCGATCAGTGGCAACTTCTTTACCGTCGATTTGACGGGGGTGCGCGAAAGCTTTGAGCGTTTGCCCTGGGTACGTCATGCCGACGTGCGCCGGGTTTGGCCCGATACCGTGGAATTGAATGTCGAGGAACATCAAGCCGTTGCGCATTGGCCGGCGCTTGAAGGCGAGCCCCGCTTGGTCAATCATCATGGCGAGGTGTTTGCCGCGTCATCCAGCGAAACCCTGCCGGCTTTTGCCGGTCCGGAAGGGGCCGCCGACCGCGTCCTGGAGCGTTACGGCGACTTCACCGAGGGCTTGCGGGCACTTGGCCGGCGCCCGGTAGCGGTGACCCTCTCGCCACGCGAAGCCTGGCAACTCAAGCTTGATGATGGAGTCGTGCTTGAACTCGGACGCGACCAGCCGAAACATCCCGTGACCGAACGCATCGAGCGTTTCGTCGCGACTTACAACACCGCACGCGGCCGTTTCCAGGCGGCGTTGGGTGCAATCGATATGCGCTATCCGAATGGATTCGCCCTGCGACCGGGCGGATCTGCGGCATCAGGAAAAATATGAGCAAGGAACAGAAACGCGACCTGATCGTCGGTCTTGACATCGGGACCTCAAAGATCGTGGCGATCGTCGGTGAGCTCGACATGGAAGGCCGTCTGTCCATTCTTGGTCTTGGCACCCAGGAATCCACTGGACTGAAGCGTGGCATGGTGATCAATATCGAGGCGACCGTGAACTCGATTTCCAAAGCCATCGCGGAAGTCGAAATGATGGCCAATTGCAAGGTGCGCGAGGTTTACACCGGAATTGCCGGCAGCCACATCAAGAGCAAAGATTCCTCCGGCATGGCCGTGGTGCGCGAGAAGGAGGTCACGCCATTTGATGTCGAGCGCGCTATCGAAGCCGCCAATGCGACTCCGATCTCGGCCGACGACCAGATTCTGCATACCCTGGTTCAGGAATTTATCGTTGATGGACAGGATGGCGTCAAGGAGCCCATCGGGATGGATGCCCGGCGTCTCGATGTCAAGGTGCATCTCGTTACCGGTGCAGTCACGGCGGTGCAGAACATCGTCAAGTGCGTGCATCGTTGTGGTCTGGAAGTGGTCGATCTGGTGTTGCAGCCATTGGCGTCGGGTTACGCGGTACTGACCGAGGATGAAAAGGATGTCGGCGTCTGCCTGGTCGATATCGGGGGCGGCACAACCGACATTGCGATTTTTGCCCAGGGTGCGATTCGCCATACGGCGGTGATCCCGATTGCCGGTGATCAGTTGACCAACGATATCGCCATCATGCTGCGCACCTCCACGCAGGATGCTGAAGAGATCAAGGTGCGCTACGGGGTGGCGCTGCAGCAATTGGCCGATGCCAACGAGATGATTGAAGTGCCTGGCGTGGGTGATCGGCCGTCCACAGAATTGTCGCGGCAAACACTGGCTGGATTCATTCAGCCGCGCGCCGAAGAGATATTTCAGAAAGTCGCGGAAGAGCTGGTGCGCAGCGGCTACGAGCGCTTGTTGCGGGCCGGCATCGTGCTCACTGGAGGTTGCGCCCAGATGACCGGGATGGTCGAGCTGGGCGAAGAAATTTTCCATAACACGGTCAAGCTGGGTTCGCCGCATTACGACGGGAACCTGCGCGACTTCGTGCGGAATCCGCGCTATTCGACGGCGATGGGGCTGCTGGTGGAAGGCGCAGCGCAAAAGAAGCGCGGCGAGAGAATTCGCGGGCCAAAGAACTTCAAGCAAGTTCTTGCCCGCATGAAAGCGTGGTTCAGCAAAAATTTCTAAAAGTTCTGATGGTTGGTTTGTTTTGACGGCGGGTTAAACAGGAGACGAGGATGATTAATTTTGTAGAAGTTGAGGAAGCGCCGGAGCGTTCAACGGTGATCAAGGTGGTGGGTGTCGGCGGCGCCGGCGGCAACGCGGTGGAGCACATGATCCGCGAAGACGTCGGTGGTGTCGAATTCATCTGTTGCAATACCGATGGTCAGGCGCTGAAGCGAAGCAGCGCAGCAGTCAAACTTCAGCTTGGGCCGGGTTTGGGTGCAGGTGGCAAGCCAGAAAAAGCACGCGAGCTGGCAATCATCGACCGTGAACGGATCGCTGAAGCGCTGACCGGTGCACATATGGTGTTTATCACCGCTGGCATGGGCGGCGGCACTGGAACCGGCGCTGGCCCGGTGGTGGCGGAGGTTGCCCGTGAGCTCGGGATTCTGACCGTGGCGGTCGTCACCAAGCCCTTCGAATATGAAGGTAAGCGCAAGCGCTTGGCCGAAGAGGGCGTCGCGGAACTGCAAAAACATGTGGACTCCCTGATCGTGATCCTCAACGAGAAGCTTGAAGAGGTTTTGGGCGACGACGTCACGATGCTGGAAGCCTTCAAGGAAGCCGACAACGTGCTCAGCAAGGCCGTCGGTGGGATCGCCGAGATCATCAATGTACCGGGGCTGGTCAACGTCGACTTTGAAGACGTGCGTACCGTGATGGGCGAAGTCGGAAAAGCGATGATGGGTTCGGCCAGTGCATCAGGTGTCGATCGTGCGCGGTTGGCCGCTGAAAAAGCGGTTGCCAGCCCGTTGCTGGAGGGCGTCGAACTGTCCGGTGCCCGCGGTGTACTGGTGAATATCACCGCCAGCAACTCACTCGGCCTAAAAGAGTACAAGGAGGTTATGTCGACCATTCGTCAATACACTGCCGCTGAGGCCACCGTCATCTGCGGCGCGGTGTTCGATGAATCGATGGAAGACAGCCTGCGCGTTACCGTTGTCGCGACCGGTTTGGGCGGCGTGCGCAAGCCTGAGATGCGGATCGTCGAGGGCCGTGGTGAGCGGACGGGAACCTACGATGCGCCGATAATCAACGCCATCGCTGGCTCGGCTGACATCGATAGATTCATCATTGGTGGACGCCGCCAGAGCTTCGCTACCGGTACTCCGGCCGCACAAGCGATGACCAATGCCGGCATGGTCACTTCGGATATCCCTGCAGTACTCAGAAACAAGGACTACGACGTTCCAGCATTCTTGATTCGTCAGTCTGATTGAGCGATATTTCCATTCAGCGGTAAGTCCCAGGACAGTCTCCCCTGGTACCTACCGCTGATGGTTCCGCTTGCTTTAGTTTTGGCAAACCAATTCGGAAAATCCGACCTGCTAAAATCGCCAGATTATGCAACCTGTCGTCTGTTTTCGATACTCCTTATGCTGCGCCAACGTACCCTCAAAACCATAATCAAAGCGACAGGTGTCGGGCTTCATTCCGGGGCCAAAGTCACCTTGATGCTGCGCCCGGCACAGCCGGATACCGGGATCGTATTTCGTCGTGTGGATCTGACGCCTCCGGTTGATCTCAAGGCGGACCCGCTCGCTGTCGGTGATACGCGACTGGCGTCATGCCTGGAGCGGGATGGCGTCAAGGTAGCCACGGTCGAACATCTGATGTCCGCACTCGCTGGTTTGGGCATCGACAATGCTTACGTCGATGTCGATGCCGCCGAACTACCCATTCTGGACGGTTCGGCCGCCCCGTTTGTTTTCCTGTTGCAATCAGCCGGAATCGAAGAACAAAAAGCGGCGAAAAAGTTTCTTCGCGTGAAAGAAACTGTCGAAGTTCGTGAAGGCGATAAGTGGGCTCGCCTGGAACCTTACGATGGCTTCAGTCTCGAGTTTTCCATTGTCTTCAGTCATCCCGCAGTGGCGCAATCGGGATGCCGCGCCCGGATGGACTTTGCCGAACAATCCTATGTCAAGGAGGTCGCCCGCGCACGCACCTTCGGCTTCATGCAGGATGTCGAATCCATGCGCGATCAAGGCTTGGCCCTCGGTGGCAGTCTGGAAAACGCCATCGTGATGGATGAGTATCGGGTGTTGAATGCCGACGGCCTGCGGTTTGCCGACGAGTTCGTCAAACACAAGATCCTGGATGCGATCGGTGATCTGTATCTCGCCGGGCATCCGCTGCTGGCAGCGTTTACCGCACATAAGTCGGGCCATGCGCTGAATAACAAATTGTTGCGCGCCTTGCTGGCCAACCAGTCGGCGTGGGAGTTAGTCAGTTTTGAGGCTGCCAATGCGCCGGGTAGCGTCGCCCGCCTTTACCCAGCACTCATCCCGCAAACCGTCTGATGTTGCTGCTCCGCTTTGTCGCCATACTTGCGGTGTTCGCGATTGGCGCCAGCATCCTGGCTTGGGTTGTGACACGCGATGTCCGCTACCTGCAAGTCGCTTGGCGCATCGGTAAAGGTAGCCTGATTCTGGCATTGGCAGTGATGACCCTATTCGCCGCCGAACGCCTTATCGTCCTTTAAGGCTTTGCAGCAATCCCCGCAGCGATGCCTTCAAGGCGGAGTCCTCGGGCAAGGTGTCGGCTAATTGTGTAAGTGCCTGCTTACGTTCTTCGCTCGGTAAATCAATGGGTTTTGGTCGCTCACGAGCAACGACAGGAGGCTTGGCTTGCACTCGGACGTCGATTTCGTTAATCTGCGCGCCATCCTTATAAAAAAGCTCAGTGAAGCGCGGCCCGAATTGCCTCAGCTTCGCAGCGACCGCGCTGTTCGCAGCGTGAATGATCAGCTTCCCCTGACGAAGATTGGCTACCCGGGCGTGACTACGCAGGGTGGGTGGAAGTGCAGTTTCAAGTAAACGTTGCAAACGCAGCAGGCGTTGGGCATGCGCCGCAAATTGCGCCGTGCCTTCCGCAGTCGAAAGGTGATCCTGGAGACTGCGCGCCCGCATCTTGACTAGTGACTAACCTGGAGGAGACAAGCGTGCATCTTATTCTCGTCTCGGACCGGCTGGCAACCGCGAAGACCATCCGTCTGACACCGCAGCATCTGTTTGGCGCATTGAGTTTACTCACCGCCGTGGTCATCGGCCTTTCCTCGTTTTTTTCGTACATGACCGTGCGTTACGCCGCCGAAATCCGTTTGCCCTTCCTTGAGGACGTATTGCGCGCCATGACAGCGGAAGAGCGCCAGCGTTCAACCGAGTTTGTGCGCGAGAATCTCAACGTGATGGCGATCAAGCTCGGCGAAATGCAAGCTCAATTGACCCGGCTCGATACTTTGGGGCAACGTCTGGCCGGGTTCGCCGGCGTCAAGCCCCAAGACCTCAAGGCCATCGAAGCAACCACAATCAAGGATGGCCGCGGTGGGCCGCTATTGCAACCGACTCAAGTCAGCTCAGGCGATTTGCAAAAGGCACTGGCCTTGCTCGAACGCCAAGTTGAAGTCAAGGCAGACACTCTTTCTTTGATCGAATCCCAACTTCTCGAAGATCGAATCCGCAAAAGTTTGCTGCCGACCAGTCTGCCGATCGATGCCCAATGGAACGCGTCCGCTTTTGGCTGGCGTTTTGACCCGTTCACCGGCGACCGCGCCATGCATGAAGGCGTCGATTTTGTCTCGGTTCCCGGCACGCCGATCAAGTCTGCGGCTGCGGGAGTCGTCGTCTCGGCCGAGTACCACCCGGCCTATGGCAATTTGATCGAAATCGACCATGGCAAGGACTTGACCACACGTTACGCTCACACGTCCAAGATGCTGGTGAAGAAAGGTATGTTCATCAAGCGCGGTCAATTGATAGCGGAAGTCGGTTCCACGGGGCGTTCCACCGGCCCGCATTTGCACTTTGAAGTGCGCGTTCACGGTATCCCCCAGAACCCCGATCGCTTCCTGCGCATGGCCCAGAACGTTGTCAAGAACTGAGCTGCAGCAATGCAACCCGGTCTTGCCATGGGGCGTCCGGCCCACTTCGGACGCCGTTTGGCGACATGTTAAAATCCCATCTTTGCCCGACTTGGGCCGCCACTTTGGCTGCTACACGCAGTTATCTCAATGATTTCCGGCTTACTTAAAAAAATATTTGGCAGTCGCAATGACCGACTGATCAAGCAGTATTCGCAGACCGTCAAGCAAATCAATGCCTTTGAAGGCGCGATGCAGGCCTTATCGGACGATGATTTGCGCGCCAAAACCGACGAGTTTCGTACCCGGTTCGCGAATGGCGAAACCCTGGATGCGCTCTTGCCCGAAGCGTTCGCGGTGGTCCGTGAAGCCGGTACCCGTGTGCTTGGGATGCGTCACTTCGACGTGCAGATGATAGGCGGTATCGTGCTGCATTCCGGCAAGATTGCCGAAATGCGCACCGGCGAAGGCAAGACGCTGATGGCGACCTTGCCGGCGTACTTGAATGCGCTGTCCGGCAAAGGTGTGCATATCGTCACAGTGAATGATTACTTGGCCAGTCGCGACGCCGAATGGATGGGGCGCCTGCACCGTTTCCTCGGGCTCGAGGTTGGTGTCAATCTGTCGCAGATGCCGCATGACGAAAAGCAGAAAGCTTACGCCGCCGACATCACCTACGGTACCAACAACGAGTTTGGTTTTGACTATCTGCGCGACAACATGGTGTATTCGTCGTCAGAACGGGTCATGCGCGGACAGAACTTCGCCATCGTCGATGAGGTCGATTCGATCCTGATCGACGAAGCGCGGACGCCGCTGATTATTTCGGGTCAAGCCGAGGATCACACCGAGCTTTATCTGCGCATGAACGCCGTACCGCCTTTGCTGACCAAAGGCGAGCTACAGCAGAATCCCGAAGATCCCGAAACCGGTGACTACACGGTCGACCTCAAGGCCCATCAGGTTTTGATGACGGAGGCCGGCCACGAGAAGGCCGAAGAAATCCTCACCCGTCTTGGTATCCTGGCTGAAGGTAGTAGTCTGTACGAACCTTCCAATATTCTGTTGATTCACCATCTTTATGCGGCCTTGCGTGCGCACAACCTGTTCCACCGCGATCAGCAGTACGTGGTGCAGAACGGTGAAGTCATCATCGTCGACGAATTCACCGGCCGCCTGATGTCCGGCCGACGTTGGTCCGATGGCCTGCATCAAGCCGTTGAGGCGAAAGAGGGCGTGTCGATCCAGTCCGAGAACCAGACGCTGGCTTCGATCACCTTCCAGAATTACTTCCGCATGTATGGCAAGCTTTCCGGTATGACGGGAACGGCGGATACCGAGGCCTACGAGTTCCAGCAGATTTACGGTCTTGAAACGGTCGTCATTCCGACCAACCGGCCGATGATCCGCAAAGACAACAACGATCAGATCTACCGCACTGCGCATGAGAAACATACGGCGATCATTGCCGATATTCGCGACTGCCACGAGCGTGGCCAGCCGGTATTGGTGGGCACCACCTCGATCGAAAATTCGGAACTGCTATCCGACTTGCTGAAAAAGGAAAAGTTGCCGCATCAGGTGCTGAACGCCAAGCAACACGCCAGCGAAGCCGGAATCGTCGCCGAAGCCGGGCGTCCGGGAACGATCACGATTGCCACCAACATGGCCGGCCGCGGCACTGACATTGTGCTCGGCGGCAACATCGACAAAGTCATCGGCGCAGTCCGTGATGACCAAGGCCTCTCTGCCGACGACAAGGCGCAACGCATCGCCGCGCTACGTGCCGAATGGCAAGAGGTGCATAACAAAGTGCTGGCCGCCGGCGGCCTGCACATCATCGGGTCCGAGCGCCACGAATCGCGCCGCATCGATAATCAGTTGCGTGGCCGTTCTGGTCGTCAGGGCGATCCGGGTTCATCACGCTTTTATCTGGCGCTGGACGATCCGTTGCTCAAGATCTTCGCTGGCGACCGTCTCAACAGCATTATGGTTCGCCTCAAGATGCCCGAGGGCGAGGCCATCGAGCATCCTCTGGTCAGTCGTTCTTTGGAGTCGGCGCAGCGCAAGGTCGAGCAACGCAATTTTGATATCCGCAAACAGTTGCTCGAATACGACGACGTCTCCAACGATCAGCGCAAGGTCATTTACCAGCAGCGGAATGAGTTGCTGGATGCGCCCGAAATTGCCGAAACCATCGCCGCCATGCGTCAAGGCCTGGTTCATGACACTTTCCGTACCTATGTGCCGGCAGAAAGTGTTGAAGAGCAATGGGACTTGCCGGGTCTTGAGGCGGCCTTTGCGGCTGAATTGCAGATCAAGGTTCCGGCCGCTGAATGGGTTCGGAACGAGCCGCAGATTGATGATGGCGAAATTCTCAAGCGCCTGCTGGATGCGGCCGACGTGAAATACGTCGAGAAAGTCGCTCATGTTGACGCCCAGGCGTGGTCCGGGTTCGAGCGCAATGTCATGTTGCAGACGCTCGACTCGCAATGGCGCGAGCACCTGGCGGCGCTTGACCATTTGCGCCAGGGCATCCATCTGCGGGGTTATGCCCAAAAGAATCCGAAGCAGGAGTACAAGCGCGAAGCCTTTGAACTGTTCGAGCATTTGCTGCAAGCCGTGCGTACCGATGTCACCAAGTTATTGATGACCGTCGAGGTTCGTACTGAAGAGCAAATCGAGCAGGCTGAAGTGCCACCGCAACTCGAGAATGTCCAGTACCACCATGCCGATTATGACGAAGCATTGGCCAGCAACAACGAAGAAAAGGCCGCTGTTCCGGTCGAGCGCCACATGCCCAAGATTGGTCGTAACGATGCTTGCCCGTGTGGTAGCGGGAAAAAATATAAACATTGTCATGGCAAACTGAGTTGAGCGTCACGCAGTACCCGACGCTGATCGAGGATGACAACCAGGGCGAACCTGGCATCCTCATCCTTGATCAGACCCGCTTACCGCATGCGGCTGAACTGATTCGACTTTCCACGTTCGAAGACGCGGCTCACGCGATTCGCGTCATGCAGGTTCGTGGCGCGCCACTGATCGGTGCTACGGCAGCGTATGGCGTGGCTCTGGGTTTGCGCAATGACGTTTCCGATGCTCAACTTGACCGAGTTCTGGATACCCTTGGCGCGACTCGCCCGACGGCGGTCAATTTGCATTGGGCCTTGGCGCGAATGGCGCAGGTACTCAAAAAGTCGGCGCTGGCGGGACGGCGGGAGGCGGCGTGGAACGAGGCGCGCGCCATCGCACGCGAGGACATCAGCGCAAATTCCGCCATCGGTAAGCATGGTTTGCCCTTGCTCGCCGCACACTATCGCGCTGAAGTGAACAGCGCCTTCGTGCAAGTGATGACCCATTGCAATGCCGGACGTCTGGCCACCGTGGCGCATGGTACGGCTCTGGCTCCCGTCTATGCCGCGCATGCTGCAGGAATTCCCGTCCATGTCTGGGTGTCCGAGACACGTCCGCGTAATCAGGGACGACTGACCGCCTGGGAATTGGCCGAAGTCGGCGTGCCGCATACTCTGATCGCGGATAACGCCGCCGGCCTTTTGATGATGCAGGGGAAGATCGATCTGGTGATCGTCGGTGCTGACCGCGTCGCGGCCAATGGTGATGTGGCGAACAAGATCGGTACCTACCTTAAGGCCCTGGCGGCGCAGGCACACGGGATTCCGTTTTACGTCGCCGCACCCGTGTCTACGATTGATTTCTCCTGCGCGACAGGGCGACAGATTCCGATCGAGGAGCGCGATGGCGCGGAACTCGGGGCGGATGGGGTGCCCGTCGCCAATCCGGCTTTCGACGTGACACCGGCGGCGCTGGTTACTGGCATCATTTCCGAACGCGGCGTCTTGCCACCGTCGCAAATCACACAATGGCGGAGCTGAATAACCTAGCGGCGACTGTGCTGGCGACAGCGCGGGCAATGAACGCCAGCGGCATCAATCGCGGCGCGGCCGGTAATGTCAGCGTCCGCTGTCCGGACGATGAATTGGCCTTCATCATCACGCCGACCGGGATGGCTTACGCCGACTGTAGTGCTGACGACATGGTAAAAGTCGGTGCTGGCGGGACGGCGCTTGGCACTCGCAAACCCTCGTCCGAATGGCGATTTCACCACGATATTTATGCCGCTCATCCGCACGCGGGTGCCATCGTGCATACGCATTCTTCATTTGCGACAGCGCTCGCCTGCCAGGACATGGGCGTGCCGGCATTTCATTACATGGTGGCGCGCTTTGGTGGCGACAGCGTGCGCTGCGCCGATTACGCGACCTTTGGCACGCAGGCGCTTTCCGACGCGATCCTCGTCGCGCTGGATCAACGCCAAGCCTGCCTGATGGCGCATCACGGCATGCTCGTCTTCGGCAAGGATTTGCGCCAGGCGCTGGATCTGGCGATAGAGCTGGAAACGCTGTGCGAACAATACTGGCGGGTTTTGCAGCTCGGCACGGCGAAATTGCTACCGGACGACGAGATGCAGCGTGTGATCGAAAAATTCGTCAGCTACGGCCAGCAGAGCTAATACCCGCCGATACCTGCTGCTGCATTACGGCAGAAACAGCCGAAAAACCGCGCCGCCGTTGGCACCGCTGTCGTTCCCCAGCTCAATCCGTCCGTGTCGCCCATCGGGCGTGGCGTGACGCTGTGCGATCAGGCGGGCGAAGCGTAGCCCAAGGCCACTGCTGCCGGAATCCATCGTCGTTTCAGCGCCGTCGAGTATCTCGGCCGGAAATCCCGGGCCATCATCGGCGACCGTGAAGCAAATGCCGTCGATTGTCTTCTCTACGCTAAGCCGTACAACTCGACGGGCGAAGCGCACCGCGTTACGCAGCGCATCGAGCAACACCAAGTTCACTTGGTAGGCATCGAAGGCCCAAGCGCCAATGTCGGCGGCGGCGGCCAGTTTGGTCTCAAGGCGCAACGCTGACTGTGGTGGAAGGACGCGGCCGGCGCCCAAATCCTGACAGAAATCGGTGAGATCGTGGTCGTCGATGGCCAAACGCAAACTGCCCTCGGCCGCACGATAGAGAGCAAGCAACTCCACCATCTGGGCGCTGACCCGTATCGCCACCGATTGGGCTTCGGTCAGGGCCTGGCTCGGATGTTCGCGCTGGGCTTCGGCGAGCCAGGTGTTGAGTGCACTCAATCCATTCTTGGCATCGTGAATCGCGGCGGCAATCAAGGCATCCATCGACTCGCCTACGTTTCCTCGATAATCGGCGTGCCTGGTGGCGCCAGCTTGCGATAAAACTTGGCCAGATCAGCCAGTTGGCGATGCTCGGGATTGGCTCGTCGTGCTTGCAGAATGTAGGTTTGAGCACGTGAAAATTTCTCCGGCGCCGCCCCGTTTCTTTGCACATCCATCAGGATCGCCAGGGCGGCATTGACCGACACCTGGCAATTATTGGTCAGGCGGTCGGCGGCCTCCGTAAGCATGGCAATAGCGTGATCGAGATCGCCGGCCTTGGCCATCGCCACGGCATCGTTGTTGAGCTTGATCATGCGCTTGCGAGTGGCTTCGAGGAAGACCGCGCCTTCTTCGCCATGCCCGGCAGCAAGGAAAACCCCTTGGGCGAGTTGGATCACCGTCTCGTTTTCATTATGGTCTTCGGCGACCGACTGAATGATGCCCTTGGCCGTTTCCGCATCGCCCGTGGCAAAACAAGCGGTGGCGATCTCCAGTGCCGTGGTGGGGTCCAGGGCCTGGTCATCATTGAGGGCCAGGGCGCGCGCCAGAGCAGCTTTCGCCGCGAGCGGATTGCCAGCCTTGACATGCACCAGGCTTTCGACCGCCGCTTGTCGCGCCAGCAAATCAGAACTGCGGCCAAAGTGGTTACCCATGTCTTTCACTGCCGCAAAAGCATCGTCGATCTTGCCTTGCTCGGCGCAGCTCTTGGCCAGACCGGCATAGTCGTCATGGCTCTTGAAGAAACCGGTGCGGTCTTTTTCCGTGGCGCGGCGAAACGCTGATTCGGCGCGCGGGTAATCTTTGTTTTCCAGCGCCAGGCCACCCAATCGTCGTTGTCGCTGCGTCGACGGGGCGACCTTGAGCGCTTTCTCTACGACTTCCTGAGCGGCGGTTTTGTCGGTCTTTTCGAGTAATAGCGCCAGCGAATCGTAGGCGGCCAGGTAGTTCGGGTAGGCATCAAGGGCGCGTTGCAGATGCTGCCGCGCTTCCTCTTCATTTCCGGTCGCCGCCAGCGCGCGCGCCTTGCCCACTTCGGCCCAGGGTGTCGCACGCTGGTCGAGAACGCCTTGATAGAGGGCCAGGGCTTCGTCGTTGCGCTTGGATTCGAGTAGCAATTGACCCTTGTGGCGCAAGATGTCGAGTACGTAGCGTCCCTTGGCCGCAAGCAAGATGTCGCAGATGGCCAAGGCTTTCGCGCGGTCGACTTTGTCGGTTAGCACTTGATACAGGGGGCGCAGCGCTTCCTTTTTTTCGAGAATGCGCTCCAGACGCGAACGCAGCAATTCCGACGTAAAGGGCTTGATCAGGTAATCGTCTGGCGCATATTCGGCGGCGGTGGAGACTTGCTCGTAACCGGTCTCGCCAGTAATCATCAGGAAAGCCGAGGACAAGGGCAACAATTGACGGCGCCGGACCAATTCCAGCAACTGCTGACCATCGGCACCCTGACCAAGGTTGTAATCACAAACGATCAGATCGTAACGGCGCTGACTCAAGCGCTCAATGGCTTCCTTGATATTGCGGGCGGCATCGCATTTTTCCAGCCCGGAATCGGCCAACTGGATGCGCACCGTCGTGCGCATCTCCGCAATATCGTCAATCAGCAGGCCATACTTGCCGCGTAGATCCATCGCCAACGAATCGCTTACTCAGCGTGATAACGGTTGAGGCGCTCAACTTCGTCTTTTGAGCCGAGCATCACGGCCACGCGCTGATGCAATCGGTGCGGCACAAGATCAAGAATCCGCTGGTAACCATCCGTCGCCGCACCGCCGGCTTTCTCGACTACGTAGGCCATCGGATTGGCTTCATACATCAGACGCAGCTTGCCGCCCTGAGCACGATTTTTTTCGTCGATCGGATAGAGAAAAACGCCGCCACGGGCCAGGATGCGATGTACATCGGCAACCATCGAACCGACCCAGCGCATGTTGAAGTCCATTGCGCGCGGACCGTCTACGCCGGCTTGCAGCTCGTCGATATAACGCTTGACCGGAGCTTCCCAGTGGCGTGCATTCGCAGTGTTGATCGAGAACTCACGCGTTTCGGCGGGTATTTGGATGTTTTCCTGAGTCAGCACGAAGTTACCGGTTTCGCGGTTCAGGGTGAAGGCGTGGACACCATCGGAAAGCGCCAAAACCAACAAGGTATTCGGTCCATACACCGTATAGCCAGCACAGACTTGTTGCGTTCCGGGCTGGAGGAAGGCTGCTTCAGTCGGTTCCTTACCTTCAGGGCAACGCAGTACGGAAAAAATTGTGCCGACCGAAATATTGACGTCAATGTTCGATGAGCCGTCCAGCGGATCAAACAGCAGCAGGTATTCGCCTTTCGGATAGCGGTTCGGGATGGCGTGCGGGCCTTCCATTTCCTCGGAGGCCATGCCGGCCAGATGGCCGCCCCATTCGTTGGCGTCGAGCAGGATTTCGTTGGAAATCACGTCCAATTTTTTTTGGACTTCGCCTTGAACATTGTCGCTGCCGGCCGAACCGAGCACGTCGGCGAGGCCGCCTTTGCCGATGGCCAGGGCAATTCCCTTACAGGCACTGGCCACCACCTCGATCAGGAGGCGGAGATCAGAGGAGATGACTTGTTTTTCGCGTTGTTCCTCGATGAGGAAGCGGGAGAGGCTGATTGAGCGCATGGTCGAAATGCTCCGGTTATGTCAAATTAGTAGGGTGAAAAAAGTTTACGCTGTGAAATTCAGTCATCGGGGGCCTTCGTCTAGCGCGTAAAGCAAACTCAAGCCTCCAGTGTGCGCCGGATCACCGCGTTGAAATGGTGAATCCAGTCAGTGGCGAACTGGTTGTCGCAGGCATTGATTTCGGCGATCGCCCGCACCAGCGAACGGGTCTGGCCGCGATGGCTGTGCTTGAGTGTCACCGCTTCGAAGGCATCGACAATGGCCAGCACCTCGGCACCGGCGCAGATTGATTCGCCTTTCAAGCCGAGCGGATAGCCACCACCATCGGGCATTTCATGATGCTGCGCGATCATTTCAGCGGCATCATTCCAGCCTGGAATGCGCTGCAATAAGGCGGCGGCAATTGAGGGATGTCCATGCATCTGCAGGCGGTCGGCTTCGTTCAGCTTGCCGACTTTCAGCCAAACCGATTCCGGAATCAGCATCATGCCGAAATCGTGAAGATAGACGGCAGCCTCTAACTGTACGGGATCGATTGGCTTGCCAGCTTGGGCATTGGTATCCAATGCAAGACGCAACAAGCGGGCGTTGCGGCCCTTGAATAGCGGTGAGCGGGCCTCGAACTGCAATGCCAGGCTTTGAAAAAACTGCAGGTCGGCGGCGCGATCGAAAGGGGCATTGATCTGTTTGGTCCGGCTGGAGATCTGCGCCTGACTGGGGCGAAATCCGGTCACGGATTCGATCAGACGCACCGATTCGGCGTCGAGCATTTCCGCCGGCTTGGCGGCCAGGGCTTCGAGTCCGCCGACCAGTTCGGGCAGGCGCAATGGTGTCGTACTCCGCCCGGCGATCAGCGCCTCTACCGTCAGTTCAAGGCGATCAAGTGCCAGCAAGACGACCTCGGCCAACAGGTCATCGAACGCAAATTCACCTTCCCGCAGCCGCGCTAACAACGTCTCGATCGGATGCGCAATCATGACGCCGGCGCTGACCTTGCACATCGCTGCGTCGCCCTTGATCGTATGCAGACCGCGGAACAAGGTGGCGATCAGGTCACGGTCGCGCGGCTGGCGGCGCAACTGGGCGATGACACGTTCCAGATTCGGGATCTGATCGGTCAGGACATCGCTGAATTCTTCGAGGGCTTCGCGATCGGTAATGCGCGGCTGAATCAGGGCGGCGATGTTCATGGTGGGTTGTCGTCGGCGCTACTTGCAGTTCGCCGCCAACCATTTGCCGGAATAGCTCTGCTGCATGGTCATCGGCCCACGTTTTGGATCTTGCGTGGTCATGGTCGATTCGCCTTTGTAACTTTCCGGACCGTTAAACGTCATTGAGCCGCTGCCGGACACCTTCTGTTCGCCGGTGCACTCGATCTTCCAGGTCGTCGTGTTGCCCGTCACCTTCATTTCCTTCTGCTCGCACTTTTGACGCTTGTCTTCGTCAGTTTGCGGCGGTGTGCGGCGTTCGGCTTGTTCTTTGGTGATGCAGGTTTTGATCGCCATGGTCATCGGCCCGCCGGCGCCGCCACCTCCGGGCATTTTGATGCCCATCGATTCCATTTGCTTGCGTTGTTGTTCTGACATCTTTGGCATGGCCGGCATGCCGGCGCCGCTCATTTGTGAGGTGATTTCCCACAGACCCGGTTTCATCTGGGCCTGGGCACCGGTGGCAAGCAACAGAACGATGGGAAGCAGGTGAAGGAGGGCGCGGCGCATGATTGGCTCCTGAAATGACGATGGGAAGCCTGATTCTCGCGCTATTCCGATCTCAACGCCAGAGGTTGATGGCGTCGCGCGTTTCCTGGGCGACGCGCCGGGCCGCTGCCGTGTAGTTCTCGTCTTTTCCGGCATAGAGGATGGCGCGCGAGGAATTAATCATGAGGCCAGTGCCGGCGCTGGTCTTGCCTGCGGTGAGGGTGGCTTCGATGTCGCCGCCCTGGGCGCCGATGCCGGGCACCAGTAAGGGCATGTCGCCGACGATCTGGCGCACGCGGGCGATCTCGCCGGGGAACGTGGCGCCGACTACCAACGCGCATTGGCCGCTGGTGTTCCACTCGGTGGCGACTTTTTCGGCCACCAGTTCATAAAGCGCCGTCTCGCCAGAACCGACTTTTTGAAACTGCAAATCGCTGCCACCCGGGTTCGAGGTGCGGCACAGCAGGATTACTCCTTTGTCTTTGTACGCCAGCCAGGGCTCAACCGAGTCGCGGCCCATGTAGGGATTCACCGTCACGGCATCGGCTTGGTAGCGCTCGAAGGCCTCGATTGCGTATTGTTCGGCGGTGCTACCGATATCGCCGCGTTTGGCGTCGAGGATCACCGGCACGCCGGGATGCTTCTCGTGGATATGCGCGATCAAGGCTTCGAGCTGATCTTCGGCACGCCGGGCGGCGAAATAGGCAATCTGTGGTTTGAAAGCGCAGGCCAGATCGGCGGTGGCATCCGCAATTTCGCTACAAAAGCGGAAGATGGCGTCCGGTGCATTTTTCAGATGCGCCGGAAACTTCGCCGGGTCGGGGTCGAGGCCAACGCAGAGCAGGGAATTGTTCGTCTGCCAGGCGGTGCTCAATTGTTCGATGAAAGTCACTTCTTGCTCCACGAATCTTTCAGCGTGACCGCCCGATTGAATACCGGAGCTCCCGCTTTGGAATCCACACGATCGGCGACGAAATAGCCGTGGCGCTCGAACTGGAAGCGCTCTTCGGCCACCGCGTCCTTCAACGCGGCTTCAAGCTGGGCGGTGATGACCTGCTTGGAGTTCGGGTTGATGTCCTCAAGGAAATCACGGCCACCGCTGCCGGGTGCTTCGACCGCGAACAGGCGGTCGTAGTGACGCACTTCGGTGGCATAGGCGTGCTTGGCCGAGACCCAATGAATGTTGCCTTTGACCTTGTAGGTGTCGGCGCCTGGCGTGCCGCTCTTTGAATCCGGCATGTAGTCGCAATGGACGGCGGTGATGTGGCCGGCGGCGTCTTTATCGCAACCAATGCACTTGACGACGAAGCCATAGCGCAGGCGCACCATGTTGCCGGGGAAGAGACGGAAGTAGCCCTTGGGCGGCGTTTCGATGAAATCTTCGCGTTCGATCCAGAGTTCCTTGGACAATGGCACCGGGCGCTTGCCCCAGTCGGGCTTTTGCGGATGGTTCGGCGCCAGACATTCTTCTTCCTGTCCTTCCGGATAGTTGTCGATGATCAGCTTGACCGGGTCGAGTACAGCGATGCGGCGCGGCGCGGTTTCGTTTAGATGCTCGCGCATGCAGTCTTCAAGGACGCTGAAGTCGATCCACGAATCCGATTTGGCGACACCAATCATGTCGGCGAAGCGACGGAAACCTTCGGGCGTGAAGCCACGGCGGCGTGCACCGACGAGTGTCGGCAGGCGCGGGTCATCCCAACCGTCGACATGCTTTTCTTCGACCAATTGGATCAGCTTGCGCTTGGAGAGTACGACGTAGGACAGATTGAGCCGGGCGAACTCGATCTGGCGTGGTACCGGCTGGTCGATGCAGCCGAGCTCGGCCAGTGTGTTCAGCAGCCAGTCGTAGAACGGGCGCTGATCTTCGAACTCCAGCGTGCAGATCGAGTGCGTGATGTTCTCCAGCGCGTCCTCGATCGGGTGCGCGTAGGTGTACATCGGGTAGATGCACCAGGTGTCGCCGGTGTTGTGGTGCGTGGCCTTGCGGATGCGATAAATGGCCGGATCGCGCAGATTGATATTGCCTGAGGCCATGTCGATCTTGGCGCGCAGGATGTGCGTGCCGTCGGCGAACTCGCCAGCTTTCATGCGGCGGAAAAGGTCGAGGTTCTCGGCCGGCGTGCGGTCACGGAACGGCGAATTCTTGCCGGCTTCGGTCAAGGTGCCGCGATTCGCGCGCATTTCGTCGGCCGATTGCGAATCGACGTAGGCGTGGCCGGATTCGATCAATTTCTCGGCGAAATCGTACATCCATTGAAAATAGTTCGAGGCCTGGTACAGGTGATCGCCCCAGCTCCAACCCAGCCAGCTCACGGCATCGATGATCGAGTCGACGTATTCCTGCTCTTCCTTTTCCGGGTTGGTGTCGTCGAAACGCAGATGACACACCCCGCCGTAGTCGCGCGCCAAGCCAAAGTTCAGGCAGATCGACTTGGCGTGACCGAAGTGGAGGTAGCCGTTGGGCTCCGGCGGGAAACGGGTGCGTATCTTCGCCGTGTCGCCAGCGCCGACTTTTTGCTGTGCCGCCGGGCCGGGCGCGCCGGACCAGGTTCGGCGGGCGAACTTGTTGGCGGCGAGCTCATCATCGATGATGTGGCGAATGAAATTGGAGGGTTTGGCGTCCGTGGCCTTGGTGTCAATGTCCGACATGAATAATGGTCCGATTGCCTGCTGCAAAGCGTCGATTCTACCGGCGGACGTCGTTCAAGCGCGAGTTGACGGGGCATAATTCGGCCATGCACTTCGAACATCTGATCGCCATCAACGAGCCGGGCATCGCCCTCGCCGCCGTTCTCAGCCGGGAGCAGGTGTGGTCCGGGTTGATGCAGCGCGTCGAGGATGCGCGTCCGTTCCTGCCGGGTCTTGATCATTGCCATATCCTGGTGCGCGGTGCAGCCCATGTCGAGCGGCGTTTGCACTTCGGTTCCGCGCAGGTTCACGACCGCGCGCTCTTTGCCGCAAGCGACTGGGTGCGTTTCGAGACGCCGGCCACAGCGCTGCACGGCGGTGGCGTGCTCACCATCCACATCGAGGAGCCGGGGCCGGGCTGGCTGGTACTGCGCTTTATCTACGAAACCGAGCATGCCATCGGCGCCGAGGCCGAGGATGCCGCCTATGAAGACTATTTGCGCCAGGCGTATGAGGCTGCCGATGTTGATACCGTGCGCGTTCTTCGCGAGCTCGCGGCGGGTTTGCCTGTCGCGACGGCGACACGGTCGTGAATCTGTCTGCGTTGTTCGCTATCGCCGTCGGCGCCACGCTGGGCGCCTGGTTGCGGTGGGGACTCGGTCTTTGGCTCAATCCACTGTTTGTTACCGTACCGTTGGGCACCCTGGTGGCCAATCTAAGCGGCGGCTATTTGATTGGTGCTGCGGTGGCGATTTTTCATATCAACGTCGATCTTTCGCCGGAATTGCGCCTGTTTTTCGTTACCGGCTTCCTCGGCGCGCTAACCACCTTCTCCACCTTTTCCGCTGAAGTGGTTTCGCTGATCCAGCATGGTCGCTATGCCTGGGCACTCGGCGCGGCTTCCTTGCATCTGTTTGGCTCGCTACTGATGACCGGGCTGGGCATTCTCACCATTCACAAGCTGGCGCAGTAGTTTCGTCGTCGAAATAGCCCATGCCTCTCTTGCGTGATGTGTCACCGGCCGCAGTTGCCGCCGGTTTCGTAACCGTTCTGGTGGGCTTCACCAGCTCTGCCGCGATTGTTTTGCAGGCCGCGCAAGCGGCCGGGGCCACACCGGCAGAGCTTGCATCGTGGATCTGGGCGCTGGGCTTGGGCATGGGGATCACCTGTATTGGCTTGAGCTTGCGTTACCGCGTGCCGGTCGTGACCGCGTGGTCCACGCCGGGTGCGGCGATGCTGATCACAGCCGTCGCTGGCTTGCCGATGAGCGAAATCATTGGCGCTTTTCTGCTTTCCGCCGCGTTGATTACCTTGGCCGGATTTTCCGGTCTATTCGAGCGTTTGCTCGGCCGCATTCCGATCGCCATCGCCGCCGGCATGCTCGGCGGCGTATTGGTGCGCTTTGGCATGGATGTCTTCATCGCCATGAAAACCGCACTTGGACTCGGTCTGGCGATGTTCTTCAGCTACCTGATCACGCGCCGCCTCAAACCGCGTTACGCCGTGTTGGTTACCCTGGCCGTCGGACTGGCGGTTGCCGCAGGTCAGGGGCGACTCGCCGCCGTCGAGTTTGGCTGGCAATGGGCGCACCCGGTGTGGACCACGCCCAGCTGGTCATGGTCGGCGGCGATTGGCGTGGCGATTCCCTTATTCATTGTCACCATGGCCTCGCAAAACGTGCCCGGCGTCGCGGTCATTCGCAGTTCCGGCTACAGCGTGCCGCTCTCGCCGGTGATCGGCTGGACGGGTGTCGCCAATCTCCTGCTGGCACCATTTGGCGGCTACGCGCTGAATCTCGCTGCGATCACCGCCGCGATCTGCATGGGTCGCGAAGCCCACGAAGACCCGGCGCGGCGCTATGTCGCTGCCGTCGCTGCCGGCGTGTTCTACATCCTCATCGGCTTGAGCGGTGCTACCGTCGGTGCGCTGTTCGCCGCTCTGCCCAAAGAGTTGGTGATGGCCATCGCCGGGCTGGCATTGTTTGGCACCATCGGCAGCGGTTTGGCCACAGCACTCGCCAATGAACAGGACCGCGAACCGGCGTTGATCACCTTTCTGGTGACGGCATCCGGCTTGACATTGTTCGGCATCGGGTCGGCGTTCTGGGGCCTAATTGCCGGTGTGTTGGCGTTGGTGATAGGGCGTGTGGGTACTCAGGCCAAGATGCGCGGCTGAGAATGGTTCGGTGAGGGAAGGTTTGCTGCGACCGCCTGCTGTTGAAGTCGGCAGGCGGTTGCGCTGTTTGCCTATGTCAATCAGTGCTTGGTGCCGATGTAGATGAAGCCATCGGTTTTCGCGGGATTGAGCGCCAGAACGACGATCTGCCGAATTTCCGTGTCGTAGTAGGCGTTCCCTGTTGCCGTAGTTCCGTTTCCGAGGGCGCAATTTGTGCCGGTGAATTTCACGGAAACGTCGAACACATTCTTACCGGAGGCGCGTGGGGTGACGGTGCCATCGGCGCTGCAATTGTTGCCAACAGAGGTAATGGCACCCAGTGAGCTGATACCGACATCAGCCGTTTGAGCTGGTGTGGCTCCAGTCACTCCGAATCCGGAAAAGCTACCGGCGAGGATTGGGAGTGACGCTGGAGTGTCATACGATGTGCCATAGGTCCCGATGAATTTCGATCCCTCCGACATCGTGGCGTTTAGTGATGTCTTTGCAATATAAGCGCCTGAAAATGTCAATGGATAAACCTTATGACTGGAGAAATTAAAATCCAGACCGGAGGCTGAAAGTGTTGTGTTCGTGGACGATGTGTTGCCATAAAAAGCGCCGGCGAGGACGTTACCTGACGTGTAGATTCCCCACGTCTCGCCGTTTTCCAAAATGGCGAGAGCGGTTTTTACGCTATATGTACCATTCGACGTCGTTCCACTCCAAAAACCTTCGGCTGTTGTCGGGGGCGTAGTGATCGTTACGGTCCCCGTTGAGTTGTCGCCGCCATCGCTATTGCAAGCGCTTAACGCAATGGCGGCGACAACCGTGAGGCAGGCTTTGAAATTACTTGTGATTTCCATTTTGGGCTCCTTGTAAGACGTCATGGGGTGCATCAGCCTAGATTCAAGACAGTAACGTGACTACTAATCAATCATATTACGTACTTTATTATGTATTGCAACGTAATAATTACGTTGCATGCTTAATTTCGGCTCATGGAAAAAGCCAAGGCCGAATTTGCCCAGCGTCTACAGGATGCGCTGCTGCGTGTGGGCGTACCGGCGAAGCCGGCTGTAATCGAACGGGAGTTCAATCAACGTTTTTGGGGTAAGCCCGTAACACTACACGGCGTGCGTCGCTGGCTACGCGGCGAGAGCATCCCTACCCATGACAAGGTTCTCTGCCTCGCCGAATGGCTCGGAGTGGAGCCCTCGGTATTGCGTTATGGCGATGAGGTGCCGAAAGCGGTGCGCGCTCGCCGCAAGACATGGGACGAAGGCATCGGCTATCAGGAACGTGAAATATTCGAACTCTTCCTCAAGCTTCCGGTGCCGCAGCGGAAGGTGGCGCGCGAGGTGATTCTGGCGCTGGCGAAAGCAAATGGAGTGCTGCCGGTGAGTGCTATTGTGGCAAATTGACGTACAATTCGCTTCTTAGCACAAAGGAGCCATGCCATGACTGCCGCGACGCTTGATGATCGCCCGCCCCGATCCACCGAATCTGCCCGCATCAACCTGCGTACCAGTCCCGAGGCCAAAGCGCTGATCGAGCGGGCTGCCGCGCTAATGGGCACTACGGTGTCAGGTTTCATGTTACAGAACGCTTACGAGGCGGCGCGGCGAGTCGTGAGCGATAACGATACGATCATGTTGTCGCAACGGGACTTCGAGGCCTTCATCGCCGCTTGCGAGAATCCGCCGCAACCCACCCAGGCGCTGCGCGATTTGATGGCGCGGCGCTGAATGTCCCTTCGCATCGAGTTATTGGGAGATCGACATCGACGCACGGGCTTCAATTGCGGCGAGCCGGCGCTCGATGTTTTCCTGACGAATCTGGCGGGGCAACAGCAACGCAGGAACTTTGGCCGTACCTATGTAGCTTTGGCTGAAGATGGGCTGACCGTCGTTGGCTTCGTCACAGTCAGCGCTGGTCAGGTGGCAACCGCCAACCTGCCGGTGGGACTCAAATTACCGCGTTATCCGGTGCCGGTGATGCGTGTTGGTCGGCTCGCCGTGGATAGTCGGCATCGGGGACGTGGGATAGGCAAGGAACTGCTTCGGTTCGCCTTGGGATTGGCCCTGGACTGGTCGGCGCATGTCGGCATCTACGGTGTTGCGGTCGAGGCCAAGAATATCGCCGCCCGTGACTTCTATCTTCGGCTGGGCTTTCTGGCGGGACGTGATGATCCGCTGAATATGATTCTGCCATTGGCGATTCTGGCGCAGGCGAGCCCAGATTCCGGTACTTCGCCTTGAAGTTTGATGTCGAAGCCCGCCGGGCGGCGCGTCCGGCGATCACGTATGACGAGACGCTGCCGATCAATGTGCGGCGCGCGGAGATTGCCGCTGCGATTCAGAAGCATCAGGTGGTGGTCATCTGTGGCGAAACTGGGTCAGGCAAAACCACGCAGTTGCCGAAAATTTGCCTGGAGCTCGGGCGCGGTTTGAATGGTTTGATCGGCCACACGCAGCCACGTCGGATCGCGGCGCGGGCTACCGCCACGCGGATTGCGCAGGAACTGAAATCTGAGCTTGGCCAGCATGTCGGCTTCAAGATTCGTTTTACCGACAAGAGCACTCCATCAAGCTACATCAAGCTGATGACCGACGGCATTTTGTTGGCAGAAACGCAGACTGATCCGTTGCTACGCCAGTACGACACGATCCTGATCGACGAAGCGCACGAGCGCTCGCTCAATATCGACTTTCTGCTCGGCTACCTAAAGTCGGTGCTGGTGAGGCGGCGCGACCTGAAGGTGATCGTCACCTCGGCGACGCTGGATGCCGAGCGCTTCAGCAAGCACTTCAATAACGCGCCAGTAATCGAAGTGTCCGGCCGGCTTTACCCGATCGAGACGCGCTACCGGCCGTTCGACGAACGAAAGGATGCTGATCTCAACGACGCGATCGTCGATGCAGTGAGCGAAGCGCATCGCACCGGTCCTGGCGATGTGCTGGTGTTTTTGCCCGGCGAGCGCGAGATTCGCGAGGCGGCGGAAGCCTTGCGTAAGCACCATCCGCCCGGCCTGGAGGTGCTGCCGCTGTTTGCGCGCCAGACCGCCGTCGAGCAGGCACGGGTGTTCTCATCGCACCAGGGCCGCCGCGTGATTCTGGCAACCAACGTGGCCGAGACGTCGCTGACCGTGCCGGGGATTCGCTATGTGGTCGATTCCGGCGTGGCTCGCGTCAAACGTTATTCGCATCGCAACAAAATTGAGCAGTTGCAGGTTGAGTCGATTTCGCGCGCCGCTGCTAATCAGCGCGCCGGTCGTTGCGGCCGGGTGTCGGCCGGGGTCTGTTTTCGCTTGTATGCCGAAGACGATTTCAACAAACGCCTGCCTTACACCGAACCGGAAATCCTGCGTTCCAGTCTGGCGGGCGTGATTCTGCGCATGAAATCGCTGCATCTGGGCGACGTCGAGGATTTTCCATTCCTCGAAGCGCCGCTGCCGCGAATGATTACCGACGGCTACCAGTTGCTTGCCGAACTTGGCGCCATTGATGAGACGAGCAAGGCGCTGACTCAGGATGGCGTCGAGCTGGCCAAGTTGCCGCTCGATCCGAAAATCGGACGCATGATCCTGGCCGCACGCGAGCACAATTGCCTCAAGGAAGTGCTGATCATCGCCGCCGCCCTCGGCACCCAGGATCCGCGCGACCGGCCGCAGGAACAGGCCGCTGCCGCAGATCAGGCGCATTCAAAATGGAAGGACGAAAAATCGGAGTTCCTTTCCTATCTGAAGCTGTGGGCGGCCGGCGACGAAATCTGGAAGCATGAGACAAGCAACAAGCAGCGCCAGTGGTGTCGGCAGAATTTCATCAACTGGCTGCGGCTGCGCGAATGGCGCGACGTGCATGGGCAGTTGATGACCCTGTGCCACGAGCACGGCTGGAAGGAAAATCAGCTTCCGGCCAGCTACGAGGCGATCCATAAGGCGCTGCTGACGGGGCTGCTCGGTCACATCGGCTTGATCAGCGAAGAAGACAAAAACTACCTCGGCGCGCGCGGGATTCGCTTCTATATTCACCCCGGTTCATCGCTGCTGAAGAAGGCCGGGCGCTGGATGGTGGCGGCGGAAATCGTCGAGACCTCGCGCCTGTTTGCGCGTTGCGTGGCGAAGATCGAACCGGAGTGGCTGGAGCAGGTCGGTGGTCATTTGGTGCGCAGTCACGTCTACGAACCGCATTGGGAAAAAGGACCGGGCCAGGTCGTGGCCTGGGAGCGCGTCACCTTGCACGGGCTGATGCTGCATGCCAAACGGCGCATCCACTACGGGCCGCTCGATCCCAAGCTCGCTCGTGAAATCCTGATCCGTGCGGCGCTGGTCGAAGGCGAAATCGGCGAGGATTGGGTGAAGAAGTGGCGCTTCTTTCAGCACAACCAGAAGCTCAAGGCCGAGATTCAAAAGCTGGAACACAAGTCGCGGCGGCCGGATGTGCTGGTCGATGACGAGTTGGTGTTTGCCTTCTTCGACGCCATCGTTCCGGACGACATCACGACGCTGGTCGCTTTTGAACACTGGCGGCGCGAGGCGGAGCGCGAGAACCCGAAGCTGCTGTGCCTGGAAAAAGACCAGCTCATGCGCCACGATGCGGCGGGCATTACGACCAGCGCGTTTCCGCCACAGCTTGAGCATCGCGGCCAGAATTTCAAGCTCGCCTACCATCACGATCCGGGCGCGGCGGATGATGGCATTACCTTGTCGCTGCCGCTGGCGGCGCTCAACCAACTGCCGGCAACGCGCTGCGAATGGTTGGTGCCGGGCCTGCTGAAGGAAAAGGTCGTCGCCCTGATCAAGACCTTGCCGCAGAAATACCGCCATCGCCTGCAACCGATCGACGAATTCGCCGACACCTTTGCCGACGCAGAGCATGATCGGGATGAGTCGCTAGTGCGGGCGCTGACGCGAAGCGCAGAAGAGAAAATCGCGCTCAAGTTGCCGCTCGATGCCTTCCGCAGCGGCGAATTGCGTTCGCACCTGTTCATGAATTTCAGGCTGCTTGACGAGCATGGCGGCACGCTGGCATTGTCGCGCAACTTGTCGGAATTGCGTGCGCAGTTTGGCGATCGCGTGGCCAAGGCCTTTGCCGCAGCCGATCTCGCGGCAAGCGAGCAAAAAGTCGGTGCTGGCGAGACGGCGGTAATCGAGGAGAAATCGACGACCTGGACCTTCGGCAGTCTGCCCGAGCTACTGGAGATGAAAGTTGCCGGCCGCACAGTGATTGGCTTCCCGGCGCTGATCGACGAGACTGACGGCGTGCGGCTTACCGCCTTCGATACCGAAGATAAGGCGCAAGTCGAGCACCGCAAAGGCCTCGCCCGCTTGTTCGCTCTGCAGCTCAAGGAGCAGGTCAAGGCCATCGAACGCATTCCCGGCTTGCGCGATATCGCGATGCAGTTCATCGCCCTCGGCACCGAGGCTGAGCTCAAGCAGCAACTCGTCGCGGCGACCCTGGAGCGTACCTGTCTGATGGACCCGCTGCCCACCAACGAAGCCACGTTTTCGACGCGACGCGAAGCTGCACGTGGCCGCCTGCTCCTGGTGGCGCAGGAAATTGCGCGCCTGGTCGGCCTTATCCTCACGGAACACAATGGCCTGCAAAAGAAGCTCCATGGCATGCAGAAAGCCTTTCCGCAGACCTGCACTGATATCAGTACACAGCTTGCGGCGCTGATGCCAAAGCGGTTTATCACCGCGACCCCGTTCGAGCGGCTGCAGCACTTCCCTCGTTACCTGAAGGCCGCCGCGTTACGCCTGGACAAGGCGCGCAACGACGCCGCCCGCGATGCGCGCCTGATGGCTGATTGGCAGGCGCTGGGCAAGCCGTGGGAACGCGAGCACCACGCCCTGCTAAAGTCGGCATATGTGCACGGCGGTGATCCGTTCCTCGACGAATTCCGTTGGCTGCTGGAAGAATTGCGCGTCGCGCTGTTTGCCCAGGAACTCAAGACGCCGTCACCGGTCTCGGTCAAGCGTCTGCAAAAAATGTGGGAGGGTCGTGAACGATGAATGAACTGGTGAAGGTATTCGGCCGTGCGGCGCGCGATCTGACGCGAGCCGGCGTGTTGTGGCACGCCATCTGGCCGGCACTGGTGTCGGCGCTGTTGTGGGTGACGGTAGCGATTGTGGTCTGGGCCGATGGAGTTGCCGCCATGGATCGGGTGTTGCCGTCTCTGCCCTGGTCGGGTTGGGAACTCATCGCGCGTTGGGCCGCCGTCTTCCTGTTGTTGGCTGGCTTTGCCACCCTGACGTATGTCACGGCCCTGATGTTGGTCGCGGTCGTGGCCTTGCCGCTGCTGATCACCCGCATCGCAGCGCGCGATTACCCGGATCTCGTTCGGCGTGGCGAAAACGTGTTCATGGGCAGCTTGGGCAACACCCTGTTGGCGGGCCTGATCTTTGTTGTCGGCGGCCTGGCCACCTTGCCGTTGCTGCTGCTTCCCGGGGTGATTCTGGTTCTGCCGCTGGCGTGGGCTGCGTGGCTCAATCAGCGCACGTTTCGCTTCGATGCTCTGGCCGAACACGCCACCCGTGCCGAGTTGAAACAACTGGTCAGCGAGCAGCGCGGCAGCTTTCTCGGCGCCGGCATCGGTACCGCGATCATCGCCCATGTGCCCTTGCTGAACATCCTGGCGCCCACCTTTACCGCCGTAGTCTTTGTTCATCTTGGCCTTGGCGCATTGCGTCGTCTGCGTTCAACGCAGGGGGTACAGCTGTGAATCCGGGTATTGGCGCGCTCATCATCGGCGACGAAATCACGCTTGGCCGCCGGCAGGACAAGCACTTCGCCAGGATTGTCGAGATCCTCGGTGCCCGTGGTTTGGTGCTGGATTGGGCCATGTATCTCGGCGATGATCGCGAACGCCTGACCGACACACTGCGCCGAACTCTCGCCAGTGGCGATATTGTCTTCAGTTGTGGCGGCATTGGAAATACACCGGACGACCATACGCGCCAGGCCGCCGCCGCAGCGTTGGGTGTCGAACTTGAGTTACATCCCGAAGCCGAACGCCTGATCCGCGAGCGCTTTTTCGAGATCAAGCGCGACGTTACCGAGGCCTCGCTTGGCATGGCCAACTTTCCGCGTGGTGCCAAGCTCATTCCCAACCCGTTTAATCGTATCGCCGGCTTTTCAGTGGGCAATCACCACTTCGTGCCCGGTTTTCCACAGATGGCATGGCCGATGGTCGAGTGGGTGCTGGATACCTATTACGCCGATCGATTCAACCGTAAGCCCAGCGCCGACGACGCGGTTTTGGTGTGGGATGGCATCGAGAGTGTGCTGACACCAATGATGCGACGAATCGAGGCCGACTATCCCGAGATTAAGGTATTCAGTCTGCCAACGCTGGGTTCCCCGGACGTGCGCCGTCATATCGAGCTCGGGGTGCGTGGAACGCCCGAACAAGTTCCGCTGGCCATGGCCGAAATGCGACAGGAAGTGATCGCTCTTGGCTACCACTTCGATGCCAAGACGGAGTCATAGGAGCGTCTTCCCTGTTCTCAAAAGATCTCCATTCCAGTTTGTTAAGATAGATCACCCCGACCCAACCAAACCTAGCCAAGGAAGCCTGTGCCCCAAACCGTCGCCGATCCTGATGCCAAGGGAGGCATACAAGTCATTTCACGCATGATGTCGCTTCTTGATTGCCTGTCCCGTCATCCGGGTCAGGTCAGCTTGAAGCAACTTGCTTTGGATACTCGTTTGCACCCATCGACTGCGCACCGAATCCTGGCCGCGATGACGCGCGCCGGTTTTGTTGAGCGCGGCGACCCGGGCACTTACTGTCTCGGTATTCGTTTGCTCGAACTGGGTAACGTCGTCAAATCGCGCATCAACATCCGTGAATCGGCGATGCCGTCCATGCAGGCCTTGCATCTGAAGCTGGGCGAAAGTGTCAATCTGGGTGTTCGACAAGGCGACGATATCGTGTATGTCGACCGGACTTCAAGCGGGCGCTCGTCGGTCCGGGTGGTCCATCTGGTGGGTGCCCGTGCGCCGCTGCATGTGACTGCGGTAGGCAAGCTCTATCTGGCAGAAGACAGTAGTGAAAAACTTCGCGAGTACGCCAAACGGACAGGGCTTCCTGGCTATACGCCGACGTCCTTGACGACCTTCAGCGCCCTCGAGAAGGAGGTAGAGCATGTGCGCCGCCATGGAGTCGCCTTTGACAACGAGGAAATCGAGCAAGGTTTGCGTTGCATTGCGGCTCCGATCCGCGATGATGATGGTGAATTGATTGCCGGAATCTCGGTTTCAGCGCCGGCTGATCGGCACAATCCGGAGTGGGCGACCTTGGTAAAGGCGGCGGCCGATGAAATATCCGGCGCAATTGGCTATCGCCCCGAATTCGTCGCCGGCTTGCCGTAAATGGAGGCCGCGCAAAAGTCCTTTGACTGAACCCGTGCTTGTCACTATACTGCGCGGTTCTTTTGCAACATCCCTTTGGAGTCCACAATCATGTATGCGGTCATAAAAACCGGCGGCAAGCAATATCGAGTTGCTGCAGGCGAAAAGATCAAAGTAGAACAGATACCGGCTGAGGTGGGCGCGGAAATCACGATCGACCAGGTGCTAATGGTCGGCGAGGGTGAATCGGTGAAAATCGGTGCTCCCCTGCTGGCTGGTGCCAAGGTAACGGCGAAAGTGATCGCGCAAGGCAGGCATCCCAAGGTCACGATCTTCAAAATGCGTCGTCGCAAGCATTATCAGAAGCATCAGGGCCATCGCCAGAACTTTACCGAAATCGAAATCAGCGGCATTGCCGTCTGACCGGATCAGGAGCTGAAACATGGCACATAAAAAAGCAGGCGGTAGTTCCCGTAACGGCCGCGATTCGGAATCGCAACGACTGGGCGTAAAGCGCTACGGTGGCGAATTGGTCTCCGGCGGCAGCATCATCGTCCGCCAGCGTGGAACCCAATTCCATCCGGGCGACAATGTTGGCATCGGCAAGGATCACACCTTGTTTGCCAAAGTTGAAGGTACGGTCAAGTTCGCCATCAAGGGCGCTACCAAGCGTCGCGTTGTCAGCATCATCACGGCTGCCTGAAGTTTTTCTCGCACCGTGAAAGCCCTATCGCGGAGATAGGGCTTTTTTACTTTTAAGCCCATGAAATTCTTTGACGAAGCACGAATTGAAGTTGTTGCCGGTGACGGTGGCAATGGGGCGGCGTCGTTTCGCCGCGAGAAGTACATTCCATTTGGTGGCCCAGACGGGGGCGATGGCGGTCGCGGCGGCAGCATCTACGCCATCGCCGATCGCAATCTCAACACCCTGATCGACTTTCGATATACCCGTATGTTTCGTGCACAGAAGGGCGAAAACGGACGTGGCGCAGATTGCTACGGCAAGGGTGGCGACGATATGGAACTCCGCGTTCCCGTCGGAACGCTGATTCGGGATCAAACGACCGAAGAACTCATTGCCGACCTTGATCATGACGGCAAACGCGTGTTGATCGCCAAAGGCGGTCAAGGCGGCTTGGGGAATATTCACTTCAAGTCGAGTACCAATCGTTCGCCACGGAAATGCACGCCAGGGGAATTGGGCGAACAACATGAGCTCAAGCTTGAATTGCGTGTGCTCGCCGATGTTGGGCTGCTGGGTTTGCCCAACGCGGGGAAATCGACCTTCATCCGGGCGGTTTCCTCAGCAAAACCCAAGGTCGCTGATTATCCCTTCACGACCTTGCATCCAAATTTGGGCGTGGTCCGTGTTGATGACAATCGAAGTTTTGTGATTGCCGACGTTCCCGGTTTGATCGAAGGTGCGGCCGACGGTGCCGGGCTTGGTCATCGCTTCCTGAAGCACCTGCAAAGAACCGGCTTGCTTTTGCATCTGGTGGATATCGCCCCATTCGATCCTGCGGCGAGTCCGGCAAAAGATGCAAAAGCCATTCTGAAAGAGTTGAAAAAGTACGATCAAGCACTCTTTGAGAAGCCGCGCTGGCTGGTTATCAATAAAATTGACTTGGTTCCGGAAGAAGAACGCGCCGCCAGAGTTAAAGCCTTGGTAAAGAGCTATAAGCCGGAGCGACATTTTGTGATTTCGGCAATTTCGCGCGAAGGCTGTCGTGATGTCAGCTTCGCGATCATGGATTATCTGGAAACCTTGCGTAAACATGAGAACCCGGATCAAGTCGGCTAAGCGACTGGTAGTCAAGGTTGGCAGCGCCCTGGTCACCGCTAATGGAGCGGGGCTTTCTTACGATTTCATTGCCGAATGCGCGCGCCAAATTGCCACACTTAATGCAGATGGTCGACAGGTGCTTCTCGTGTCGTCGGGGGCGATTGCCGCAGGCATGCAGCGCTTGGGTTGGGGTGAGCGGCCGAAAGCCATGCGAAATTTGCAAGCGGCGGCCGCTGTCGGGCAGATGGGCCTGGCGCAAGCCTACGACACCACGTTCGCCGAAAACGGTCTTAAGTGTGCGCAAATTTTGTTGACACATGAAGATCTCGCTGACCGCACGCGATATTTGAACGCGAAGTCAACCTTACTGACGTTGCTCGAACTCGGCGTCGTTCCCATCATCAATGAGAATGACACCGTGGTCACCGATGAAATCAAGTTCGGCGACAACGACACATTGGGCGCGCTGGTCGCCAACCTGGTGGAAGCCGATGTTTTGATCATCCTCACCGACCAACAAGGCCTCTACACGGCCGATCCCCGCATTGATCCGACGGCGACGCTGGTCAGCGAAGGCCGAGCCGACGATAAGCGTTACGAAGCGATGGCGGGTGGCGCTGGCAGCGGTATCAGTCGTGGCGGAATGATTACCAAGATCCGTGCCGCGCAGCGCGGTGCGCGCAGTGGCACGCATACCTTGATCGTGAGCGGTCGCGAGCAAAATTCCCTGTTGAGCGCAGCCACAGGTGAAGATATCGGAACATTGCTCTACGCCGTCGATTCTCCGTTGGCGGCCCGCAAGCAATGGTTGGCGGATCATCTACAGCTAGCCGGCGAATTGGTCTTGGATGATGGCGCGATCAAGGCTTTAGAAGGAGGGAAAAGCCTTCTGCCGGTTGGCGTCAGTCGGGTCGATGGTGAGTTTCAGCGGGGTTCGGCCGTTTGCTGCAAGAGTGCTGATGGGCGAGAGATTGCTCGCGGTCTCTGCAACTACTCAAGTTCGGAAGCGCGCCGGATTGCGGGTCATGGCACGCAAGAAATCGGGTTACTCCTTGGCTATGTGGATAGTGAAGAACTGATCCACCGCGATAATCTTGTGATTCTTTAGCTTCTCGCGCCGGCAATTGGTCCAGCGAAAACGTGATCGCATCAAACGGGGCTGTGACACGGCAGCGTTGTTTTTTGAGACAGTTATCACCAGCCATTTTCAACCGCAGTTTTCGACTACTTCCGTTGTTTGTGTACTCACGGAGTTCTCTATGTTCAAGTAACACGTTTTATACATTGTTCTCTTTTCGAGCTTGACGTTAAGTGGCGTTGTTTGGGTTCAAACGACCGCTCCGTCTATTTTGTCAAGTTGATACACCGTTCCAGACCCATCTGCTTACGTGGTATGGGGATCTGCTTGCGAATCTCGGCTTACTTTCAATCCATGCACCAATACCTCCACCTCATGCAGCACGTCCTTGCCCACGGCGACCAAAAATCCGACCGTACGGGCACTGGCACTCTCTCGGTGTTCGGTTGGCAGATGCGTTTTGATCTCGCTGCCGGCTTTCCTTTGCTGACGACCAAGAAACTGCACACTCGCTCCATCATTCACGAGTTGCTGTGGTTCCTCAGAGGGGAAACCAACATTCGCTATCTCAAAGAAAATGGCGTCTCGATCTGGGATGACTGGGCCGATGGCAATGGGGATTTGGGCCCCGTGTATGGCCATCAATGGCGGCATTGGCCAGCGCGCGAGGGCCGGGAAATTGATCAGATTGCCCAGTTGATCGACGGCCTGAAGCAGAACCCGGATTCACGCCGCCACATTGTCTCGGCATGGAATCCGGCCGATATTCCACAAATGAAATTGCCGCCTTGTCATGCCCTGTTCCAGTTTTATGTGGCCAATGGCAAGCTAAGCTGCCAACTCTATCAGCGCAGCGCCGACATCTTCCTGGGCGTGCCGTTCAACATTGCTTCCTATGCGCTCTTTACCTTGATGGTGGCGCAGGTTTGTGGCTACCAGCCTGGAGAATTCATCTGGACTGGTGGCGATTGCCATCTTTACAGCAACCATCTTGAACAGACACGATTGCAACTCGCGCGCGAGCCGCGCGCTCTGCCACAACTTCGTCTGAACCAGGCGGTGACGGACATCTTCGCTTTCCGCTTCGAAGATTTCACGCTCGAGGGTTACGATCCGCATCCGCACATCTCGGCGCCGGTGGCGGTATGAGCGAACAAAGCGCTGTAATGACACTGGCTGGTGATATTGGCGGCACCAAGAGTTTGTTCGGGATTTTCGATGGCGCGCGTTGTATCGCACAGCGCCGTCTCGCCAACGCCGACTTTTCCAGCTTTGCCGAGGTGCTTGCCGCAGGTCTCGCCGAATGGGATACCCACCGAATTGCACGAGCCTGTCTGGCGGTTGCCGGTCCAATCGCTGACGATGGGCGCAGCGCCAAGATCACCAATCTTCCGTGGTGGGTGGATGCGCCCGCCCTGGAAGCACAATTCGGCTTGCCGCCGATTACCTTGGTCAACGACTTCGCCGCCGCCGCGATGGGCGCCGTGAGTAGCGAGACCGCGCAGCGCGTAACGCTGCAAGAAGGTCGAGCACTGGCCAGCGCACCCCAGTTAGTTGTCGGCGCCGGAACTGGCCTCGGTATGGCCATCGTTTTGCCGCAAGACAAGCGCTGGCGAATACTTCCTGGAGAGGGTGGTCATATTGCTTTTGCGCCGGCCGATGGCGAGCAAGTATTGCTGTGGCAAGCATTGCATGCGGAGTTTGGCCGCGTCACCTGGGAGCGGGTTGTCTCCGGTCCGGGACTGGAATTTATCTATCGTTTTATTTGTGAGATTGATGGGCAGAAACCCATATTGAGTATTGAGTCCTTCGCCGATGCCCCGCTCGACTCATCTGCCGGACGCGCCGTGGCGTTGTTCTTGCGTTGCTATGGAGCGTATGCCGGAGACATGAGTATGGCCGTACTTCCTCGTGGTGGCGTGCATCTTGCGGGAGGTGTCGCGACAAAACTACTGCCGCAACTGCGCCAGGGAGGGTTTGTCGGGTCCTTTAATGCCAAGGCCGAACATGCGCAAATTGCGGCGCAAATGCCGATTCATGTGTGTACCGATCCCGCTCTTGGTTTGCGCGGTGCAGCCCTGTTGGTCGCAGCGGAACATTGATCCGAGTCAACCTGTTGTAATATTTTTGCGGGACAATACAGCCTATATTTCTAGGAGGAAGCCATCATGGCCACCAGCAAAAAAACCACCGTCAAAGCGACTGCCGTAAAACCCGAACCGATTGCCGCCAAACCGGTAGCAAAAGCGACTGCAAAACCGGCAGCTACCGCTCCCGCCAAGGCAACTGCCAAGCCGGCTGCCCCGAAGGCAGCACCGGTGACCAAGGCTGCTGAAGCGCCGAAGGTCGCTGTGCCGGCTGCAGCGAAGCCGAAGGCGGCTGCTAAGAAAACGGCCAAGGCGACTACCGGCAACACAGTGCCTCAGGATCAGCGTGCTCATTACATCGAGATTGCGGCTTTCTACATTGCCGAACGGCGGAATTTCGCTCCCGGCAATCCCCTTGAGGATTGGGTTGCGGCTGAAGCCGAGATTGACCGACTCTTGGCTGAAGGCCGTCTCGGCTAGATCGCACTGCGTTACGCAGGCTTTCGCTATTCGGTAGCGCGGGCTAAAACGTTTTCACCGGGGGCAGCCGCCCCCGGTGGGCGTTTACACGAACATCGAGCCGCTAGGCGGGAATCAGGATCAGCGCGGACAGTGGTGGCAGACTGAGAACCAGTGACGCCGGTAATCCCATCCAGGATTGCGCTTCAGCTTCGACCAGGTTGCCATTGCCGACATTGCTGCCGCCGTAGTGAGCCGAGTCGGTGTTCAGGCGCTCGTTGTAGGCACCCAGGTGCGGTACCCCAAGGCGATAGGCATGGCGTGGTACCGGCGTGAAATTCAGCACCACAACGACGTGGCTACCATCGCGTGCGTAGCGTAGCCAACTCACCACCGACTGATCCGCATCGTGGCAATCAATCCAGCGGAAACCCTCGTAGGAAAAATCCTGGTCATGAAGAGCGGTCACGCCCCGGTAAACATGATTGAGATCCGCCGTTAGTTGTTTGATTGCGGCATGCCGTTGGTGCTGCAGGATGAACCACGGTAATTCTTCCCGATCACGCCATTCCCAGGGCTGTCCAATTTCCGATCCCATGAATAGTAGCTTTTTGCCCGGTGCCGCGGCCTGGTAGGCCAGCAGCAAACGCAGATTGGCGAAACGTTGCCAGTCGTCGCCCGGCATCTTGCCCAGCAAGGAGCCCTTGCCGTGCACAACTTCGTCATGTGAGAGCGGCAGGACAAAATTCTCGGAATACGCGTAGATCTGGCCAAAGGTCAGCTTGTCGTGGTTGTAGCGACGATAGACTGGATCGGCATGCAGGTAATCCAGCGTGTCGTTCATCCAGCCCATGTTCCACTTCATCGAGAAGCCGAGGCCGCCAAGATAGACCGGGCGCGACACCATGGGCCAGGCCGTCGACTCCTCGGCGATGGTGAGCGCACCGGGGAAGTCGCCATGCACCATCTCGTTGAGTTCGCGCAGGAAGCCAATAGCTTCGAGATTCTCGCGTCCGCCGTATTTGTTTGGCGTCCACTCGCCGTGCTTGCGCGAATAATCGAGATAGATCATTGAGGCCACCGCATCGACACGCAGGCCATCAACGTGGAACTCTTCCAGCCAGTAATGGGCAGACGACAGCAGGAAGCTCTTTACTTCGTTGCGGCCATAGTTAAAGACATGGGTGCCCCAGTCGGGGTGCACCTTCATGCGTGGATCTTCATGTTCGTAGAGCGCGCTACCATCAAAGTGTGCCAGCGCCCAATCGTCTGATGGAAAGTGCCCGGGAACCCAATCGAGGATCACGCCGATGTTGGCCTGGTGCAGCGCATCGATCAGGAAACGCAGTTCATCGGGGCTGCCGAAACGCGAGGTTGCGGCAAAAAAGCCGGTACATTGATAGCCCCAGGATTCGTCGAGTGGGTGTTCCATCAGCGGCATGAATTCAACGTGCGTGTAGCCCATCTCGGTGAGATACGGCACCAGTCTTTCAGCAAGCTCGCGATAGCTGTAAAACCCGCCGTCTGGGTGACGCATCCAACTCCCAGCGTGCATTTCATACACGCTCATTGGGGCATGCAACCAATCAGACGCAGCGCGTGCAGCGAGCCACGCATCATCCGCCCATTCGTATCCTGACATGGCGACCACACGGCAAGCCGTCGCCGGGCGCTTCTCGAACCAGCGTGCATAGGGGTCGGACTTCACCTTGATGACGCCTTGCCGCGAACGGATCTCGAAACGATAGAGTGCACCCTCGGTCATTTCGGGCAGGAATAGTTCCCAGACACCGGAGCCACCTAGTGTGGCCATCGGATGCGCGCGGCCATCCCAATCGTTGAAGTCGCCGACGACCGACACGCGTTCCGCCGTCGGTGCCCAGACGCGAAAGCAAATACCATCAACACCATCACGCGTTTGCGGGTTGGCGCCCAGCATGCGCCAGGCCTGCAATAGACGCCCGCTGTTGAATAGGTAGAGGTCGTCCTGCGGCGGTTGCGGCAAGAAGGCGTAGGGGTCGTACTGTTCAATACCATCGACACGCAAGCGCCATGGGCGCGGCGGCGCATCGGCGGCACTGCCGCTCCAGACAAACATGTCTGTGCCTTCGATGCGGTTCAAGGCCTGCCAGTGATCATCGCTTATGCGTACCGCGACGGCCAGAACCTTCGGCCGAAATACGCGCAGACAGACCGTATCGACTTTATCATTCTTGGCACCCTTGGCCGCCTTGGTACCTTTATCAAGGGCATCTACCGCATGCAAGCCAAGCACAGCAAATGGATCATATTCACGCGCGTCGGCAAGGCGCTGCAAATAGGGGCGAAGTGACGCTGATAGGTTTCGTGCAGACATGATTGTGATTTCTTTTGACATCGGGATTAAACTTAGTTACAGACCATTGTAGTCGTGAGAGGAAATCAAATGCAGACAACGCAGACTAGCACTAACACTAGCACCAACGACGGCACAGCGGGGGGGGAAACCCGTTTTGTCAGCCACCTGACACGCAGCACTTACGCCTTGGTTCTGGCCGGAGGGCGCGGTAGTCGATTGATGCAATTGACGAATAGCCGCAGCAAACCGGCCGTACCCTTCGGTGGCAAGTTCCGGATTATCGATTTCACCTTGTCAAATTGCGTCAATTCGGGGATCCGTAAAATTGGCGTCGCGACGCAGTACAAGGCGCAAAGCCTGATCGAGCACTTGCAGCGGGGCTGGAGCTTCCTCGATGGTCGTTTCGATGAATACATCGATATTCTGCCGGCGCAACAGCAGGTTAGCGAAGACTGGTATCAGGGTACTGCCGACGCCGTGTTCCAGAATCTCGCCATTTTGCGTCGTAGCCGGGTCAAGTACATCCTGGTGTTGTCTGGCGATCATATCTACAAGATGGACTACGGCCGCATGCTGGCCGAACACGCGAAGAATCACGCCGACCTGACCGTCGCCTGTATCGACGTGCCTTTGGCGGAAGCCAGTGAATTTGGCGTCATGGGCGTCGACGCCGATCACCGCATTGAACGCTTTGTCGAAAAGCCCAAGGATCCACCGTCCATCCCTGGTCGTCCGGATCGCGCCTTGGCCAGCATGGGCGTGTATATCTTCAACGCCGCGTTCCTCTACGAGCAATTGATTCGCGATCACGACGATCCGGATTCGGAACACGATTTCGGCAAGAACGTGATTCCGTATTGCGTCTCGAAGTATCGTGTCTTCGCCCACAGCTTCAGTCAGTCGTGCGTTGGCATGGACGAAACCAAGATCGTTTATTGGCGTGACGTGGGCACCATCGATGCGTATTGGGCAGCCAACATGGAACTGACCAAGGTTACGCCGGAACTCAATCTCTACGATGAGGACTGGCCAATATGGACCAATCAGGAACAACTACCGCCGGCCAAGTTCATCTTTAACGATGACGACCGTCGCGGTGCGGCGATGGATTCGCTGGTCTCTGGTGGCGACATCATCAGCGGCGCGTTGGTCCGTAGTTCCCTGTTGTTCTCGCGAGTCATCGTACACAGCTATGCCAGTATCGAGGATTCGGTGATCCTGCCCGATGTTGAAATCGGGCGCGGTGCTCACTTGCGCCGCGTCGTGGTCGATAAACATTGTCGAATTCCCGACGGCATGTACATCGGCTACAACCGGGCGGATGACGAAAAGCGCTTCCATGTCAGCGCCGGCGGCATCACCCTGGTGACACCGGATATGCTGGGCCAAAAGGTCAACAGCATCCGATGACGGCCAGCGCCATGAGTGGAAAACTCGATCTTGTCTTCCTCTGGCACATGCATCAGCCGGACTACCGTGATCACGGTACCGGGGTTGCGGATGAGGCGCGCTTCGTGCTGCCCTGGGTTTATTTGCATGCGGTCAAGGACTACGCCGATATGGCTGCGCACCTGGAGCGGCATCCGACGATTCGCTGTGTCGTCAATTATGTCCCGGTGCTGCTCGATCAAATCGAAGACTACGTCGAGCAGTTCGCCAGTGGAGAGTTTCGCGATCCGTTGCTGCGTCTGCTGACCACGCCGGATCTCGATTCGATCGACGCGGCTGATCGTCAGTTTCTGTTGGAGGCCTGTTTCCGCAGCAATCACTCCTCGATGCTGGCGCCGTTTCCGCACTACAAGCGTCTGCATGATCTCTTCCTCACGCTCAATGTGGATGGCGGTGCGGCGCTGGCCTATCTGTCGGGCGACTATTTTTCCGACTTGCTGACCTGGTATCACCTGGTCTGGACGGGCGAGGCCGAGCGTCGCAGTAATCCCTTGATCCCCGCCCTGATGAGCAAGGGCGAAGGCTTCAATGCGCAAGATCGTGCGCAATTGGCCGCCGCCTATGGCAAGCTGATCAGCAGCGTCATTCCGCGCTTTCGCGCCTTGGCCGCACGCGGCCAGATTGAACTGTCCACGACACCTGAAACGCACCCGCTGTCGCCACTGTTGCTTGATTTCAAGGTGGCGCGCGAGAGCCAGCCGGATGCCCCCTTACCTAGCGCCGCCGCTTACCCCGGTGGGCAGAGCCGGGTACAAGCCCACATTGCGGCGGCGGTAGTCAGTCATACGGCACGTTTCGACAAAGCGCCGACCGGAATGTGGCCGGCTGAAGGCGCCATTTCCGGCGCCTTTGCCCGCCAACTTGCCAGCGCTGGCGTGCAATGGATCGCCAGTGGACAAGGCGTGTTAAGCAATAGCCTGGCCGGGAGCGATATTGATCCGCATCGCGCCCCCTATCACCCCTGGCAACTCACAGGCGCCCCGGGTCTCACTCTCTTCTTCCGCGATGAACGCTTGTCGGACCTGATTGGCTTTGACTATGGCAAATGGCACGGCCGCGATGCCGCCAGCCATCTGGTGGGCGAGCTTGAGGCGATTCGCACCTCCGCCCCGGAAGGCGAAACGCCCTGTGTCGGGATTATTCTCGACGGCGAAAACGCGTGGGAGTACTACCCCTACAACGGTTACTATTTCTTCGACGATCTCTACGCGCTGCTCTCCGAGCATCCTTACATCAATACCACCACCTATGCCGATGTGCTGCGTAGTCTGCGCGTCCCGAAGCAGTTGCCGCACCTCACGGCAGGTAGCTGGGTGTATGGCAGTCTTTCAACCTGGATTGGCGACTCGCAAAAGAATCGTGCCTGGGATCTGCTGTGTGCCGCCAAACAGAGTTATGACATGGTATTCGCCAGCGGCCGGTTGAATGCTGAAATGTCGGCGCTGGCGACACGGCAGTTGGCCATCTGCGAAAGTTCGGACTGGTTCTGGTGGTTTGGCGATTACAACCCGGCGCAGGCCGTGGAAAGTTTTGATCTGCTCTTCCGCCACAACCTGTCGCGGCTGTATCGCCTGCTGCTACTCGAACCGCCGGTACAACTCGACATTCCGATCTCGGCCGGTAACCAGTCATCGGCGGCGACCAGCGGATCAATGCGGCGGGCGACCGAATCCCATGATGAATCCCATGTTTCACCTTAAGAGCTCTCAATGACTATTTCCCTGCTGCTCGGCGTCCATGCCCACCAACCCGTGGGCAATTTCCCCGCTGTGATCGACGACGCCCATATCAAGAGCTACGGCATGTTTTTACGTGTGATGGCGCGCTATCCGGAGTTCCGGTTTAGCGTCCATTTTTCCGGTTGGCTGCTTGACGTTCTGCTTGAACGCTTCCCCGAAGACATGGCCTTGCTCAAGACCATGACAGACCGTGGCCAGGTCGAGTGGTTTGGTTCCGGTGACTGTGAACCGGTGCTCGCCGCCATCCCGCATCGCGATCGCGTAACGCAAATCGCGACGCTGTCGGACAAGATCGAGCGTCATTTCGGTGTCCGTCCGCAAGGTGCCTGGTTGACCGAGCGCGTCTGGGAATCGGCGGTCGTGTCGTCGCTACTGGATACCGGAATCCGCTATGTCGCCGTCGACGATTACCACTTTCTGTGTGCCGGCATTGCGCAACGCCAACTCGACAGTTTCCACACCACGGAAGAAGACGGTCGTTGCCTCGATCTATTCCCGATCGCCGAACAAGCGCGTTACCGTTTGCCGTTTTCGCCGGCCCATGAAACCGTGGCCTGGCTTGAGGATTTGTCGCGCAAGGGACACCGCGCCTCGGTTTATTTCGACGACATCGAAAAATTCGGCATTTGGCCCGAGACCTACGAGTGGGTCTACGAGAAAGGCTGGCTGACGCAGTTCATCGAAGGCGTGCTCGCGTCGCCGTTGATCCGCACTGAAACCTACGCCGCCTATCACGCCCGCGAACACACGCGCGGCATCGTCTATCTGCCGACTACGTCCTACATTGAAATGAATGAATGGACATTGCCGGGGCCGCGTGCGACCGAATATCACAACCTGGTTGAACAAGAAAAGGCGGCCGGGCGTTTTGAGGCGAACAAGCCCTTCATCCGCGGCGGCATCTGGCGCAATTTCATGTCGTGTTATCCGGAAGCCAACTGGATGCACAAGCGCATGCTGCAGGCGTCGGCGCGATTGAATGATTTGCCGGCAAAAAAGCGCACCCCGGCCATGCAGGAATCCCTCCATCGCGCCCAGGCCAACGACGCTTACTGGCATGGACTCTTCGGCGGGCTGTATCTGCCGCACCTGCGCCGCGCGATCTGGGCCAATCTGCTGGCGCTTGAAGCCGATCTTGATGCGGTGGCGCCAGACAGTGCAGTGACAGAGCACCACGACATCGACAGCGACGGCTCGTTGGAACGCGTGCTGCGAAGTTCGACACTGAAAGCCTACGTGCGCGAGGATTGCCATGCGGGTTTGGTTGAACTTTCCAGCCTGAGCCTGATGCACAACTTCGGCGACACCTTGCAGCGTTACCCGGAGTCTTACCACGACAAACTGGGGCTTCAGCAGACGCCGTCTGCCGAGGCTGAGGGCATCACCTCGGCGCATGATCGTATCGCCTTCCGGCACGAGATACTGCCCGGTGACGCCGATCCGGATACCCGCCCGCGCGGCCTGTTCCTTGAGCGGATGGTTGCGGCCAATGGCAACTCTGCCCCGGTCGAGAACTATCATGCTGATGGTGCGCCTGGCGTCTATATCGCCCAAGGCAAGGGCTGGCGCCTGGAGAAGCGCTATGAGGTCGTTGATTCCATATTGTTTGTGACCTTCCGTCTTTCCGGCAAGCATCTGCCGGCCCATTTCCAAACCGAAATCAACCTCGCCATGCCCAGCTGCGATGGCTTCGGCGGACGCTATCTGCTACAAGACGGTGAGGTCCCGTGCGGGTTTGGCCAGGAATTGCGGCTTACCGGACTGTCTGCCATACGGCTTGAAGATAGCGAACTACGCGGTGCCGTGGTTCTCGCCGTCTCGCCAGCACCGACTTTTTCCGGTCGTCCCCATCTGACTGTATCGCAGTCGGAGGCCGGCTTCGAAAAGATCATGCAGGCCACCTGTCTGACCTTGGGTTGGCCGGCGGTTCCTGGCGAGTTCCGCATTGCGCTATCGGTTGAACCTTCTCCCGCTTCCTGACCCCGGTGCTGTTGGTTGTGCCGGCCGCTTGCCTTGATTGATTGCACTGAAGGACGAGACCCACTATGACCGGCACTCGCTACCCACTCGAAGTCAATCCCGAGATTCCGGCGCGCCTTCAGCGCCTCAACGACCTGGCAGGCAACCTCTGGTATTCATGGGATCGCCCGACGCGCGCCCTGTTCAGTCGCCTACATCCGGGTTTGTGGCGAGCGGTCAAACAAAGTCCGAAGGCTTTTTTGAAGCGTACTGATCAGCGTCTGCTCGATGAGGCTGCTTCTGATCCGGTCTTCCTGGGCACCATGAATCGCGTGCTCTCGGCCTTCGATACCTATATCACGCCCGCCACTGACGCTGAACGGCCGCACAAGTCGCCACTCCAAAGTGATGATCTGATCGCCTATTTTTGTGCCGAATTCGGCTTTCACGAGAGTCTGCCGATCTATTCCGGCGGCCTCGGCATTCTCGCTGGCGATCACTGCAAGGGCGCATCCGACCTGCGCTTACCGTTTATTGCCGTTGGCTTGCTCTATCGTCAGGGCTACTTTCACCAAACTATCGATCGCGACGGCCATCAGCACGCCCATTACGGTGATAACGACTTCGACGACATGCCCATCGAACCGGTGCGTCACGCGGATGGCAGCGAGGTTCGCGTCAGTGTCGAGTTCCCCGGGCGCACGGTGTGGGCCAAAGTCTGGAAAGCCGTCGTCGGTCACACGCACCTCTACCTGCTCGATACCAACCTGGCGGAAAATTCGTCGGCTGATCGCGACATCACTCACCAACTCTATGGCGGTGACCGGCGCACGCGCATCGAACAGGAAATCCTGCTCGGTGTGGGCGGCGTGCGTGCCTTGCGTGCGCTCGACATCCGGCCGACCGTCTGGCACATCAACGAAGGCCATGCCGCCTTCCTGATTCTGGAGCGGATCTGCAATCTGATGCAACAGAACCTCGATTTCGCCTCCGCGATCGAGGCCGCCGCCGCCAATACCGTGTTCACCACGCATACGCCGGTCCCCGCCGGCCATGACTATTTCGGCGAGGACATGGTCGCGGCTTATTTCAGCGACTTCTGTCGCGCTACCGGCGTCGATCACCATACCGTGCTCGGGTTGGGGCGTACGGGCGGCAACCACGAGTTCAACATGACGGCACTGGCGTTGCGCGGCTCGCGCTTCCACAATGGCGTCTCGCGTATTCATGGTGGCGTTTCGGCGCAGATCTGCGGCGACATGTGGCCACAGGTTAGCGCCGAAGAAAACCCGATGGACTACGTCACCAACTCGGTGCATGTGCCCACTTTCCTGGCCATCGACTGGTACGAAACCTTTGATCGCTATCTCGGGTTGGGATGGCAGCACCGCCAGATGGACAAGCAAAGTTGGGAACGGGTCAATACGATTCCGGACCAGATTTTCTGGAGCATCCGCCAATCGCTCAAAGCGCAATTGCTGCATCTGATCCGCAGCCGCATGCGTGCCCAGCATCTGCGCAACCACGGTTCCGAGGCCCACCTTGACCGCGTGCTGCGATATGTTGATCCGGCCAATCCGAACGCGCTCATCATCGGTTTTGCGCGCCGCTTCGCCACCTACAAGCGCGCCACCCTGTTGTTTTCCAACCTGGACTGGCTACGCGCCATCCTCTCCGACACCGAACATCCGGTGCTCTTCATTTTTGCCGGCAAAGCTCACCCGGCGGACCAACCGGGTCAGGAACTGATCCGCCAGGTTTCCGAATTCAGCCGCCGTCCAGAGTTCGAAGGCAAGATTCTGATGCTCGAAGGCTACGACTTGCATATTGCCCGGCGCCTGGTCTCTGGCGTCGACGTCTGGCTCAACAATCCGGTCTATCCGCTCGAAGCCTCGGGCACCTCCGGCATGAAGGCGGCGATTAACGGTGCCATCAATCTTTCTGTACTTGATGGTTGGTGGGGCGAAGGGTTCGACGGCGAAAACGGCTGGGCCATCAAACCGGCCGCTGAAGGCCTGAGCCCCGAGCGACGCGATCTGGAAGAATCCCAGTCCTTGTACGAGATCCTGCAAGACAAGGTGATTCCGACCTACTACCGCAGCGGCTCGCTCGGCTATTCGCCGGACTGGGTGGCCATGGCCAAGCGTTCGATCGCTACCATCTTGCCGCACTTCAACATGGAGCGCATGCTCACCGACTACGTCGAAAAGCTCTATGCACCAGCCTCCAGGCAGTGGCGTAAGTTCTCTGCCAATGATTACAGTGGTGCGCGCGATGTGGCTGCCTGGAAGGGTCGCATTCGCGAAGCCTGGTCCCGGGTCCGGTTACGGCGTGTTGATCAAACGGTCGCGCGGATTTCCTACGGCCAATCCCTGCGCTTCGAAATCGCAGTTTTCGTCGATGGCCTTTCGCCCGACGATCTCATGGTGGAACTCGTGTTTACCCGCCCCGGCGAAACCTCTATCGCCAAAGCCCTGCGCTATGCCTTGCAGCCTGAGCGGGCGCTGGAAACCGGTGAATATCTGTATGCGCGGGAACTTACCCCCGAACAATGCGGCAAGATGGAATACCGGGTGCGTGCTTTTCCGACGCATCCCTTGCTGACTCATCCGTTTGAAATGGGAATGACAATCTGGCTATGAACTTGACTTCACATCCGACCTGGGCCGCGTTACGGCAACTGGCACAGGCTGCAGCACCGACCACTCTACGCGAGCAATTTGCCGCCGACGCCGGCCGCTTCGACCGCTTTTCTGTACGCCATGACGGCCTGCTGCTCGACTACTCCAAGCAACGCGTCACTACCGAGATCATGGCGGGCCTTCATGCTCTGTGGGCGGCGGCCGATGTGCCGACGCAAATCGAGCGCATGCGCGCTGGCGACACCATCAACCAGACCGAAGGCCGCGCCGTGCTGCACATTGCCTTGCGCCATGCCGGTTTCGATCCGATCAAGGTCGGCGGTGTCGATGTCATGCCCGACGTGCGTGGCGTGCTGGAAAAGATGCAGTGGTTCTGTGACGAGATTCATCAGCAACGCTGGCGCGGTGCCACTGGCGAGCCGATTCGGCGCATCGTCAATATCGGCATCGGCGGCTCCGATCTTGGCCCCAAGATGGCGGCGCAAGCGCTCGCCGCGCATCAGGTGCCGGGGCTCAGGGTGCTCTTCGTTTCCAATCTCGATGGCGCACATCTGGCCACCACGCTGGCGGAGTGCAATCCGGCCGAAACCTTGTTTGTCATTGCCAGCAAGACCTTCACGACACAGGAGACAATGCAGAACGCGGCCTCGGCGCGTGCCTGGCTGGTCGCTGCGCTGGGCGAGGCGGCGGTAGCGCGACATTTCGTCGCCGTGTCGACCAATCTTGACGCCGTGGCCAAGTTCGGCATCGATCCGGCCAATGCCTTTGAGTTCTGGGATTGGGTCGGTGGCCGCTTCTCGCTTTGGTCGGCCATTGGCCTGCCGCTCGCGCTCGCCATCGGCTTTGATAACTTCAAGCGTTTTCTGGCCGGCGGCCGCGCCATGGATGCGCACTTCTTCAAAGCCCCGGTGGAACAAAACCTGCCTGCCACATTGGCTTTGCTCGAACTGTGGAACGCCGATTTCCTCGGTGCCGAAACACGCGCCTTGTTGCCCTACAGCCAATCGCTGGAACTGTTGCCGCGCTACTTGCAGCAACTGGAAATGGAATCCAACGGCAAACGTGTCGGCCGCGACGGCCTTGCCGTGACGTGCGCCACCGCCCCCGTCGTTTGGGGCGAAGCGGGGACCAATGGCCAGCACGCCTTCTACCAGTTGATCCATCAGGGCGGGCGCCTGATCCCTTGCGAATTTATCGGCGTGATTGAACCCGATTTCACCTTACCCGGTCATCACGAAAAGTTGCTCGCCCATTGTTTTGCGCAAAGCGAAGCGCTGATGCGCGGCAAAACCCTGGCCGAAGCGCAGGCTGAGACCACCGCCGAGTTGGCGCCGTACAAAGTGTTTCCCGGCAACCAGCCGTCCACCACGCTTTTGCTGCCGCACCTCGATCCCTATACCCTGGGTCAGTTGATTGCGCTTTATGAGCACAAGGTGTTCACTCTGGGTGCTTTGTGGAACCTCAACTCCTTTGATCAGTGGGGCGTCGAATACGGCAAGCAGCTCGCCAGTCGTCTGCTGCCCATCATCGAAGGCAAGAGCGCCACCACGGGCCTCGATAGCTCGACTGCGGGCTTGATCGCCGCCTGTCGCAAGGAATAGGCGCCGTCTCGCCAGCGCCGACTTTTTGCGTGGGTATGGATAGCGTATGGACATTCACTATCGCGATGACGCCGCGATTACCGTCGAGCAGGTGATTAGTCTTTACCGACGATCCACCCTCGGCGAGCGGCGGCCCGTTGATCGCCCCGATATTTTCGCGGACATGCTGAAACATGCTGACCTGATCATCACCGCTTGGCACGGTGACCGCTTGGTTGGCATTTCGCGTGCATTGACCGACTTCAGTTATGTCGCCTACCTGGCCGACCTTGCCGTCGCGATTGACTATCAACGACAGGGAATCGGCAAGCGTCTGGTCGAGGAAACCAAACGGCACTTGGCGCGGGAATGCATGATCGTCCTGTTGGCCGCTCCCTCCGCCAATGAGTACTACCCGCGACTTGGCTTTGAACACAATCCAAGAGCCTGGATGCTCAAAGGCAATCCGGCCTAAAACTTTTTTGGGAGCAATGGAATGAGCCAGCTACACGATCTGCAACGCCGTTTCGCCAGCACCGACTTTTTGAGCTTTGTTGAATTTGCCCCCGACTTCGTTGCCTTGAAGGTGCGAAGCGATTTTTCGGCGGCGAGCATCGCCATGCAAGGCGCCCACGTCATGACGTGGCAACCGAACGGCCAGGAGCCGGTGATCTGGCTTTCGCCCAACGCTATCTTCGCCGCCGGCAAGTCGATTCGTGGTGGGGTGCCACTGTGCTGGCCGTGGTTCGGCCCGCATGCCAGCGAAGCCGGCTGGCCCGGTCACGGCTTTGCTCGCACCATACCGTGGCAACTCGACGACGCAAGCAAGCTGCCCGATGGTCGCGTGCGCCTCACATTTTCGCCACTGATGAACGACGTGGCACGCACGCAATGGCCCCACTCATCCAGCGTCAGCTACACCGTCACCGTCGGCCAGGAATTCGAGGCCGAACTGGCGACGACGAATACTGGCGACACCGCGTTTGAAATCGGCCAGGCCCTGCACACGTATTTTCAGGTCGGCGATGTGCGCCAGGCTAGCGTTACCGGTCTCGCCAATTGCGAATACATCGACAAGGTCGATGCCAGCCAGCGCAAACGACAAGTCGCGGCGGTGAACTTTTCCGGCGAAACCGATCGCGTCTATCTGGGCACTCACGGCTGGAGCGAAATCCATGACCCGGTGTTAAAACGCACCATCCTGATCACCAGTACGGGCAGCGCGTCCACCGTGGTGTGGAATCCATGGGTCGAGAAAGCCAACAAGATGGGTGATCTCGGTCCGGATGGCCAATGGCACATGCTGTGTGTCGAATCGGCCAACGCCAACGACGACACCATCACGCTTGCCCCCGGCGAAACCCATTGCCTGACGGCGCAGTATCGCGCCCAGACCACTGCCTGAAAACGTTTTCCTACACTGCCAAATTATTGGACCACTCTCAAATGCCTGCCATGAAGGTTCTGTTTGCCACCTCTGAACTGGCCCCCTGGGTCAAAACCGGCGGTCTCGCCGATGTTGCCGCTGCTTTGCCGGATGCCGTCCACGCCAAAGGGATCGATGCCCGAATCCTGGTGCCGAGTTATCCGGCGCTGAAAGCGGCGTTTCCCAATGCGCCGATGGTGGCGGCCATTCCGCCACTGACCGGACATCTCTACGGTGCAGCGGTGCGTGAAGCGCGCACCACGAGCGGAGTCACTTTGTATCTGCTCGAATGCGACGCCTTCTTCGATCGGCCGGGTAACCCCTATCTCGGTCCGGATGGGCACGATTGGCCCGACAACGGTTTGCGTTTCGGCTTGCTATCGCGCGTCGCGGCACTCCTCTCCGACGATTACAGTCCGCTCGACTGGCGGCCGGATATCCTGCATTGCAGCGACTGGCAAACTGGCCTTGGGCCGGTGTTCCTGCGCCATCGTCCCTATTCCGTGGGAAAAGTTGCGCGCACCGTGATCACCATCCACAACCTGGCCTTCCAGGGCTTGTTCGGCCGCGATCTGAAACCGGCGCTGGGCTTGCCCGCTCATGCCTGGTCGATGCACGGCGTCGAGTATCACGGTTACCTGTCCTTCCTCAAGGGCGGCCTGCAATACGCCGATGCCATCACCACCGTGTCGCCGACCTACGCTCGAGAGATCCAGACCGAAGCCGAAGGTATGGGCATGGACGCGCTGTTGCGCGAGCGTGCTGGCGTTCTCACGGGCATCCTCAATGGCATCGATATGGAGGCCTGGAACCCGGCCACCGACGGCCATATTGCCGCGCATTTCGATGCCAAGCAACTGACGTCGAAAGCCACCAACACCCGTGCCTTACGTGAGGAAATGGGGCTCGCGGCCGATACCACACGCCCTCTGATCGGCATCGTTAGCCGCTTGACGCATCAAAAGGGGCTCGACTTGGTGCCGTCGCTGCTGTATTGGCTGGCGACCGAGGCCTATCCGTTACCGGCCCAGTTTGCAGTGCTTGGCAGTGGCGACAAAGGTCTGGAGGCCGCCTACCGCGAACTGGAGGCGCGTTTCCCGGGTCAGTTCGCGGTACGTTTCCGTTTCGACGAGGGGCTTGCGCATCGCATCGAGGCCGGGTCCGATATGTTCCTGATGCCATCACGCTTTGAGCCGTGTGGCCTGAACCAGATGTACAGCCTGCGCTATGGCACGCCACCCATTGTGCGCGCCACGGGTGGCTTGGCCGATACGGTAGTCGATGCCAGCCACGGCAAACATGGCACGGGCTTTGTCTTCCAGCACGCGACTGTCGAGGCGCTGCACGAGACCTTCCACCGCGCAATCGCTGCATGGCATGATCACAAGGGCTTCGCCGCCCTGCAGCGCCGTGCCATGAGCGCCGACTTTTCGTGGGACGCGCCGGCCAACGCCTATATCGACCTGTATCGGCGATTATTGTCGTGAGCGCTGGTCCTTTGGAACTGGTGCTGATTGCCGCTCTTGCGCAGGACCGCGTCATTGGCAAGGACAATCGTCTGCTCTGGCATTTGCCCGAAGATATGCGGCACTTCAAGGCGCTGACGCAAGGGCATCCAGTCATCATGGGACGCAAAACATGGGAATCCTTGCCCGAAAAATTCCGCCCGCTGCCAGGCCGAAAGAACGTCGTCATCACGCGTAATTCTGCTTATTCGGCGCCCGGTGCGATGTTGGCGGCGACGTTCGACGACGCGTTGGCGGCCTGCGCCGACGCGTTAATCGCCTTTGTTATTGGGGGCGCCGAAATCTATGCCTTGGCTTTGCCCCGATCCACCCGCATGGAGCTGACAGAAATCGCCGCCGAGTTTCCCGGCGATGCCTGGTTTCCGGCGTGGAATAAACAAGAATGGCAAGAGACGACGCGAGAATCGCATCATCACTCCAGCGCTGATAGTCGCTTTGACTACGCGTTTGTTCGCTACGAGCGCGTCACGGAACCCGTTCGCCTGCCTTAGTTCGCTAGTGGGTCAGCGCCGGCGTTGAATCAGTTCATCGGACTCATAATGCAGCGCAGGGCGCGATCGCAACCCGCCTTCAGGCTTGGCTGACAGTCGCACAGGCAACCTCCGGCGCGATTGCACAAACGCCAATTGAGATGTGCCAGTTGATGGATGGCTTCGTGGCCCGAAACATCCTTGAGCGCTGCGGCCAAGGCGCCGACGACTGCCACCAGGCGAGAAGTCGGTAGATCACGGGCGGCGGCATCATGTACTCGCGGATTCTGCAAAATGATTTCCGAACATGCAGTGTCCATGGCGCTAATCTTTCGTTGTCGATCCGATTTGGATAGAGTCACTATGCTCTGTTCCTGCCGGATTTACAATTGAACGAAAGATATATGACTTAAGATATAGATCGTGCTTGAGTTGCGCTTAGGTCGCGGTGACGCAATCCACGTAGTAGCGCACCTTGCCGTCGCTTACTTCCTTTACGAGGCCGTGAATATCGGTTTCAAATCCAGGAAAGCGCTCGTTGAAGTCGCGGGCAAATTTCAGGTAACGAACGATGGTCGCGTTAAAGCACTCGCCGGGAATGAGTAGCGGAATACCCGGCGGATAAGGCGTCAGCAACACCGCCGTGACCCGGCCTTCAAGCTCGTCGAGCGCGACGCGGTCAATTTCACGGTGCGCCATACGGGCAAACGCATCGGCTGGCCGCATGGCCGGCACCATATCGGACAGATACATCTCGGTGGTCAGGCGGGCCACGTCGTTGGCCATGTACACCTTGTGGATCTGCGTACACAGGTCTTTCAGGCCAACACGCTCGTAGCGCGGATGCTTGGCAATGAATTCGGGCAGCACCTTCCATAGCGGCTGGTTCTTGTCGTAATCGTCCTTGAATTGCTGCAAAGCGGTGACCAACGTATTCCAGCGGCCCTTGGTGATGCCGATGGTGAACATGATGAAGAAGCTGTAGAGGCCGCACTTCTCGACGATGACGCCATGCTCGGCGAGGTACTTGGTGACGATGGCAGCGGGAATGCCGAAGTCATCGGCGAAATCGCCATCGACGTCGAGGCCCGGCGTGATGACGGTCGCTTTGATCGGATCGAGCAGGTTGAAGCCCTTGGCCAGTTTACCGAAGCCATGCCAGCGCTCGCCCGGCTTGAGCATCCAGGCTTCGCGTTCCTCGATGCCTTCCTCGGAAAGATCCTTTGGGCCCCAGACCTGGAACCACCAATCGGCGCCCCATTCCTTGTCCACCTTGCGCATCGCGCGACGGAAATCCAGCGCTTCGGCGATCGATTCTTCGACCAGTGCCTTGCCGCCGGGCTCTTCCATCATGGCTGCCGCCACATCGCACGAGGCGATGATCGAATATTGCGGCGAGGTCGAGGTGTGCATCAGATAGGCCTCGTTGAACACGTCGCGATCGAGTTTGTTCGTCTCGGCGTCCTGCACCAGAATCTGCGAGGCTTGCGAAAGGCCGGCGAGCAACTTGTGCGTCGATTGTGTAGCAAACACCATCGATTCCTTGCAGCGTGGCCGGTCAGCGCCGATGGCATGGTAATCGCCGTAAAAATCGTGGAAGGCCGCATGCGGGAGCCAGGCTTCGTCGAAGTGCAGCGTGTCAATCTTGCCGTCGAGTTCCTCCTTGATATCTTCGACGTTGTAGAGGATGCCGTCATAGGTGCTCTGCGTAATGGTCAGCACGCGTGGCTTACCGGTGACCTTGGAGGCAAACGGGTGAGCAGCAATCTTTTTCTGGATGTTTTTCCAGCGGAACTCTTCCTTGGGAATCGGACCGATGATGCCGAAATTGTTGCGCGTCGGCATTAAAAATACGGGGATCGCGCCGGTCATCATGATGGCGTGCAGGATCGACTTGTGGCAGTTGCGGTCAACGATCACCACATCGCCCGGCGCCACGGTCGAATGCCAGACGATCTTGTTCGAGGTTGAGGTGCCGTTGGTGACAAAGAACAGGTGGTCGGCATTGAAGATGCGTGCTGCATTGCGCTCGGACGCCGCTACCGGCCCGGTGTGATCGAGTAACTGACCGAGTTCTTCGACGGCATTGCAGACGTCAGCGCGCAGCATGTTCTCGCCGAAAAACTGGTGAAACATTTGACCTACTGGGGATTTCAGGAAGGCAACGCCGCCAGAGTGGCCGGGGCAGTGCCAGGAATAGGAACCGTCAGCAGCGTAGTGCACCAGCGCGCGGAAGAAGGGCGGTGGCAGGGAGTCGAGGTAGGCCTTGGCCTCGCGTACAACATGGCGCGCGATGAACTCTGGCGTGTCTTCGTACATGTGGATGAAGCCGTGCAATTCGCGCAGGATGTCATTCGGAATGTGTCGGCTGGTGCGGGTCTCACCATGCAGGAAGAGTGGAATCTCGGCGTTCTTGTAGCGGATTTCCTGGACGAAGGCGCGCAACTCGGCAATGGTCGCGTCTTCGTCGTTAGCGAGTTCTTCGTCATCCACGGACAACACAAATGCCGAGGCGCGACTCTGTTGCTGGGCAAACGAGGTCAGGTCGCCATAACTGGTCACGCCCAGCACATCCATGCCCTCCTCCTTGACCGCGTCAGCGAAGGCGCGAATACCAAGGCCGGAGGCATTCTCGGAACGAAAATCTTCGTCGATGATGATGATGGGGAAATGGAAACGCATGATGACTCCTGAAAAGCAATGACCCGCCTTGGCGGGTCAGAAGAAAATATCGCGGACTTGCCGAGGCTCAGATCTTGGGTAAGGTGACACCGACCTGGCCCTGGTACTTGCCGCCACGGTCTTTATACGAGGTCTCGCAAACTTCATCAGATTCGAAAAACAGCACCTGCGCACAGCCCTCGCCAGCATAAATTTTTGCTGGCAGCGGGGTGGTATTCGAAAATTCCAATGTCACATAACCTTCCCATTCCGGTTCGAAGGGGGTGACATTGACAATGATGCCGCAACGCGCATAGGTGCTCTTGCCGAGACAGACCGTCAACACAGTGCGCGGAATACGGAAATATTCGACAGTGCGCGCAAGAGCGAAGGAGTTCGGCGGAATCACGCAATAGCCTTTTCCTGAAACCTCGACGAAGGAATTTGGGTCAAAGTTTTTCGGGTCAACGATGGTCGAATTGATATTGGTGAACACCTTGAATTCATCGGCGCAACGAATGTCGTAACCGTAACTTGAGGTGCCGTAAGAAACGATCTTGTTCCCGTCAACCTCGCGCACGAGCTCGGGCTCGAACGGTTCGATAATTTGATGCTCGGCCGCCATGCGGCGGATCCACTTGTCCGACTTTATGCTCATCGTCCACCTCGAAAAAATTCGCTGAAAATGACAGCGCCCCCGGCTGGGCGGGGGCGCTGCGAATTAGAGCATAAAGCCAGGGACTGCGTCAGGTGTTCATCACCTTGATGCTGGGGAACTTGCTGCTGTGATCCTTGGCCTGATCGGCTACCTTGACCGCGATACGGCGGGCAATGCCCTTGTAAATCTCTGCGACACGTCCATTCGGGTCGGCCACCACCGTCGGTGTGCCACCATCGGCTTGCATTCGGATGGCCATGTCGAGCGGTAGTGCGCCGAGCATCTCAACCGTGTAGTCCTTGGCCATGCGATCACCGCCACCGGTGCCGAAGATGTGCTCCTCGTGACCGCACTTGGAACAGATGTGGATGCTCATGTTTTCGACGATCCCGAGGATCGGGATACCGACCTTCTCGAACATCTTGAGTCCCTTGCGCGCATCCAGCAATGCGATGTCTTGCGGTGTGGTGACGATGATCGCACCAGTCACCGGCACTTGTTGTGCCAATGTCAGTTGAATGTCGCCGGTGCCTGGAGGCAGGTCAACCACCAGATAGTCGACATCCTGCCAGCGCGTGTCATTCAGCAATTGCTGCAGGGCCTGGGTCACCATCGGACCGCGCCAGACCATAGGCTGCTCTGGGTCGATCAGGAAGCCAATCGACATTGCCTGCAGGCCATGGGCTCGCATCGGCTCCAGACTCTTGCCATCGATCGATTCCGGACGACCATCGATACCCAGCATGGTTGGCTGTGACGGACCATAGATATCGGCATCCAGCAGTCCCACCGTGGCGCCTTCGGCGACCAGCGCCAACGCTAGATTGACTGCCGTGGTCGATTTGCCGACGCCGCCCTTGCCCGAGGCCACGGCAATGATGTTCTTGACGCTAGGAATCAGCTTGACGCCCTTTTGTACCGCGTGCGAAACGATCTTGAAATACACATTGACGCTGATGTTGCCGATCCCCGGCACCGCCTTGAGTTTGTCAATCACCAAGGTACGCAGCGGATCAATCTGGCTCTTGGCCGGATAGCCGAGCTCGATGTCGAGCGAGACATCGGCGCCACTGATCTTGATGTTCTTGGCGGCACGCGTGCTAACAAAGTCTTTGCCCGTATTCGGGTCGATCACGCCTTTGATGGCGTCCTGGATTTGTTGTTCGGTCAGGCTCATGAGGGTTCCTAGCGCTTTGGTCGGGTTAGTTGAAGGCTGAAATAATACTTGAGTAATTTTGTGGAGTTTAGCCCACGCAAACGATAAATGGGGACTGATCCGGCGCTTTGCTAGAATTTCCGGCTACAAAATTTTTTCATGCCGCCATGACCCCGCGCAAAATCCTTGTTACCAGTGCCCTGCCGTACGCCAACGGCGCTATCCATCTTGGCCATCTGGTCGAGTATATCCAGACCGATATCTGGGTACGTTTCCAGAAAATGCGCGGCAACGAATGCTGGTATGTCTGCGCCGATGATACGCACGGCACGCCGATCATGTTGCGTGCCGAGAAGGAAGGCATCACGCCGGAAGCGTTGATCGCGCGTGTGCATCAGGAACACAGCCGTGACTTTGCCGGCTTTCATGTCGCCTTTGACAACTACTACAGCACACATTCCGACGAAACGCGTTTCTATTCCGAGGACATCTACGGCAAGTTGAAGGCCGCCGGTCTGATCGAAGTGCGGTCGATCCAACAGTATTACGACCCGGTCAAGGCCATGTTCCTGCCTGATCGCTTCATCAAGGGCGAATGCCCGAAGTGCGGCGCCAAGGATCAATATGGCGACGCTTGCGAATCCTGCGGTGCAGCCTATGCGCCAACCGAACTGAAAGACCCGTACTCGGCCGTCTCCGGCGCCGTACCGGTATTGCGCGAATCGGATCATTACTTCTTCAAGCTTTCCGACCCTCGCTGCCAGATCTTCCTGCGCGAATGGACGCGCCGGGGCAGTCTGCAAACCGAAGCGTCGAACAAGTTGCAGGAATGGCTGGGTGCCGCTGACGAGAACAAACTCACCGACTGGGATATTTCCCGCGACGCGCCCTATTTCGGGTTCGAAATTCCCGGCGCCCCAGGCAAATTCTTCTACGTTTGGCTCGACGCCCCGATTGGCTACATGGGCTCTTTCCGCAATCTGTGCGACCGCAAGGGCATGGATTTCGACGAATACTGGAAGCCCGACTCGACCACCGAGCTGTATCACTTCATCGGCAAGGACATTCTTTACTTCCATGCTCTGTTCTGGCCGGCCGAGCTGAAACATGCCGGGTACCGCACGCCGACCAACGTCTTCGCCCATGGTTTCCTCACCGTCGATGGTTCCAAGATGTCGAAGTCGCGCGGTACCTTCATCACCGCCGAAAGCTACTTGCAGCAGGGTCTGAACCCGGAATGGTTGCGGTACTACTTCGCCGCCAAGCTCAACGGCACGATGGAGGATCTCGACCTCAATCTGGACGACTTCACCAGCCGCGTGAATAGCGACCTGGTCGGCAAGTACATCAACATCGCCAGCCGCTCAGCCAACTTCATTGCGAAGCACTTCGAAGGAAAATTGCTCGACGAACATGTCGAGGATCGCTTCCGCATCAGCCTGCCCGAGCTCATGCCGGCCGCCGACGAAATTGCCGGCTACTACGAGGCGCGCGATTTCGGCCGCGCAATTCGACGCATCATGGCGCTGGCCGATCACGTCAATCAATACGTTGACCAGCATCAGCCCTGGAAACTGGCCAAGCACGGCGGTCAGGAGCGCGAACTTCACGTCGTCTGTACCACGTTGGTGAATGCCTTCCGGCTGCTGACGCTTTACCTCAAACCGGTGCTGCCAAAACTTGCCCAGCGCGCCGAGGAATTCCTCAATATTGCTCCCTTACACTGGAACGATGCCCGCCACGTGCTGCCGCCCGCACATCTGATCAACGGCTACGAACACCTCATGCAGCGCATCGATCCAAAACAGATCGCCGCCCTGGTCGCTGCCAATCAGGAGTCGCTGGCGCCGGCCGCCACGCCTGCCGCCGTCCCGCCAGCACCGACTTTTGCCGCTGCGGCGGAGCCTCACTCGCCGCAACGCCACGCGCAACACCAGCAGCACACCGAAGATCAGACGCAGGCCCAGGTCAGTCCGTGGGAGCCCTTTATCTCGATCGATGATTTCAGCAAGGTTGATCTGCGTATCGCACGCATTGCCGACGCCAAACATGTCGAAGGCGCCGACAAACTAATCCAGCTCACGCTCGAACTCGGCGGCGAGACCCGCAATGTCTTCGCTGGCATCAAGTCCGCCTACGATCCGGCCACCCTGATCGGACGCCTGACCGTGATGGTCGCCAACCTCGCGCCGCGCAAGATGAAGTTCGGCCTGAGTGAAGGCATGGTGCTCGCCGCATCCGACACCGATGGCAAGTCGCCCGGCCTATTTCTGCTATCGCCCGATAGCGGTGCGCAACCAGGAATGCGCGTCAAGTGAGGAGCTGACATGACCGATGAATGCCGTCACCTGATCATCACCGGCATGGTCCAGGGCGTTGGCTTCCGCTACAGCATGCAGCGCGAAGCCCAGCACCTCGGCATGTCCGGCTGGGTGCGCAACCGTCGCGATGGCAGTGTCGAAGCGAATATCTGCGGCAAACCCGAGGCAATCGCTGAGTTGATCGCCTGGGCGCATAAAGGACCATCGGTTGCGCGTGTCAGCCAGGTCATGGTCCAGATGGGCGAAGCGGCCAGCGACGGCTTCGAGCAGCGGGCAACGTTCTAAAGCCCGCGCTTAGCCGCCGTCACCGACCAAGGTATAGGGCGCCCAGAACATGGGATGTGCGTAGCTGTAGTCCTGTCCGGCGGACTGCGTCATAAGTTTGAGTGACGACTGCTGCAGCGCCCGCGCCCGCGACAGGCTCGGCTCAGCAGCCTGACGGCGGAAGGTATCGGTAGTCAACATGCGGGCCGACTCGGTCTCAACCGCCCAGTTTGTTACCAGAAGAGACTTCGCTCCGGCGTAGAAAAAGGCGCGTCCAAGTCCCGATACCGACTCGGTGGACTGTCCACCGGCGGCGGCCGAGTTACAAGCAGACAGGACCACCCAATCGGCATTGAGCTTGAGACCAAGGATCTCCTCCATGGTCAACATGCCATCTTCGCCATCACCTGATAGCGCGGGGTTGGACAACGCCAGCGCGGGTTGGTAGAGACCCGGCATGTCGCCGCTCATCAGACCATGGGTGGCAAACATGACCACGCGATACGGTGCGAGATCAGTCTTTTTCACGACTGCCTCGCTGGCGCGCAGTTGCAGGAAGACGTCGCGCGATGTGTCGGCTGCTAACACCGTGGCCACTTCCGCAATCTCCTGCGCAGTGTCGGGCAGCGCTGGCAATAGTCTGAAATTGATTGGCGGTGCCATCTGCGGATCGTCGCCAGACGTGACTTCGTTCGCTGCGGGGACCGGCAAATTGCGCCGCTGGATGGCGCCACGTGTCACCGCCGCGAGCTTGGGTGGTTCGGGCATGAAGGTCGGATTACCGAAACCGACGAAGGCGCGCTCGGCGTGCTGGCCTGCCGCTTGTGCACGCAATGCCGGCATCGCCACCGCTGCAGGTAACTGCGATACTGCCACCTGTTTGAGCAGCCACGGTGCATCGGCCATCTCGGCGAACTCCAGCTTCGCCGGCCGCGCCGAAAACGGTGTCGTGGTCAACACGCTGAACGGCAACTGGCCGAGTCGGCCATGCGGAATCACGATCAGCTCGCGCGCGCCCTTCCAACCGGCTTGTACCGGCACCAGCAACTTTTGGAAAAGCTCATGGCTGATGTCAAAGCGAAATTTCGGCAACTTGTCAGCGGCGTCGGCATTCGGGTCCAGGGACTCACGCAGCGTCATGACCATTTTGTCAATCTGCTCGCCGGCCAGGGGAACAATGGCAAAGCTGGCCGCACCTTGAGCCGGAATTGCCCAGACCAGGCTGCGGTCGGACCCGGCATAGACCGAAATCACCGCCTCGGTTGGCTTGAGCAGTTTCTGGATGGCGCCGATACCTACCGGTTTGGGGTTGAGCAAAGTCGCGTAGCTGGGGAAGCGCCGCTCGATCTCGGACTGCGCCTGGCTGTGCTGTTCGCGCAGCTTGGCCAGGTCGGTACGCATGTCAGCAACGATCTTGTCCTGTTCGGCAATGCGTCCGCGCGAAAGCAGATTGCCAATGGATTCGGCCAGTGAGCTGATCTCGCGTTGCAGGTCCTGCTCCCGACGAGCCAGGTCGGCCAAGGCCGGATCGCTGATGTTCGCACGCGAAGCCGAAGCCGCGAGTGCCCGCTGAACCGTGCTGCCGCGCGCCAGGTCAGCCATGCGGAAACCCTCATCGAGTGCGGCAGCGTCGCCCTTCGCGGCATGGTCGGAAAGGAGGCGGATGTAGCCATCGAGCAGCCAGTTGAGACGGGCAGTGCGCAGCACCCCGGCATCTGCCGAGGAGCGCTCACCCTTGATCAGATCGAGGTAACGCGGAAAGGCCACGCGCAGTTCCTTCAGCGCCTCATCCTGCTGACCATTGGCGGATTGGGCAATGCCAAGGAAAACGCGCGACTCCCAGTAGGGAACGGACGACTCGTCATGGAGTTCGCTGCGAGTTCGCAGAATACGTCGCATCATCGCCAGTGCCTCTGCGCCCTTTTTCAGGCGGATGAGGGTAAAGGCAAAATCAGGTGAGCCGGCGCCCATATTGCCGCGATCCGTGCCCATCGCCGTCAAGGCTTCCTGACGCTTTCGGTGCCATTCCAGCGCTGTGCTCCAGTGCCCTTGCAGCATTTCCAGCTGTGCCAGTTGCAAATGGAGTGCTGCTACCCGTAGCGAGGCATTGCTTTCCTTGTCGTCCTGAAGCTTCGTCAGCGTATCGAGCAGAATCCGCCGTGAGTCGTCAATCCTGCCCTGCTCCATCGCCAGCTGGCCGAGCACACCGCGCATCCGCGTTACGGCTGCGGGACGCTTTTGGCGTTTGGCAACTTCATCTACCGAGGCCGTCAGTTGATCGGCCACCGCTCCGGCAGCGGCAAGCTGTCCGGTGGCCATCTGGACGATCATCAGACCCACGGTGCAATCGGCGAGAAAAAAATATCCCGGTCTTAGCTCCGGGTTCGCTTGTAACGAGCTCTGTGCCGAGGCAATGCATGCCGTGTGGGCGGATTCCGCGTCGGCAAAATGACCAGAAAGGCGAAAAGCATTGCCCTTGGCCCATGCGGTACCCGCCTGCCACATATGGCCGAAGCGTGACCAGTTCGGCAAGGATCGCAACCGTGGCAATAACCGGTCAAGCAAGCCCAAAAAGCGCCTTTGTTTTTCGTTGTCGTGCAGGTTGGAATACAGGGAAACCAGGCGTATTAATCCGGTCCATTCTTGGCCGGGGAATTTCGCCGTCTCGTACATTTTTTCTGCCATCTCGGCGGCGCGTCGCATATTGCCCAAATCAGCATAGCTGACCGTCAAATGATCGTAGAGAAAATGGGCTTCGCCGGAAGTCCGGCCCACAGTCTGTAGCCCCTTTTCCAGAATCTCTCGCTCCCTGGCGCTGTCACCCGCTTCGCGGCTTTCGACGGCCGTCTTAAGTATTGCGCTGATCTGTGGGGTCATGCCCGGAGGCGTTTGCGCGAACGACGCGGACACCCATCCTAGGCAAAGGATGCTCAACAGGGATATCCGCAAGCGGCGACTCCACATGTTCTTGGTACTCTCCTTCATTCGCCCCGGGTCCGCCGCATCATTCGCCCTGCCGCCGTTCCGCCAGCACCGACTTTTTCGTGTCGCCGAGGTTCTGGCCCATCAAGCATAGACCACTTTGACATTTTCCGGCCCCAGCCATTGCGTCAGGTTGTCGAGCAGGGAATCCTCCAGGCGCACACCCCAATCGACAGGGAGTGGTAATTCGGCCGTGGCATCGCTGTTGCGGTAGGCAATACGCACGGGGCATGAACTGTCGCGGAACGGAGCGAGCATCTTATGCAAACGACGCGCGTCCGAGCCGCCATTCATCGTCAGACGCAAGCCACGGGCGAAGCGGCTACGGGCTTCGGCGAGGGTGAATAGCTTTTCCGCAGAAACGCGCAAGCCACCGCTGTAGGCGTCATCCTGCACCTTGCCTTCGACCAGGAGCAGTTCGTCTTCCTTGATCTTGGCGCGCTCGGCGTCCCAGAGTTCATTGAATACGGTCACTTCGCGTTGCGTCGTCCCGTCGTCGAGCGTGATTACCGCCATCTTGCCGCGCCGCGTCATCTGGGTACGAGTGCTCATCACCACGCCGGCCATCAGGACCGGGTCGCGGCTGACTTCGATCTGGCCCAAACGGCGTTTGACGAAGGCGGCCAACTCGGCGGCATACGCGTGATACGGGTGGCCGGAGAGGAAAAAGCCGAGCGCCTGCTTTTCCTGCATCAGCTGTTCGCGTTCATCCCAGGGCGGCACCTCGACGTAGCGCCCGGCTGCCACGTCACCGCCGCCGAAGTCATCGAACAGGCCGCCTTGCAGGGCATTGCGCTCCGCCTGCTCAGCTGCTTCGAGCGCCACGCCGACCGAGGCCAGCAGGCGGGCGCGGTGCTTATCGACCGAGTCGAAGGCACCGGAACGGATCAGTGCTTCCATCACGCGGCGATTGACGACGCGTTTGTCGACGCGGCGACAGAAGTCGAACAGGTCGGTAAAGGGGCCAGCCGCCTCCCGCGCCGCCAGGATCACCGACAGGGCGGATTCGCCGGTGCCCTTGAGGGCGCCCAAGCCATAGCGGATGGTTTTGGCATCGGTGGGACGGAAGCGAATGTGGCTGGCGTTGATGTCCGGTGGCAGGAAGGTCAGTCCGTTGTCGGCGGCGTCCTTGAAAAAGAACTGCACCTTGTCGGTGTTGGCCATTTCCGACGACAGCGTGGCCGAAACGAAGGCCGCCGGGTGATGCTGTTTGAGCCAGCCGGTGTGATACGCCACCAGTGAATACGCGGCCGCGTGCGACTTATTGAAGCCGTAACCGGCGAACTTCTCCATGACATCGAAGATTTCGTTGGCTTGGTTGGCCCCAATTTGATTTTCGGCGGCGCCGGTGACAAAGAACTGGCGCTGCTCGGCCATTTCTTCGGCCTTCTTTTTGCCCATCGCGCGGCGCAACAGGTCGGCTCTACCCAGCGAGTAGTTGGCGACCACCTGTGCCGTTTGCATCACCTGTTCCTGGTAAATCATGATGCCGTAGGTGTTGCCGAGCACTTTCTCCAGACTGGGATGAGGATAAACGACGCGCTCGCGGCCATGCTTGCGATTGACGAAGTTGGGAATGAAGTCCATCGGCCCCGGTCGATAGAGGGCGTTCAGGGCAATCAGATCTTCCAGCCGGTCCGGCTTGGCCTGGATCAGGGTTTCCTTCATGCCGCCGGATTCGAACTGGAATACCGCCGTGGTGTTAGCGCTCTTGAACACGGCGTCGTAGGTGGCGCGGTCATCCAGCGGCAACGTGGCGAGATCGATTTCGGCGCCTTCGACTTCCTTCGCCAGACGCACGGCTTCGTCGAGTATGGTCAGTGTCCGCAGGCCGAGGAAGTCGAACTTCACCAGTCCCGCCTTCTCGACGTCATCTTTGTCGAACTGCGAGACGACCGATTCGGCGCCAGCTGCGGCATAGAGCGGACAGAAGTCGGTGAGCTTGCCCGGCGCGATCAGTACGCCACCGGCATGCATGCCGACGTTGCGCGTGAGACCTTCGAGTTTCAGCGCCAGAGCCCAGAGTTCCGCGACTTCCTCCTCGCTTTCGATGCGCTCACGCATCGCCGGTTCCTTCTCCATTGCCTCTTTGAGCGAAATCCCAAGTTCGTTGGGAATCAACTTGGCAAACTGGTCGACAAAGTTGAAGCCGAGATTGAGCACCCGGCCGACATCGCGTATCACCGCCTTTGCCGCCATGGTGCCGAAAGTGGCGATTTGTGATACGGCATGGGCGCCGTATTTTTCCTTGACGTAGCTAATGACGCGATCGCGCCCTTCCTGGCAGAAGTCGATGTCGAAGTCGGGCATCGAGACCCGTTCCGGATTCAGGAAGCGCTCGAACAGCAGTTCGTAGCGCAATGGATCGAGGTCGGTAATCAGCAGCGAATAGGCCACCAGCGAACCGGCGCCGGAACCGCGCCCCGGGCCGACCGGCACGCCATTGTTCTTTGCCCACTGGATGAAGTCGGCCACGATCAGGAAGTAGCCGGGGAAGCCCATCTGCTGGATGGTCTTGATCTCGAAATCGAGCCGCTCCACGTAGGTCGGCCGCTGCGCCTCACGCTCGACCGGATCGGGATAAAGCAGTTCCAGTCGTTGAACCAGGCCTTTGTGGGATTCGCTGGCGAGGAAAGCGTCAAGCGGAATGCCGTCCGGTGTCGGGAAATCCGGCAACTGGCTCTTACCAAGTTGGATGCTCAGGTTGCAGCGCTGAGCGATCTCTACTGAGTTGGCCAGTGCCTCCGGCAGGTCGACGAACAACTCGGCCATTTCGGCCTGCGACTTGAAATACTGATCCTCGCTGTAGAGCTTGGGCCGACGGTTATCCGAAAGGACGAAGCCCTCGGCGATACAGGCGCGTGCTTCGTGGGCACGAAAATCGTCACGATCCAGAAACTGGATTGGATGCGTTGCGACCAGCGGCAGGTCCAGGCGTGCCGCAAGATCGGCACTGGCGGCGACAAGCGACTCTTGGCTGGCGTTGCTGCCATCCCTCGCGCCGGATGGCCGCTGTACTTCAATGTAATAGGCGCCAGGGAACAGGTGATCCCATTCCTTGGCGCGTTGGTCAGCGAGCTTATCCTTGCCCGCGCGCAGAAACTGGCCGACATCGCCGGCACCCGCTCCAGAAAGTGCGATCAAGCCGCTGTTATCACCGGTGGCCAGGGAACGACGAGTGATCTCGGCACGCCCATGGTGGCGCGGCGCGAGGTAAGCGGCGGAAAGTACTTCACACAGACGTAGATAGCCGGCGCGATTGCGGCAAAGCAGCAGCAGACGGCTGGGCTCTTCACGCCCATCGCGCAGATCGCTTGGATCCACGCCATCATCCTCGCCGATCCAGACATCGCAACCAATGATGGGTTTGACGCCTTTGCTGCGTGCCGCCGAATAAAACTTGACCATGCCGAAAAGATTGGCCAGATCGGTCAGCGCGAGCGCCGGCTGAGCATCCGCCACCGCGCGGGCGACCGCATCGTCAATCCGGGTCAAGCCGTCGGTGATCGAATATTCGGAATGTAGGCGGAGATGGACAAAAGGCATCGGCAGCATGGCGAATTGATCAGAGGTGCATCAACGCAAAAAGGCCGCTCCGGGCGGCCTTATGCGCAAACAACAGCAAATGCTTTTTAGTACAGCTTCGGCGGCAGAGTCTGGCTGCGAATCCGCTTGTGATGACGCTTCACGGCGGCTGCCGCTTTGCGCTTGCGCTCTGTTGTGGGTTTTTCGTAGAACTCACGGGCGCGCAGTTCAGTCAGCAACCCGGTTTTTTCTATGGCACGCTTAAAACGGCGGATGGCCACTTCAAACGGTTCATTCTCTTTTAAGCGAACACCTGGCATATATCTATAGATCCAGCGAATGTTTAGAAATTTGGTGGCCAGGGGCGGAATCGAACCGTCGACACACGGATTTTCAATCCGTTGCTCTACCAACTGAGCTACCTGGCCGGGAAAACGCGCGACTTTAGCAGGTGATTGAGTGAACGTCAAAAATAATTTCACATTGACCTCACGGAGATCAATCTTATTCACTCCGTAAGTTACACGTAAGTGCCTAGCACTAAAGTAATGGAAGACAATAGTGGCGCCGCCATTGTTGACTTTGGTAGTCCAACTAGAACACCTTCGTCGTCCCAAAGGAGGAATCATGGCAGCAGACGTAGTAGAGCGGATTCAGGCGAATCCGAAATTCAAGAAAATGGTGAGCACCCGCAACACCTATTCCATCATTATGACAATCATGATGATGGTGGTGTACTTCGGTTACATCCTGCTCATCGCCTTCAACAAGCCGTTCCTGGCGCAAAAGGTCAGTGAAGGTTCCGTTATGTCCATCGGTATTCCGATGGGTCTTGGCGTGCTTGTATTCACCATCATCATCACTGCGATCTACGTCCGCAAGGCGAACACAGAGTTCGACGCGCTCAAGGATGAAGTCGTTCGGGAGGCCAGCAAGTGATCAAGTTAAAGCACATTCTCGCCGCCGTGGCCACGTTGGCCGCCGCAGGTGCTGTATTCGCCGCTGGTGCCGATCTGGGTCAAGCGCAAAAGCAGGAAACCAACTGGACCGCGATCGTCATGTTCGCGATCTTCGTCGGCTCCACCTTGATGATTACCAAGTGGGCCGCATCCAAGACCAAAACGGCGGCTGACTTCTACACCGCCGGCGGTGGTATCACTGGCTTCCAGAACGGCCTGGCAATCGCTGGCGACTACATGTCTGCCGCGTCCTTCCTGGGTATTTCCGGTCTGGTGTTCGGTTCCGGCTTCGACGGCCTGATCTTCTCGATCGGCTGGTTGGTTGGCTGGCCCGTCATCACCTTCCTGATGGCAGAGCGTCTGCGTAACCTCGGCAAGTTCACCTTTGCTGACGTTGCCGGCTACCGCTTCGATGCGGGTCCGATTCGCTCGTTCGCGGCTACCGGTTCACTGGTGGTGGTGGCTTTCTACCTGATTGCCCAGATGGTGGGTGCCGGCCAGCTGATCAAGCTGCTGTTCGGCCTCGAGTACACCGTCGCCGTGGTCATGGTGGGTGCGATCATGATGATCTACGTTCTGTTCGGCGGCATGACCGCAACGACCTGGGTGCAGATCATCAAGGCTGTCATGCTGCTCACTGGCGCGACCTTCATGGCTTTTATGGTGATGCTGCAGTTCGGCTTCAGCCCGGAAGCGATGTTCGTCAAGGCCGTTGAAGTGCATTCCAAGCACGATGCCATCATGGGCCCGGGTGCGCTAATCAACGATCCGGTCTCCGCGATCTCGGTCGGCATGGCGCTGATGTTCGGTACCGCCGGTCTGCCCCACATCCTGATGCGCTTCTTCACGGTGCCTAGCGCCAAAGAAGCTCGCAAGTCAGTGGCCTGGGCGACGACCTGGATCGGTTACTTCTACATCCTGACCTTCATCATCGGCTTCGGCGCTATCACCAACCTCGTTCCCAATCCGGCGGATTACTTCGTCGGCGGTGATATCACCAAGGGTCTGAAGGGCGGTGGCAACATGGCTGCGGTGCATCTGGCCAAAGCTGTCGGTGGCGACCTGTTCATGGGCTTCATCTCTGCCGTAGCCTTCGCCACGATTCTGGCGGTGGTGGCTGGTCTGACGCTGTCCGGCGCATCGGCGGTGTCGCATGACCTCTACGCCTCGGTGTGGCGTCATGGCAATGTGGATCAGGCGACTGAACTGCGCGTTTCGAAGATGACCACGATTGCTCTCGGCATCCTTGCCGTGATTCTCGGTATTGTGTTCGAGAAGCAGAACGTCGCCTTCATGGTGATGCTGGCCTTCGCGGTGGCTTGCTCGGCCAACTTCCCGGTGTTGTTCATGTCCGTGTTGTGGAAGGATTGCACCACCAAGGGTGCTGTTGCGGGTGGTACGGTGGGCCTGATTATGTCGGTTGCCCTGACTGTCATCTCCCCGGCCGTCTGGGAAGCCACACTTGGCAACCCGAAGGGTTCGGCTATGTTCCCGTTCGCTTCGCCGGCGATCTTCTCGATGACCTCCGCGTTCCTCGTGATCTGGTTGGTCTCGCTGATGGACCGTGGCCCGCAAGCACAGAAAGAACGTGCTGCTTTCCCGGCGCAGTTGATTCGCTCGGAAACGGGTGTCGGTGCTTCGGGCGCTTCTGGCCACTAAGCTCTACGCTTCAAGCAACAAGCAAAAAAGCCAGTCTTCGGACTGGCTTTTTTGCTTTACGACATGGGTTTGCCTTGTTTTGCGTTAGCGCATCAAACACATTGCAATAGATTTGCTTCGCAATAAGCGCGCTTCAGATACGCCAGACCAATCCAGAGCCAGAACAGGATGAAGAACGCCACGAAGGGCAGGTGCTTGTCGATGATCTGCGGTGGCGATATCTTGCGCACTATGCTCAGCACGGGTTTGGTGACAATAACGAAGAGTTGATAGATGGTATTGGAGTGCCGCCGGGGACCGGCCAGCAGCGCCAGTATTCCCTGGCCCATAAGGAACAGCAGCGACACTTCAATCAGCGCGCGTAGTACGCCAAGGATCAGCAGTTCGGGATGCGTCATGATATGTTTCGTATTCCTTTCAAAGTGAAGACTATCGATGAATTTCGACCATTGGCGTCATTATGTGCGCGGCTGGCTGCTTCACTTTTTCGGTCGGGAGGATGCGGCGGGAAGGGCGTTTACTAAGGCTCTGGCGTTTGATCCGGGCGATGTTAAGGTGGCGCGCCATCTGGCAGGTATCGCCGCCGCTCGGACTGAGTGGGCGGTGGCGGCGGGTTGGTATCGGCATGTACTGGAGTGGGTGCCGGAGGAAGCGGAGACCTGGTTCAATCTCGGTTTTGTGTGCGAACGTGGTGGCCAACCGGAGGCCGCACTGACAGCCTTTGCTACAGCTACACGGCTGCAGCCGGCGCTGGATCGTGCCTGGTTCGGCATGGGATTGGCACATGCGGTGCAGGCGCAGCATGCCACTGCAGCAGAAGCATTCGAACAGGCGGTGAGCTTGCAGCCGCTGAATGGTGAGGCCTATTACCAGCTCGGCATGGCCTACCAGCACGCCGGTCAGCCCGATGCCGTCCGGCGGATTGTCATGCGCCTGGCCGATTTCGAACCGCAGCGGGCCCGGCGGCTGGCGCAGGATGCTGGGCGCGAAGACCTGGTAGGACTGCTGCCCGAAACGCCCTTTTGACGAGAGTTGTCAGAACCTACGAAAAAGTCGGTGCTGGCGGGACGGCGCTTGGGATCGCGTAAAGCACTATTTTGTGCCGAGCGCTGCAGATGAGGCTATGCTGGGTCGAATCAACCCGAAGGCAGCGGCCAGCTGAAAGAAAAAGGCCGGACCCGATCAAATCGAGCCCGGCCTGAGGGTTCTCCTCCCCCGTAAAGTGTTTCAGGCGGTATCGCCTTTCAGATTCGGATAGCGCACGTAGTCGACCAGAGCCTGTATTTCGCGGCTCGGTGCTGGTGAGATCAGCGAGCCGATGACGACGCCGATGAAGCCAGTCGGTACACCGAAGATCCCGGCAGAAATCGGGTTGATGCCCCACCATTTCGCCGCATTGATCCCAAAGAAGGGGTAGGTCTGGATCATGTAGTACATGCAGATGCCCAGCCCTGCGACCATGCCGAGGATGGCGCCGAGCTGGTTAGCCCGTTTCCAAAAGATGCCAAGTACCAGTGCCGGAAAAAATGCCGAAGCAGCGAGCGAAAATGCTGCGCTGACCAGAAACAGAATGTCGCCTGGCTTGAGCGAGGTGACATAGGCTGCCACTACAGCGACCAGCAGCAGCAAGGACTTGGACACGACCAGGCGGCGCGTAGTGGGCGCATTCGGATCGATGATCTTGTAATACACGTCATGCGATAAAGCGTTGGCGATGGTCAGCAACAAGCCGTCGGCGGTGGACAGGGCGGCTGCCAGGCCACCAGCCGCGACCAGCCCAGAAATCACATAGGGCAGGCCGGCGATTTCCGGCGTGGCGAGGACGACCAGATCGCCGCCGATCACCACCTCAGCCAACTGGACCAGGCCATCTTTGTTGATGTCGGTGATGTTCATCAGAGTTTTGTCGACCGCCGCCCAGTTGCTGACCCAGGCCGGCAACTGCGCGAACGAAGTGCCAACCAGATTGCTATAGACCTCGAACTTGACCAGGATGGCCAGCGCAGGTGCGGTGACGTAGAGCAGGAAGATGAAGAACAGCGACCAGAACACCGAACGGCGCGCCTGTTCCACCGAGGGTGTGGTGTAAAAACGCATCAGGATGTGTGGCAGGGCCGCCGTGCCCACCATCAGGCAAAAGACCAGGGCCAGGAAGTTCTTGCGGGCAATGTCGCGGCCAACCTCATCCTTGGCGGCGAAGGCTTCGGCGTGTGGCTTGACCGGCCCGGCGCGCGCTTTGATCGCTTCGTCCGCACTCCATGCCGTGCGCGCTGTGGCGATATCGGCCGGGAATTGCCGTAGCGCCTTTTCCGCCGCTTCGATAGCGCGGTAATTGATCGGGACGGTACCTTTCAGGGTTTTCAATTCTTCTGCCAGCTTCGCCTTTTCGCTGACAAGAAACTCGCTGCCGCCAGCATCGAGACCCTGCAAGCGGTCACGGGCGGCCGCCGCACGCTCGCGGAAGATCTGGCGCACGGATTCCTCGGCACGTCCTTTTGCGGTTTCCGGATCATTGAATTCTTTTTCCAGGGCGCTCACCTTGGGCAGCGCCGAGGTGTAGGCGGAAATCTGCGGTACCGGATTGCCGGTATGTTTGACCGACAGCCAGACCACCGGAATCATGTAGGCCACGATCAGGATGATGTACTGGGCGACCTGTGTCCAGGTCACGGCCTTCATGCCGCCGAGGAAGGAGCAAACGAGAATGCCGGCGAGGCCGACAAAGACGCCAATAGTGAATTCCAGGCCGGTGAAGCGACTGGTGATGATGCCCACGCCGTAGATCTGCGCAATCACATAGGTGAAGGAACAGAGGATGGTGGCGAATACGCCGATCAGGCGCGGGATGTTGCCGCCGTAGCGTGCGCCGAGAAAGTCGGGAATGGTGAATTGTCCGAACTTGCGCAGGTAAGGCGCCAGGAAAAGGGCAACCAGACAGTAGCCGCCAGTCCAGCCCATGACGAAGGCCAGGCCGTCGTAGCCGGTGAGATAGAGCGTGCCCGCCATGCCGATGAAGGAAGCGGCCGACATCCAGTCGGCACCGGTTGCCATGCCGTTGAACAGGGCGGGGACGCGGCGGCCGGCAACGTAATATTCAGAGACATCGGCCGTCTTGGCCATAAAGCCGATGCCGGCGTAGAGCAGGATGGTGGCGAAGAGGAAGATATAGCCAAGGATCTTGATCGACACCCCGAGCATTTCGAGAATGCCGACCATCACCACGAAGGCGACGAAGCCGCCGGTATAGAAGCTGTAGTAGCGCTGCAATTGCTGCAGAAAATGGGCGTTGCTGGGCCGGCCGGCCATTATTCATCGCCCTCCTGCACGCCGTACTGCTTGTCCATCTGGTTCATCCGCCGTGCGTAGTACCAGATAATCAGTACATAGACGATCAGTGCCCCTTGCGCGCCCATGTAGAAACCCAGCGGACCGATCAGCACGATTTCGTTCAGTTCGCGGGCGTACCAGCTGACGACAAAGGTTGCCAGGAACCAGATCGCGAGCAGCAGCGAGGTCAGTTTCAGGTTGCGATGCCAGTATTCGCGGTGTTTTTCGGTAAGCGGCATAATTTTCAATTATTTAGCCGCAATGCTTACGTTTGACTTACACCTTTCGGACTTACATCCTCCGGGCTTACACCCATCGTGAGTCCCCGTCTCACTCCGGCCGCAGGTCGACCGGAGCCAGCTCGCCGCCTCGGCGGGGAAAGATCACGCGGAACAGGCAGCCCTGGCCACTATCGGCAGTCAGCAGATCGATGCGGGCGCGATGCAGTTCCGCAATTTCGGCAACGATGGGCAACCCCAGGCCGCTGCCGCTGGCGGGGGTGCCTAGCACCCGATAGAAGCGCTCGAATACATGCTTGCGCTCATCTTCTGGAATGCCAATCCCGTTATCCTCGACATCCAGCGTGGCAAATTCGCCGGCGCGCACGCGAATCGTCACGCGCCCACCTTCCGGCGTGTATTTCACGGCATTGTCGATTAGGTTGGAGGTCAGCTCGCGCAAAAGTAGAGGCACCCCCTCGATCATCAGCGGCCAATGATCGCCCTCGAAGCCGATGTCGATATGTTTGCCCAGCGCTCGCATGACCCATTCGTTGGTAACCGAACGCGCCATCGCCTCCAGATCGACCGCCTCGACTCGATGCACTTTGTCATGGCTGGCCTCGGCCTGAGCCAGCATCAGGAGCTGGTTAATTAGGTGCGAAGCGCGCTCCGTACTTTCGGCAATCTGCCGCAGCGAGTGGCGCATGCGGTCCGGGTCGGATTCGTTCACTGCCAGTTCTGTCTGCAGCTTGAGCCCAGTCAGTGGGGTGCGCATCTGATGCGCGGCCTGGGAAATGAAGCGCTGTTGCGCGTGCAGATTGCTTTCCAGGCGCGCCATCATTTCGTTGAACGCCACCACCAGCGGCCGGACTTCTTCGGGCACAGGTGTCAGGCGGATGGGTGACAAATCGGCCGGCCGACGGCGGCGGATATAGGCTTGCAGGCGGCTCAAGGGTGCCAGGCCACGGGTCAGCCCAAGATAGACCAGGATCACTGCTAGCGGAATGATGGCGAACTGCGGTAGCAGGACGCCCGAGATAATGCGCGAGGAAAGTTGTTCGCGCTTCTTGCGGGTTTCTGCAACCTGTACCAGCACCGGCATCTGGTCGGGTCTGGCCGGTAGGAAGCGGTAAGCGACGCGCACCTGCTCACCTTCGACCCGGTCGTCACGGAACAGCACCTTGTCTAGCTCAGCGGGCGCAGCTAGCTCGGCCGGCGGGATTTCCTTGTCGCCGTGGAGCAGGGTGCCATTCGCTCCCAGCACTTGGTAATACAGGGTATCGGTTTCGTCGGTGCGCAGGATCGCGCTCGTGGCCCCCGGCAGATTGACGACGGCACGTCCTTTCTCGATGTTGACCAAGCGAGAAACTGCATTCACATTGTCGGCCAGGGCCTGGTCGTAGGGCTCGTCGGCAATCGAATGAGCGACATGGTTGGTTGCCGCAATGGAGATCGGCCACAGAAACAGCAAAGGGGCGAGCATCCAGTCGAGAATTTCACCGAACAGGGAGTTCGGCGCTTCCGGGTTGCCAAATACGCCGCCGCGCCAGACCGCTTTCGGATCGTCGGTTTTCGGCATGTCAGGCAATGTCGTCGCGTGGTTTTTCCAAGTAATAACCCAAGCCGCGTACCGTGGCGATGTTGTTTCCACACACTTCCAGCTTCTTGCGCAGACGGTGGATATAGACCTCGATGGCGTTGGGGCTGACTTCCTCGCCCCAGCCGCAGAGGCGTTCGATCAGCTGTTCCTTCGCCACCACGCGCCCGGCGCGGGACATCAGCACCTCCAGCAAAGCCACTTCCCGTGCCGACAGATCTAGCAACTGGTCGCGGTAGCGGACAACTCGTTCGACCGTATCAAAGCGCAGGTTGCCTACCGCAACCCCTGTTGGATTGCCGCTGCCGCGCCGGACCAGCGCGCGGATACGGGCTTCCAATTCGGGCAAGGCAAAGGGTTTCACCAGATAGTCATCAGCACCGGCATCGAGTCCGCGGACACGCTCTTCAACTCCGCTCTCGGCGGTCAGGATCAGCACCGGAACCGTACTCTTGCGTGCGCGAACCCGCTTCAGCACCTCGATGCCGGGCAGGCGTGGCAGGCCGAGGTCGAGAATTAACAAGTCGAACTCGGCTGACGCCACGGCATTGTCGGCATCAATCCCGGTTGTCACGTGATCAACTGTGCAACCGGACTTGCTCAGGGCGCGTACCAGACCTTCCGCGATGATCGGATCGTCTTCCGCTAGCAATACCCTCATCGAAGCTCCCGTGCCGTAAATTCCATGGACCGATTGTAAGTCTTGCGTAAGCTAACCGCTCAATAATCGGCCGGCGCAAGAATAGCTGGACTTACAATTTTTGCCAGATGGGCCCCGGAGAGTACATGAGGGTTCGTTTTCAATAGTGAGGAGGATTGAATGCAACATAACCACGACGTCCATGGATACTGGAAAGCGACGCTGGGCCTCTTGACCAAAATCATGATTATCTGGTTTATGGTCTCGTTTGGTGCCGGCATTCTCTTTGTCGATATCTTCAACAACATCCACCTGGGCGGTTATCCGCTCGGATTCTGGTTCGCTCATCAGGGGTCGATCTACATCTTTATCGTGTTGATTTTCTATTACGCGAAGAAGATGGGTGACATTGATCGCGAATTCGACGTTCACGAAGACTAAGGGGAGCCTACATGGATCTGCAAACAACAACCTATCTCGTCGTCGGTCTCAGCTTCGCGCTGTATATCGGCATCGCCATCTGGGCGCGTGCCGGCTCGACCAGCGAGTTCTACGCCGCAGGCGGCGCTGTCCACCCCGTAATGAACGGTATGGCCACCGCTGCTGACTGGATGTCCGCAGCCTCCTTCATCTCCATGGCAGGCTTGATTGCCAACATGGGCTATGGCGGCGGTCTGTTTCTGATGGGCTGGACCGGTGGTTACGTGCTGCTGGCGATGCTGCTGGCTCCGTACCTGCGCAAGTTCGGCAAGTTCACCGTGCCCCAGTTCATCGGCGACCGCTTCTACTCGCAAACGGCTTCGACCGTGGCAGTGGCATGTCTGCTGACCGCTTCGATGACCTACATCATCGGTCAGATGACGGGTGTTGGTGTGGCCTTCTCGCGCTTCCTGAACGTGTCGTCCGATACCGGTATCTACATCGGTCAGGCGATCGTGTTCCTCTACGCCGTGTTCGGCGGCATGAAGGGCATCACCTACACGCAGGTCGCCCAGTACATCGTGCTGATCGCTGCCTACATCGTTCCGGCCGTGTTCATCTCCATCGCGCTGACTGGCAACCCGCTCCCGCAACTGGGTCTTGGCTCGACGATGAGCGGCACCGACATGGCTCTGCTTGCCAAGTTGGATATGGTGGTGACCGAGTTGGGCTTTGGCAAGTACACGACCACGACAGCCGGCAGCACGCTGAACATGTTCGTCTACACCATGTCCCTGATGATCGGTACTGCCGGTCTGCCGCACGTCATCATGCGATTCTTCACCGTTCCGACGGTCAAGGACGCACGTAGCTCGGCTGGTTGGGCGCTGGTCTTCATCGCACTGCTTTACACGACGGCTCCTGCCGTTGCCGCGATGGCCAAGCTGAACCTGCATGCCACGGTTAACACTGCCGTGACCAAGGGTGGCGATCTGTACGCACCGGAAGCCAGCATCGTGGCTGAAGCGCGTCCGGACTGGATGAAGCGCTGGGAAAAGACCGGTCTGCTGAAATTCACCGACAAGAATGGTGACGGCCGTATCCAGTACTACAACGACGCGACCAAGAACCCGGAAGCCAAAGCCAAGGCTGAAGCCGCCGGCTGGAAGGGCAACGAACTGACGGTTAACGCCGACATCATCGTGCTGGCCAATCCGGAAATCGCGCTGCTGCCGAACTGGGTTATTGCCCTGGTCGCTGCTGGTGGTCTGGCTGCCGCCCTATCGACCGCTGCCGGTCTCTTGATGGCTATCTCCTCCGCTGTTTCGCATGACCTCGTGAAGGGTGTGTTCGCCCCGAACATCAGCGAAAAGAACGAGTTGCTGGCCGGCAAGATCGCCATGGCGGTGGCTATCGTGATTTCGGGTTACCTCGGCTTGAATCCTCCGGGATTCGCGGCCGGTACCGTGGCTCTGGCCTTCGGTATCGCGGCAAGCTCGCTGTTCCCTGCCATCATGATGGGTATCTTCTCCAAGAAGATGAACAAGGAAGGCGCCATTGCCGGCATGCTGGCAGGCCTCTTCATCACCCTGTTCTACGTGTTCGCACACAAGGGCATCTTCTTCATCAAGGGTACCGACTTCCTGCCGATGATCGGTGGCGCCAATCCGTTCTTCGGCATCACGCCGGAAGCCTTCGGTGCCATCGGTGCCCTGGTGAACTTCGCTGTCGCTTTCATTGTGGACAAGTTCACCAAAGAGCCGCCGGAGCATATCCAGCACATGGTCGAAGCCGTGCGTATCCCGCGTGGTTCCAAGGCTGTGGATGGTGCTCACTAAGCTCTGAAAACAAAGCCCGCCCGCTTGCGGGCGGGCTGATTTCTCCGGCCCCGCTCCTGCGGGGCCGTTTTATTTCTGCTGGATGATTTACAGTGCGTGTCCTTTCACGCACCGGGAGTTGGCATGGTTTTCGATATCAGTGTGGCAATGACCTGGATACTATTTCTAGCCCTGTTTCCGATCACGTTCTATTGGCTGCGACGCGCCTGGCGCATCGTGGTGCACAAGGACTTGTCCGAAGTTGCGTTGAAACGCGGGGAATCGCCGGTCAATCCGGCCAAGTATGCTCCGTATGCGGTCGCTATCAATCTCGTGGGTTCGGCGGTCCTGATGTATGTGGTGTTCGGCGTGGTCAGCGCCACGCTGGCCTATGAAACCTGGTCGGCTATTGCCGGTTCCACCATCTGGCTGAAGCTGATCCTGGATTTTGCCCTCAGCCGCCACGCCCACTTTGCAGTAAAAACAAAAAAGCCCACCAATGCGGCGGGCTTGAAGAAGAAGCCATAGTGCTTGGCTGCGGCTCAGTTAATGCATCATCTGGTACTGCAAGAGGTAGGTTCCTGCCCCTGCAAAATAGCCGATCAGGGCTAGGCCGCTGATCTTTTTCACGTACCAGAAGAAGTGGATTTTCTCTAAACCCATCGCAGCCACGCCGGCGGCAGACCCGATGATGAGAATGGAACCGCCGGTACCGGCACAGTACGCGAGAAACTCCCACAGGAAGTGATCGGGCGGAAAGGCCGTCAGGCTGTACATGCCCATCGCGGCGGCGACCAGTGGCACGTTATCAACAATGGCACTGACAATGCCGATGATCATCACGATCACGTCTTGCCGGCCAACACTCTGATCCAGCCACTGGGCCAGCGAGGTCAGGATATGGGTGTGTTCCAGAGTGGCGACGGCGAGCAGGATGCCGACGAAGAAAATGATCGAACTCATGTCGATCCGGCTCAGGGCGTGCACCAGCGTTAGATGCTGTTTGTCGATGTCTTCCTTGTGGCGATGGACCAGATCACCGACCAGCCAGAGGATACCGAGGCCGAACAGAATGCCCATGAACGGTGGCAGATGGGTGATGGTTTTGAAGGCAGGCACGGCCACCAAAACGCCGAGGCCAAGGAAAAACATCAGGTTGCGCTCGAATTCGGTAGTGTGCAGGCTGTGGTCGTTTTCCTTGACTGCGGGTGCTTCGACGGGTCGCCCGCGCAAGGCGTAAGCAGTAATCGCCAGTGGTACGAGCAGGCTGACCAGTGACGGTAGGAGGACCGCCTTAATGATGGCTAGCGAGGTGATCTGGCCGCCAATCCACAGCATCGTCGTCGTCACGTCACCAATCGGTGACCAGGCCCCCCCCGAGTTGGCAGCAATGACGATGATGCCGGCAAAGAACAGGCGGTCGTCGTGCTTGGCCAATAATTTGCGCATCAGCGAGATCATCACGATGGTAGTGGTCAGGTTGTCGAGGATGGCGCTGAGAAAAAATGTCACGAAGCCGACCAACCACATCAGCGACGACAGCTTGGCGGTTTTGATCCGGCTGGTAATGACCTGGAAGCCATTGTGTGCATCCACCACTTCGACGATGGTCATGGCACCCATCAGGAAAAAGACAATTTGCGCAGTTCCCATCAGCGACTCGCCGAGTTCCTCGCCCACTTTGTGCGAATCGCCGGAGGCCAGCGCGTAAATGGTCCATAAGAGACCGGCAGCCATCAGCGCGGATGCCGACTTGTTGATCTTGAGCGGATGCTCAAGCGCAATCGCGGCATAGGCAACAATAAATACAACGACCAGGCTAGTCAGCACGTCACTACTCCTTTGTGATTTTCAAAAGACGGGACACCCATAAAAAAAGGGATCGCAGCTACACGCAAAGTCTGAGTGACGCGAACGTTCACAGGGGTGCCCGATTAAGTGCGTGGCGGCCCGACCAGCGCGAATACCTGCCTGCATCGCATTATTTGGTGGCGCAGGCACCCACGGCCGATATTACACATCTCGATCAAAACCCTCAATCGCTTCCACCGCCCGATTGAGGGGTTTGCCCGATTCACAACTGGTAATTCAACTTCAGCCGTTGCTGCAGCGCTTTGGCCTGGCGAAATGCTTCTTTCAATATGCGGCGGTCGAGCTGGTTCAGGCTACCGACAAGGATACGGTTGTCTCCCGGGCGTCCCTGTCCGGTTTCCAGATGTTGGTGACGCAGTCGCAGCAACTGAATAAAGTTGAAGGCATCGATCAAGGCTTCGACCTCTTCGCCTACCCCTCCCTTCATTTTGGCAGTACGTCGCAGCCGCTTGACCGTCGAGGCGACGTCAGTGCCATGGGCCAGAGCCATCACACGAGCCGCATCGACGAACAGGCGGGCGCCGGATTTCTTGAGGTCGATGAATGCTTTACCACTTTCATCGGTCTCGGTCACGAAATCGCGGATCAGGCCCAGGGGCGGTGCTACTGACAAAGCGTTTTGCGCCAACATGCGCTGAAATGCAGAATTTGCCGTACTTTGTTCGAACAGGTGCTCGTGCATGCGGTCGGCCAGTTCGGGTCGGCCATGCAGGGAGCGAAAATCAAAAAAGATAGTCGAATTCAGCAGGGCTTCCGGCTGCGGGCTGCGTATCCATAAACTAAAGCGGGCTTTCCATTCGTCGAGCGAGAGACACCATTCCGGGTTGCCGGCCATGATGTTGCCCTTGCACAGCGGGAAGCCGCAGCTGTCGAGATCCTTGTTAACGTCCTGGGCAAAGGCCAGCAGGCGGTCGCGGCAAGCTTCCAGGTCGCTACCGGCGGGAGGCAGGAAGACGATGCCGTTATCCTGATCAGTCGACAGCGTCTGCTCTTCGCGCCCCTCGGAACCGAAGGCCAGCCAGGTCCATTCAATGTCATCCAGCGAGTGGTGGCGCAGATTCAGTTCCAGCACCCGCTCGGTGGCAGCATCGTTGAGGGTGGAAATGAACTGGGTTAGCTGTTCGGCGCCAACTCCCTGAGCCAGCATGTTGAACGCCGATTGCTGCACGTCGCGCAAGGCGGCCTTGAGCGCCGCGACGTTCTCGGCTGACTCGATAGCCCGTCGCACTTGGCCCAGGCCCACGCGTTGCAGGGCAAACAGGTCGCGTTCGGAAATCACTCCGGACAATCTGCCGGCGTCATCCACCAACATTAGGTGACGAATTCCGCGCGAGGCCATGGCAAACATGGCGTCATAGGCGAGGGAATTCTCCGGCAGCATCGCCGGATGATGTGACATGACTTCGGTAATCGGCTGGTCGAGCGGCACGCGGCCAAGGACGACGCGGCGGACCACGTCGGACTGGGTCATCAAGCCTATCGGTGCGCCATCGCCATTGACGACGATGACGGAACCGGCCTTGTGCTCGCCCATGATTTCGACGCCGCGTTGTATCGTGGTGTTCGAATTCACCGAAATCGGGGAGCGCTTGATCAGTTCGATTAACGGCGTGTTGAGCGAATGTTGCTCGCTTGCCCGTTGGGAAAAGTACGCCTGCAACTGCTTGCGTGACTCGCTGACGAGCGTCGCCAAATAGCCGCTGCAATGGCGTGCAAACGCCGGGCTGGTCGCCATCAATTGGTGAAAGGCATCGACCGGTAGAAGGTACACGTCGAGCGAGCTCAATGCGGTGTAGATATGCGCCGAGGCGCGGCGTCCGGAAAGCGCACCAATCGGGAAGCTGTCGCCGATCGACAAGCTTAGTACGGCGTCGGTCAGAGTGCCGCTACCCCCCGCTTCTGACGCCTGGACCTTGCCTTTGGCAACGATATAGAGCGATTGCGGCTCGCCCTGTTCGGGTGAAATCAGCACCGCGCCAGCGCCAAATCGCGCCGGTTTGAGGTTCGCGTCGAGAAACGCTAGCGCCTCAGGTTCGAAGCGATCAAAGGGTGGATACTGGCGGAGCAGAGCGGACGGCGTGGTCATGGCGGCGTAAGCGGAATCGAGAATTACGAATTCTAGCGGAGGTGCTGCTGCACTGCCGCATTTTGAGCGCGACAGGATTACGCAAGCGCCGTCTCACCAGCACCGACTTTTTGAGGTATTTGCATTCCGGGGGGGGGGATAGAGGAGATTTAACGCACCACCAGGACCGAAACCGGGCTCAGGTGGATGACCTTGTAGGCCACCGAGCCGATGAGCAGATTCTCAGCTGCGCCCAAACCGCGGCTGCCAATCACGATATGGTGACAGCCGAGGCGTTGAGCGCTGGCGACGATGTGTTCTGCGGTTTGCCCCATGGCGATTTTCAGTCGCCACGGCAGGCCTTTCGCCGCTAGCAGCGCCCGCGCCTGTGCGCTGGCCAGCCAGCCGCGTTCGGCCAAGCCGGATTCGGCGGCCTCCTTGCTCAGCCACGGCTGGACATTTAGCAAGTAGATCCGAGCGCCGCTGATCTCACCAACCAGGTCAGCTGCGTCAGCCACGGCACGTTGCGCATGCTCGGAGCCATCGATCGCGACCAGCCAGAGGTTTTTGCCGGTCGTGGATAAGGGGTGACTGGGGTCACTGGGGCCACTATCGAACGTGACACTGATTACCCGGTCATCATCGTCACGCTCCATGCTAGTCGGCGGCGGGACATCCATTGGCTTGGTGACGTTCATGATTGTTCTCCCGTTAGCGTTGGCTTCTTTCTGGATAGCGAAAGGCTCGCCATGACCGAAATCAGGATGATGCTGGCCACGATAGCCAGGGACCACTGAATCGGTAGGTGGAACCACGGCGCAGCCAACATTTTGCCGCCGATGAAAACCAGCACGATGGCCAAACCGTATTTGAGCAGGTGGAAGCGGTCCGCCATATCAACCAGCAGAAAGTAGAGCGCGCGCAGGCCCATGATGGCGAAGATGTTTGACGTGAACACGATGAAGGGATCGGTGGTCACGGCGAAGATCGCCGGGATGCTATCGACGGCGAAAATCACGTCGCTGGTCTCGATCAACACTAGCACCAAGAACATTGGCGTCGCCCAAAGCACGCCTTTCTGACGCACGAAAAAGGATTCGCCCTGGAAACTTGTGGTGATACGCAAGTGACCACGCAACCAGCGCAACAACGGGTTCTGCTCCAGATCCGGTTCTTCGTCAGCCATGACCAGCATCTTCACGCCGGTGAAGACGAGGAAAGCGCCGAACACATACAAGAGCCAAGCGAACTGCGTCACCAGCCAGACCCCTGCCAGGATCATGCCGGCACGCATGACGATCGCCCCCAACACGCCATACAGCAGGACGCGTCGTTGCAGCTCGGGCGGCACCGCAAAGTAGCCGAAGATCATGACGAAAACGAACATGTTATCAACCGATAGCGACTGTTCGATCAAGTAGCCGGCGAGAAATTCCAGTGTTTTGCGCTGCGCCACCTCGGGCCCGAAGGCGCCATTGAGGTACCACCAGAGCAAGCCGGCAAAGGCGAGTGCCAGGCACGTCCAGGCGACGACCCAGGCGAGAGCTTCTTTGACGCCGACCCGATGCACTTTTTTGCCACCGAAGACAAACAGGTCCAGTGCCAGCATGGCGAGAACGAACACAATGAAGCCGGCCCACATGGGACCGGTGGCAAAACTATCGATGGTGGTGGGCATGGCAAGTGGGGGCAACGTGGGGGTCAAAGTGGCTGTTGGGGCGATGGTAGGAGAACTCAATACATCTTACAAGTCGAATAATTTATCGAGAAGCGTCGAGTTTAACGATGCGTTTGCTGGTCCGATGCGCGCCGCTCAATTGGCAACGCGTGAGTCACTGACGGCATTGCGCAAAGTAGAATGTCGTTTTATGATGCGAAACGTCGGTGGGTTATCCGCCCAAGTCGCCTGTCCGTTTTGTTGCACTGCGCCTATACCCAGGCATCCGACAGGTTTATGCTTCAACTAAAACTGCTGTTGCCAAACGCTCTCACGAGGAGAAACGCATGTCCGCTTTGCCTATTCCCGCTGTCAGTTCAAGCACCCCGAATGACGTCGATCCTCAGGAAACCCGTGAATGGCTTGAGGCGCTGGAGGCCGTCATTGCCCATGAAGGGCCTGACCGCGCCCACTTTCTGATTGAACGCCTGATCGAGCTCGGACATCGTTCCGGGATGAATCTGCCTCACTGTGCATCGACCGAGTACATCAATACGATTCCCGTCGATAAGCAGATAGCGGCGCCGGGCAATCAGGAGTTTGAGCACACCATTCGGGCTTTTGCGCGCTGGAATGCGCTGGCCATGGTCTTGCGCGCCAACCGCAATGATTCCGGTCTGGGCGGGCATATCGCCAGTTATGCCTCGGCGGCGACCTTGTATGACGTGGGCTTCAATCATTTCTGGCGTGCGCCGACCGCCGAACATGGCGGCGATCTGGTATTTACCCAAGGACATTCGGCGCCGGGCATCTATGCCCGCGCCTTCATGCTCGGACGCTTGACCGTCGAGCAAATGGACAACTTCCGGCGCGAGACCGACGGCAAGGGCTTGCCGTCCTATCCGCATCCCTGGCTGATGCCGGATTTCTGGCAATTCCCCACGGTGTCGATGGGGCTCGGGCCGATCCAGGCGATTTATCAGGCGCGCTTCATGAAATACATGAACGATCGCGGTCACGCCAAGGCAGCCGACCGCAAAGTGTGGGCTTTCATGGGCGATGGCGAGATGGACGAGCCGGAATCGATGGGCGCAATCGGCATGGCGGGCCGCGAACGGCTGGACAACCTGATTTTCGTCGTCAATTGCAACCTGCAACGCCTTGACGGCCCGGTGCGTGGCAACGGCAAGATCATTCAGGAATTGGAATCGGATTTTCGTGGTGCTGGCTGGAACGTGATCAAAGTGATCTGGGGCTCGTATTGGGACCCGCTGTTGGCTCAGGACCGCAGCGGGCTCTTGCGTCAGCGCATGATGGACTGTGTCGATGGCGACTATCAGACCTTCAAGGCCAAGGATGGCGCCTATGTGCGCGAGTTCTTTTTCAATACGCCCGAACTCAAGGCCCTGGTGGCGCATTGGACCGACGAAGATATCTGGCGCCTGAATCGTGGTGGCCATGATCCGCACAAGGTGTACGCGGCCTATCACGCGGCAGCGAATCACACCGGGCAACCCACCGTCATTCTGGCCAAGACTATCAAGGGTTACGGCATGGGCGAATCGGGCGAAGCGCAGAACATCACCCATCAGCAAAAGAAGATGGGTACCACCTCGCTCAAGGCCTTCCGCGATCGCTTCAAGCTACCGATCAAGGATGAGGAGCTGGAAAACCTGCCTTACCTCACCTTCCCGGATGGCAGCCCCGAACTCAACTACATGCGCGAGCACCGTCAGGCGCTGGGCGGCTATTTGCCGGCGCGTCGCGGCAAGGCCGAAGCGCTGCACGTTCCAGAGCTATCGGCGTTTGACGCACTGCTCAAGGCCAGTGGAGAAGGGCGCGAGTTTTCGTCCACCATGGCGTTTGTGCGCGGTCTCAATGTCATGCTTAAGGACAAGGCGATAGGCCGCCGTGTGGTACCGATCGTCGTCGATGAGTCACGCACGTTTGGCATGGAGGGCCTGTTCCGCCAGATCGGCATCTGGAATCAGGACGGTCAGAAGTATGTGCCGCAGGACGCCGACCAACTGATGTTCTACAAGGAAACCAAGGACGGCCAGATTCTGCAGGAAGGCATCAACGAGGCCGGCGCCATGGCCGACTGGATCGCTGCCGGCACCGCCTATTCGGTGCATGGCGTGCAAATGATTCCGGTCTATGTGTTCTATTCGATGTTCGGTCTGCAACGCACCATGGACCTGGTCTGGGCGGCGGGCGACCAGCGCGCCCGCGGCTTCCTGATTGGTGGCACGGCGGGCCGCACGACGCTCAACGGCGAAGGACTGCAGCATGAAGACGGCCACTCGCATATCCTCGCCGGCACGGTGCCGAACTGCGTTTCGTATGATCCGACCTTTGCCTATGAAGTCGCGGTCATCGTGCAGGACGGCTTGCGCCGCATGTTTGCCGAGCAGGAAGACGTCTTCTATTACCTGACGGTGATGAACGAGAACTACGAGCATCCGGCCATGCCGGACGGTGCCGAGGCGGCCATCATCAAGGGCATGTACCAGTTCGCCAAAGGCAGCGCCAGCAATGGTCCGCGTGTGCAACTGCTTGGTTCTGGTGCGATCTTTCGCGAGTCGTTGCACGCCGCGCGCTTGCTCAAGGAGGATTGGGGCGTCGAGGCCGATTTATGGTCATGCCCCAGCTTCAACGAACTGGCGCGCGACGGCGCCGATTGCGAGCGCTGGAACCGGCTCAATCCGGACAGCAAGCCACGTCTGCCGCACGTCACCGCCTGCCTCGCCGATACACGGGGACCGGTGATTGCCTCGACCGATCATATCCGCCTGTTTGGCGAACAGATTCGCCCCTACCTGCCGTCCAATCGCTCTTATACGGTGCTCGGTGCGGACGGTTTTGGCCGTTCTGATACACGCGAAAAGTTGCGTCACTTCTTCGAGATCGATGCCCGCTGGATCACGCTGGCGGCGCTCACGGCGCTGGTCGAGGCGGAGCAGATTGACAAATCAACACTGGCTGCGGCGATCAGCAAATACGATCTTGATCCCAACAAGCCGAATCCGGTGAAGGTGTAAGCTATGGCCCAACTGATCGAAGTAAAGGTTCCCGATATCGGCGATTTCAAGGATGTGCCGATCATTGAAATTCCCGTCAAGGTGGGTGACGTGATCAAGGCCGAAGACGCGCTGATCACGCTGGAAACAGACAAGGCGACGATGGATGTGCCGAGCCCGGTCGGTGGTACCGTGGTCGAGATCAAGGTCACGGTTGGCGACAAGGTGGCTGAGGGCATGTTGGTGGCGGTGGTAAAAGTCGGTGCTGACGAGACGGCGGTTAAACCGGCGCCAGTTGTCGACGCGCCGCCCCCCGTTTGCCCTGAGCCTGTCGAAGGGCAACTAGCAGCGACCCCTCTAACCAGCCCGGTCCAACCGCACGGCGAAATACCGGCTCACATCGGTTCCGATTACCGCCCCGGTGATCCAGAATTGATCGTGCCGACGCGACCGCTGATGCCTTCCGTATCCGACCTCGCCGCCGAATCGATGGGTGGCCACAGCCCGCATGCGAGTCCGTCAGTGCGCCATTTCGCCCGCGATCTGGGAGTCGATGTCATTCGTGTCAAGGGCAGCGGACCCAAGGGCCGTATCACGCAGGCCGACGTTACCGCCTTCGTCAAAAGCGTGATGAGCGGTGTCGCACCGGCGGCGACGGTAGCGGCGCCCGCGCTGGGCGGCGGCCTCGATCTTCTGCCCTGGCCGAAGATCGATTTCACCAAATTTGGCGAGATTGAAACCAGGCCGCTGTCGCGCATCAAGAAGATCAGCGGCCAGAATCTGGCGCGTAACTGGGCGATGATTCCGGCGGTGACCTATCACGAGGATGCCGACATCACTGACCTCGAAGCCTTCCGCGTGGAAATGAACAAGGAGGTCGAGAAGTCCGGCAAGAAGCTGACCATGCTCGCCTTCATCATCAAGGCCGCGGTGCGGGCGTTGCAGGAATTTCCCGAATTCAATACCTCGCTGGATGGTGACAATCTTATCTACAAGAAATATTTCAACATTGCATTCGCCGCCGATACGCCGAATGGCCTGGTGGTACCGGTGGTCAAAGACGCCGACAAAAAGAGCGTGTTCGACATCGCCCGCGAAACCGGCGAACTCGCCAAGCAGGCGCGCGACGGCAAGATCAAGCCGACCGACATGCAAGGTGCTTGTTTCACCATTTCCAGCGTCGGTGGCATCGGCGGCACGTATTTCGCGCCTATCGTTAATGCCCCGGAAGTCGCCATTCTGGGCGTCAATAAGTCGGTCATGAAGCCGGTTTGGGACGGCAAAGCCTTCATCCCGCGCTTGATGTTGCCGATGTCGCTGAGCGCCGATCACCGCGTGATCGATGGCGCCCTGGCGACACGTTTCAATGTCTATCTGGCGCAGTTGCTGGGCGATTTCCGGAGGGTGATGTTATGAGCCTGATCGAGATGATTGAGGTCAGGGTCCCCGATATCGGGGATTACAAGGATGTGCCGATCATCGAAATTCCGGTCAAGGTCGGCGATGTGATCAAGGCCGAGGATTCGCTGATCACGCTGGAATCCGACAAGGCAACGATGGATGTGCCGAGCCCGGTCGCCGGTACCGTGGTCGAGATCAAGGTGAACGTCGGCGACAAGGTAGCGGAGGGAGTGTTGGTGGCGGTGGTAAAAACCGCTGCGGCGCTTGCTCAGGCAGCGCCCGCTACCGCCGTCCCGCCAGTCCCTGAAAAGGGATTCCCTTCGGTCACACCTGTTTTCACGCCTGCTGTCGGCGCGTTCACCGGCAAGCCCGACATCGAAACCGACATGCTAGTGCTCGGTGCCGGCCCCGGCGGCTATTCGGCCGCTTTTCGCGCCGCCGATCTGGGCATGAAAACGGTGATCGTTGAACGCTATGCGACGCTGGGCGGGGTTTGTCTAAATGTTGGGTGCATCCCCTCCAAAGCCTTGCTGCATGTCGCCGAAGTCATGGACGAAGCCGCTCACGCCAGCGATCTCGGCATCTCGTTTGCCGCACCGCAGGTCGATATCGACGCCCTGCGCGCGCACAAGGACAAGGTCGTCGGCAAACTCACCGGCGGGCTGGTCGGCATGGCCAAAGCGCGCAAGGTCGAGATCGTTCGCGGTTATGGTCATTTTCTTGATGCGAACCATCTTGAGGTCGAGGAGACCACCGGTGCCGCGCAGGAAAAGACTGGTGTCACCAAGATCATTCGCTTCCAGAAGTGCATCATCGCCGCCGGTTCATCGGCCGTGCATCTGCCCTTCATTCCGCGCGACGAGCGCATCGTCGATTCCACTGGCGCTTTGGCGCTGCGCTTTGTCCCCAAGAAGATGCTGGTGATCGGTGGCGGCATCATCGGCCTTGAAATGGCGACCGTGTATTCGAGTTTGGGCGCCAAGGTCGATGTCGTCGAAATGCTTGACGGCCTGATGCAGGGCCCAGATCGCGATCTGGTCAAGGTGTGGGAAAAGCAGAATGCCGCGCGCTTCGACAAGATCATGCTGAAGACCAAAACCGTCGCGGTGGAGGCCACCGAGGATGGTTTGTCGGTCAGCTTCGAAGGCGAGAAAGCGCCGGCAGAAGCGCAGCGTTACGACATGATTCTGCAGTCGGCCGGACGCAGCCCGAATGGCAAGAAAATCGGCGCCGACAAAGCCGGTGTCATGGTCAATGAACGTGGCTTCATTGCGGTCGATAGCCAGATGCGGACCAATGTTGCACACATCTTCGCTATTGGCGACATCGTCGGCCAGCCCATGCTGGCGCACAAGGCGGTGCATGAAGCGCATGTCGCGGCCGAAGCCGCAGCCGGGCAGAAATCACACTTCGACGCGACGGTGATTCCCGGCGTCGCCTACACGCACCCCGAAGTTGCCTGGGTTGGCGTCGGCGAGGATGAAGCAAAGACGGCCGGAGGCAAGATAAGTGTCGCCAAGTTTCCCTGGGCGGCGTCTGGGCGCGCGATCGCCAACGGCGCCGAGTACGGCTTCACCAAACTGGTGTTCGATGAAGCATCGCATCGCGTGATCGGCGGCAGCATCGTCGGCCCCGGTGCCGGCGACATGATTGGCGAAATCGCGTTGGCTATCGAAATGGGCGCCGACGCTATTGATATCGGCAAGACCATCCACCCGCACCCGACGCTGGGTGAGACGATCGGTATGGCCGCCGAAGTGGCGCACGGGAGTTGTACCGATCTACCGCCAATGAGAAAGCGCTGAAGCGCGGCACATCAGCCAGTGCCGATCAAAAGTCGGTGCTGGTGGGACGGCGGTAGACGGCCAGAAGCAGGAATTCCGGCTAGTTTAATAGCCGCCATTGAAACTGCTACGGCACTCCGAGAGTTGCCCACGAGTAGTGTGCTGGGGTCACATTAGCGTGCGCGTGCGGAGTCAAAGCCAAAAAAATCCACGACCTCTGGCACGGCGCACCGCGCTTGCATTCTCTAGCATCATCGGGCGTATCTCCAAGTCCAGAACATGTCCATTAGAATGAACTCCGGCAGCACAAAATAACGCTACTCGGGAGAAGGTGAATGCAGCTGATCCGTCAATGCTTGATGGTTTTCGTGATGATACTCAGCGCAAGCGCTGTGGCTGCCGACGCGAAAAAAGCCGTAATCGCCTTCGCTCAGGATGATCTTCAGAATGACTTTCGCAAGGCTCAAGTTTTTGAAGTACGTGACGCAGCAGCAAAATTTCCGGAACTCAGCTTCACCTATTCCGATGCGCGCGGCCAGACCGCACTGTTGATCAATCAGATCGACCAGTTCATCGCCCAGAAAGTGAATGTCCTGGTGGTCGGCACCAATGACGAAAATGCCGTGGTACCGGTCATCAGCAAGGCGCAGAAAGCTGGCATACCAGTCATCATCCTGGATCGTGGCATTAGCGGTAAGGACTACACAACCTTCATCAATTCGGACAACATCAAGATCGGTGAGCTTGGCGCCACCTATATCGGCGAGAAGCTCAAAGGCAAAGGTACCGTTCTGTTGTTCGAGGGCCTGCAAACGGCTGACGTGACTCAGTTGCGCAGCAAGGGCTTCCTCGACGAAATCGCCAAGCATCCGGGCATCAAGGTCATCAAGCGTACTGGCAACTATCTGCGCAAGGATGCACTGACGGAAATGGAAAAACTCGTCGCCGCGGATATTCGGGTCGATGCCATTTTTTCCGAAAGCGACAGCATGTTGAGCGGGGTGCGTGTGGTGCTCGACAAACACAAGATCGATCCCCGCTCGATCATCATGATCGGCTGCGACTACACCAGCGAGGCGAGAGAAGCGATCCGCAAGGGGGCGCAGACCGGTTCGGTGCTGTTCCCTCTCGGCGGCACCCGGTCCGTCGAAGTCGCGCGCGAGATCATCGCGGGCAAGAGCGTGCCAAAGCACATCGTGATTCCGGTCAAGCTGATCACCAAGGAAAACGTCGAACGGGAATCTCCGATCTTCTGATTTCGCGAGACACCTGATACCTCATCTGCTGCCTTAGTGTTCTTGGCGCCCTGACCACCGTGAGCATCCCCCTGCAGACGCGCTGGCGTCAGCTTTCGCTGACGAGCAAGTTTACCCTGCTGTTCACAGCAGGCGTGGTGTTCGTGGTCGCGGTTCTCGGACTGTATTTCGACCACTTCATTCGCACAAGCTTTTGGGAAGCCACCCATTTGCAGATGAATCACGGCTTCAAGCGGCTGAGCTTCAACCTACAGACAACCGAGCGCGAACTGCAGGAGGCGACAGAATTTATCAAGAAAGATCCGTTGATGATTGCCTCGATCCAGCTGATCAACAACTATCAGGACAAGAACAATTACAACGTCTTCCTGATCGACGAGGAAAAAAAGCGCATCGCCGGCGAATTACTCACGCGCGTCAAACTCTCATTCAAGAGTGATATTGCCCTGTACGACCAGCACGATGAGTTGATCGCCTATGTCAAGCGTGAGGACAAGTCCTATCGGATCGGTTATATGTCATTTGCGCGCGGCCCGCAGGTCAACAGCCGTCGCGAAGATGAGGTCGAATATGACCAGAGTAACGTTGCACCGGCTCGGCTTCTGGCACTTCAACATCCCGCCTTCTATAGTCCAGAGGAAATCAAAGGGGGAAGCATCGTCACCTGGCACCGTCAGGGCGACAGTGTGGTCATCAAGTCGCATCGCAGCTTGTTCGATCCCGTGACCGGCAAACAGATCGCTCACGTCGAGTTTTCCGACGTGCTTGATCCGGCCTACTTTGAACGCCTGTCGCGTGATCTCGATTTCAACCTGACCGCGAGCGTCGTTCAGCGCGAGGGTGCGGGTGTGACAACGCTCGATGACAACATAAATTCCGGCAGCCTGAGCATACTCGACGAGGCCGTCGATTACGTATCGATTCTGCAGCGGGAAACCAAGGATGGTCCGGTGTATTTCATCGCCCGTCTCGCCAAGACCCGCTTGAATACCACACTGGATGCCAACCGCCAGCAGTTGTTGGTGATTCTGCTCTTCGTCGCAGCCCTGTTCTCATTGGCAATGCGTTACCTGATCAAGCGAGGCGCCGCTCAACCCTTGGGCGTCCTGATGACGCAAATCAACAAGATCGGGCAACAAGACTATTCCCATTCATCTTCGGTAATGACGGGCGACGAGCTGGAAACAATCTCGGTCAGCATCAATCGTCTTGCCTCGACCGTGCAGGACCGCGAAACCTCGCTCGCTGCCGCGCATGCCGCCCAGCAGAAACTCAATGAGGATCTGGCACGCGAACGTGACCATCTGGAAGCGAATGTCCGGGAGCGCACTGCAGAACTGCAACAAGCCAAGGAAGCCGCCGAAACCGCCAGTCGCGCCAAAAGCACCTTCCTGGCCAACATGAGCCATGAACTGCGCACGCCAATGAACGGTGTGATGGGCATGATCGACTTGGCGAAGCGGCGCATGGTCGATGCTAAAGGGCTGGACCAACTCGACAAGGCGAAGCTATCCGCTGAACGCCTACTCGGCGTCATCAACGACATCCTTGACATCTCCAAGATCGAAGCCGAGCGTATGGTTTTTGAGAGCGTCCCCTTACAGATCGCATCGGTCGTAGAGAATCTCACCAACACGATCGGTCACAAAGCCACCGAGAAAGGCCTGCGGCTGGTAATCGACCTGCCCACCGGTCTGCTACGTCAGCACCTTATGGGCGATCCGCTGCGGTTGGGTCAAATTCTCTTCAATCTCGTCGGCAACGCCATCAAATTCACCCCACAGGGAGCGGTGACTTTGCGCGCCCAGTCGGTCGGCGAAGATCCCGAGACCGTGCAAGTCCGCTTCGACATCGTCGACACCGGCATCGGCATCGATATCGACGCACAGTCGCGGCTATTCCAGTCCTTCGAGCAGGCCGACAACAGCATGACGCGCAAGTACGGCGGCACCGGACTCGGACTGGCCATCTGCAAGCGGCTCGTCCAACTCATGGGTGGCGAAATTGGCGTGGAAAGTGCCCCCGGACAAGGCAGCACCTTCTGGTTCGTTGTTCCCCTCAAGAAGCAGGAACAAGATGCCATCCCGCCAACGCCGACTTCTGCAGCCATCACGGCGGAACAACGCCTTCAAACCGATTACGCTGGAACGCGCATCCTTCTGGCAGAAGACGAGCCGATCACGCAGGAAGTCTCGCGCGGCCTGCTGGAGAATGTCGGTCTTTTGATCGATCTTGCCGAAGATGGCCTGCAGGCCATCGATCTTGCCCGCCGGAACCGCTACGCACTGATCCTGATGGACATGCAGATGCCGAACCTGAACGGCATTGATGCGACCCATGCGATCCGGAAACTGCCGGATTACGCCGAAACACCTATCCTCGCGATGACCGCGAACGCCTTTGGCGAAGATAGAGCTGTCTGTCTCGCCGCCGGCATGAATGACCACATTCCCAAACCGGTGCAGCCGCTGGTGCTGTATGAGACCTTGCTTAATTGGCTGAACAAGCACAGCAACTGATCGGCTGCTTGACTGCGGTAACCGGGCATTGGACCAATGGCGGATCGACCAGCCGCAGTGGGTCGATAACGGTCGGACAGAAAGTCGGCGCTGGCGGTACGGCGGTATACTTGCCTGCAAGACGATAGTGTCCGGCATGACCGGGCTTTTTTCAGGAGGATTCAGCATGAGCAAGACCCAAGACCAACTCAAGCAGGAAGTCGCTAATGCCGCCCGCGACTACGTGGCCGAGCATCTGCCGGCTGGCGCTATTCTCGGCGTCGGAACCGGTTCCACGGCCAACTTTTTTATCGATGCGGTGGCGGCGATCAAGGATCGCCTCGGCGGTGCGGTGGCGAGTTCCGAGGCGACCAAGAAACGCCTTGAAGGCCACGGGATTCAGGTACTGGATCTCAACGACGTGGTCGCGCGCGGCTTGTCGATGCCGATCTATGTCGATGGCGCTGACGAGATCGATGCCAGCATGGCCATGATCAAGGGCGGCGGCGGGGCGCTGACGCGGGAAAAGATCGTCGCCGCAGTGGCCGATACGTTTGTCTGCGTGTGCGATGCGTCCAAGCGTGTGGAGCGCATGGGCAAGTTTCCGTTGCCGGTGGAGGTGATCCCGATGGCGCAAGCGCAGGTGGCCAAGGCTCTGGCGAAGTTTGGCGGCACGCCCACATTGCGCGCTGGTTTTGTCACTGACAACGGCAATGTGATTCTCGATATCCATGGGCTCTCGATTGTTGATCCGGTGGCGTTGGAAACCGAGATCAATCAGATCACCGGAGTGGTCACGAATGGCTTGTTTGCCCGACGCGGTGCGGACATTTTGTTGCTGGCGACGGCGGACGGAGTGCAAACTTTTCGCCGTTGATCGGTGAATCGCGGCGCGGTTGCAACAAAACTGTCATCTTCGCCCCGTATAGTCGCAATCTCACATTGGGCGTAACTCAGCGCCGGGGCATAGGGGCACGTATGGCACACGAACACATTCTCAAGTCATTCGACACCGATCTCGAACATATCCGCAGCGGTGTCCTGGCCATGGCTGGCCTGGTCGAGCAACAGGTCACGCGGGCCATGGCCGGCCTGAAGAGCGGCGATCTGGGCCTGATCGACGAGGTGATCGAAACCGATCAGCGCGTCAATCGCTACGAGGTCGAACTCGACGAAGCCTGCGTGCGGCTGATCGCCTTACGCCAGCCGGCGGCGGTCGATTTGCGCATGGTGATGACGGTGATCAAGACGATTACCGATCTCGAGCGGGTGGGTGATGAGGCAAAGAAGATCGCCAAGATGGCGCGCTCGATCCATACTGCGGAGACCGGCACCACGCCGCGTATCGACTTGAGTCACTTGGCTGACATGGCGGTAGCGATGTTGCGCGATGCCCTGGATGCCTTTGCCCGTGTCGATCTAAATGCGTCGGCGCAAGTGGTGCGAAAAGACAAGGAAGTCGATGCTGGCTTCAAGGGTGCGATGCGGCAGTTGATCACCTTCATGATGGAAGATCCGCGCACGATCACGCGTTCGCTTGAGTTGTTGTTTGTCGCCAAATCGATCGAGCGTGTGGGCGATCACGCCAAGAATATTTCGGAATACGTGGTCTATCTGGCCAAGGGGCGCGATGTGCGCCACATCGGCCATGAAGCCACGATCGCGGCGATCGAGGAAGAAGCCGCCAAGCAAGGACGCTGATTCGTACCGGAACCATAACAAACGCCAAGGGCCACACGGGATGACCGTGCGGCCCTTGGCGTTTCAAAAAGTCGGTGTGACTGAAAGGAATCCCTTTTTCGGGACTGGCAGGACGGCGACGGCGCTTATCGGGCCGGCGGAACAAAACCGGAAATCTGATCGGCGCCTTCGCCGAAGAAATGTTTGGTCACCTGCTCGGACAGGTATTTGCGGTGTTGCGCATCGGCCAGGTTCAGGCGGTTTTCGTTGATCAGCATGGTCTGCAGTCGGATCCATTGCTGCCAGGCTTCTTTGGAGACGTTTTCCCAGAGTTTCTTGCCGAGTTCTCCGGGCATCGGCGGAAAATCGAGACCTTCGGCTTCGTGGCCGAGTTTGATGCAGTTAACCATGCGTGCCATTGGGTGAGTCCTTCATTGATTGAGTGGGGTTGCGTTGAATTCTAGTCCAATCATATGAGGACTCAGAGCGCCTGCATCAAGACCTTGGAACGGCGCTGGTAATTGTAGAGTTCGCGCCGCTTGGCAGGCAGTTGATCGATCGGCACTTCGACAAAGCCGCGTTCGATGAACCAGTGTGCGGTGCGCGTGGTCAGGACGAAAAGTTGTTTGAGCCTGAGTTTGCGCGCCTTGGCTTCAATACGCTTGCGCAGTTGATCGCCAAACCCGGTGCGACGAAAATCCGGCATGACGGCGAGGCAGGCGAGTTCGCCGGCTTTTTCGTCCGGAATCGGATACAGCGCGGCGCAGCCGACAATCACGCCATCGTATTCGACGACCGAAAAGCGAGTGATCTCCATCTCCAGCCGCTCGCGTCCGCGCTTGACCAGCGTGCCATCGGCTTCCAGTGGTTCGATTAGTTCGAGCACGGCACCGACATCTTCGATGGTCGCTTCACGCAGCACCGCCAAGGGCGCCTGCGTCATCACCGTGCCGATACCGTCGCGGGTGAAAAACTCCATGAGCATGGCGCCATCCGACTTTCGATCAAGGAAATGCACGCGCGCAACACCGCCGCGACAGGCGCGTATGGCACTCTTGAGCACGCGCTCGATCTCGACCGGTTGCTTGACGCGCTTTTCCACCAGTTGCTGCGCTTCGTCGGCGGTCAGCGCATCGATTGGCTCGCCCTTGCGGTCCTTCATTCCTGGTGCGTCGCACAAATAGATCAGTTTGTCGGCATTGATCGCCACAGCTACGGCTTCGGCCACTTCTTCCCAGGCCAGATTGAAAATCTCACCCGTTGGCGAGACACCGATGGGCGTGATCAGGACTACGTTTTCCTGCGCCAGATCGGCCTGGATTTCTTCGGCAATCACTTTGCGCACGGCGCCGGTGTATTGGAAGTCGATGCCGTCAACCACGCCGACTGGCCGTGCGGTGATGAAATTGCCGCCGGTGACGCGCAGGAAGGCTCCCGCCATCGGCGTATTCGGCAAGCCTTGCGAGAGCATGGCGTCGATTTCGATACGCGTCACGCCCATGGCTCGTTTGACGCATTCCAGCGCTTCGGCATCGGTCACCCGCAGGCCGTTGTGAAAACGTGGCTCAAGGCCGCGAGCATGCATTTCGGCATCAATCTGCGGCCGTGCACCATGCACCAGCACCAGGCGGATACCCATCGCGTCGAGCAAGGCGATGTCGTACATCAGATCTTGCGCGGCGCCATCGATCAAGACCTCGCCACCGACAGCGACAACGAAGCTGCGGCCACGAAAGGCATGAATATACGGTGCGGCTTGGCGTACCCAGGCCACCAGGCGGTGATCGCTTTCCGGACGGCTGCTGCGCGTTTCCATTGTCATTGGTTCACCTTAGTCCTTCTTGTGGGCCTTGATGTCTTTGCTTTTCGGTGCGGTATCCATATCCGGTGCTTCGGCGCCGACAACGCCGCTCAGGGCGGCTTCGATTCGTTCGCAAATCGTGCGCAGGACTTTGAGGCGGGCAAAATTCTTGTCGTTGGCTTCGACCAGTGTCCAGGGTGCGTTGCCCGTGCTGGTGCGATCGACCATGTCGCACACGGCCTGATGGTAGGCGTCCCACTTTTCGCGGTTACGCCAGTCCTCTTCGGTGATCTTGAAGCGCTTGAACTCGATTTTCTCGCGTTCTTTGAAGCGCTTGAGCTGTTCGTCTTTGCTGATCTGCAGCCAGAATTTGACGACGATGGCGCCGGCATAGGACAACTCGTGTTCGAAATCATTGATTTCGGAATATGCCCGTAGCCAGTCGGCTTCGGCACAGAAACCCTCTACCCGCTCGACCAGCACGCGACCGTACCAGGTGCGATCGAAAATCGTGACGCGGCCATTGCGTGGCATGTGACGCCAGAAGCGCCAGAGATAGGGTTGGGCGCGTTCTTCTTCGGTCGGGGCAGCAACTGGCACGATCTGGTAATCGCGGGCATCCAGCGCCGAGGTGATGCGGCGGATGCTGCCACCTTTGCCGGCGGCGTCCGAACCCTCGAAGGCACAAATCAGCGAGCGGTCCTTGAAGCGTGGATCGCGCACCAGTTCGGAAAGCTTGCCTTGCCACTTGGCCAGTTGCGTCTCGTAGTCGTCCTTGCCGATCGGTTTGCGATCGAGCTTGAGTTCCGAGAGCACGTCGCGCCCGTCGAGGCTGGGTTGCATCGGCCGGGCAACGGGCGTGCTTTGCTTGCCGGCATTGGCTAAACGCTGGCGGATGGCGTCGAGCATGATCTTGCCGGTGGTCAGCGAGCGATAGCGGTCGTCCTCACCTTCGATGATGATCCAAGGTGCCCACGGCGTATTGGTCAGGCGCAGGACGTGGCCGACGACATCCTGCAGTTTGTCGTAAGTCTTGAGGCGATCCCAGTTCCATTTGGTGACGCGCCAGGCGGTACGTGGATCTTTCTCCAGCGTCTTGAGCCGGCGTTTCTGGCCTTCTTTGGTCAAGTGAAACCAGAATTTGAGTACCAGCGCACCTTCATTAACCAGCATGGCTTCGAAGCGATTGATCTGGTCGATGCGGGCATCCACATCTGCTTTGGTCAAGCCACCTTCGATACGGTCATGAATCGGGCTCGAATACCACGAGCCGGCGAAGATGCCAACGCGGCCTTTGGGCGGCAGGGCGCGCCAGTAGCGCCACATGAAGGGACGTTCGCGCTCCTCGTCAGTGGGCGCCGAAAAGGCGAGGGTGGTGATGTAACGCGGGTCCATCCACTCGTAGAGCACGTTGATGGTTTCGCCCTTGCCGGCACCATCCTGGCCGCTGACGAGCACCACGACGGGAATCTTGCCGTTTTCCTTGAGCTCGTATTGGGCGTCCTGCAAGGCGGCGCGCAGCGCTGGAACTTCTGTTCTATAGGTTTCCTTGTCGATTTTGTGACCGAGTTCTGCTGATTCAAACATCTAGAAATCTCCCCATAAACTCATGACGGCGGCCAATGCGGCGGGTCCGGCCGTTTCCGTGCGCAAGACGCGCGGCCCCAAGCTTGCCGGCACAAATCCCGCTACCGCTGCCGCCATGATTTCGCTATCGTCAAAACCTGCCTCTGGCCCGATCAGCAGGGTGAGTGATTCGGGCGCCGGGATGTCGCGCAGGCGTTTTCCACCCTGCGGCAGACAAATCAGGCGCGCACAATTTTGCGCGCTTGCGCTGCCAAGGTATTGCGGCAGATCAAGAATCGGTGCGACCAGCGGCACCCGGTTTCGCCCGCATTGTTCGCAGGCGGCAACCGCAATCGCATTCCAGTGGGCAACGCGACGCTCCATTCGTTCGCCCGACAGGCGCACCACACTGCGCTTGGCTGCAATCGGCTGGATCGCCGTAACGCCGAGTTCGACGGCCTTCTGCACGATGAAGTCCATCTTGTCGGCGGCGGCGATGCATTGCACTAGCGTCACACTGAGCGGCGGCTCAAGATCAATCTGACTATAGGCGTCGAGCTTGGCGTGCAGATGCTTGCCGTGCGGTTCCAGGCTCGCGGTCCATTGCCCGCCACGGCCGTCAAACAGGATCGCCGTATCGCCAGCACCGACTCTTAGGACTTTCAAGGCGTGGTGGGCGGCTTCGGCCGGCAACTCGACAGTGGCACCGGGATGGAGCGGAAAGGGACAATAGAAGCGCGGTATCATCAGCGCATTAAAACATGGAGGACGAGGATGGTCAGCACGCCCACCCCGGTTTGTGATTTCGGCGCCAAGGCACTGGATTTTGATTTACCCGGTGTGGATGGCCGGCGCCATACCCTGGCTTCGGCGCGCGGGCCGAATGGCCTGTTGGTCATGTTCATCTGCAATCATTGCCCTTACGTCAAGGCCATCCTTCATCGCATCGTGCGCGATACACGCGATTTGGCGACGCTGGGAATCGGTAGCATTGCGGTGATGAGCAATGACCCAACGGATTATCCTGAGGATTCCTGGGAGCATATGGTTGCCTTGGCTCGCGACCTGCAGTTCCCATTTCCCTATGTTCTCGACGCGACGCAAGAGGTCGCCCGCACCTATGGGGCGGTGTGCACGCCGGATTTTTTCGGCTTTAACGCCCAGCTCGAACTCCAGTATCGCGGTCGTCTTGACGAATCGCGCAAGGAGACAGCGCCGGACAATGTGCGACGCGATCTGTTCGAGGCGATGAAACTGGTGGCGGCCGGCCAGCCGGGGCCGAGGGAGCAGATTCCCGGTATCGGTTGCTCAATTAAATGGATGGATCAATGAGCCCGCTGAGTCAACTTCGGCTGAAGAAACTTGCCGTCTTGGTGATGGTTTGGATGTTCACCGGCCCGGCATTGGCGGCCGATCAGGGTCTGCTGATACAGATTCAGCCCGGCGGCAGCTACCGCGTCTGGCACAGCGATGGGTCGACCAAGCTTAGTGACGACGAAATCATGCTGCTGGATGCCGAGGCAACGCCCGAGGGTGGCAAATCGATTCCGACCAGCGCTGGCCCGGCGAGCGCAATGCAAACGCCGGTCGGTGTGGTGATCTCGCTGCCCGAGGCGCCTGCTGACCGCAGTCTGCTGGTCGACCGCGATGGGTGTGGTCACGTCAAGACCTGGCATGCCGAAGGGATCACAAAACTCAACGACGATCAGCTCACCGATCTGGTGCTGGCGGCAGTTCCAGGCGGTGGCAAACGCATCGTGCTCGACGAGACACGACATGCAAAGAGCTTTCTGACTGCGATTGGCGTGATGGTCGCCATCTGGCGGCCGGTAGTGAAACCAGGGAAGTCGGTGACTCCGGCGCGCTGACCGTTTGTCAGTCCTGCGGTTTAGAGTGTTTGGCGTCCCACTTGGGATGCGATCAAGCGTGCGCCTTCGCTGCGCATGAAGTCGCAAAAAGCGACTACGGCCGGCAACAGGCGTTTTTCGGCACGATGCACCAAATGCCACTGACGTTTTACCGGTGTGCCGAGAACGTCGAGGATCGCCAAGCGCTTGACCGAGAGTTCCAGGCCGATGGTGTGTTCCGAGATGAAGGCAATGCCCAGGCCGGCCATGACCGCCTGTTTGAGCGTTTCGTTACTGCCCATTTCCATGGTTTCGCCAGGGCTCACCTTGTGTTCCTCAAGATACCGTTCGAGCGCACTGCCGGTGCCCGAACCGGATTCCCGAATCAGCAGGATCTCGCTCGAAAATGTGGTCGGCGAGATGTTCTTTTTCTTTGCCAATGGATGATCGGGTGCCGCGATAAACACTAGCGGATGTTCGGCGAAGACCTCGGACACGGTTTCGAATTCGCGTGGCGGCAGGCCCATGATGGCAATGTCGATCTCGTTTTCGGCCATATGCCGCACCACGGCACCGCGATTGCTGACGATCAGACGCAGTTCGATGCCGGGATGGCGACGTTTGAATTCGGCCAGCAACGAGGGTGCAAAGTATTTGGCGGTGCTGACGACGCCTATCACGACGCGGCCGCCTTCGGCACCTTTCATGGCAATCAGGGATTCTTCGGCTTCGCGTAGCTGTAGCGCGATCAGACGCGCATAGCGGGCAACCTCGTCGCCGGCAGCCGTGAGCCGGATACGTTTGCCAATTTGCTCGGTGAGCGGCAGGCCGGCCAGGTCTTCCAGGCTTTGCACTTGCATCGAGACCGCCGGTTGGGTCAGATGCAGCTCTTCGGCCGCGCGGGAAAACGAGAGGTGACGACCGACGGCTTCGAAGACCCTGAGTTGGCGCAGAGTGACATTTTTCATGCTCATAGCACCATCTTATCTCACGGATAAGAAAACGTGACTGGCTCTTATGGTCTTTCAGTTCTAGTCTTCGCGCCATGACACTTCAAGCGATTATTTTTGACGTCGATGGCACGCTGGCCGACACCGAGCGCGACGGCCATCGGGTAGCCTTCAATGCGGCGTTTGCCGAGGCCGGTCTGGACTGGAATTGGGATGTGGCGCTGTATGGCGAATTGCTCGCCGTAACCGGTGGCAAGGAACGCATCCGTTTCTATGTCGAGCGGCATTGCCCCGAGTTTTCGAAACGGCCGGATTTCGATGCCCTGGTCAAGTCATTGCACGCCGCCAAGACCACGCACTATGTCCGTTTGGTGGATAGCGGCGAATTGCCGTTGCGGCCGGGAGTGCGGGCGCTGATCAATGAAGCGCGTGTCGCTGGGTTACGCCTCGGGATTGCCACCACGACCACACCGGAAAATGTCACGGCCTTGTTGCGGGCCACGCTGGGGGCGGATGCGGAGACCTGGTTTGAGGCCATCGGTGCCGGGGATATCGTCCCCGCCAAGAAGCCGGCACCGGATATTTACCAGTGGGTGCTGCAACGCTTGAACTTGCCGGCGAATGTCTGTTTGGCCCTGGAAGACTCCGGCAACGGCATCCGCTCCAGCCTTGGCGCCGGTATTCCGACGCTGGTGACCGAGACCGACTACACCCGTGACCACGACTTTAGCGGCGCGTTGGCGGTATTGCCCGATCTGGCGACCACCGTGCTGTCCGATGTCCGGCGCTACTTCGATCGCGCCTTATAGTAAAAATAAAAAACTGTGAATAGTGTTTATAGATTGGCCAGACTAAGATCTTGCAATTGATTATCCGAATTACCGCACAACGCCGCTGCACACCACACTTTTAGGAGAAGAGACAATGGATCAATCGAACCGTTACGCCGACCTGAGCCTCAATGAAGAAGACCTGATCAAGGGCGACAAGCACGTACTCGTCGCTTACCACATGGAGCCCGCCACAGGCTACGGTTACCTGGAAGTGGCCGCTCACATTGCGGCCGAATCCTCGACTGGTACCAACGTAGAAGTCTCCACCACCGACGACTTCACCAAGGGCGTTGATGCGCTGGTGTATTTCATCGATGAGGCGAAGGGCGTGATGAAAGTCGCCTACCCGAATGATCTGTTCGACCGCAACCTGACCGATGGCCGCGCCATGCTGGTCTCTTTCCTGACGCTGGCGATCGGCAACAATCAGGGTATGGGCGACGTGAAGAATCTCCAAATGCAGGATTTCTATGTACCGTGGTCGATGCTGCGCCAGTACGATGGCCCGGCCAAGGACATCTCCGACCTGTGGGACATCCTCGGTCGTCCGCGCGTCAACGGTGGTTACATTGCTGGCACGATCATCAAGCCGAAGCTCGGTCTGCGTCCCGAGCCGTTTGCTCACGCGGCCTACCAGTTCTGGCTCGGCGGTGATTTCATCAAGAACGACGAGCCGCAAGGCAATCAGGTGTTCTGCCCGACCAAGAAGGTCATCCCGCTGGTCTATGACGCGATGAAGCGTGCCATGGACGAAACCGGCCAGGCCAAGCTGTTCTCGGCCAACATCACCGCTGACGACCATTACGAAATGCTTGCCCGTGCCGACTACATCCTGGAAACCTTCGGGCCGGATGCCAACAAAGTCGCCTTCCTGGTTGATGGTTACGTCGGTGGCCCCGGCATGATCACCACTGCCCGTCGTCAGTACCCCGGCCAGTACCTGCACTATCACCGTGCCGGCCATGGCGCCATCACCTCACCCTCCGCCAAGCGTGGCTACACCGCTTTCGTGCTGAGCAAGATGTCGCGTCTGCAAGGTGCTTCCGGCATCCACGTCGGCACCATGGGCTACGGCAAGATGGAAGGTGGCAAGGACGACCGCAACATCGCCTACATGATCGAGCGCGATTCCGCTGACGGCCCTTACTATCATCAGGAATGGCATGGCATGAAGCCCACCACCCCGATCATCTCCGGCGGCATGAACGCGCTGCGTCTGCCTGGCTTCTTCGAGAACCTCGGCCACGGCAACGTGATCAACACCTCCGGTGGCGGTTCCTACGGTCACATCGACAGCCCGGCGGCCGGAGCGATCTCGCTGCGTCAATCCTACGAGTGCTGGAAATCAGGTGCCGATCCGATCCAGTTCGCCAAGGAGCACAAGGAATTTGCCCGCGCCTTCGAGTCGTTCCCGAAAGATGCGGACAAGATCTTCCCGGGCTGGCGTGAAAAGCTCGGCGTCCATAAATAAGTCGTCAGTCGGACCCTGACAAAAAGCCTCGCCGTGGCGGGGCTTTTTTCCGCCCAAACTTCTGCTCGGAACTGGCCATGTCGAATAAAGATCAATACCTCATCAAGACGGAACCCTTCTATCAGGCGCAGGGCAACGAAGTGACGCTGTATGAAGCCGCCTACCACGCCAAGCTGCCGGTGATGGTGAAAGGCCCGACGGGCTGCGGCAAGTCGCGTTTCATCGAGTACATGGCGTGGAAGCTGCAAAAGCCGCTGATCACCGTGGCCTGCAACGAAGACATGACCGCTTCCGACCTGGTCGGCCGCTACCTGCTTGACGCCAATGGCACCCGCTGGCTTGACGGCCCCTTGACGACGGCCGCGCGTATCGGCGCGATCTGTTATCTCGATGAAATCGTCGAGGCACGCCAGGACACCACGGTCGTGATCCATCCGCTCACCGACCACCGTCGTGTGCTGCCGCTGGACAAGAAAGGCGAACTGATCGAAGCGCACCCGGATTTCCAGTTGGTGATTTCCTATAACCCCGGCTATCAGTCGTTGATGAAGGACCTCAAACAATCGACCAAGCAGCGTTTTACCGCTTTCGATTTCGACTATCCAACGGCGGAACTGGAAGCGCAAATCATCACCCAGGAAACCGGCACCGATGCCGCCCTGGCCGCTCGCCTGGTCAAGATTGCGCAGACGGCGCGCAACCTTAAGGGCCACGGTCTCGACGAAGGCATCTCGACCCGCCTGATCGTGTACGCGGCGACGCTGATCAGGCGCGGTGTGGCCGCCCCGGATGCCTGCCGCATGGCGATGGTGCGCCCGATCACCGACGACGCCGATATTCGCAGCACGCTCGATCACGCCATCGATGCCGTGTTCGCGTAAAAAGTCGGTGCTGGCGAGACGGCGGTAAACGCACATGGCGACCGGAATTCACTCCGTCACCGACACCCGCAGCCAGGAGTTTGCCCATCCGCAGGTGCAAGCGGCGTGGAAGACCCTGGATTGCGGTTTTGCGCCGGTTGCCGCTGTCTTTGAAGAATGTCTCTACGAAGCGCTGACCCGCTTTAATCAGCAGCAACTTGCCGCCTACATCGACGCGGCGCGGGTGATCGGCAAACTGGGCCGTGGTCCCGAGCCCTTGCTCGCTTTTCTTGAAGAGTGGCCGACCGTCGTGGCCTCGGCCAGTGGCGATCAGGAACCCTTGCTGCCGCAAGTCATGGGCGCCATTCGCGCCATGCAGAAATCGCCCAACAGCAAGGCGATCACGCCATTTCTGCAAACCCTGGCGGCGGTTGCCCGGCGTCTGCAATCGGTCGACCAGATCGGTATCTACATCGATATCGCGCTCGATTTGATGGTGCGCACCTCGGTCTCGATTCACGGCCATCACACCACCTTTCCCAGCCCCGGTTTGCCGCACTTTTTTGATCTGGCCCCGCGCCTGCTCGGCCTGTTGTCGACCGCCGGCCTGAAAAGCTGGACCGACTACGGCATCCGCAATTACGCCCATCATCCCGAGCGACAGGAAGAGTATTTCCGCCTCGATTCGGCCGACAGCCGCGCCGTGCTGCAGCGCGAACGACATGGCACGCTGTTCGCCGATGTCGAGCGGCAACTCGATTTGTACTTGCGCGCCCTATGGCAAGACAGCCAGCAACTCGTGCCGTATTCCACCGCGTTCGATAGTCAGATCAAGTCGGTGCCGTATTACGATGCTCTGGGCTTACGCGTGCCCGATGTGCTGGACGACGATCGTGGCGTCAGCGGCCTCGATCGCTACCGCGCTGTGCTCGCACACATGGTCGGTCACCGGCGCTGGAGCAAACCACAAATCGCCGACAACTGGAGCCCGTTCCAGCGCATGGCGGTCGAATTTTTCGAGGACTGTCGCATCGAGACTCTGCTGATCCGCGAGTTCCCCGGCCTGCGCCGCATCTTCCTGGCACTGCATCCGAAACCCGTCGAAGGGGCCTGCGATCCGGTGGCCAGCTCCTGCCTGCGTCATCGTCTGGCCATGCTGTCGCGCGCCTTGCTCGACCCCGATCATGCTTACGTTGACGTGACCTTGAATGCTTTTGTCGCGCGCTTCCATGCCGCGCTGGGCGATGGCGAATCGAGCACCAACGAGATCGCGCAAATGGCCCTCTCGTATGTCACACAGACTCGCCGCCAAAGCGATCAGTTGGCCAAGGTGTTCTTTGACGATACGGTGATTGACTACCGCGACGACAATCGCCAGCTCTGGCGTTTCATCGAGCAAGGCGACGAAGAAGATGCCTTCGACGAAGAGCGCAAGCTGGATCGAAGCGATGAAATCGTCGGCCTGCCACCGCGCCATTACCCGGAATGGGATTATCAGAGTGTGACCTTCCGCCCCGATTGGGTCAGCGTTTACGAAGGATTGCATCCCTCCGGAAATGCCGCCGTGATCGATCAGTTATTGGAAAAACACGCCGCCCTGGCCAAGCAACTCAAGCGCCTGCTGGAACTGCTCAAGCCACAGGACAAGGTGCGCATCCGCTATCAGGAAGAAGGCAGCGAACTCGATCTGGATATCGCGCTGCGGTCCTTGATTGATTACAAGAGCGGCAGCACGCCCGATCCACGGATCAACATGAGCCATCGCACCGATGGCCGCGATATCACGGTAATGCTGCTGCTGGACCTGTCCGAGTCGCTCAACAGTACCGTTGCCGGCAGCCAGCAGACGCTGCTCCAGTTAAGCCAGGAAGCGGTTTCGCTGGTCGCTTGGGCGATGGAATGCCTTGGCGATCCCTACGCCATCGCCGGCTTTCATTCCAACACCCGGCACGATGTGCGCTTCCATCACATCAAAGGCTTCAGCGAAGAGTTTGACGACAGCGTCAAGGCCCGTCTGGCCGCCTTGGAAGCAGGTTTTTCAACGCGCATGGGCGCCGCCTTGCGGCATGCCGGGCACTACCTCTCGCACCGCAAGGCCGACAAGAAAATCCTGCTGCTGCTGACCGACGGCGAGCCGGCTGACATTGACGTTGATGACGGCCAGCACTTGCGTGCCGATGCGCGCAAGGCCGTCGAAGAGCTGGCTGCGACGGGAGTCACCACGTTTTGCCTGAGCCTGGACCCGAAGGCTGACGAGTACGTCAGCGAAATATTCGGCCGCCACTGGCGCGTGCTTGATAAGCCCGAGCATCTGCCGCAAGTGTTGCCGATGCTGTACGCCAGCCTGACCGCCTGAACACTCGAAAAGTCGGTGCTGGCGAGACGGCGCTTCCGTTACATGGGCTACCTGGGCTACATCAGGGCAGCCAGTTGGGCCTTCAGCTCCGCCACGGAGGCTTCAAGATCGGTCACGCGTTGTTCGAGAGTGTGCTGAGCTAGTCGTGTGAGTGTCGGGACGTCATCCATGCGGTCTCCGCTTTCCGTGTAGGAAGCACCTTCGACTTCACCACTGAACAAATGCGCGTAACGTGATTCGCGGCGCCCCGGTTCGCGTGGCAAGCGGACGACAAACGGGCCATCCTCGCGCCGTGACAGGCTGACCAGCACGGCTTCAACTTGGTCGGCATCATTGAACGCAGCCAGGCGGCTGGCGCGACTACGCAGCTCCCCCGGCGTCTGCGGGCCGCGCAGGAACAGTTCACAGAGAATCGCGACTTCCTGCGCCGAGAATTTCAGCGAGCCGTATTCCGTATTGCAGAACCGGTGCTGGTATTTCGGTACGCGGCTGCCATAGCCACTTTGCTCGCTGACCTGGTATTTCTTGATCAGTCCATCGACCAGATCCTGAACCGCGCTCTCGGACAGATTGAGTACCGGGTCGCGATTGCTCTTCTGGTTGCAGGCATTCGCCAGCGCGTTCAAAGAGAGCGGATAGTGTTCCGGTGTGGCAATCTGCTTTTCCAGGAGGCAACCGATGATGCGGACTTCGTGGGCAGACAGTTCAATGTGCATTCGGTAAGTCCGTGGGCGTGGAAATTCTTGGGCAGCGTGGTGACCGCTGCTGCTTCACGGCGCGTCGCTCTGGGCGCGCAGCAGCACCTCAAAGTCAGCCGCCGGAACCGGGCGCGAAAAATAGAATCCTTGCAGGAATTCACAGCCGTAGGAGCGCAAGGCATCGAGCTCGCCGATCGTTTCAATACCCTCGGCGACGACCTCCAGGCGCAAATTGCGGCCAAGATCGACGATGGCCTGGGCAATCACCACGCCATCCGGGCTGTTGGCGATATCCTGGACGAACGAACGGTCGACCTTCAGCTTGTTCAGGGGGAAGCGTTTGAGATAGGTCAGCGATGAGTAACCGGTGCCGAAATCGTCTACCGCCAGTCGAACACCCATGGCGCGCAGTTCGCCAAGGGTATTGAGCGTTGCATCGGTATGGTCCATCAGCGCGCCTTCGGTCAGTTCCAGCACCAAGAGCTTGGGTTCCAGTCCGCTGACAGAAAGTGCCTTGGCCACCATCTCGACCAGATTCGGCTTGTGAAACTGGCGCGGCGACAAATTGACGGAAAGCTCGATCGATGGCAAGCCGGCGTCGCGCCACACGCGCATTTGACGGCAGGCGGTGACCAAGACCCATTCGCCGAGAGGAATGATCAAGCCACTTTGTTCGGCCAAGGGGATAAAACGATCCGGACCAATCAAGCCCAGCTCGGGATGCTGCCAGCGCACCAGCGCTTCGGTACCGACAATGCGTTCATCGACGGTTGACACAAGTGGCTGATAGTGCACGACAAATTCATGATGTTCGAGCGCATGACGCATGCGACTTTCGAGCACCAGGCGTTCGAGGGCGATGGTGTACATCTCGCCACTGAAGAACTGATAGGTATCCGTCCCCGCCGCCTTGGCCCGGTACATGGCTGTTTCGGAGTTTTGGAGCAGATCCCACAGATCGCGCCCGTCGCGGCCAAACAGGCTGAGGCCAATTGCAACGCCAACATTGATCTCGTGATCACCTACGCGGATCACCGGTGCCATGGCGGCGAGCAGGTCGCGTGCGGAGTGCTCGGCACATTCTTCGGTGCAGCCATCAAACAGAATGCCGAACACGTTGCCACTGACACGCGCCACGATGTCGCTTTCATGTATCGTTGCTGATAGGCGCCGCGCCACCTCCTGCAGGACCGTGTTGCCAGCGTCGTGACCCAGCGAGTTGTTGATGTTGCTCAGGTCGTTGATGGCGACACTGGCCATGGCGACCGGACGGCTGATTTCGATTGCACGATTGATCGCCTGGTTCGCCTGTTCGTGAAAGCTCTCCCGATTAGGCAACTGGGTGACCCCGTCGATGTACGTCAGCGTGTGCAAACTGGCCTGGATGGCATCTTTCAAGGTGCGCAGGCGTTGCTCGTTCTCCCAGCGAACAGTAATGTCGCGCAATACCGCGTGCGCCACCTGACCACCGCCGATCTGAATTCGATGGAGGCGGATATCGGCGACAAACAGCGAGCCGTCACTGCACTTGAGCTGACATTCAAAACGACTTTGACCATCGGCGAGTGCGGCCTCGACATGGGCCGTGACGTATTCGCGCGTGGATTGCTCGTGCGGCTGCAAGGTCGGTGCGAAGTCGTCAAGGCGACGGCCAAGGACGATCTCGGGGCTGGCCAGGCCGAGCATTCTGAGCGCTGCTTCATTGCAATCGAGCAAACCGTCATGGTCGAGAAACACCATAGCATCGGCGGCGCACTCCCATACTGCAGCGTATTTGCTATCGATTGCTGATGATGAATTGGCTGGCACGTAGTTTCGAACTCCAAAATAGCCAAGTCGAGTCACAGTCAGGAGATAGCGTGAAGCTTGGCGTGCGAAGTATCTTCGCCGCGACGGATGACGTCAACGGGGCCGATTGCCGTTTGGCTAAATGTCATCTGTCATGGGTATCGTGGCGTGAAATGATTGCCTTATTGACGAGATAAGAAAAAGTGAATGGTGCTTATGGTTTGATCGGTTTAGATTGCCTCTATCGAAACGGGGGTAATCCTGTTTCCTGCGTCTCCACTCCTCTGGCGCAAGCCAGAATTTACCCCCGCCCCCTCACCGGGGCGGGGCACTTTTTGACGCAGTCAAGAATACAACTGATCTAGGAGGCATCATGCACGACGGGCGAACCACGCTAACGCAGTTCATTATCGAAGAGCAGCGCCGTGTTGCCGGTGCGACGGGAGACTTCTCCGGTTTGCTGAACGATATTGCCACCGCTTGTAAAGTCATCAGCAACGCGGTTTCCAAGGGCGCACTGGCCGGTACGCTGGGCGTTCATGGCGGCGATGGCGGTGCGGTCAATATCCAGGGCGAAACACAGAAGAAGCTGGATGTGATTTCCAACGACGTGATGATCAAGACCAGCCTTTGGTCGGGGCATCTTTCCGGTATGGCGTCCGAGGAAATGGATGACATCATCCCGATTCCGGCCCAGTATCCGCGCGGCAAATACCTGATGACCTTCGATCCATTGGATGGATCGTCGAATATCGACGTGAATATCACCGTCGGCACCATTTTTTCGATTCTCAAGAGCCCGAACCCGGGTGCCGAGGCCAAGCTGGAAGACTTCCTGCAACCCGGCGTTGAGCAGGTTTGCGCCGGTTTTGCGCTGTACGGCCCCTCGACCGTAATGGTTCTGACCACCGGCAACGGAACGAATGCTTTCACTCTGGATCACGATATCGGCGAGTTCATCCTGACGCATGCGCAGATGACCATACCGACCGAGACCTCCGAATTCGCCATCAATGCCTCGAACGAGCGTTTCTGGGAGCCGCCAGTCAAGCGTTATGTGTCCGAATGTCTGGCCGGCAAGGAAGGTCCGCGTGGTCGCGATTTCAACATGCGCTGGATTGCTTCATTGGTCGCCGAGACGTATCGCATTCTGACCCGTGGTGGCTGCTTCATGTACCCGATGGATGAAAAGACGCGCGCCAAGGGCGGTCGTCTGCGTCTGTTGTACGAGGCCAATCCGATTTCCTTCATCATCGAGCAAGCAGGTGGGCTTTCCACCACCGGTCGTGCCCGCGTCATGGAAGTGACGCCGACCGATATTCATCAGCGTGTTGCGTTCATGTTCGGCTCGAAGAGCGAGGTCGAGCGCATTGCCGCTTATCATCAGGAGTACATCAGTGGCAGCGAACCGGAGGCGTTTCAGTCACCACTGTTTTCGGCCCGTTCGCTGTTCCGCACTCAGTAAGCTTTTACCTTTCCGGAGAATTTCATGTCGGCCAAACATCCCGTCATCGCCATCACCGGTTCGTCCGGCGCTGGTACATCTACAGTAACCCGTACCTTCGCGCACATTTTCCGCCGCGAGAAACTCACTGCCGCGATTGTCGAGGGCGATTCCTTCCATCGTCATGATCGCGTTTCAATGAAGGCGGCGATGGAAGAGGCGCGCAAGGCCGGCAATAACCATTTCAGCCATTTTGGCCCGGACGCCAACCTGCTCGATGAACTCGAGAGCCTGTTCAAGAAATATGGCGAGACCGGTACCGGCAAGGTTCGCAAGTATCTTCATAACGCTGAAGAGGCCGCACCTTACAAGCAGGATCCTGGTACCTTTACGCCTTGGGAAGATGTCCCCGGCGGTAGCGACCTGATGTTTTATGAAGGCTTGCATGGCGCTGTTGTAACCGACAAGATCAACGTGGCCAAGCATGCCGATCTGCTGGTTGGTGTGGTGCCCATCGTCAATCTCGAATGGATCCAGAAACTGCACCGCGACAAGAACCAGCGTGGCTATTCGACCGAGGCGGTGGTCGATACCATCCTGCGTCGCATGCCCGATTACATCAACTACATCACGCCGCAGTTCTCGCATACGCATGTGAACTTTCAGCGTGTGCCGACAGTCGATACTTCGAACCCCTTCACTTCCCGCGAGGTGCCGACGGCGGACGAAAGTTTCGTTGTGATCCGCTTCGCCAATCCCAAGGGAATCGATTTCCAGTATTTGCTGACCATGATTCATGATTCCTTCATGACCCGCGCCAACATCATCGTTGTGCCCGGTGGCAAAATGGAACTCGCCATGCAACTGATCTTTACGCCCTTGGTCTTGCGCCTGATGGAAAATCGCAAGCGTGCCTAATTGCCAAAATGTCTAAGGGCTTTCTGGGTGTTTGCAGCGCCCAGGTTCAAGATAATCAATCACCTAGCTTTGTTTGACCGGAATAGCCGATAATTCTCGGCTTTCTGGGATCGGGAGACGTATATGACCGCAGAAGGACACAAGATGCAGCCACCCAAATTCAACCCGCTGACCAACGCGATTCGCGCCCTGGCCATGGATGCTGTGCAAAAAGCCAACTCTGGCCACCCAGGCGCCCCGATGGGTATGGCCGAGATTGCCGAAGTGGTGTGGAATCGCACGATGCGCCACAATCCGAGCAACCCGCAGTGGCCGAATCGTGATCGCTTCGTGCTGTCGAATGGCCATGGCTCGATGTTGATTTATGCCCTCCTGCACTTGACCGGCTACGATCTGTCCATCGATGATCTGAAGAAGTTCCGTCAGCTGCACAGCAAGACCCCAGGGCATCCGGAATACGGCTACACCGCCGGTGTCGAGACCACGACCGGCCCGCTCGGGCAGGGGATTACCAACGCCGTCGGCATGGCCATGGCGGAAAAACTGCTTGCCGCTGAATTCAACCAGCCAGGTCATGAAGTTGTTGATCATCGTACCTACACATTCCTCGGCGACGGTTGCCTGATGGAAGGCATTTCGCACGAAGCCTGCGCTTTGGCCGGCACCTGGGGCTTGGGCAAGCTCACGGCTTTCTGGGACGATAACGGTATTTCCATCGACGGTCACGTCGAAGGTTGGTTCACGGACGACACACCGAAGCGTTTCGAGGCGTATGGCTGGCATGTCGTGCCTAACGTCGACGGACATGACGCGGTTGCTCTACAGAAAGCCATCGATGCCGCCAAAGCGGTCACCGATAAGCCTTCGCTGATTTGTTGCAAGACCGTTATCGGTCTCGGTTCACCGAACAAGGCTGGTACTCACGATGTACATGGCGCACCGCTCGGCGATGCTGAAATCGCCGCTGCTCGCGAGTTCATCGGCTGGAACCATGCGCCGTTCGAGATTCCTGCCGATGTGTATGCGGCTTGGGACAAAAAGGCACAAGGCAAGGCATGGGAAGGTGAATGGCAGGCCAAGTTTGACGCCTACACCAAGGCTCATCCCGCACTCGCCGCAGAATTCAAGCGTCGCATGGCGGGTGATTTGCCGGCACATTGGGCTGACCATGTTGCCAAGGCGATGGCCGCCACGATTGAAAAGGGTGAAACTGTCGCGACCCGCAAGGCGTCGCAGATTGCCATCAATGCGTTGGCCCCAGCTCTACCCGAGTTCCTTGGCGGCTCCGCCGATCTGACCGGTTCCAACCTGACCAACTGGACGGGTTGCAAGCATGTCTCCGGCAAGTCGACCGGCAACTACATCTCTTACGGCGTGCGCGAGTTTGGTATGTCGCACATCATGAACGGCATGGCGCTGCACGGTGGCCTGCTACCTTTCGGCGGCACCTTCCTGATGTTCTCGGAATATGCCCGTAACGCACTGCGTATGTCGGCGCTGATGAAGCAGCGCGTGATCTATGTTTTCACGCACGACTCGATTGGCCTCGGCGAAGACGGCCCAACTCACCAGCCCGTTGAGCAGACCGCTACACTGCGCATGATCCCGAACATGGATGTCTGGCGTCCGTGCGATACGGTCGAGACGCTGGCCTCCTGGATCAATGGTGTCGAGCGGAAAGATGGCCCGACCTGCCTTTGCCTGTCACGCCAGAATCTACCATTCGTTAAACGCGATGCCGAGCAGGTGGCGAATATCCGCCGCGGTGGCTATGTAATGTCAGATGCCGCCGAGGCCCGCGCAGTCATCATCGCGACCGGTTCCGAAATCGAACTGGCACTCAAAGCACAAGCCAAGCTGGCGGAAGAAGATATTGCCGTCCGCGTTGTGTCGATGCCGAGTTCCAACGTTTTCGATCGCCAGGACAAAGCCTACCGTGAAAGCGTGCTGCCCAAGGGCGTCGTTCGTGTGGCGGTGGAAGCTGGTGTAACGAGTGGCTGGTACAAATACGTTGGTCTCGAAGGCGCCGTTATCGGTCTCGACCGTTTTGGCGAATCGGCTCCGGCCGGCGCGCTGTTCAAGGAGTTTGGCTTCACCGTCGAGAACGTGGTCGCCACCGTGAAGTCGGTTATCTAATTTTTAATCAAACACTGGAGAAAAGTCATGGCTATCAAAGTCGGTATCAATGGTTTCGGTCGTATCGGTCGCATGGTGTTTCGTGCTGTTGCCAAAGAAGCTGAGTTTTCGGATATCGAGATCGTCGGCATCAATGACCTGCTGGAGCCCGACTATCTGGCTTACATGTTGAAATACGATTCCGTACATGGCAACTTCAATGGCGAAATCGTCGTCGACGGCAACAACCTAATCGTCAATGGCAAGAAGATTCGCCTGACCGCCGTAAAAGATCCGTCCGAGCTGAAGTGGAATGAAATTGGTGCCGATCTGGTGATCGAATCAACCGGCCTGTTCCTGACCAAGGAAAGCTGCGAGAAGCACATGGCCGCTGGCGCCAAGAAGGTGGTCCAGTCGGCGCCGTCGAAAGACGATACCCCGATGTTCGTTTATGGCGTCAATCACGCCACCTACGCTGGTCAGGCGATTGTCTCAGCAGCGTCCTGCACCACCAACTGCCTAGCGCCGGTCGCCAAGGTATTGCATGACAACTGGGGCATCAAGCGTGGCCTGATGACCACCGTCCATGCCGCTACCGCTACACAAAAGACCGTTGACGGTCCGTCGAACAAGGACTGGCGCGGCGGTCGCGGCATCCTCGAAAACATCATCCCGTCGTCGACTGGCGCGGCCAAAGCCGTCGGTGTGGTGATTCCGGAGTTGAACAAGAAGCTGACCGGCATGTCCTTCCGCGTCCCGACCTCCGATGTGTCGGTCGTCGACCTGACCGTGGAACTGACCAAGGAAGCCTCTTACAAAGATATTTGCGCAGCCATGAAGGCGGCCTCCGAAGGCGCTATGAAGGGCATCCTCGGTTACACCGAAGAGAAAGTCGTTGCGACCGATTTCCGTGGCAATTCGAAGCCGTCGACCTTTGATGCCGAAGCCGGTATCGCACTGGATTCCACCTTCGTCAAGGTTGTTGCCTGGTATGACAATGAGTATGGCTATACCTGCAACATGCTGCGCTTTGTCAAGCACGTTGCCAAGTAAGGATCAGCGATCATGACGTTCAAACGTCTTACTGATTTTGATTTGGCCGGCAAGCGCGTATTTATTCGCGCTGACCTGAACGTCCCGGTCAAAGATGGCAAGGTGACATCGGACGCCCGCATCACGGCGTCGATGCCGACCATCCAACACTGCCTCAAAGCCGGCGCCAAGGTGATGGTTACTTCGCATCTTGGCCGCCCGGAAGAGGGCGTCTACGCTGAAGAAAACTCGCTCAAGCCGGTGGCCGATGTCATGGCCGCCAAGCTGGGTAAGCCAGTGCGCGTGATCAAGGACTGGGTCGACGGTGGTTTCGATGTTGCCGCCGGCGAAGTCGTACTGCTGGAAAACTGCCGCTTCAACAAGGGCGAAAAGAAGAACGTCGAAGCAACTGCAAAGAAATATGCGGCACTTTGCGATCTTTTCGTCATGGATGCCTTCGGTACGGCTCACCGTGCCGAAGCATCGACCTACGGCGTTGCCGAGTTTGCCCCGGCGGCTTGTGCCGGCCTGCTCGTGGCCGAGGAACTTGAAGCCTTGCACAAGGCCCTGGCCAATCCGGCGCGGCCGATGGTAGCTATCGTCGGCGGGTCGAAGGTCTCCACCAAGCTTACGGTGCTGGAAGCGCTATCCGAGAAGTGCGAGCAGTTGGTGGTCAGCGGTGGTATTGCCAACACCTTCCTCAAGGCATCCGGCAAGAACGTCGGAAAATCCCTGTGTGAGGACGATCTGGTCCCCACCGCGCAAGCACTGATGAAGAAGATGTCGGCGCGTGGCGCCACCATCCCGATCGCGGTGGATGTGGTCTGCGGCAAAAAGTTTGACGCTGCCGAACCCGCCGTGTCAAAGGACGCCGGTGCCGTTAGTGATGACGACATGATTTTTGACATTGGCCCGAAGTCGACGCAGGAACTGGTCGACATCATCATGAAGGCCGGGACGGTGGTGTGGAATGGTCCGGTCGGTGTGTTCGAGTTTGATCAGTTCGGTGAAGGCACCAAAGCCATCGCCATGGCAATCGCCAAGACCAAGGCATTCACGTTGGCGGGTGGCGGAGACACCATCGCCGCTATTCAGAAGTACGACATTTATGACAAGGTGTCTTATATCTCCACAGCCGGCGGCGCCTTCCTCGAGTATCTGGAAGGGAAAACCCTTCCCGCAGTGGCGATGCTCGAACAACGCGCTAAAGGATAAAGTATGGAACGTGCTACCAAGATCGTCGCTACATTAGGGCCTGCCTCTTCTTCCCCCCAGGTGTTGCACGATCTGGTGGTAGCCGGAGTCGATGTTGTTCGGCTGAATTTCTCACATGGAACGCCTGATGACCATCGTCAGCGGGTGGAGACTTTGCGTCTTGCCATGCGCGCCGCCGGCCGTACCGTGGGCGTCATGGCGGATTTGCAAGGTCCAAAAATCCGTGTCGGCAAGTTTACCAACAACAAGATTTCGCTCAAAGCGGGCCAGGCCTTCATTCTTGATGCCGTGTGCAAGTTGGGCGACGATACGCGGGTCGGTCTTGATTACCCCGAACTTATCAATGATGTGGTCGCCGGGGATGTCTTGCTGTTTGATGACGGCCGGGTCGTGATGGATGTCAGCCAGGTCAGCGGCAACGAAATCCACTGCATGAATCGTCATGATGGCGTGTTGTCAAACAACAAAGGCATCAACAAGCAGGGTGGCGGCTTGTCGGCACCGGCACTGACGCCCAAGGACAAGCAGGACATCATCACGGCCGCCGGATTGCGTGTCGACTATGTCGCTGTTTCGTTCCCGAAACATGGCGCCGACATGCGTGAAGCGCGCGAACTGCTGGATGCGGCTGGTAGCAAGGCGCTGCTCGTGGCAAAAATCGAGCGCGTCGAGGCAATTGCCAATCTGCAAGATATCTTCGATCATACCGACGGTGTGATGGTGGCTCGCGGTGACTTGGCGGTTGAAGTAGGCGATGCCGCCGTGCCAGCTCTACAGAAAAAAATCATCCGGCTTGGGCGTCAGGCCAACAAGTTTGTGATCACGGCAACCCAGATGATGGAGTCGATGATCACCAGCCCGGTGCCCACGCGGGCCGAAGTCTCTGACGTCGCCAATGCCGTGTTGGACGGAACCGATGCCGTGATGTTGTCGGCGGAGACTGCAGCCGGTGATTACCCTGTCCAGACCGTTGAATCAATGGTCCGGGTCTGTCTGGAAGCTGAGAAGTCAGCCGAAGTCGGGCTCGATCACCAGTTTCTGCAGCGTGTATTCACTCGCATTGACCAGTCGATCGCGATGGCGGCCCTGTTCGCTGCCAATCACCTCAAGGTCAAGGCGATTGCGGCGTTCACCGAGTCTGGCTCGACCGCTTTGTGGATGTCGCGTCTCAACTGCGGTGTGCCAATTTATGCACTTACGCCTGACGTGCACACTCGTCACAAAGTCACCATCATGCGTGGTGTCATTCCGCTCTTGATGCGTTATATCGGTACCGACCGCGATGAATTGTTGCGCGAGGCCGAGGCGGAATTGATTCTCGCCGGTGCGGTGAAGCCCGGTGATTTGATCATTTTGACCATCGGCGAGCCCATTGGTCAGTCTGGTGGCACCAATACGATGAAAATCGTTAAAGTCGGCGAGCGTCGTAAATCAAACTGATTCCCTAATTTCCAACAGTCCAGGAGACAAGCATGCCCTTAGTATCCATGCGTCAATTGCTCGATCACGCTGCCGAAAACGGCTACGGCCTGCCAGCGTTCAACGTAAACAATCTGGAACAGATCCAGGCCATCATGGAAGCGGCCGAGGAGACTGATAGCCCAGTGATCATGCAAGGTTCGGCCGGCGCTCGCAAGTATGCTGGCGAGCCCTACCTGCGCCACCTCATCGAGGCCGCGATCGAAACGCATCCGAATGTGCCTATCGTCATGCACCAGGATCATGGCGCCAGCCCGTCGATCTGTATCCAGTCAATGCGCTCCGGTTTTTCCAGCGTGATGATGGACGGTTCCTTGCTGGAAGATGCCAAGACTCCTGCCAGCTTTGAGTACAACTCCAAGACAACCCGTCTCGTGGTTGACATCGCTCATGCCATCGGCGTGTCGGTGGAAGGCGAACTGGGTTGCCTGGGTTCGCTCGAATCCGGCATGGGCGAGAAGGAAGACGGCCACGGTGCCGAAGGCGTTCTGTCGCACGATCAACTCCTGACCGATCCGACCGAAGCGGCCGAATTCGTCAAGGCTACGGGTGTTGACGCCCTGGCTATCGCCATCGGCACCAGTCACGGCGCCTACAAGTTCACCCGTCCGCCGACAGGCGCTGTGTTGCGCATCGACCGTATCAAGGAAATCCACGCGCGCTTGCCGAATACTCACTTGGTGATGCATGGTTCCTCCAGTGTGCCGCAAGACTGGCTCAAGATCATCAACGAGAACGGCGGCGAAATGGGCGCCACCTACGGCGTTCCGGTCGAAGAAATCGTCGAAGGGATCAAGCACGGCGTACGCAAGATCAATATCGACACCGACCTGCGCATGGCCTCCACCGGCGCTATCCGTCAGTTCCTCAACAAGGATCGCAAGAACTTCGATCCGCGCAAATACCTTGCCGAAGCTCGCAAGGCGATGAAGCAGATATGTAAGGCGCGTTACGAGGCCTTTGGTTGCGCTGGTCAGGCGAGCAAGATCCGCGCGATCTCGCTGGATGCGATGGCCGAGCGTTACAAGAAGGGCGAATTGAACGCGATCATCAAGTAAGGCCGTTTTGCGGTAAATTGCGAGGCCGCTCCCGATTCGGGGCGGCCTTTTTACTTCGCCATGGACATTCAATCTCGCACCTTTGACCGTATTCGCGGCTTTTTCAGCGGCGCCCTTGATGCTGTCGAGTATCTTGGCCTGCTGGTTATCGCCATTGCAACCTCGATGGCGATGTATCAGGAAGTCATGGTCATGGTCGGCCGTGGCAGCGTGGCACTGGCTGATCTGCTATTGATGTTCCTCTACCTCGAAGTGCTCGCCATGATTGGGCAGTACTTCAAGTCCGGCCAGCTGCCGGTACGCTTCCCGCTTTACATTGCGATGGTGGCCTTGGCCCGCTATCTCATTCTCGATCTCAAGGAAATGAACGAATGGCGGATGCTGGCGGTGGCCGGCGCCATTTTTCTGCTGACCGTTGGGGTGCTCATCATTCGTTATGGCCACGTTCGCTATCCCTATCGTGAAGATAAGGGCGAAACTAACGCCAAACGCTTCGTCGAAGAATAATTGCAGACTGCTTCTCTGGAAAGTCTCACCATGCCTATTCCTACCGTGTTCGAATCTTCTATCACCAGCCTGCCGCTTCTCGGGCGCGGCAAGGTGCGCGATATCTACGCCGTCGACGACGACAAATTGCTCATCGTTACCAGCGACCGCCTGTCGGCGTTTGATGTCATCCTGCCTGATCCGATCCCGGGCAAGGGTGCCGTGCTCACCGCAGTGGCCAACTTCTGGTTTGGCAAACTGACGCATGTGATTCCAAATCAATTGACGGGAATTGATCCGGAGGCCGTGGTCTCAGAAGCCGAGCGCGAACAGGTCCGGGGGCGTTCGATGGTGGTCAAACGTCTGACCCCGCTGCCAATCGAGGCGGTCGCCCGGGGTTACCTGATTGGTTCGGGTTGGAAGGACTACCAGGCGAGCGGCAAAGTGTGCGGTATCGAGCTACCGGTCGGCCTCAAAATGGCGCAGCAATTGCCCGAGCCGATCTTCACTCCGGCGACTAAGGCGGAGATGGGTGAACATGACGAGAATATCGACTTTGCCACGGTGGAAAAACTTCTTGGTGCCGAATTGGCGCTCAAGGTGAAGGAAACCACCTTGCGCCTGTATCGCGAAGCAGCCGCGTTTGCCCGGGTTCGCGGCATTGTGATTGCCGATACCAAATTCGAATTCGGTCAGGATGCCCAAGGGCGTTTGCATTTGATCGATGAAGTGCTTACCCCCGATTCCTCCCGCTTCTGGCCCGCCGACCAATATAAGGTCGGCATCAGTCCGCCTTCCTTCGACAAGCAGTTTGTTCGCGATTACCTCGAAACTCTGGACTGGAACAAACAAGCGCCAGGCCCGCGTCTGCCGCCCGACATCCTGCAAAAGACTGCCGATAAATATCGTGAAGCCTTGACCCGTCTCACGGGTGCTCAGGCCTGACCGTGAGACCCCTGCCATGAATCAGCCCGCCGCCGTCCCGCCAGAACCGACTTTTACTAGCCTGTCACGGCCCGTAGTGCGCAGCGTGGGCTTTGCTGCACCTTGGCGTTGGCTTGGCGCTGGGTGGCGCGACCTCTGGCAACAGCCGGGGGTGAGTCTTTTTTACGGGTTTTGCATCGTCGTTGCCGGCGCCGTGATCCTAACCATTACCGCTCGCCTGCCCTATCTCTTTACGGCGGCAATCAGCGGATTTCTCCTGGTGTCGCCTCTCCTTGCGACCGGGCTGTATGAGCTTTCGCGTCGTCATCTGGCTGGCGAACCGGTTACATTGATTGACACCATGCTGGCGTGGCGGCGCAATCCCTCTGGCCTTGCGGGTTTTGGCCTGCTGTGCCTGCTCGCTGGCACAGCCTGGCAGGTTGTTTCAGTGGTCATGGTGGCCCTGCTGTACAAGGGATCGGCCATGGCACCGGTGGATATGATTGTCGAGATCTTGCGCAATCCGCAGTACATGACGCTGTTCCTGGCGTACGTCGGCGTTGGTGGTGTGATCGCCGCGCTGGTGTTCGCCGCCAGTGTGGTGTCGATGCCGATGCTCGTTGATCGCCGCTGCGACCTGCTGTGTGCACTCACCACCAGTCTCGCGGCAGTGGCCGAGAGCCCGGCGCCGCTGGCGCTCTGGGCCGCAATCATCATGCTGTTTTCCCTGTTCGGCTTTGCCACTGGCTTACTCGGTTTCCTCGTTATTTTGCCGTGGCTGGGGCATGCTAGTTTCCATGCCTATCGCGATCTGGTGCAGCCGCTGTAAGCTGCCCCGTCGCTGCTCGGTGATTGATTCGCCGCCCTTCGTCCCAACTTGAAGCCTATGAACCCGCTACTCGACTTTTCCGGTCTACCGCGTTTTGATGCGGTTGTTCCCGATCATGTGGCTCCGGCCATCCAGCAACTGCTCGCCGAAAACCGCGCATTGATCGAACAACTCGTCGATCCTGCCACCCCCGCCACCTGGGATGCCTTTGTTCAGCCGATGATCGATGCCGGCGAACGCCTTGGGCGTGCGTGGGGCATGGTTGGCCACTTGCACGGGGTGAATGACATTCCGCCCTGGCGCGATGCCTATAACGCCATGTTGCCGGAAGTCTCCGGTTTTTACGCCGAGCTGGGCCAGAATCTGGCACTGTTTGCCCACTACAAGACGCTTGCCGCTAGCACGGACTTTGCCCGCTTGAGTCCGGCGCGCCAGCGCATTGTCACGAACGAAGTGCGTGATTTCCGTCTTTCCGGCGCCGAGCTACCCGAAGATCAGAAACCGCGCTTCAAGGCGATTCAGGAAGAGCTTTCGGCGTTGGCCGCCAAGTTCTCCGAGAACCTGCTGGATGCCACCAATGCCCACGCCGAGTGGATTAGCGACGCTGCCGATCTCGCCGGCCTGCCCGATGATGTCAAGAGTGCCGCTCGTGCTGCTGCTGAAAAGGACGACAAGCCGGGCTGGAAGTTGACGTTACAGGCGCCGAGCTACCAGCCGGTACTGCAGTACGCCGAAAACCGAGATCTGCGCGCCCGTATGTATCGCGCCTTCGTCACCCGAGCGTCGGAATTCGGTAGCCCGGACTGGAATAACAGCCCCTTGATCGATAAGATACTTTCCCTGCGCGCCGAGGAATCAACGATGCTCGGTTTCGCCAATTACGCCGAAGTCTCGCTGGCGCCAAAAATGGCCGATAGCCCCGCTCAGGTGATCGCCTTCCTGCGCGACATGGCGGCCAAGGCGCGACCGTTTGCCGAGCGTGATCTGGCTGAGCTACGTGAGTTCGCCAAGGCGCAGCTCAACATGGAAACGCTGGAAAGCTGGGACCTCGCCTGGGCTGCCGAAAAACTTAAGCAGGCGCGCTACGCGTTCTCCGACGACGAGGTCAAACAGTATTTCCCCGAACCGCAGGTGCTGGCGGGTCTGTTCCGCGTCATCGAGACCCTGTTTGCCGTCAAACTGGCGCCCGATACGGCGCCGGTGTGGGACCCCGATGTTCGCTTTTTTCGGATCGAACGCGACGGTAAGCTTATCGGCCAGTTCTACCTCGATCTGCACGCGCGCGAAACCAAGCGCGGCGGCGCCTGGATGGACGAGGCGAGGACGCGGCGGCGTATCGGGATCGAAAACACCCACAGCATTCAGACGCCGGTGGCCTATCTCACTTGCAATTTCCCGGCAGCAGTCGGCAGTAAGCCAGCCACCTTCAGCCACGATGACGTCATTACCCTGTTTCACGAATGTGGCCACGGCTTGCACCATCTGCTGACACAGGTCGACGAACTACCAGTCTCCGGCATTCACGGTGTGGAGTGGGACGCAGTCGAGCTGCCGAGCCAGTTCATGGAAAACTTCTGCTGGGAATGGGACGTACTTTCCGCCATGACACGTCACGTCGAGACGGGTGCCGTGCTTCCGCGCGCGCTCTACGACAAGATGATCGCCGCCAAAAATTTCCAGAGCGGCCTGCAAACCATGCGTCAGCTTGAGTTCAGCCTGTTTGATCTCTTGCTGCATAGCAGTTTCGTCCCCGGCGCCGGGCGCAGCGTGCTCGATCTGCTGGACGAGGTGCGGCGCGAAGTGGCGGTGCTTGTGCCGCCCGAGTGGAATCGTTTCCCCAATAGTTTTGCGCATATTTTTGCCGGTGGTTACGCCGCCGGCTACTACAGCTACAAGTGGGCCGAGGTGCTCTCGGCCGATGCTTACGAGGCCTTCGAGGAGGCAGCCAAACAGTCTGGAAGTACGCTCGACGTGGCGACCGGCCAGCGCTTCCTGGACGAAATTCTCGCCGTCGGCGGGTCGCGCCCGGCATTGGAATCGTTCAAGGCCTTTCGCGGTCGCGAGCCCAAACCCGATGCGCTGCTGCGTCACTCCGGCATGGCGCTGGCGGCCTGATTCGCCCCGCTTTGGCTGCCGCAGCATGAGTCGCGACCACAGCATCAGCTTTTTCGACACCCAATTCCGTTCCGCGACCAGCGTGGCCAGCGCCGGTTCGTCGGCGCTGAATCCGTTTGAGACGCTGGCGTTGCCGTATCTGTCCGGCACCGTGCTCGACTTTGGCTGTGGCTTGGGCAACCTGGCCTGTGCTGCCGCGCGGCAGGGCTGTCGCGTCACGGCGCTGGACGCCAGTGCTGTGGCCATTGATCACCTGCAGCGTCGCGCTGCGGATGAGCAATTGTCGGTGAGCGCCACTCTGGCTGATCTACGTGATTACCCCATCAGCGGCAGCTTTGATGCCGTGGTGGCGATTGGTGTGCTGATGTTCTTTGACTGCACCACCGCCTATCGCGTGTTGCATGAACTTCAGTCCAGCACGCGCCCCGGCGGTGTGGCAGTGGTGAATGTGCTGATCGTCGGCACGACGTTCATGGATATGTTTGTGCCAAATGGCGGGCACTGCCTGTTTCCGAGCGATGAACTGGCACGACGCTTTGCCGGCTGGGAAATACTCCAAGCGGAAACCCATGATTTCGACGCACCACACCAGACGATAAAGCGTTTCGCTACGCTGATCGCCCGTAAACCCGGCGGGCAAGGCTGAGCGCCGTCCCGCCAGCGCCGACTTTTTCAGTCGGCAATCAGCATGGAAATCTCGCGCTCCAGCATCGCCGGATCGCCGGCATTGAGTTCCACCAAGCGGCGCAAATGGGTAATGCTGTCGAGATCGATGCTATCGCTACGCAGGCCAAGTTGCTGACCGTCGATATGCACGATGGTGCCCCACATGCTGATCGTCGTCCCCGGCGCCAAGTCCAGACGAAGCTGGCATTGCTCGCCCATGGTCGCCTGGAAGGTCGGATGTACTTCAAGCAGGGCGCCTTTCAGCGATATATCAACCAGTTGCGCATACGACTGCGCACCGTGAGTGGTCATACGAACCGGCGAATGAAAGGCGGCACGCCAGAAGTGCCGCCGCTCGTGCTTATCCACCATGGTGAAACTCCTTTTTGCTCTTGGCTGATGGCGCGCTGAAATCACGCCCGACAAAGTATTTTTGCAGCGGACAATGCGATGTATCCGCACACCGATGCTCGCGTGCGCATTCTTTCAAGGTTTGATCCAGCAGAACCATTTCCCCGCATCGCGGACAGTGATCAAACGGCGAATCGAACATGGTGTTCTCCTTCGCATGGCCTCTCTAGTGGAACGAGCGGTTTTGCCTTAAATCCTAATGTACTTTATTTGATTATAGACGTTACGTCCTCGGTGAGCGGGAATCACCTGTAACATGTATGTCGAAAGTAATAGTTGGCAGCAGTAAGTATGACCGCGTTCCGGCGGCAAGACATTAGGGAACTCTACGCATGCAGTGGCAAGACGAATACTCGATAGGCATCCAGGAGATTGATTCTCAACACCAGGAGCTGGTTCGCCTATTCTTGCAGATAACGGAGTCTGTCGCCGCCGAGCTGGACTGGTCCGAGATCCATCTGCGGATCCTGCAACTTGGAAGTTTTGCTGAATTTCACTTCAAATTTGAAGATGCTCTGATGCGGGTATTCGCGTATCCCGAGAGCGTTGAGCATGCCGGATTTCACGAGCAATTCTTTGCGAAGCTGAAGGTGATCGAGGAAAGTGCCATCGTCGATGAGGTACGACATGACATGGTCAAACTTCTTCTGGACTGGCTCTTCGGCCACATCCTCGTTGCCGACAAGGCTTACGCCAATTTCATTCTGGGTGGAGCGGCGGTGGTCAGGTCGTAGGGTTTTCGCCTTATCTCGACCGTCAGGGAATGAACTGGCGCGCCAACATTGGCAACGTGGACGATCAACAAAGTGATGTTGTTGTTAGCCCAGAAAATCCCTTCAAAAGCGGGGCCATTCACACATCAACTAGTCTGACTGTGTCAATAAATGCTGAAGATTGCCGATAATCGAACCATCTTCTTCCACGAGGGTGAATCGATGGCTATCGACGACGAGTTGGAGAGCTACCTTGAACGACTGTCTGACGTACTGGGACATGCGGACCGCCGGACGGGACTGATGGACTATTGCCGGGGGCTGATGCTGCCGATCAAGCGCAAGAGCGTCGAACCGCTGGCGGCATCGCTGGATCCGCTGCATGTTCAGGCCAAACACCAATCCCTGCACCACTTTGTAGCCAAATCGAGCTGGTCGGATCGTGCGGTGCTGCGGGAAGTGCGAGCCGTTGTTGAGCCTGTCTTGGGCTTGGAGCGGGAGTGCTACTGGATTATTGACGACACGGGGATTCCAAAGCAGGGAAACCACTCGGTCGGTGTCACCCGGCAATATTGCGGGCAGTTGGGCAAGACGGAGAACTGTCAGGTGGCGGTCAGTCTGTCGCTGGCCAGTGACCAGGGGAGTTTGCCGATCCAATGGCGGCTGTATCTTCCCGAGGACTGGACAGAGGATCGCTCGCGTTGTAGGGAGGCTGGAGTGCCCGACGACATCCAATTTGCCACCAAGATCAACATTGCCCTGGCGCAGATCAAGCAGGCACAGGAGGATGGCGTACCGCCCGGGATTGTTCTGGCCGACCCCGCCTACGGCGATAGTGCGGACTTTCGTGACCAACTGAGTGCGATGGGGATAGGCTATGCGGTGGGAATTCGCGCGGCGACCAGCGTCTGGGCGCCCGGAACGGCCCCCTTGCCGCCCGAGCCGACGGTAGGGCTCGGACGCCCCAGCAAAAACTTGCGCCGTGCGCCAGGTCATATGCCGGTGTCGGTCAAAGCACTGGCGCTGAGTTTGCCCACCGAGGCGTATCAGACTGTTACCTGGCGTGAAGGTACCAACGACACCCTGCGCTCGCGCTTTGCGGCGGTTTGGATTCGCACCGCCCACAAGGACTACTGGCGCAGCACCTTGCGTCCGCCGGAGTGGCTGCTGATCGAGTGGCCCGAGGGCGATGCCGAGCCGCTGAAATACTTTCTGGCGACAGCGCCTGCCAATGCGGTGCTGGAACAGTTGGTCTATATCACCAAGATGCGCTGGCGGATCGAACGCGACTACCGGGAACTCAAGCAGGAGTTTGGTCTGGGGCAATACGAAGGGCGTAACTGGCGGGGAGTGCATCACCATGCCACCTTGTGCATCGCCGCCTACGCCTTCCTGCTGCATCAGCGCCTTACCCATGGCAGTAAAAAAAACGTCGCTCAACCACAAGCGCCTGCCTTACCCCAGAGTTACCGTCCTCGCGGCAGCGGGACGAGCGCAACGCCACGTGCCCGACTCGATCAGCACCCTGCGCACCCTCATCGCCACTCGCATCGCCCAACAACTTCAGCGATGTCCTTGCTGCGGCTCGGTTAGACGTAATTTGTGACACAGTCGAACTAGGGACGTAGTAGCTCCGCAAAAAACTTGTGGTTTTCAAGGATGTCCGATTTTACGGTTGTGTCCTGGTTTCAGCGTATGGCAGCGACTGAGTCTCAGCATTCGCGCTCTTCGTTCCTGCCGCCAGCAGCAACGCCGCTGCCGGTGCCGCCAACGAGACTTTCCCGGCCCTTTCGAGAAACTTACGGCGTGACCCGGAAACTTCTTTGTTTTGCTCTTCAGACATGATCTTCTCTCCCAAGGCGCTCAGTGATTGACTGGTCGAATGATAAAGCAAAAACTGTTCCAAACGCTGTCGGCAATCCCATTCAAGATACAAATCAGGACAATAGGGCCATACTCGGCAATCGCAACGTGTCGAGTTGGGTAAGGCTGTAAGAATACCCGACAGTCCCAGTAGGCTGAGATCGTGAAACTCAGCGCAGTGCAATCGATAAGCCCTTGATCAGTTCCACGGCCTGCCCAAGGTCCACTACCGAGAGCCGATAACAAGGCATCGCCCCGATCCAGCGCAACAAACTACTCACCTTATCGGTGTCGAGATGGGTGTCAACGATCAGACATTCCTGCATCAAGAGCTCAAGCGCCTCCAGTGCCCCAATCCTTTTTAGGGTCGTGGCTTGGTCGGGAAGGTAGCGCGGAAAAATGATGGCACCCACCGGGCGCATTGTTCCAAACGGTGGGATGGATCCGGCCGGCGGCGGCATATAGCGGACGCGTTTGCCGTCACCGCGCAGGTGTTCCGTAACCCGCTCCAATTCTGGAAAGTAGGGTGCGAGAATCTCGACGCCGGTATGCTTGACACAGAATGCCAAAGGAACGGGTTCGACAAGAAAATCACTGCCGTGAAGCAGCGCGACTTCGTCGGAAAAGTACTCAAAGCCGTGATAGACAAGCGTGGCCGTCAGGGTGGATTTGCCACTTCCTGGCGCTGCCGGCAACAGGAAGCACTGCTTGCCGTCACCAACGACGCCGGCATGGATATCGAGAAAGAATTCCCGCGCCAGTATCGCCGTTTGCCAGACCAAGCTCTTGAGCAGGGGAACGAACTGGTTGGCGGCATCGCAGGTGAGTACGGCCACCTGATCACGGTAGAGAACCGTACGTCCCTTATCGTCTTGAACAATATCGAGGGCGACGGTGGGCGTTGTCGCGTCCTTGTCACGCAGGTGGCAAAAGACGGGCTCGGCCGCCGCGACATGCGCCTGATGTGTGAATCGCAAGCTGAAGCGCGAATTCAGCAATCGATACCGACGCTCGGCAACAAACGATGGCGCACCGTAGTGGGCAGACTCAATCGCCGCGCTTTCGGCTTGGGGATGGTTGTCTGGCAACGACTGCCCAGAGTCTTGCAGGACACCAAGTTGCCTGAACAATGCTTCTGCTTCATTTAGGTAACGGTCGGCATCCGTCGCCGAGATCGAGCATATATTTTGCAGTTCGGAAGCGATGGATTGCTCGTCCTTCCCGTCCTCCAGCAGACACCAGACAACACCGGCGACGGTGTTCAGATGAAACAGCTTTTGCGCTGGTTCATGGAACAGCACCGCTTCATCCTCAAGGAAAAAAAGAGCGGTTTTGTTGTCAGCTTGCATTTCGATGATCCGGATCCGCAGCCTGTGCTTTTAACCACGGCAAGAAGGGTTTGGCGCGTTTCCATATCGGTAGCGCAATATAGTCGTGGACAAGCTTATACGGGACATAGAGAAAGAAGAGCGAGTCGGGCAGCCTAATACCGCCGAAATGCTGTACCCGGGGCTGCGTCACGGTACGGTAGAAGTAGCGCCAACGGTCACTAAAACGCTCGCGCATCGCCCAGTGAAATCGGGAAATTTCATAAATCGATTGCTCGGTTTCAGTACGGTGTTCGAAAAAACTCCGGGAAAGCTGTTGGCTCATCTCGGTGCCAACCCGGTCGGCATCTAGCCAAGGCGAGATCGCCAACGGAATCGGCGCGTCAAGGAGTTGCTTGGCCAGACTGAGGCCGAGTCGTAACATGCGCGCGATCCCTTGCGCTTCGGCGCGGCTAAACAGTCCGGACCAGTCCAGCGCAGGGTGACTGCGAACAAACTCGGCTACGTCGGCAACCCACTTCAGCTTGCTCCATTTCTCCTTGGACCCGTGTACACAGAGAACAATCAGTTCGTCCTCTGGCGCAAGGCTCAAGATGGTCCGGCCGTTAAAAGATTTCCGAATCGAGAGTTGCCAGATTTTGTCGTAATCAATTCTTATCGCCAGGGTGTGTGGCGCAAACGCCCAGTGCGGCTCGCACGGCACACCCTCGCCAAAGACGATTTCTTCGCCGGCGTAATGGACGAATTCCTGCCATTGCCGAGGCGTTAGGTTCCAGTCATGGCTGTAGCCGATGGTTCGCAGCACTGACAGGCACAGCTCGATATCCTTTTCACGGATCAGAAAATCCAGGTCCCGAAAAGTTCGCAGCGCGAGACGATGGTAGGCAGAAAGCGCCAAGCTGGGACCCTTGAAAGGGATTGTCTCAATGCCAGCTGCGTGCAGGATGTCGAGCGCGCCAGAAAGCTGGTCCGCCAAGGCTTGATTCGACGATTCGGCTTGATGCAGATAACTCTTGGCGGCGTCGATTATCTCGAGCGGTACCATGTCATCGGGCAGGGTCAGAAGGCTGTTGCACAACAAGCCGGTAACGCCATGGTCGAGCGCAGTCATTACCAGTACGGTCCAGTCGATATCGCCCGGTGCTGTGCGCAGGATTTCTTCTACGCAACTCCCTGGTTCGAGTCGCGAGCATGCGAGCAGCAACATCAGTTCGGGTGGATGCGTGTCCATTTAGTGTTGCGTCGCACTTCAGCGTTTGAGGAGGGAGGATGCTGCATTAGATATCGACCGCAGAACCTGCCGCAATAGTTTGATTCTTGTTCTGGTATCGACAACGCTGGCAGAATGTGACCAACACCATAAATCTACGTCGCTGACGTTCGAAAAATGAAAGCATATGCCGTGCAAATATCAGGTGAGATACCACTGTGAGGATCGCCACCTGGAATGTCAACTCGTTGAAGGTACGCCTGCCGCACGTGCTCGACTGGCTCGCGACCCATGAGCCGGATGCATTGTGTCTGCAAGAGACCAAGACGGAGGACAAGGGCTTTCCGTTTGCCGAGCTTGAAGCCGCCGGTTACCGGGCGCTGCACAACGGGCAGAAGACCTACAACGGCGTGGCCCTGCTGAGCCGCGGTGAAGTCAGCGATGTCCAGCGCGACATCCCGGGCTTTGCCGACGAGCAGAAGCGGGTGATCGCCGCAACTCTGGATGGCGTGCGCGTGGTTTGCGGCTACATGCCCAATGGTCAGGCGGTTGGTTCCGACAAGTATGCCTACAAGCTGGCGTGGTTTGCGGCCCTGACCGACTGGTTGCGTGAGGAGTTGGTGCGCTACCCCAAGCTGGCATTGCTCGGCGACTACAACATCGCACCGGATGATCGTGATGTGCATGATCCAGCGGCCTGGAAGGACCAAATCCTGTGCAGCGAACCCGAGCGGGCTGCGTTCCGTGGTCTGCTGGACCTTGGGCTGAGCGATTCGTTCCGGCTTTTCGAGCAAGCCGAGAAGAGCTATTCTTGGTGGGATTACCGCATGCTCGGTTTTCGCCGCAACCAGGGTTTGCGCATCGATCACATTCTGATTTCGGCGCCCCTTGTGCCACTTTGTCGCACTTGCCAGATTGACAAGGCCCCACGCAAGCTCGAGCGGCCCTCCGACCATGCGCCCGTGATCGCGGAGTTGGCGTGAGCGAGCCACTGGACGTGCTCTATCCGGTGCTGGCCGAACTGCCAGCCGAACTGCGGGCGCGAGTCTTGGCGCAGATGCAGACCATGACCCTGCCCGCAGGTACGGTGCTGTTCGATGAACGCCAGCCCTGCCAGGGTTTTCCTTTCGTGCTGGAAGGCGCTATTCGCGTCGTCAAGGCGGCGCCCAATGGTCGCGAACTTCCGCTCTATCGTGTATTGCCTGGCGAAAGCTGCGTGATTACCTCGAGCTGCCTGCTCGGCCATACCGACTACAACGCGCGCGGTACGACCCTGGCGCCGACACGCCTGGCATTCCTGCCGCGTCCTTTGTTTGACGAATTGATGGCCGAGCCGGCATTTCGTACCTTTGTATTTAATCTGTTTTCGGAGCGCATGGCTGATTTGATGCAGTTGATCGAAGAAGTGGCGTTCCGCAAACTTGACCAACGACTCGCCAACCTCCTGCTCGGCAAAGGCCGCGTGGTGCAGACCACCCATCAACAACTTGCCGACGAACTGGGCAGCGTGCGCGAAATCGTCAGCCGCCTGCTCAAGAGTTTTGCCGACCAGGGGCTGGTTCGGTTGGGGCGCGAGCAAGTCGAGATTCTTGATCCGGCCAGGCTGAGGATAGTTGCTGCAGCCAGTACGTGAGGCCGTGTGACATTGGTTACATACACCGCAGCAGTTGCTGCGTAGGATGCACTCCACGCTCACTCACCCCAAAGGAGATCACCATGAAAGCAAACGTTGGCGGCATAGACCGCATTCTGCGTATCGTCGCCGGCCTCGGCCTCATCGCTTGGGCTGCCCTACTCGGCGGACCGGTATGGGCCTGGATCGGCATCGTTCCCCTGGCCACCGGCGCCATGGGTTTCTGCCCCTTCTATCCGCTGCTGGGCATGAATACTTGCCCGATGAAAAAAGAAGGCTGAAGCTCCGTCGTTCTGAGGCTTCCAACAAAGGCGGCGCACCGAAATGGTGTGCCGCCTTTTTCTATTGTGTCCAAGCTGGTGCATGGGGTGATCCGGACTCAGGATGGACGGTCGCGAAAAAAGTCAATATAGAACAGTGTGTTGTGACTAATATTTGCGATTCTTAAGGACATGGCACGACCCTCGCTATAGAGAACATGCACCGCAACGACTGCGGTAACTGATTCTCCATCCACTCCAAATAAGGGGCTTTCCATGCAACGTCGCAACTTCATCAAGGCTACTGCTGTTTCCCTCGCCTTCGCCGCCGCCGGCTTTGCTTCGGCACCGGCGATCGCTGCCGACACCATCAAGGTCGGTATCCTGCATTCGCTGTCGGGCACCATGGCAATTTCCGAGACCGCGCTGAAAGAAACCGCGCTGATGACCATTGAGGAAATCAACAAGGCCGGCGGCGTGATGGGCAAGAAGCTGGAGCCGGTGGTCGTCGACCCGGCATCCAACTGGCCGCTGTTCGCCGAAAAGGCCCGCCAGCTGATCTCGCAGGACAAGGTTGCCGTGGTCTTCGGCTGCTGGACCTCGGTCTCGCGCAAGTCGGTGAACCCGGTGTTCAAGGAGCTCAACAGCCTGTTGTTCTATCCTGTTCAGTACGAGGGCGAGGAACTGGAAAAGAATGTCTTCTACACCGGCGCCGCGCCCAACCAGCAAGCCATCCCCGCTACTGAATACCTGATGAGCAAAGACGGGGGCGAAGCCAAGCGCTTCGTCCTGCTCGGTACCGACTATGTCTATCCGCGCACGACCAACAAGATCCTGCGCGCCTTCCTCAAGTCCAAGGGTGTCGCCGATGCCGACATCATGGAGGACTACACGCCGTTCGGCCATAGCGATTACCAGACCATCATCGCCAAGATCAAGAAGTTCGCTTCGGAAGGCAAGAAGACGGCGGTGATCTCGACCATCAACGGCGACTCCAACGTGCCTTTCTATAAGGAACTCGGCAATGCCGGCCTGAAGGCGACCGACGTGCCGGTGGTGGCGTTCTCGGTGGGTGAAGAGGAACTACGCGGCGTGGATACCAAGCCGCTGGTCGGCCATCTGGCCTCGTGGAACTACTTCATGTCGCTGAAGAATGGCGAGAATGACAAGTTCATCAAGATGTACAAGGACTGGGCCAAGAAGCAGAAGCTGCCGAATGCTGACAAGGTCGTGACGAACGACCCGATGGAAGCCACCTACATCGGTATCCACCTGTGGAAGCAGGCAGTCGAAAAGGCCAAGAGCACGGACACCGACAAGGTTATTGCCGCCATCGGTGGTCTGTCGATGAAGGCACCGTCGGGCTTTGTCGCCAAGATGGACGAGAAGAACCACCACCTGCACAAGCCGGTGTTCATCGGCGAAGTGAAGGCCGATGGCCAGTTCAACGTCGTCTGGAAGACGCCGGGTCCGGTTAAGGCCGCTCCGTGGTCGCCTTACATCCCCGGCAACGACAAGAAGAAGGACGAGCCCGAAGGTAAATAATTAGGTTTTGCTGGTGGGATGGCGTTGTGCGCCGTCCCGCCAGCACCGACTTTCTACACACACACCATGCGCCATCTTCTCTTCACACTTTTCTTCTGCCTGAGCTTTTTCGCCCACGCGGGTATTGACCCCGCCGTGGTCAAACAGCTTGCGGCCGAAGAGTCTGAAGACAAGATCGCCGCTATCCGCAAGCTCGCGCAAAGCGCGGAGCCGGAGGCTATGACGCTCTTGCAGGAGCTTGCCGCCGGTACGCTGAAGAATGACAAAGGCGAGGAAATTTCGATCAACAATCGCGTTCGCCGCGAAATAGATGGCGCACTCGCCGGTCTGAAACTGTTCGATCCTGATCCGGTGGTTCGTCTCAAGGCGACACGCGAGGTGGCGGCAAAAGCCGATGCCAGCCAGGCGCCGATGCTGGCCAAGGCGCTGGAAAACGAACGCGATCCCAAGATCAAGGGCATGCTGGCCGAAGCTCATGCCCTGGCGACGCTCAAGCACGCCGACATGAACGTACGCATCGCTGCCGCCAAGGTGCTGGCGGGGAGTTCTGATCCCAACATCAAGGCGGTGCTCAAGGCACAGTCGGAAGAAGCCAACGAAGCCGAGTCGTTGGTGCGGCGCGCCGCTTTTCAGGCCTATCTGGAAGTGAAGGATCGGATGACCTTTGCCGAGACGGTGGGCAAGATCTTCTCGGGCCTCAGTCTGGGCAGCATCCTGCTCCTGGCGGCATTGGGGCTGGCGATCACCTACGGCGTGATGGGCGTGATCAACATGGCGCACGGCGAGTTGCTGATGATCGGCGCCTATGCCACCTTTGCGGTGCAGGGCGTCTTCCGCAACTACTTCCCGGCGCAGCTCGACTGGTATGTACTCGTCGCCGTTCCGGTCGCATTCTTTGCTGCTGCCGGTGTCGGCGTGCTGCTCGAACGCACGGTGATCCGCTGGCTGTATGGCCGTCCGCTGGAAACCCTGCTGGCCACCTGGGGCCTCTCGCTGATGTTGATCCAGGCGGCCCGCGTGATCTTCGGTGCGCAGAACGTTGAGCTGGCCAACCCGTCGTGGATGTCGGGCGGTTTGGAGATCCTGCCTTCCATCACTTTGCCGCTGAATCGCATCGTCATCATCGGTTTCTCGCTCTTCGTGCTCGTGCTGGTCTGGGCGCTGATGAACAAGACGCGGCTCGGCATGTTCGTGCGCGCCGTGACGCAGAACCGGCCCATGGCGGGTTGCGTCGGTGTCCCGACCGCGCGCATCGATACCGTCTCCTTTGCGCTCGGTGCCGGTATTGCCGGTCTGGGTGGCGTGGCCTTGTCGCAGATCGCCAACGTCGGTCCCGACATGGGTCAAGGCTACATCGTCGATTCCTTCATGGTGGTGGTGCTCGGCGGCGTCGGGCAACTGGCCGGCGCGGTCTGGGCAGCGCTTGGCCTCGGTATCTTCAGCAAGTTTCTTGAGAGCTGGGCCGGCGCGGTAGTGGCCAAGATCGTGGTGCTGGTATTCATCATCGTCTTCATCCAGAAGCGTCCGCAGGGCTTGTTTGCCCTCAAGGGAAGGTTTGTAGAGTCATGAGAACACCTTTCATCATCCGCTTTCTGCAAGCCACGCCGAAGTCCGGCTGGATCGGCCTCGCTGTCTTCGCTGCGATTTCGCTCGTTCTGCTGCCGATGCTGCATCTGCTGGTGCCGGCGGGCAGCCTGTTCCATGTTTCCAGCTATGCGATCACGCTGATCGGCAAGATCATGTGCTACGCCATCGTCGCAGTCGCCATGGACCTGATCTGGGGCTACGCTGGCATTCTGTCGCTAGGCCATGGCCTGTTCTTCGCGTTGGGTGGCTACGCCTTCGGCATGTATTTGATGCGCCAGATCGGGCGCGACGGTTCCTACCAGTCCGACCTGCCGGACTTCATGGTCTTCCTCGACTGGAAGGAACTGCCGTGGTACTGGACTGGTTCGGATTCCATTCTCTGGGTGCTCGTGCTGGTCCTTGTCGTGCCGGCGCTGATCGCTTTCATCTTCGGCTTCTTCGCCTTCCGCTCGCGGATCAAGGGCGTGTATTTCTCCATCATCACTCAGGCGCTGACCTTCGCCGCGATGCTGCTTTTCTTCCGCAACGAGACCGGGTTCGGCGGCAACAACGGCTTCACCGATTTCAAACGCATCCTTGGCTACCCGATCACCGCACCGGAAATGCGGGTCGCGCTGTTCGCGCTCTCGGCACTGTTGCTGATGGCGACGCTGGTGCTCGGCCGCTACATCGTCACCTCCAAGTTCGGCCGCGTGCTGGCGGCGATCCGCGATGCCGAATCGCGCACCATGTTCCTCGGCTACAACCCGCTCTACTACAAGCTGTCGATCTGGACGGTCTCCGCGCTGCTCTGTGGCATCGCCGGTGCGCTCTACGTGCCGCAGGTCGGCATCATCAATCCTGGTGAGATGTCGACCGCGAACTCGATCGAGATCGCCATCTGGGTGGCAGTCGGCGGCCGCGCCACGCTGATCGGGCCAGTGATTGGCGCTTTCATCGTCAACCTGTCCAAGAGCTTCTTCACCCAGGCCTTCCCTGAGTACTGGCTGTTCTTCCTCGGTGCCTTATTCGTGGTGGTCACGCTTTGGCTACCCAATGGCGTCGTTGGCTTGTGGAACCAGATTCAAGAGACGCGGAGGGCTGCCAAATGAGCATCCTCTATCTGCATGAGGTTACGGTCAGCTTCGACGGCTTTCGCGCCTTGAACAATCTCTCGCTTGATATCGACGTCGGGGAATTACGCTGCATCATCGGACCCAACGGCGCCGGTAAAACCACGATGATGGATGTCATTACCGGCAAGACCCGCGCCGATCGCGGCAAGGTCATGTTCGACCAAACCATCGACGTGCGGCGCATGACGGAAGCCGCAATCGCCGACCTGGGCATCGGCCGCAAGTTCCAGAAGCCGACCATCTTCGAGAACCTCACGGTGTTCGAAAACCTCGAACTGGCGATGAAGATGGACAAGCGCGCACGCACCAGCCTCTTCGCCTGGCTCTCGCATGACGACCGCGACAAGGTGCTTGGCGTGTTGCGCCAGATCCGCCTCGAAAGCGAATCGGAGCGCCAGGCCGGCCTGCTTTCCCACGGTCAGAAGCAGTGGCTGGAAATTGGCATGCTGCTGATGCAGGACCCGAAACTACTGCTGTTGGACGAGCCGGTCGCCGGCATGACCGATGACGAAACCGCGCGCACCGGCGAACTGTTCAAGTCGCTGGCGGGCAAGCATTCGCTGGTGGTGGTCGAGCACGACATGGCCTTCATCGAACAGCTCGGCGGCAAGGTCACGGTGCTGCACGAAGGCTCGGTACTGGCTGAAGGCGACTTGGCGACAGTGCAGAATGACCAACGCGTCATCGAGGTCTATTTGGGACGCTGATCATGTTGAAAGTCGACAACCTCAACCAATACTACGGCGGCAGCCACATCCTGCGCAATCTGAGCTTCGAGGCGAAGATTGGCGAAGTGACGACCCTTCTTGGGCGCAACGGCGTGGGTAAGACCACGCTTCTTAAATCGCTGATGGGTCTAGTCAAAGTCAAGACCGGCAGCATCAGTTTCGATGGCAAGGACATCACCCACGCGCCCTCCTACGAGCGGGTAAAGGCCGGCATTGGCTACGTACCGCAAGGCCGTGAGATCTTCCCGCGCCTGACCGTGGATGAGAACCTGCAAATGGGACTCGCCACCCGTCCCGGCGGCACGCCAATTCCGCCGCGCATCTTCGAAATGTTCCCCGTCCTGAAGCAGATGATGAAGCGGCGCGGCGGCGACCTGTCCGGCGGCCAGCAACAGCAGCTTGCCATCGGCCGCGCGCTGGCCTTCGGGCCTCGCCTGTTGATCCTCGACGAGCCTACCGAAGGCATCCAGCCTTCCATCATCAAGGACATCGAACGCGCCATCCGCACGCTCGCCGAAGAAGGCAACATGGCCATCCTGCTGGTCGAGCAGTATTACGATTTCGCCGAGAGTCTGGCTGATCAGTATCTGGTCATGGAACGTGGTGAGATTATCAAGCGGGGGGCGGGGAAGGACATGCCGAAGGACGGGGTGCGCGAGTTGCTCGCCGTGTGAGGCAGGCGAGCATTTCGGTTCTATCATGCCGCAATGCAATTTGCCGAACCGATCATCGTCCCCTGGCAGGCATCGCTCGATCTCGGTTTCGAGCGGCGCGGTGACGGCACCATTCTCGCGCACCGCGAACACATCGGTCCGCTGCGCATCCAGAAGGCGCTGTTTCCCGAAGGTCCGGAACTCTGCCACGCCATCGTGCTGCATCCGCCAGCGGGCATCTGCGGTGGCGACCAGTTGCGCATCGACATCGAGGTCGGTGCCGCTGCGCAAGTCCTGCTCACCACCCCCGGCGCCGGCAAGTGGTATCGCTCGGCCGGTGCCGAGGCGGAGCAACTTGTGACTATAAAAGTCGGTGCTGGCGGGACGGCGGAATGGTTGCCGCAGGAGAGCATCGTCTTCGATGGCGCACAGGCACGCATGCGTACTGTGGTCGATCTGGAGGAGGGCGCCCGTTACCTTGGCGTCGAGACGATCTGCTTCGGCCGGCGTGCCAGCGGTGAACGCTTCGAGCGCGGGTCACTGCGGCTCTCCAGCGACATCCAGCTTGCCGGCCAAGCCTTGTGGCATGAGCGCGGCCACATCAACGGCGGCTCACCTCTGTTGCATTCACCCATCGGCCTGGCCGGCTTCAGTGTCTGTAGCACGGTGCTCGCCGCCGGCATCGCGACGCCGCCCGAGGTGTTGAGTGCTTGTCGCACCGTGGCCGCGACCGAAGTCGGCGCGCAATGGGGCGTCAGTGCACTGCCGCAGTTATTTGTTGGCCGTTATCTGGGCCATTCCGCCGAAGCGGCGCGTCGATGGTTCATCGAACTTTGGCAATATTTGCGCCCCGTCTTCATCGGCCGCGAAATGGTCGTACCCCGTATCTGGAACACGTAAGGAGAACACATGGAACTCACGCCGAGAGAAAAAGACAAGCTGCTCATCTTCACCGCCGCGCTGCTGGCCGAGCGCCGCAAAGCACGCGGCCTCAAGCTGAACTACCCGGAAGCGGTGGCCTTCATCAGCGCCGGCATCCTCGAAGGCGCGCGCGACGGGCAGACCGTGGCCGAGCTGATGAGCTTTGGTACCACGCTGCTGAAGCGCGACGAGGTGATGGAAGGCGTGCCAGAGATGATTCCCGACATCCAGGTCGAGGCCACATTTCCCGACGGCACCAAACTGGTGACCGTTCATAACCCGATTGTGTGAGGTGATCATGATTCCAGGCGAAATGAAGATCGAAGTCGGAGAGATCGAACTCAATGCCGGCCGCCGCACGGTCATGATTGAAGTGGCAAACACCGGTGATCGCCCGATTCAGGTCGGCTCGCATTACCACTTCTTCGAGACCAATGATGGTCTGACCTTTGACCGCGCTGCCGCGCGCGGCATGCGGCTGAATATTGCCGCCGGCACGGCGGTGCGCTTCGAGCCGGGGCAGACGCGCACGGTGGAACTCGTCGATTACGCTGGGGAGCGCAAGGTCTATGGTTTCCAGGGCAAGGTGCAAGGAGCACTGAAATGAAAATTTCTCGTCAAGCCTATGCCGAAATGTTCGGCCCCACCACTGGCGACCGCGTGCGCCTCGCCGACACCGAACTCTGGATCGAAGTCGAGAAGGACTACACCATCCCCGGCGAGGAAGTGAAATTCGGTGGCGGCAAGGTGATCCGCGACGGCATGGGCCAAGGCCAGAAGCTGGCCAAGGACGTGGCCGATACCGTCATCACCAATGCCCTGATCGTCGACGCGGTGCAGGGCATCGTCAAGGCCGACATCGGCTTCAAGAACGGCTTCATCTCCGCCATCGGCAAAGCCGGCAATCCCGACGTGCAGCCGGGCGTCACCATCCCCATCGGCGCCGGCACCGAAATCATCGCCGGCGAAGGCATGATCGTCACCGCTGGCGGCATCGACAGCCACATCCATTTCATCTGCCCGCAGCAGATCGAGGAAGCGCTGATGTCCGGCGTCACCACCATGCTCGGCGGCGGCACCGGTCCGGCTACCGGCACTTTTGCCACCACCTGCACACCGGGGCCATGGCACATCTACTCGATGCTGGCGGCGGCGGATGCCTTCCCCATGAACCTTGGTTTCCTCGGCAAGGGCAATGCCTCGCTGCCAGGTCCGCTCAAGGAACAGGTCGAGGCCGGCGCGATTGGTCTCAAGTTGCATGAGGACTGGGGCACCACGCCGGCGGCCATCGACAACTGTCTGAGTGTCGCCGAGAAAATGGACGTTCAGGTGGCGATCCACACTGACACGCTGAACGAATCCGGCTTCGTCGAGGCCACGCTGGCCGCCTTCAAGGGCCGCACCATTCATACCTTCCATACCGAAGGCGCCGGTGGCGGTCACGCGCCGGACATCATCAAGGCAGTCGCTTTACCGAATGTATTGCCGAGTTCGACCAACCCGACCATGCCCTACACCGTGAATACCATCGACGAGCATCTCGACATGCTGATGGTGTGCCACCACCTCGACCCCGCCATCGCCGAGGACATCGCCTTCGCCGAATCGCGCATCCGCCGCGAGACCATCGCCGCCGAGGACATCCTGCATGACCTTGGCGCGTTCTCGATGATGAGTTCGGATTCCCAGGCCATGGGCCGCGTCGGCGAGGTGATCATCCGCACCTGGCAGACGGCGCACAAGATGAAGGTGCAGCGCGGCGCGCTGAAGGAAGATCCGGCGCGTAATGACAACCAGCGTGTCAAGCGCTACATCGCCAAGTACACCATCAACCCGGCCGTCACCCACGGCATTGGCCACATCGTTGGCTCCATCGAGGTCGGCAAGCTGGCCGACGTGGTGCTGTGGAAGCCCGCTTTCTTCGGCGTCAAGCCGAGCCTGATCGTCAAGGGCGGCATGATCGCGGCCGCCGCCATGGGCGATCCCAATGCCTCGATTCCGACGCCACAGCCGGTGCATTACCGGCCCATGTTCGGCAGCTTCGGTGGCGGTCTGAAGACCTCGTTGACCTTTGTTTCGCAAGCCGCGCTGAAGAACCCTGCCGTGCAGTCTCTCGGCTTGAACAAACGCCTGGAAGCGGTAAAAAATTGCCGCCGTGTCACCAAAGCCGACATGCTGCACAACAGCGCAACGCCCGTGATCGACGTCGATACGGAAACCTATGCGGTACGTGCCGACGGCGAACTGCTGGTGTGCGAACCGGCCCAAGTGCTGCCCATGGCGCAACGCTACTTCCTGTTCTGACGCATGTTGGTCATCGAGAAATTCGCCGAACCGAAGGCGCTGGCCAACGAGAAGCTGGAACTCACTTTCGATACGCGCTGCAAGAGCCGGCTGCGAACGAAGCTGGTGAGCGGTGAGGAGTGCGGTTTGTTTCTGGAGCGGGGCACGGTGCTGCGCGGCGGCGACAAACTGCTGGCAAACGACGGCCGCATCGTCGAAGTGGTCGCCGCGCCCGAAGCGTTGATAGAGGCAGTGAGCGGCGACCCACTGCTCATCGCCAAGGCCGCCTACCATCTCGGCAACCGGCACGTCGCCGTGCATCTGCTGCCGGGCAAGCTGCGCTTCGTCGCCGACCATGTACTCGGCGAGATGGTGCGTGGCTTGTCTCTCAAGGTCGCGACGATCGAAGCCCCCTTCGAGCCGGAAAGCGGCGCTTATGGACATTCGGGATCACATCCCCATGGCCACGGTTCGGACGGCGAGGGCTCATTTGGCCAAACTCGCCCAAGAATTCACGATCACTTCAACAAATGAACCTCGCCCGCCTTCTGCAACTCGCCAGCCCGGCGTTGCCCGTCGGTGCCTACACCTATTCACAAGGTTTCGAATGGGCGGTTGAGGCGGGTACGGTGAAGGACGAGGCGACGGCGCTGGCGTGGATCGGGGACCAGTTGGAGTGGAATCTTGGTCGCTTCGAGACTCCACTGTTGGCGCAAATGATGATCGCGTGGAAAGTCGGCGCTGGTGGTGACGAAAATGCGACGGCACTGGATGCGCAATACCTTGCCAGCCGCGAAACTTCCGAACTGCGCGCCGAGACCTTGCAGATGGGCTATTCCCTGCGCCGCCTGCTCGGTGAGCTAAACGATTTGCCCGTCGAATTCATGACCCAGATCGCCGTCCCGCCAGCGCCGACTTTTGCGTGGGTGTGGAGCGGCGTCGCCACTGTCTGGCAGATTCCTCCCGCCGAAGCGCTCACCGCCTGGCTCTGGAGCTGGGCCGAGAACCAGGTCATGGCCGCGCTGAAAGCCGTGCCCTTGGGCCAGGCCGCCGGCCAGCGCATTCTGTTGGAAATCGGCCGCCGCATTCCGGCCGTCGTCGAGCGCGCCTTGACGCTGGACGACGACAACTACAGCAACTTCGCACCGGGCTTCGCCATCGCCTGCGCGCGCCACGAAACCCAATATTCGAGACTTTTCCGATCATGAAACAAGCATTGCGAGTAGGCATCGGCGGCCCCGTCGGTTCCGGAAAGACCGCCCTTACCCTGGCCCTGTGCCAGGCCCTGCGCGACCAGTACAACATTGCCGTCGTCACCAACGACATCTACACCGAGGAGGACGCCCAGTTCCTCGTTCGTAACGAAGCCCTGCCGGCCGAACGCATCATCGGTGTCGAGACAGGCGGCTGCCCGCACACGGCGATCCGCGAGGATGCCTCAATCAATCTCGAAGCGGTCGATCGCCTTAACGCGCGTTTTCCCGGCCTCGAAATCGTCTTCATCGAAAGCGGCGGCGACAATCTCGCGGCCACCTTCAGCCCCGAGCTTTCCGATCTCACGCTCTACGTCATCGACGTCGCCGCCGGTGACAAGATTCCACGCAAAGGCGGGCCGGGCATCACTAAATCCGATCTGCTGGTGATCAACAAAATTGACCTCGCGCCGATGGTCGGCGCCTCGCTGGAAGTGATGGACCGCGATGCGAAAAAGATGCGCGGTGCGCGGCCCTTCATTTTTTCCAACATGAAGACCAGGCAAGGGCTCGCCGAAATCATTGCCTTCGTTATTGACAAGGGCATGCTTCGGGTAAGTTCCTGAGCATCGCGACAATTGACCGCGTGAAGACGGTCAGCGATACTCTTCGTCAGGCGGGTGCGGTTCGCATCCATTGATCAGCAATGCCGACAAGGGGAAGCGAGGAATGAGTTTATGACCAAAGAGCGCGTCACATTGGGCCAGTACATCAGCGAAGAACAGCACCGCATCAAGGGTGCCAGCGGTGATTTTTCCGTCCTGCTCAACGATATCGTCACCGCCTGCAAGTCGATCAGTCATCTGGTGTCCTGTGGCGATCTCGGCGCCGCCAGCGAGGATCCACGGCACTATCTGGAGCGCACCGCGAGCGAATCCCTCGTCACGTCGTCCATCTGGACGGGGCGTCTGGCGGGTATCAGCTCGAAGCTTGCCGAAGGCCTGACGTCGATACCGGCCAGGTATCCGCGCGGCAAGTATTTGTTGCTGTTTGATCCGCTCAATGGTTCCGGCAATCTGGATATCAATTTCATGTCCGGGACGATTTTCTCGGTGCTGCGCGCGCCCGTGGGCAAGAGGAAAATCGTGGCGAAAGATTTTCTGCAACCCGGTAATCAACTAGTGGCCGCCGGCTTCGTGCTGTATGGCGCATCGACCCGACTGGTGCTCACCGTTGGCAATGGCGTCAATGTCTTCATGCTGGATCGTTCGATTGGTGAGTTCATCCTTATTCATGCCAACGTCGTGATTCCCGATAACGCCAACACCTTTGCCATCAATGCCTCGAATGAGCGCTTTTGGGAAGTCCCCGTACGACGCTACGTCAAGGAATGCCTGGCCGGCAAGGGCGGGCCGCGCAATCGCGATTTCGGCATGCGTTGGGTGGCGTCGCTGGTATCGGAGGCCTACCGAGTCCTCGTTCGTGGCGGCGTGTTTCTCTATCCGGTGGACGAGAAGACCCGTGACGCGGGTGGTCGACTCGGGTTGCTGCATGAAATCAATCCGATTGCTTTCATCATGGAGCAGGCCGGTGGCGGCGCTATCACGGGTCGCACGCGCATTCTCGACGTCGTGCCCGATACCTTGCATCAGCGCAGCGCCTTCATTTTTGGGTCGCGCAGCGAGGTCGATCTGATTCACGGCTACCACAAGGATTACGTGGCAGGCCGCGATCCCGATACCTACGACCTGCCGCTGTTCGGCAATCGGTCCTTGTTCCGCAACTGATTGTCGCGCTGGCGCGACGGACACAGACGCCGTCCCGCCAGCGCCGACTTTTTGCGCCGCTTAGCCTTCGTTTACCATCGCGATTGACCGTATGCAACCAAAGAAGAAACCCGCCAAGACTACCCGGGAAGCGACATTTTCACGGGTCCAGGCGCCCAAGGATGTTGCGCTCGATGACTGGCAGCGCGGACTGCGTCGCCAGTTTGGCCGTGAGCAACTGTTCGGTTTGGAGAATCTCGGCGCCGAGCCGTTTTTCTCTGAATTCCGCGTCAGCAATCCACAGTCGAAAAGCGCCTATCGCGTGGCGATTCGCGGGCGTCATCCTTACGACAATTTCTGCGCCTGTCCGGACTACGCCACCAATGAGCTGGGCACCTGCAAGCACATCGAATTCATCCTTGGTGCGCTGGAGAAGAAACGCGGCGCCAAGTCAGCGTTTGTGCGGGGCTATCAGCCGGTGTTTTCCGAGTTGTATTTGCGCAATGGCAGCGAGCGTGCGGTTCACTTCCGGGCGGGCACCGAGTGCCCGCCGGCCGTCATCAAGGCCGCCGCGTTGTTGTTCGATGAGTCGCGCGGATGGCTCATGCCGCCGGAGCGCTTTGGCGAGCTTGACCGTTTCGTCGCCGCCGTGGCCAAGAGCGGCCACGAGTTGCGCGCCTACGACGATGCGCTCGATTTCGTCGCCGGCCAGCGAGATGCCGAGCGGCGGCGGATCGCCGTGGATGACATCTTCCGTCGTGGCGCTGATGATCCGGCATTGAAGAAACTGCTCAAGGTGCCGCTGTATCGTTACCAGGCCGAGGGCGCCTTGTTTGGGGTGCGTGCCGGTCGCGCACTGATCGGCGACGAAATGGGCCTCGGCAAGACTATCCAGGCGATTGCCGCAGCAGAGATTCTGGCGCGCCATTTCGGTCTGACCAAAGTGCTGGTGATTTGCCCGACGTCCCTCAAGTATCAGTGGCAAAGCGAAATTCTGCGTTTTGCCGGACGCGAGTCACATGTCATCGCAGGTGGTCGTGCGCAACGGCAACAGGAGTATGCGCGCAGCGACTTCTGCAAGATCACGAATTACGAAAAGCTGCAGCCCGACCTTGATCTGATCGCCGGCTGGGCGCCCGATCTGGTGATTGTCGATGAAGCGCAGCGGGTGAAAAACTGGAACACCATGGCGGCGCGGGCCTTGAAGCGTATCGACAGCCCCTACGCCGTCGTCCTGACGGGCACGCCGCTGGAAAACAAGCTGGAGGAACTGATTTCCATTGTTCAGTTCGTCGATCAACATCGCCTCGGCCCGACCTGGAAGCTGCTGCATCAACATCAGGTCAAGGACGAGTCGGGACGGGTGACCGGTTACACCGGGCTGGAGCAGATCGGCCAGAGCCTGGCGCCGATCATGATCCGCCGGCGCAAGTCCGAAGTCTTGCTGCAATTGCCGGAACGCACCGACCAGAATCTGCTGGTACCGATGACCGAGATGCAGATGCTGTTTCACGACGAAAACGCCGAGATCGTGAGCAAGATCGTGCAGCGCTGGCGCAAGATGAAGTTTCTTTCAGATATCGATCAGCGCCGTCTCACCTGTGCCTTGCAGAACATGCGCATGTCGTGCAACAGCACCTACCTGCTGGATCAGGAGACCGATCACGGCGTCAAGGCCGACGAACTGGCGGCGCTGTTCGATGGCCTATTCGAGCAGCCTGACGCCAAAGCGGTGGTCTTCAGTCAATGGACGCGCACGCACGACATCGTGATCCGACGTCTCGAAGCGCGCGGTATCGGCTACGTCAGCTTTCATGGCGGCATACCCTCGGAGAAGCGCCCCGCCCTGGTCGAGCGCTTTCGTGATGATCCGGCCTGCCGGGTATTTCTTTCCACCGACGCCGGCGCCACTGGACTCAACCTGCAGCATGCGTCGACACTGGTCAATATGGATCTGCCGTGGAACCCGGCGCTGCTCGAACAACGGATTGCCCGCATTCACCGCATGGGCCAGAAGCGGCCGGTGCAGATCGTCAATTTTGTCGCCAAGGGTACGATCGAAGAAGGCATGCTCTCCGTGCTGGCCTTCAAGCGTTCGCTGTCGGCCGGGATTCTCGATGGCGGCACGGGCGAAATTTCCCTCGGCGGTTCGCGTCTCAACCGCTTTATGAAGGATGTCGAGAACGTCACCGGCAAGATGGGCGAAGGCGAGGCCGTTACCCCGGCAGAAGAAGCGCCGCGCATGGCGCCCGAAACGCCGACGGCGAGTGATGTTTCGGCACCAGTTCCGGAAACGGTGCAAGCCGAAAAAGTCGGTGTTGGCGAGACGGCGCCTGAGCCGGCACCGGTGGCCGCACCCGGCGCTGCGAGTGACCCTTGGTCGGCGCTGATTGATCTGGGCAGTCAACTGATTTCGGCCCTCACCACGACCGAGGCTTCTCACCCATGGATCGAACGCGACCCCGCTACTGGCGTGCGCAGCCTCAAAGTCCCGCTGCCACCACCTGAAACCGCCACTCGCATCGCTGATGCACTGACTGCGCTGGCACAGGCAATACGCATCCCCCGCTAATCAAAACAGAAGCCGCTTCATGACAAAAAGGCCCGGAAAAGCTGTCACGATCGCCGTGGTAGGCAAGAGTTCCACGCTGTCCAAAAGCCAGAAGTCTTTCAATCGCCTGATCAAACAGATCGAGCAGAAGCGTCAGCAGCTCGCCGCTTGGGAAGCGACGATTCCGCGTTACCAGAAAAAACATATCGATGAAATGGTGCCCTTGAATGAGACCATCCAGGCCATGCAAGCCCGTATGGTGCTGCGTCTCGATCAGGCCCATGGCAAGAAAGGGCTGACGCGCAAGGAGCGGGGGGAGCTCGCCGAGCTGATTGTGCAACTGGCTTCCGGGCTGCCCACGCTGCGCGATAACGCCGAGTTGCAGGCGATCTACAACAAGCACAGCACCTCCGACTTCGAATCGGATCTAGCCGATGACAAACAGATGATCAAGGATATGCTCGAAGAAATGATGGGCATTCAACTCGATGATGACGTTGATCTCGAATCGCCAGAGGATTTCATGCGCAAGGCGCAGACCAAGCTCGCCGAGAAGCAGGAGAGCGATGCGGCGGCACGCGAGGCGCGCGAAGCCAAACGCAAGAAAACGGCCAAGCAGGTGGCGCGCGAAGCGGCTGAGGAAGCGGCAGAGAAAGAGATCAGCGAGTCGATCCGCGAGGTCTATCGCAAGCTGGCCAGCGCCCTGCACCCGGACCGCGAACCCGATCCGGAAGAGCGCGAGCGCAAGAATGCGCTGATGCAAAAGGCCAACAAGGCCTACGACAGCCGCAACCTGCTGCAATTGCTTGAGCTGCAACTGGAGCTGGAGCACATCGATCCCGCCGCCCTGGCGCAACTCAGCGAAGACCGGCTCAAGCGCTACAACGTCATCCTCAAGGACCAGGTGCGTGAGTTGGAGATGGAACTGATCCACGTCGAAGCCGACTTCATCGCGCGTTTCCGGATCGATTCCATGTTCTCCCTGCGTCCTGATTATGTGTTGCAGCAACTGGATAACGAGCTGGCCGAAAAACAGGAAGGTCTGCTCGACATGGAACGCGATCTGGTGGCGTTCGAGGATATCAACGCAGTGAAATCCTTCCTGCGTTCGATGCGGCAGGCGGCACGCGATAGCTTCCTCGACATTCCCTTCTAAGCAGTGCCTGCTGCGCATCTCTCGCCGCAACTGACGCCGCGTGGACATATCCATGTCCTCGCAATTGACGAAGCCGCAGCGCTCGATGAAACGCTTGTTCAGCAGCTGACCAACGCCTTTGCACAAGGTACCGGGAGTGGTCTGCTGTATCTGGGAACTACCACCACCGGACGCGCGCTACCGCCGGCCTGGGCTTGGTGGCGTGATTTTGCCGCGCGTTATGTGGCGGGCGTCTGCGCCAATGGCGAGGACGGCGCGATCACCGTGGCTGTCCCCGACGCACTCGAACTGGAATTGCTGATCGCCGACGCACCGCCGATGGGCGGCGGCGAATACCTGAGTGCGGACATCCTCGGCGATCTGTGGAACGCCATCGAAGCGGCCCTGGATCAAGCGCTTGATGCGACAGAGCTTACCTTGCGTGAGTTTCTCAAAGCGCGCAATCCGGCGTGGAATCTGGTCGGCCGGGTGCACTTCAATCTGGCGGAAAACCGCAAGGATGCCGAAGCACCATTCGCTTTTCTGGCCACCTACACCTCGCGTCTTTCGGCGCATGGCAAGGCGCAGCATTTGCCGCTATCGCAAGCGCTGGCAGAGTTTTCCGACGGCCGGCGCAAGTCGCAACTGCTGGCCTTGTTGCAGCCGGTGCAGCGTGCTGCCGAGCAATGCGAATGGCTGCGCGAGATGGTTGCCGAAAGCGAGATTTATCATCCCTTGCGTTGGACGCCACAAGACGCTTATCGATTCCTGGTCGATGTGCCCAAGCTTGAAGCCGCCGGCATTGTGGTGCGCGCGCCGGGCACCTGGCAGGCCGGGCGCCCGGCGCGACCCCAGGTCAAGGCCAGTATCGGGTCCAAACCGCCTTCGCTGCTCGGCATGAATTCTCTGCTCGATTTCAGCATGGAAGTCAGCCTCGATGGTGAGCAGCTGACGGCCGCCGAGATCAAGGAATTGTTGCGTGGTTCCGACGGCCTGCAGATGATACGGGGGCGCTGGGTCGAGATCGATCACACCAAACTCGGGCGCATGATCGAACGCTTTGAGGCGATTCAGCAAGCGGCCGATGTCAATGGCCTGCCTTTCGCCGAGGCCATGCGCCTGGTGGCGGGTGCGGCCTTCGGTGATAGCGCTGATGCGGCGGATGCGGATTGGTCACGGCTGGTGGCCGGACCCTGGCTGGCGGAAACCTTGCAGGGTCTGCGTTCCCCCGATGGCCTGGCACAGGTCGATCCGGGGAGTGCCCTCAAAGCGAATTTGCGGCCCTACCAGCAGGCCGGCGTGCGGTGGTTGTATCTGCTATCCCGCCTTGGTCTTGGGGCATGTCTTGCCGATGACATGGGTCTGGGCAAGACTATTCAGGTGTTGTCCCTGCTCTTGATCCTGAAACGCGAAAGTCACGACACGCGGCCCAATCTGCTCGTGGCCCCGGCCTCGCTGCTCGCCAACTGGGCGGCCGAAGCTGAGCGCTTCGCACCGGATTTGCGCATCTTGATCGCACATCCGTCGGCCATGCCGGCGGCCGACTTTCGGGCTTTGGCGGCGGAACGGCTGGGCGGCATCGATCTGGTTATCACCAGCTATGGTTCGCTCCTGCGTCAGCCGGTACTTGAAGCGCAGGCATGGCGGTTGGTGGTGATCGATGAGGCGCAGGCGATCAAGAATCCGGGCACCAAACAGACCCGGCAGGTCAAGAAACTCAAGGCAGACAACCGGATTGCGCTGACCGGAACGCCGGTCGAAAACCGATTGTCCGATCTCTGGTCGATTTTCGATTTCACACATCCCGGCTTGCTGGGCAGCGACAAGGTATTTGCCGCCTTCACCAAACGCTTGGCGCAGGCCGAGCACTTTGACCCATTGCGCACGCTGGTGCGGCCTTACATCCTGCGGCGCCTGAAGACCGACAAGACCGTCATCAGCGACTTGCCGGACAAGACCGAACTCAAAGCCTGGTGCCATCTCGCACCGGCACAGGCAGCCCTTTACCAGCGCGCGGTGAAGGATCTCGCCGTGGCGCTGGAAACCGCCGAGGGAATCAACCGCAAAGGCCTGGTGCTGGCCTACCTGATGCGCTTCAAGCAGATCTGCAACCACCCCTCGCAATGGCTTGGCGATGGCGCCTGGAGCGCCGACGAGAGCGGCAAGTTTGCCCGCCTGCGCGAGCTGGTTGAAGTGATCGCCGCCAAGCAAGAAAAGGTGCTGGTATTTACCCAGTTTCGGGAAACCACCGAGCCGTTGGCCGCTTTTCTCGGCAGTATTTTCGGGCGCGAAGGGCTGGTTTTGCATGGTGGCACGCCGGTTGCCAAGCGCCGTGAACTCGTTAAGCGCTTTCAGGACGACGAGCTCGCGCCGTTCTTCGTACTGTCGCTCAAGGCCGGTGGCGCGGGCTTGAATCTCACGGCAGCGTCACATGTGATCCACTTTGATCGCTGGTGGAATCCTGCCGTCGAAAACCAGGCCACTGACCGTGCCTTTCGCATCGGACAAAAGCGCAATGTTCTGGTGCACAAGTTCATTTGCCGTGGCACCATCGAGGACCGCATCGACCAGATGATAGAAGCCAAGCAGAAACTGGTCACAGACGTTTTGGAGGGCGGCGCGGAGCTTTTGCTGACAGAAATGAGCGACCGCGAACTCCTTGATTTGGTCAAATTGGACATAAACGTCGCACAGGAAAACTGAACCATGAGTTATTACGGCTGGAAACCCTATGTCCCGGTGGCCAAGCGTCGCGCCGATGCCGAAAAGCTCGCTGCCAAGGCAAAGAAAGCGGGCGTCGAGCTCTCGCCGATTGCGCCGTATAGCGGGGCGATTGCGAAGACCTTCTGGGGCAAATCCTGGTGTCAGAATCTGGAAAACTACAGCGACTATGCCAACCGGCTGCCGCGTGGTCGAACCTATGTGCGCAATGGTTCGGTGATCGATCTCACCATTGCCAAAGGCGAAGTGCGCGCTCAGGTGATGGGCTCCAGTTTGTACAAGGTCAAGGTCTGTGTCGTCGAGGTCGCCGAGAAGCACTGGCAGGCCATCGGCACCGACTGTTCATCCTCGATCGATTCGCTGGTTGAATTGCTGCAGGGCAAGCTCTCGAAAGCGGTGATGGAGCGCATTTGCAAACCCGGTGTCGGACTGTTTCCAACACCGAAGGAAGTCACTTTCGATTGCAGTTGCCCGGACTGGGCATCGATGTGCAAGCATGTCGCTGCGGTGCTGTACGGTATTGGCGCGCGGCTCGATCAACAGCCCGATTTGCTGTTCACCTTGCGTGGCGTGGACGCGAAGGATCTGGTCAGCCAGGCCGGTGCCGGCCTGACACAGAGCGCCAAGCGGCCGAAGTCTGCGAAGGTTCTTGACGATACGTCGCTGGCCGATGTCTTTGGTATTGAAATGGCGGTGGACCGGCTGGCGCAAAAACCAAAGGCAGCGAAAAAGCCGGCCAAGGCAGCAAGAGTTGTGTTGCAAGCCGATGTCGCCGCGAAGCTCACCAAAAAGCCAGTGGCAAAGCAAGCGCTGGTCAAGGCCAAAGCGCCAGCCAAGAGTACGGCAAAGAGTACGGCCAAGACCGCCGTCAAGAGCAAAGCCAAGGCCACAGCGGAACCCATGGCCACAGCGGAACCCATGGCAACCACCACCAAGACCATCGCAAAGAAGCCCAGCGCATCGTGCAAATCGGCTGCGCCAAAGTAAGCGAAACGCCGGCTTACTCGTCATTCCCGCGCAGGCGGGGATCTAGTACCGGGTTCCCGCCTACGTGGGAACAACGGAATCGGAAATTCAGAGTCTGCGACGGGCGTTGATTTGCTACGTTGTTGCTCTATTCCAGCCAGCGCCGTCGCCAGAAAATCGCACCCAATGTGCTGGCGACGCCGACCATCAGGCCGATGGCCAGGAGGAATCCGGTGGGGTTGTCGAGCAGCGGCATGGTGTGAAAATTCATGCCGAAAATGCCTGAAATCAGCGTCGCCGGCATGAAGATGATGGCGACAACCGTGAGGGCGCGGACTTCCTGATTGACGCGGTTGCTGATCGACGAGAGATAGATGTCGAGCATGCCAGCGATGAGGTCGCGGATGGCTTCGAGCGATTCGATAAGATGGACGGTGTGATCGTAAATGTCGCGCAGGTAGAGCTGGGTTTCGGTGGCGAAGAAGCGGCTGTCGCTACGCAGCAGCGTGTTTAGCACTTCACGCAGGGGCCAGATGGCGCGCCGTAGCGTCAGGGTTTCGCGCTTGAGATGATGCAGTGTTTGCAGATGCGCCGCATCGGGGCTGGCCATCAGGTCGTCTTCAAGTTGTTCGGTGCGTTCGCTGATCTGTTCTAGCACCGTGAAATAGCGGTCCACCAGCAGGTCGAGCAGAGCATAGGCCAGGTAGTCGACGCCCAACTGGCGGATACGGCCCTTGTCCTGGCGTAGCCATTCGCGCACCGGATCGAAGCTCCCAGTGGGGCGTTCCTGGAATGTCAGCAGGTAGTCTTTGCTGATGATGAAACTGACCTGCTCGGTGGTGACATTGAGCGTGCTGGCGTCGTAATCGAACAGGCGGGCAACGAGAAACAGGTAATCGCCATAGTCTTCGACCTTGGCGCGCTGGTCGGTGTTGAGGATGTCCTCAAGGACCAGCGGATGCAGTTTGAAGCGCTGGCCGATCTGGCTCAACACATCGGACTCATGCAGGCCATGGACGTTGAGCCAGAACTTGGGCTGGCTTGGGGCGCAGTTGCGGCAATCGTCAGGGCCGACAAAGGACTTTTCAGTAAGCCCGTCCGCACCGTATTCGATGAGTGTTACGGCGGCAGTCTCGGTTTTGCGCTCGCCCAAATGCAGCAAGGTACCGGCCGGCAGCCCCTGTTTTCGCGAGCGCTTCGGATGGATTGGTTTGCGGGGCTTCTTTTCGTTGCGATTGAGCATTACGGCTCCCGAAGTAAACATGTGGCCATGGCCGTGTGCTTGTCGATGGCGAGGACGAGTTCGCAATACGCGTTCTGAATGTCCGGATCTTCGCTGCAACTGCAGCCGGTAAGAATTTCGCTGAAGAAAATGCCGATCGTCGCCTCGATTGCTCCCGTCGTCTCGGTGATCCGCAGTACGCTGGCGACAATGCGGCTGTCGTCGACATATCCACCCAGCGTGCCACCTTGCGCGAGCGGCAGACTGTTTGCCGGCAGGGCTTCAAGCTCGGCCTTGAGGACGGCGGCGAAATCCGGCCCGGGCCAGGCGCGGCGTGAGTCAGGCAGAGGGATCAGGGTTGGATGGCGCATGGGTTGAATCTAGCACAGGCGACCACAATCTAAGCTTTTTCAACGAAACGGCGGGCAATCAGCATGGGCGGACAGGATTTGGTACCAACGAGCGAGCCAAAAAGCGAACTGGAAAAGAAACTGCTGGCAGCTATGAGCGGCGAGTTGTCGAGCGAGGATTTCATGCGCCAACTGATGGGCGAGCAGATCTTCATCCCGATCCGCGATGAGCCGGATAGCGGGATCAAAGGCTTCCAGCGCACAACCAAGGGCACGCCGCTGGTGATCGAGGACGATGACGGCATGAAGATCCTGGTGCTGTTCACCAGCCCCGATCGGGCCAAGGATTTCCTCGCTGAGTTTCCCGACTACAGCGGCGGTCTGCTGGCCGATTTCAAATGGATCGTCGAGCGTATGGCTGCCGGCTTTGCCATCTCGGTCAATCCCGGGCTGGAACTCGGCATCGATATCGAGCCGGAAATCGTCACCGAAATGTTGTCGCTGCTGGCGAGTCAGGCGACCAAGAGTTGATCCGGCGCTGAGCTTGAGTTGAGCTAGATCTCGCTACTTCTTCAGCCAGGTTACCAAGGTTTCATAGAGCGAATCCGGGTCGATCGGTTTGGCGATGTGGTCGTTCATGCCGGCGGCGAGGCAGAGTTTGCGGTCTTCGTCGAAAGCGTTGGCGGTCATCGCCAGGATGGGCGTGGTGCGGTTCAGCGAGTCGGCGCGGATCGCTCGCGTCGCATCGATGCCGTTCAGGTTCGGCATTTGCATGTCCATGAGAATCAGGGCGTAGCGCTGGCGCTTGGCCATGCCGACAGCAATCGCGCCATCGTCGGCCAGGTCGACCTGCAGGCCAACATCTTCGAGCAAGCCGCGTGATACTTCCTGGCTGATCGGTTCATCCTCGGCCAGCAGAATGCGCACGCCGGGGTAGTCGCGGCGCAGGCGGGCTTCGGCGGTTTCGTTTGAAAAAGTCGGTGCTGGCGGGACGGCGGCCGAGCGGTCCCGAGCGAGGCGGACCGTGAACCAGAACGTGCTGCCATGCCCAGGGGTGCTATCGACGCCGATCTGGCCGCCCATCATCTGCACCAGTCGCTTGCTGATCGCCAGGCCCAGCCCTGTGCCGCCATACTTGCGCGTCATTGAGCCATCGGCCTGTTCAAACGCGGTAAAGAGGCGTTTTTGATCCTCCGGCGTGATGCCGATGCCGCTATCCTCAACTTCGAAGCGCAACAGTATCGTGGTCGCGTTGGCGTCGCTGCGCCGCACCCGCACCACGATCGAGCCGTGTGCCGCAAACTTCACCGCGTTGCCAGTCAGATTCAGCAAGATCTGGCCCAGACGCAACGGGTCGCCTTGTAGCGCAAGCGCCGCGAGATCAGCGGGGATATCGAAGCGCAGGTCCAGCCCCTTTTCGGTGACCCGCTGGTTGATCAGGCCGTCTAGGTTTTCCAGCACATCGGCAAGCTTCAGCCGGGTCGTTTCTAGCGTCAGGCGCTCGGCTTCGATCTTGGAAATGTCGAGAATGTCATTGATCACGCCAAGTAAATGACGCGAGGATTGCTGGGCCTTGGCCAGTTGGTCGCGAGTCCTCTCGTCGCTAGTGCGGCGCAAGACCAGGTCGATCATGCCCATCACACCGCTCATGGGTGTGCGTAGCTCGTGGCTCATGTTGGCGAGGAAGGTGCTCTTGGCTCGGTTCGCCGCTTCGGCCGCTTCCTTGGCAATCGAGAGCGCGGCGGTGCGTTCCTCGACCATGGCCTCCAGATGCTGGCGGTATCGTTCGAGCTCGGCCTCGATGCGTTTGCGCTCGGTGATGTCGCGGGCGAATCCGACCGTACCGATCACTCGGCCATCCAGTGTGACCGGTGATTTGTAGGTTTCTATCCACGTGATCGCGCCGGCCCCGTGCATCAGCTCCTCGACGTTCTTGGGTTTGCCGGACAACAGCACCTCGCGGTCGTCGGCTCGGTAGGCTTCGGCTTGGTCGCGTGGGAAGAAATCAAGGTCGGTTTTGCCGGTCAGGGCCTCCGATGACGGCTGGCCGGCCACAGCGGCGAAAGCTTGGTTGGCGGCGAGCAGGCGGCTTTCCGTATCTTTCAGCCAGACCATGAACGGGAAATTGTCGAGCAAGGCACGCTGATAACGGTCGCGCCGTTGCAGTTCCAATTGAGATGCACGCAGTTCGGTGATGTCGTAAAGCGTCACCAGATGGATATTGTCAGGCATTGCCGTTATCTCGGCAGCGGCGGCCAGCACGGTTCGTACCGTACCGTCTTTGCAGCAGATGTAGCCTTCCATCGGCTCGAATGGCGTGCCCTGGCGCCGCGCTGTCTCAAGGCGTTGCTGCCAGCCGGTCGCAATCTGTTGGCGATAGGCGGCATCCGGATAGGCCTTCGGCCACCACGCATCGAGTGTTGGGATTTCCTCACGGGAATAGCCGAAGGTGCGCACGAAGGCCGCGTTCACATAGACAATGTTGCGGTTGTCATCGTTCAGGGCCATCGGCACTGGCGAGGCATCGATGGCGGAGCGCGCGCGCAGCTCGCTGTTGCGTAGCGCCTCTTCGGCCAGGATGCGCTCGGTGATGTCGCGGGCGATGCCATACAGGCCGATGATCGTGCCCTTATCGTCGGCGATGGCGTATTTGCGGTTATCGACCCAGCCCTTGCGGCCGTCCTTGCTCAGATACTCCTGAACTTCATGCGCCACTGGCATGCCGGCGAAGATCTGTTTTTCCAGCCGATAGTAGACATCGGCGTAGGGCTCGGGGAAGATGTCGTAATCGGTTTTGCCCAGCAGGTCGGTCCAGTGCTCGGCCGGCTCGCACAGGCTGACCAGAGTTTGGCTGGCACCGGTCATCACATGGTTGCGATCCTTGAAGAAGATGAAATCGTCGGTGTTTTCCATCATCGCCCGGAAAGCCGCCAGCGTCGACGCGTCCGCCATGGTCCGAGGCAGCCTTTTGGCATCCACCAGCCAGAGATCAAGCAGCATGCCGTCGGCGGTGAGCTCCTTGCGGTAGCTTCCCTTGCAGCAAAGAATGCGGCCGTTGGCCTGGCGCAGGCGGATATTGAATTCGCCGACCACGGGGTCGATTGCCGGGGAAAAGAGCAGGTCGGTGATGTCCTGATCGTGTGGGTGGATCTGATTCTTGAGCGACACCCGGGCCGTGAGGTAGTCATCGATGCTGAAGCCGAGCAGGGCGCTGATGTCGCCGCTGATTGCCAGCACCGGCAGGTCGTCGTCCAACAGGAGGCGTAGCCGGACTTCGTTTGGCAGGGGGTTGTCAGAGGTATTCATGGTCGTTACTCGTCGCCCAACGCGACCGGATCACATCACCACCGGCCCGCCTTTGGCGATGGCGCGTTGATACGCCTGGCGTGCATTGATGCGTTGCTGGTAAGCCAGGAGTCGGGGATAGCGGTCGGAATCCACGCCGCGTGAAAGCACGGCTTCGATGGCAAAGCTCATCTGAAAATCGGCCAGGGTGAGATGATTGCCGGCAAACCACTTGCGTGTCGCTAGGTGTTCTTCCATGTAGTCCATGGCGGTGGTGACATTCGGATCGATCAGCTTGGCCAACACCTGCCGACAAATCTGCCATGCAATCGGGCGCACCAGCGGCGCGACAAAAAATGGCATCGGCTGCGTCGGGATGGTCATGAAGACCAGTTTCATCACCAGCCAGCTCATCAGCGAGCCTTCGGCGTAATGCATCCAGAAGCGGGATTGCCGGTATTCGGCGCTGCCACGTGCCGGCTCCAGGTGTGCCAAGTCGCCAGTCAATTCCTGGCCGTATTTCTCGGCGATGTACTCAAGAATGGCGCCCGACTCGGCGACGGTGACTTTGCCGTCGGTGATCACCGGCGACTTGCCCAGCGGATGAATGGATTTCAATTCCGGCGGTGCTAGGTGCGTTTTCTCGTCACGTTGATAGACGATGATCTTGTACGGCAATTCAAGCTCTTCGAGCAGCCAGAGCACCCGCTGTGAACGCGATTTCTCCAGGTGATGAACGGTGATCACGACGGCTTCTTCTGCCGCCGGTGAGTATCGATGATGTCCCGCACATTTTGTGGATGCGGGATGCCTTCAACCGAGATTTCGACGCCTTCCTGGCCGGCGGTCGAGATGGCGATGGTGCCGACATCGAACAGGCGCTGGAAGAAACTCTGGTTGAGCTGCACGTTGCGAATGTCCGTGTGATACACCTCGTTGGTGTACTTGGACAGGATGCCCTTGCGCAGTGTGACGCGTTCGTTGGTCACCGTCAGCTTGGTGCCCAGGGTTTGCAGCCACCAGATCAGCAGGATGATCAGGCCGAGGCCAAAGGCCGCGATCAAGATGACGCAGAGTATGAAGGCGAAGGGATGGTTTCTGAACATCGCGGGATGTTCGTCGTAAAGCAGTTGTTCGTCCATGGCTATCCTCAGGCAGGTTTTGTCGGATGCGCTGATTCTACCGTTGCCGGATTGGTGGGCATGCTGGAGAGCGCCGTCGCGAGGGTAGCCAGTTCCTGCGCGATGCTCGCCATCGCACGGCGAATCTGTTCGCTATCGTCGGCGCTGGCCGCACTCATGCGCAGTATGGTTTCCAACTGCTTGGCGGCTTCAGCCACCGTATTGACCCCGAGTGTGGCGGCGGCGCCCTTGAGCGAGTGCGCCATGCGCAGGGCACTGGGCTGATCGTGATTGGCGAGCGTGGTCGTTATCGTCGCCATGTCGTCGCAATGCGAGGCGACGAACAGATTCAGCAGTTCCAGGTAGCGGCTGGTTTTGCCACGCACCACGGCCACGCCACGGGCGACGTCAAGGCCGCGCAAGGCCGATAGTTGGGCCAGGGTGTCGCTGTTGCTGGCCTGAGCTGCGCTGGGCACGAGCCGGACAGGCGGGTGTGGCACGGTGTCGGTCGCGTTCGCCGGCAGCCACTTGAGCAAGGCGGCATAGAGCAATTCCGGCTGAACCGGCTTGGCGACAAAATCACTCATGCCGGCTTCTTCGCAGAGGCGTCGATCTTCGTCGAAGGCATTGGCGGTGAGCGCCAGGATGGGCGTATCGCCCCAGCCCGGCAGGGCGCGAATGGCGCGCGTCGCCTCGGCGCCATCCATGACCGGCATTTGCATGTCCATCAGGATCAGGTCGTAGGCGTGGGCCTGCGCCATCGCCAGCGCAATGCGACCATCGGCGGCAGTGTCGACGGCGAGATGAACGCCGTGTAGCAGTTCCAGCGCCACTTCGCGGTTGATGGCATTGTCTTCCGCCAGCAGAATCCGCACACCGCCATGGCGCTGGCGCAGTAGCGCCTCGACATCGGCCGCGCTGTGCGTCGAGGTGACGGGCATGATGCCGTGGCCACGCTGAACCTGCGCGGTAAACCAGAAAGTGCTGCCTTGCCCCGCCGTACTGTCAGCACCGACTTTTCCGCCCATCAATGCGGCGAGGCGCTGCGTAATGGCGAGGCCGAGGCCGGTGCCGCCGTACTTGCGTGTGGTCGAGACATTGGCTTGTTCAAAGGCATGGAACAGGCGCGCCATTTCGTCCGGCGCCAAACCGACGCCGCTATCTTCGACTTCGAAGCGCACCAGCAGATCGTCGCCGCTGTCTTCGAGCAGTTTGGCGCGCAGGGCGATGCGGCCGGATTCAGTGAACTTGACGGCATTGCCCGCGTAGTTGAGCAGCGCCTGGCGCAGTCGCGTTGGGTCGCCGCGCAGCCACAGGGGCACGGAATCGCGGTCCAGTTCGATGATGAGCCCTTTGTCGCGTGCTGCCTGGCCGATGATGGAGGCGACGTTGTCGAGAATGACAGACAGGTGAAAATCGGTGTTTTCCAGTTGCAGTCGTCCGGCTTCGATCTTCGACAGATCAAGGATGTCGTTGATGATGGACAGCAGGTGGCGGCCGGCGCCGTCGATCTTGTTCAGTCGATCATCCTGCGCCGGCGTTGCGCCATCGCGGCGCAGCAGGTGCGTCAGGCCGAGGATGGCGTTCATCGGCGTGCGGATTTCGTGACTCATGTTGGCGAGGAAAGCGCTCTTCGCCAGGTTGGCTGATTCGGCCTGGAGCCGTGCCTCGTTGAGTTCCATGGTGCGTTGTTCGACGATGGTTTCGAGGTGATTGCGGTGCGCGTCCAGTTCGGCGCCGATGCGCTTTTTCTCGGTGATGTCTTCTTTCACCGCGACGAAATGACTTATCCGGCCGTCTGGTTGGCGCAGCGGTGTGATGATGGCAAATTCGACATACTCGCTGCCGTCCTTGCGCCGGTTGATGAATTCGCCTTTCCAGGGAAGTCCATGCTTCAGCGCGTCCCACATGGCGGCGTAGGTAGCGGCAGGGGTCTTACCCGACTTCAGGAGGCGCGGATTGCGCCCGACAAGTTCATCGCGGGTGTAGCCGGTATTGCGAACAAAGGCTTCATTGACGTAGTCGATGTCAGCCGTCAGGGTGGTGATGACGATGCTCTCCACGCTCTGTTCGACGGCGAGTGAAAGTTTGCGCAGCGAATATTCGCGCTGGGTCAAGGAATCCAGGAGGTGATTGAAGCCACCGATCAGTTGGCCGATCTCATCCTGTCGGGTCACCGGCAAGAGCTGTGGTGGCTGATCGCTGGTGGACTGGCGAGCCAGGGCATGCGCGGCCATGAGCATCGGCGCCAACTCGCGGCGCAACATCCACCAGGTCAATGCACCGGCCAGCACGCTCAGGAACAGGGCCGCCAGCAACAGGCTGCGCTGCATCGACAGAATCGGTGCAAACGCCTCCGTCGTGGGCAAGGCGAGGATGACCAGCCAGCCCGCGACGGGCACACTTTTGGCCGATGCCAAGACTTCAATCCCCTGGAGATTGGCGGACACTAGCGACCCCTCGTAGCCTGCCATGAAACGGTCGAGCCCGGGACTGTCGCTCGGGACTGGCACTGCGGCCATGATCTGGTTTTTGTTCGAGGCCGAGACGACCATTTGGTGCGCTGGCGAGATCAGAAACAGGTAGCTGCCTGTTGTGCTGACGAGTTTTTCCGGAATGCGATCGAGAAAACTCGGTTTGGTCAGGTTGATCACGCCGGCCAGGGCGCCGATGACTTGACCTTGTGCATTGTGAATCGGCGCCGCCATGCGCACCACAGGAACCAGGAGCTTGCGGCCGATGACCGGGCGGTCGATGGTCGCGCGGCCTTCCTTGAGGGCGGTAGCGATGGTGGCGAAATCCATGTAATTAACGCCGATGCGTCCGGTCGATAGCGGAAAATCAGCGATGGCTGTCCCATCGGGGCCGTAAGCGGTGATGCCACCGTTGAACAATTCCTGCAAGGTCGGTCGCTCATTCAGCAGCTTTTGTATCGTGGCTGGGCCAGCTTGCATCGATTCGGCCGATAAGGAGGCGACTTTTTCCAGCGCTCTCAGCCGATCCTGCAGTCCCTGATTGACTTCGGCGGCGATGTAGGACGCGGTCGAGAACTGCTGTTCGCCAAGCAGCCGCTCCGTATCGTCGTGCAGGCTGCGGGTGGCGTAGAAGGCGAGGGACCAGATGCCGACCGCGAAAATGCTTAGGGCCCGTCCAGATTTAACCTGAACAGTTCTTATCGATGGTGTAGTTCCATTCGCCGTGGAATGCTGCCTTGGTCAGGTTGACCATTTCCAGTTCATCATCGCTGACCCGAATGCCTTTGGGGTAGATATTGGTGTCCAATTCGGC